>JAFXZY010000037.1 GCA_017541025.1 Bacteroidaceae bacterium | reverse complement strand
TGGCGCTGATGATGCTGAAATCATGGGACAAGAAGGTTGGCATTGCAAGCAAGAGGAAATTCTGTGGATGGAACGAGGAAACCAGGGACATTGTCCTAGGCATCAAAAAGCAATGTCAAAACTATTGAGCGTCTGCCCTGTGTTTTGACACCTTTGCCCTTATGGTCAGTTCCGGCTCGGTAGTCGAAACTGCTTTGCGGAACTTAACGTTCAGCTGAACGGTATAGCCGCTGGTCTGTAATTTGCGGGTGACAACCCATCCGCACACTTCATCTATAAGCGTACTGAGTATGCCGCCATGCATGGTATCTAACCAGCCCTGATAGTTCTGACCCGGATGCCAGGTACTTACGATATAGTCTCCATCCTCGTAGAACTCCATGTGAAGCCCAATGGGATTGTCTGGACAGCAACCGAAACAGTTATATCCAGCATGGTTGCGCCACGGGTTTATAATTTTTTTCATTTAATATCCTTGTTTAGCTCGCGATAATCCGAGAGTAGGTTCCAGATTCCGTCTTCGGAAAGTACACCTCGTTTAAGTCCCTTAGGCAATCGTCCTGCCTCATCGTCGGCTAAGTCTTTCCGCCATTCGTCGCTACCAAAATATTTTTCGAGTGCGGCAATGTCGTCCTGTAAAGATTTGTCGAGTGTAGCAGGATGCTGCTTCATGATGGAAGATACGCGGTTCAGCCGTTGCTCCATTTGAGAAATCCGGCGTGTCTGTCTGGCAAACTCAAACAGCGACAGAGGCAGATGGCAGTAGCCGTCGGGAGTCTTGTCGAGGTAGTCCTGATGATACTCTTCGGCTGTATAAAAGTTCTTTAAGGGCTGCTTCTCCACTGCCAAAGGCTGCTGATATTTTTCCTGCTCTTCGGCAAACATTTTTTCGATGACGGGTAAATCCCCCGGTTCTGTATAGTAGATACCAGTACGGTAGCGTGTACCCTCGTCGTGTCCTTGTTTGTTGAGACTTGTCGGGTCGATGGCCTTGAAGAACATCTCTAACAGAAACTCCAGACTTACCACATCAGGATTGTACCTGACGTGAACAGTCTCGGCATAGCCTGTCTCGTCGGTATATACTTCCTTGTAGGTAGGATTCTCTGTATGTCCGTTGGCAAAACCCACTTCAGTTTCCAATACACCCTCTATCTGCTTGAAGTAGTGTTCCGTTCCCCAGAAACACCCTCCTGCCAGATAAATGTCTTTTGTTATTGTACTCATTGTTGTGTGATGATTTTATTTGATGAATATTACCTTCGATGCGTCGCGGGGTCTGGCATCCGGCTGTTCGTCGGGGTAACCGATGGCGATTATAAATAGGAGCTTGTAGCCGTCGGGGATATCAAGGCTGTTGCGGAAGGCTTTGGCTTTCTCGTCGGTTGTGAGGAAACTTACAGGCCCCGTCTGAATACAGGTGCCAAGTCCCAAAGACTGTGCTGCCAGCATCATATTTTCACCCAGCAGACCAGCATCGAGGTCGAATTTCCCGTCAGCCGGAGCACAGACGCAGATGAGGTTAGGCGCGTTGCGGCACATATCCTTCACATCTGCCATCAGTTTCTGGTCTTCAATTATTCGTACAGCCCAGTTCTGCCAGTTTCTTGCACTTGGGGCGTTAATGCCAGCCAGTGCTACGGTCTCCAGTTTCTCATGTTCCACGGGCTTGTCTATGTACTTACGAACGGAACGACGTGACATGATAGTGCTGAGTACAGGGTTGAGTTCCGTGCAGATGTCGGCTTCAATGTCGCTTATCTTCTCTGTCGGTTCGTAGCGTTTCACAACTCTGCCGTCACGCGAAACGAGGAACTTGGTGAAGTTCCATTTGATATCAGACTTCTTGTCGTATTCAGCATCCTGCTTACGCAGCATTCCGTCCATCATCTTTCCCCTCTGGTCGTTTGTGTCGAAACCTGAGAATCCTTTCCGTGCTTTCAGATAGGTAAAGAGTGGCGACTCATTGGCACCGTTAACGTCAATCTTGTCGAATTGTGGGAACTGAATGGCAAAGTTGGCTGTGCAGAACAGGTGAATCTCCTCGATGGAGCCGGGAGCCTGCTGACCGAATTGGTTACAGGGGAAGTCGAGAATCTCCAGTCCCTCGGCACGGTACTTCTCATAGAGTGCCTCCAGTTCCTTGTATTGGGGGGTGAAGCCGCAACGGGTCGCGGTGTTTACGATAAGCAGCACCTTACCCTTGTAGTCGGAGAGCGATACATCTTTTCCTGCATCGTCTTTTACCTTGATGTCATAAATGTTTTGTGCCGAAACACTCAGCACGCTTGCAACTGCCAGCAGGCAGATGGTCGTCAGTCTCTTCATAATGGTTAATTTAAGAACGTTTTTTACTTCTGGTATTTTGTGAATTGGTATTTCTCACGCATAGCCTGTTGCTGATCTGCAGGGAGGGAGGTGAAATAAGCCTTCCAACCCGGACAGAAGTTTATATGCCAGCGCCAGAAACGTCCCAGCAGGGAGTTTGGCTTTTTGTCGTAGTGTGCACGAAATTTGCAGTTTTCACATTGATGTGCCATAATTTCTTTATTTTTTTAATGTATTAATAATAGAATCTAATTCTTGTGCCAGTCGCTGATAATCCTCCAGTTTCAGGGAGCATGCAGAGAGGCGTTCTCCCATACCGGCAGGTATCAGTTTGTAGGCCCGTTCTTCCAGTTTCTTACCCTCCTTAGTCAGGCTGACAATCTGCATACGCTTATCCTTTTCGCCTTTTTTCCGAGTTACAAGTCCCAGTTTTTCCATACGCTGGAGTAGGGGTGTAACGGTGTTTGTCTCCAGTACTAAACGATGGGCAATGTCGTTCACAGGTTGGTTGTCATGTTCCCAAAGTACCATCAGCACCAGATACTGAGGATAAGTAATACCCAGTTCCGTCAGCATTGGTGTGTAGGCCTGTGTAACCAATCGTGTAGCCGTATAAAGACGAAAACAGATCTGATTATCCAATAATAATTCAGTATGCATAACTCTTACATCTTCCATCATACATCTTCCATCATACATCTTCCATCATACATCTTCCATCATACATCTTCCATCATACATCTTCCATCATACATCTTCCATCATACATCTTCCATCTTACTTCAGGAATTCCTCAACGTCCTTCTCGAAGTCCTTGGGCTCTGTGGTAGGAGCGTACCGCTTGATAGTCTCACCATCCTTCGAGATAAGGAACTTGGTGAAGTTCCATTTGATGTCACTGTCCTTCTCAACGCTTTTGCTGATAGCCTTGAAGAGTGTTTTGGCACCTTTTGCAATCAGACCCTTATACTCCTCAGTGGGAGCCTGAGCCTTCAGATACTCGAAGATAGGCTGGGCATCGGGGCCATTGACATCTCCCTTCTTCATAATCTGGAAAGTCACACCGTAGTTCAACTGGCAGAACTCCTCGATCTTTGCATCGCCCTCAGGATCCTGCTCCTTGAATTGGTTGCAGGGGAAGCCTATAACGACAAGTCCTTTATCCTTGTACTTTTGGTTCAACTCCTCCAGTCCTGCGAACTGGGGCGTGAATCCGCACTTGCTGGCTGTGTTCACAATCAGCAGAACCTTACCCTCAAACTCCTTGAAGTCTATTTCCTTACCTTTGCTCGTGAGAGCCTTAAAATCATAAATCTTTGTCATACCTTATTCTTATATTTAATATATTTGTATCGTTCGCGACTTTTCTGTTGCAAAGGTAAGATGAATAATTTATATCGCAAGCGATTTAGTGAAAGAATTAAGTTTGTTTAACAATAAATCGCACGCGATATAATAAAGGATGTATTTTTCCACCTGCTGTTCGGACTCCCTATCATAGAACATCATAACTCAGAATGATAATGGCCATTATAATAATGACGATTATTATTTTGCAAATTTGCAACTATTTCCATAAAGAACAAGCAGTATAATGAGAATATTTATTTAATCAATCGGTTTTTATTCCCATGCACTTCTCTGTCGCTTTGTCATTGACAGCATAGAGTCATCCATCTTCTATTAGCAGGAAAAAAACAACCTGGAAAATAAATTATTTAGGTTGATTTCTGCCCAAAATCAAGTTATATAATTCCGCGATTCAAGCATCCGATGCAACAGAAACGTACAACACCAGAGTTTATTTCTGAACTCCAGCCAGGCGAGATATTCGTCTTTGGCAGCTGGCTTATCGTTTTACTTTCAAAACACGAGGATATGCAAAAAGACCTCACATCCTTATACAATGATTGGTGAGAGCCGATGGCTATTGGGATTTGTGATAGGTATATGGTGGTTCAACATGTACCTAACATATACCTATCATATACCTTAACATATACTCTTCCCGTTTTCGCCCCAATTAGAATTCTTAAAGCAAAAATATATGCTTTTTGGGGACATAAAATTCGAGAATCGCAATTTTTTTTGTACCTTTGCATAACTTTTTCGGAGATAACATCAATGAGAAGCACACGAGACCATTTTCTTATTACTAACCTAATTAAATTTATTTACATTGAAAGATCAATTACTTATCAATGGAGAGGCTATGAACGCTTCTCTGGAAGGAATGCTCGCAGTAGAGGAGTTTCTTTGTGAGAATTATCTGTTCCGCAGAAATGTGCTAAACGGAAAGATTGAGTTTGCAACCCTGAAGGATGGGAGTCAGGCATCCGACTATCGGACGCTGACTCAGGAGGCCCTGAACAGCATCATCATCAGGGTCAAACGTTTGGAGATTGCAGAAGGCAACCCTAAGACGGACATTGTGGAATTTATCCACTCTGAGGAGGTGCCTGCATTTAATCCCATCGAGGAGTTTCTGAACGCTCTTCCTGCATGGGACGGACAGAACCATGTTGCAGAACTGTTCAGTCGTCTGCCCGGAGTCAGCTCGGAGCAACTCTCCTTCCTATCCACTTGGCTCAGATCCACCGTTGCCCATTGGCTGCAGATGGATACGCTTCATGGAAACGAGTGTGTCCCCACACTGATAGGCCATCAGGGTTGTGGAAAGACAACCTTCCTCAGAAGAATGCTTCCACCGCATCTTCGTCAGTATTATCTGGATCATCTGAACCTGAGCAATAAATTCGACAAGGAAATGGCCCTTACCAATAACCTACTTGTGAACTTGGATGAGTTGGATGCTATCCGTCCCAGCCAGCATGCTGCTCTGAAGCAAACTCTCTCCAAAAGTAAGGTAAACGGGCGTCCTATCTTCGGCTGTGCACAGGAAGACAGGCTCAGGTTTGCCTCCTTTGTGGCAACCACCAACAATCCCCATCCGCTGACGGATGCTACAGGAAGCAGACGTTATATCTGTATTCAGATTCCTCAGGGCCAGTATATAGATAATGTAGGGGAAATCAACTACGAGCAGCTTTATGCTCAGGTGTTGTATGAACTGAGAGAGCTGAAGGCACCTTATTGGTTCAACAACGAGGAGGTGGCCCGTATTCAAGAACTGAACATCGAGTTTTCCGAAAAAAAGGATCTGGCTGAAATAGTGATAGCTTGCTTCAGAAAACCTACTGAGGGTGAAGCAGCAAAGGCTATGAACTGCAACCAGATGCTGGAGGTTATTCAGAAAGAGTATCCCTCGTTGGTAAAGAATCGTAGTACGAGAATCCACTTAGGAATGGCGCTCAAGGAGTTGGGATATGAATCAACCCATCGAGGCAATATGCCATTCTACAAGGTTGCCATTAAAGCTGCCTGATAGGGTGGATGTAGAGGTATATGATAGGTATATGTTAGGTACGTGTTGGGCCAACATATACCTATCTCCAATACCGATAACCATCGGGACTCAAAAACATTTCATGAACATCTTGACGAATTATATTTAGAAACAACTCTACAAGAGAAAGATGCAAATGGAATTTTATTGACAGATTTATAGCGGCCCGCAAAGGCCGTTTTTTTTTGTTTAGCGTAGAAAAACTTACTCCCTAACTAGGAAAATTTTTCTCCCTCACGAGGAAAAATATTCCAGTGAAGAATGAAGAGTGAAGACAGAAGAATTGAAATTGTAAAATTTCTTTACATTATTAACGCCGGTAAAAACTGGTTTTAATGCTGATATTAATTGAAAAAGGTGTTACCATTAAGAAAAAAAAATTGCGGCCCTTAAGGGGTACAAAAATCCCCCCTTGGTAACCTGTTCTCACAAGAAGTAAAAAACCATTACAACCAATTAGTGACGATAACGATAACTTATAAAGTTTAGCGTTTAAAGTCAGTTGCGAGCTTTGCTATTATTCTCCATCCACGAAGACTTTCTTTACGGCATCGAGATAGCCATAGCCATACACATCGTCGGGCTGAAGGTAGCTTGTCTCGGTCCACTCGTTCCATGAGTTGATGGTGATGAGTGGGTGGAGACGGGGGCGTGCTTCAAGGTAAGCCTTGGCCTTACGCAAAGCCTCTGCAAAGCGTTCTGGGGTGTTATTGCGTGTAACAGCACTCTTTTTAGTTCGTGGGCTGTTGTCCCAACCGATGCTTACATGAGGGTAATAGGGAATTGTAAATTCTTTGTCAAGATTCTCCCATTCCATGTATGCTTTCTCGAGAATAGCGGAGTAATCGTCATCTACATTGGTGAAATGGCAGAACTGATAGTGCGACATGCTGTTGAAACCCAATTTGCGGATGAAAGTGTCGCGAGGCCGGTCGGTTTTCGCTGCATCAAAACCGCTGTAGTTGAATTGTGGTGACCACATGGTGAACTGGAGCTCAAGGTCGGGAAAACCTGCCTTCTTTACTTCCGCCCGAAACCAACGCAGTGCATCGGTAGCTTCCTCAACACCGCCTAGTCCTTCGATGAAAGTGGAAACCTCGTAAATCATGAATACGGGCTTTCCGTCGATTTTATAGTAGTTGGGCTGTTGGAAGAACATCTCGATATTGCGTCGGCACATCTTTTCGAATGCCTCGCGGCTTACGCCTCCGCGCCAGATGATGTTTTTCTCTCCCAAGTGGGCTATGCGTGTGTCCCAGTAGTTCTCCACGTTGTGGTTGGCCCACATGAGGTAGAAACGCATCTTATCACGGTTCTTGGCTTTCAGGAATCCGTTGGTTAGTGTCGTCTCCATGAAGGGACGTTCGTCGAACCAATACCAGTCGAAGATGAACACGTTTACACCGTGCGATGTGGCCTGCTCTATTTCCATTCCCATTACGGCAGGGTCAGCTTCATTAATGTAGCCCCATAGCGGATGCCGATTCCAGTAATGCCCGGGGTTGCGTTGCTGCATGGTCATCACTGTTTCCCATTCTCCCATTCCCAGGGGCCAGAAGGGACGCAGACGAGGGTCGTCGGCGGCATAGGCAGGGTATAGATACGCTGCCACATCGAAGGTCTTCTGACTTTTGGCTGCTACCATCACAACTGATAATAGCGCCAGGCACAGAAGCATAGCGTTCTTTTTCATATAGAATATGGTTAGTGGCTTAGTCAGTAGGAAAGAGACTTTACCCAATCCTCGATATCCTTCTTGGATGCATGGTTCAGCAGCTTTCCCTCTTTCCATTTAATGTTTGGATATGTGGCTTTCAAGTCTTCGCAGGCCTTCTGGATGCTGCTGCTACCGGAGGTGGCAAATGGGATTACGGTCTTCCCCTTGAAGTCGTAGGCTTCCATAAAGGTGTTGATAATCGTGGGGCAGGTGTTCCACCAGATGGGGAAACCGACATAGATGACATTATAGTTCTTTAGGTTTGGAAGTTTGTCCGTAATGGCAGGACGCGATGATTTGTCCTTCATCTCCAGTGTGGATCGGCTCTGTTTGTCACGCCAGTCGAGGTCGGCTTCGGTATAAGGCTGTGCGGGCTTGATTTCGTGCAGGGTTCCTTTAGTGACTTCTGCCAGCTGTGTGGCTACACCCTTTGTAACACCTGAGGCCGAGAAATAGGCTACCAAAACTTTATTCTTGTTTTTGTTTGTCTGAGCGCAAACACTGAGGCTGATTGCTAAAAATGCAGCCATAATCATTGTAATTCTTTTCATTTTGTCTGATGTTTTATGTTCTGTTTACTAATGTTCCTGACACTTGCTAATTAGGAAATACCGAGGCAAAGTTACGAAAAAACGAGAGAAGAGCGAAAGAAAAGTTTATTTTTCTTTCCTATTCCGAGTGCCAGTAACTTCGACGATAGTCAAAGTTACTATGTTTGCATTCGAAAATACCAAAAGTCAATTAAAGAAGCGTCAAATCTGAGAATTATTCCGCACCTTGAGGTGCAGAGAACCTCTCCGCTACGCTTCAAGA
>JAFXZY010000036.1 GCA_017541025.1 Bacteroidaceae bacterium | reverse complement strand
TGTTATCAGCCGTAACATTGCCGTTTGTCTGACACACGGAAATGCCATCACAGCAGTCCGTAGTCAGGAAGCTTTTCTGGTCAGCGAGAATGGGAGCTCCAGTGACAGCTATGTTCCCCGTGAGAATCTACTCAGAGCCCAAACACCTCACACCTTCCCGTTAAAAACGTTGAAGGAGATGATGGAGAAAGCTAAAGAGAAGGGGATTACCAAAGCTCAGAGCCTTTTTACCTTAGCCAACGAATTGGGCTTCCTGCCCCTTCATATTGCACAAGGCGACATTATGAATTTCAAGCTCACCTATCCCAACGACATCCTTATCTACCAGGCCCTAAAGACCTTAGAAGAATAAATATTCCAGTATCAGTCAAGAATGAGCCTCACCTTAACTGTTTCCGTCCGTTCTGTATGTAAACATCATTTCTGGGGACTGTAGTAAGAGGTCTTCCTGAAAGGCTCCACAAATGTGAGTTATTTGCCGGGTGATCAGGTATTATAACAGACGTAAGAAGGTCAGGTAATTCTTTTATCCATGCCAGGATATCGCGTGACATGCTTCCCTGTACACGTAGCCACCCGCCCGTAATACTACCGGCACTGAAAGGGTTAACACCCGAAAAATTCTCGTCAAACACCTTCACTCCGTTTACCGTTACCTTTACATCATCGAATCGGGCCGTTTCTTCAGATCCGTACAAATCATCGTGTGCCTGCCGGAAACCGAATCTGCCATAGGGGAAACTTCCCTCACGCTCATCTACCAGAATATCGTTGATGTAGGTCTTTACACACTGCTCGTTCTCCACCACTATCTTAACATTGAAGATAGCACTACGTTGAATACGTGCTTCCTTGGGCAATGTCACCTCGCCCAACACGGTAACACTCCCCCCAAACCAACGATGGGGACGTAAACGGGGCTTTGTAGCATCTGAAACGTTGAACTGCCACATACAGTGACTGTTGTCATCGCTCCCGGCAAAGCAGATGCTTCCAGATAACTTCTCTATGCGAACCTTTGCTTCTATGGAATAAGAGAGGGGCTTGTCAATAACCTCCTCCTGGGTACCGTCCTGCTCTATGAGACCTGCATCAACCAAAAACATGCATTGGTTAGGCCGCAGACCCAATTCCAGCAACTGACGCCCTTCTTCACCTTCGGTCAGCTGTGCTTCTGTACATTCGCCTGTATGTGGGTTCAGTAGCATAGCATGTCGTATAGGGGAACGCAAAGAAATGGTGTTGGATATAGTGCTTGCATCGATGTTCCCAAAAAGATAGACATCATATCCTTGAATGATTTTGTGAATATAGTTGAAGGGTTGTGCCACTTTTGAGAAAGCAAGGTCGGCAGGAACAGAACTTTGTTGTAGAGCCTTTCTTAGATTCACGGCTGAGGGCTGAGCAACAAAGACGGCCTTTCCGCAGTTCTCTTCACCGGCCAACATACTTTCCACTATCTTCCTTATTTCTTCATTGTCGCCGTTGAAGTCAGCACAGACACTTGGTTTCTGAGTGGTGAAGATTATGGTCATACCGGCCCTCCAGGCGGCCTCTATCATCTTCATGTTGTGCAGAGAAATAGTCTTTACACCAGGCAGAATCATTGTTGAGAACGTTTCCCTGTTCACATTATTATTCAAGACCAGTCGTCCGTCTTCTACCGAGCAGCGTTCGTTCAGCACTTCGGGATGAAGATAGGTGAAGTCAACACCCAGTTCATCCGTCAGCAAATGCGAAACCACAGGATAATCTGTCCCGGGAACCTCGACGCCTCCTTCATAGTATCCTTTAGGACCATCCAGATAATGTCCCGCATACAGAGTTTCGATGGGATAGAGCACTGCTACGTCGGCTACATGACGTCCTGGACGAGCCAGCATATAGTTCAAACGCGACAGGAACCTATTAAACCTGGGCAGACCCGCATTATAGAGTGAATTGCGCCAAGAAAGTTCCGGGAGAAATGTAACATTCTGGTCGTTGTACCATACTGCATGCGGAATCAGATGGTTGATGCCCTTGGTGTATTGGTCTATGGCTACCTGATACATTGTCTCGAAAGGAATATTTCCCATCGCGCCGTATGTTTCGGACATCACATAGTCTTTGTCCCAGTTGTTAGCCGAAGAGGAAACAACCTTATAGAAATTCTCTGTCGGACGTCCGCCACCTATCTTATCAATACCAGGCATATTCATATACTTTCCCACTTTCATCAGGTCGCCAGCCACGCTAGTGGGGTTTGCTATCTCCTCCTGATCCTGATGTCCGGTACACAATATTCCATGTTCTTCTGCCCATGAGCTGATAGTACCCATGAAGCCGCGCGCATAGAGTTCTGTATGCATGCCGAAGAGCAGGTTGCGGGCTCCGGCCGTCGTAGTACCGATATTATACCAAAGTGCAGGGTAAAGCGTCTCGGGCGAGAAGCCATACAAAGCCTCGAATTGCTCGTTGAAGTCGTTGGTCCACATACGCCCCTGAGCGCGGTACATGGTGGGTTCATCAAAGAAGGTGGATAGCACCGTCTGACCGAAATACTCCGGGAAACGGGAATAATAGGCCTCGTGAGTATCTTTGATAAAGAGACTTACAGCCTCGGAAGACAGATAGTCCACATTGGGATCACCGTCTGTCACACATTGGAACACCATCACCCTCCAGTTACCATCTTCCGGCACTTCCCAGGTTAACTGGTTGTCCGACGAGAGGTATTGGCGAAGGCTGACAATCTCGTTCGATGTTTTATTCCATGCCACCAGACTCATCAGTTTTCCTGTCTGCGATATTTTTCGGGAGAATGTCGTCCCTCCAGTAGCCGTATACTCAGTCTTGTCGAGCCGTTTTACCGTATGTCCGGGATGATTGTTCTTAAAGGTTGTCACCCCGGACCCGTTTATAGCTCCCATACTCCCACTGGGAAATCCGTATTCGTCATATATCGACATATGTGCTCCTAACCGGCGGGCTGTTTCCATGGCACGGCCGTAGAGCGTGAAATAGTCATCCGACAGGTAGCCTGGGCGAAACCCTTCACCAAAAGGAAGGATGGCACAGCCGCCATAATAGTCGGTTTTCACCATTTGCTCCAACTGCTTCTCCAATTCACCACCCGCAATGGTGGTATTATTCCAGAACCAGAGTGGTATGGGACGCCATTTCATTTCCGGCAGACTAAAATCACGTGTACTAAAAACCTCCTGTGCGTCTATCACCTGTGGGAAAAATAATAATAGCGCAAACAAGACTCCTGCAAGGGCTTTTCCTTTCATATTATCGATTAGATGCTAGATAAAGTTTATATTTCTGTTGCAAAGATATAACTATTACATAAGATTTACCTTTAATCTTTGACAATAAAACGTAATTAACGTGAGTTCGACGAAATATAATTGTCTAAATATTTGGTGATTAGCGAAAATTGTTGTACCTTTATAGTGCCCAAACTACTAAAGTAGTACAAACAATAATCGCTATGCTCACCGAGGACAAAGTTACGGAAATTTTCTTTATGGCGGATGAATTCTGCAAGTTTTTTGACCGTATGACGAAGAAATATACCATAGAGGCCCCTTCCAAACGGAAATATCACCGCGACGGTACGCTTTCGAAGGCGGAAGTCATGCTTATCATGATTCTTTTCCATGACTCAGGCTATCGCTGCCTCAAGCATTTCTATTTGGAGCACGTCTGCAAGCACCTCCGCCACCTCTTCCCACGTGTTGTTTCCTATAACCGCTTCGTGGAACTGGAGCGCACCGTAGCCATTCCCCTGACAATCTTCATCAAGAAGGTGCTTTTGGGCAAATACACTGGCATCAGCTTCGTGGACAGTACGCCGCTGCGTGTGTGCAAAAAACCAGCGCATTCACATTCACAAGGTTTTCAAAGGCATCGCCCAGCGCGGGAAATGCTCCATGGGATGGTTTTTCGGCTTCAAGCTCCATCTCATCTGCAACGAGATGGGCGAATTGCTCAACTTCATGATTACGCCTGGGGATGTAGACGACAGGAAGCCGCTGGAGTACAAGGCATTTACGGATTTCCTTTACGGCAAGCTGGTCGGCGACAAGGGATACATCAGCAAGGGGCTTTTCCAAAAACTCTTTGTGGACGGAATACAGCTCATCACCAAACTCAAGAGCAACATGAAGGGTGCGCTGATGTCTGTATCGGACAGGGTGCTGCTCAGGAAGCGGGCTATCATAGAGACAATCAATGATGAGTTGAAGAACATTGCACAGGTGGAGCACTCCAGACACAGGTGTTTTGACAACTTCTTCGTCAACGCCATGTCTGCTATTGCGGCATACTGCTGCTTCCCGAAGAAACCTGCCATACAAGTCGTCAAATACACTGATAATCAACTCACACTCTTCTAATACGAATTCATCGAACTCACGTTAAAGTTACGATTATCTGAACGGCAATAACAATGAGGAGCATCAGCACCTCTGCCGTGCGGTTCACGCGGATCGCGGTCCGCATGTCGGTGGTGGTGAGGGGGCGGTCATTGTTGCCAATATAGGGTTTATCAAAGAGTTGGCCAAAGTAATAATGAGAACCACCAAAACGACAGTTCAAGATGCCAGCGAGAGCCGCTTCCGGATAACCGCTGTTGGGCGAAGCGTGGCGGCGGCCGTTCCTCCACACAAAGCTCGCCAGTTGTGGCTTGCCTGCCACAACAACCATCAGCAAGGCGGTAAGACGGGCGGGGATATAGTTTGCAATATCGTCGATGTGTGCCGCCCAACAACCGAAGTCCTTATAACGGTCTGTCTTATAACCAATCATCGAGTCAAGGGTGTTAACCATCTTATACGCCAACATGCCAGGTACGCCCAAAAAAGCAAACCAGAAGAGCGGAGCTATCACGCCATCGCTGAGATTCTCTGCCAAGGTTTCCAAGGCCGCCGTTCTCACTTCCTGAGCCGAGAGTTCTGAAGTATCTCGCCCTACGATGCGAGCAACTTGCTTACGGCCTTCCTCCAACGAGCGATCAAGAGCAAGAAAGACAGCACGGACCTCACGGATAAGGGTGGTGCCGGCAAGGCAGAAAAAAACGATTAAGGCTTCGAAGAAGCAAGTGAAGAGTGAAGAGTGAAGAATGTGCGGCCGATGTAATTAAGTACATAGCATAGGAAGCAAGTTGCGATATAAGTCACAGCAATTAACCCAATGGCAACGAAGGCACCTTTCACTTTCCGATGGCTTCCCCTATTGAGCCTGTGTTCGCAGAAAGCAATGGCCTTTCCGAACCCCACAACAGGATGCGGGAGCCTGGCGGGGTCTCCCAGAAGGAGGTCAAGCAGCCAGCCCAACAATAAAGTGAAGAGAAGGCCCCTCTCCCCGCTCCCCAAAAGAGGAGAGCCTATAATTAAATAATCTACAGGCATAGCCATTTCTCTATTGCGTGTAATAACAAATCGTTTTCGGTCTTCTCTTGAACGGCAATGCGGAAGAAAGAATCGTCAAGCCCTTCGAAATTGCTGGCATCGCGTATCAGCAAACCATGTTCCTTTGCCAGATACTCTTTCAGGGCAGCAGCCTTGCCCATTCTAAGCTTACAGAGTAGGATATGGGTCTGCGAGGGC
The DNA here is from genome assembly GCA_017541025.1 of Bacteroidaceae bacterium. Taxonomy (GTDB): domain Bacteria; phylum Bacteroidota; class Bacteroidia; order Bacteroidales; family Bacteroidaceae; genus Physcousia. Next base: position 33,597 of record JAFXZY010000036.1, on the reverse strand, counting down.
CAGACCTCGATACAACCCAGTGCAGACAGTTTATCAGCTACACGCTGTCGCTCATGCATTAACTCGTGCAAGGGCAAACGAAACTCTTCGGGGTGACCTAAAAGGTAATAACCCGCATCTATAGCCACCTGGTTGACAGACCAAGGCATACGTTGTCGCCTTACCTCACTCAAAAGATTCTTATGAGCGGTAATATAACCCAGGCGCAAACCAGGGATAGCATATTCCTTGGTCATAGAATGCAACATCAGGACGTTGGGAAACATACAGGCTTCCGCAGCATTCAGCAAAGGTTCCTCTGTAAATGGCGCATAGCTGGCATCCAGAACATAAAGTGACTGGGGATGTTGCTGTATAGCCTGTATCAACTGGTCCTTATCGAGAACAGTCCCCGTTGGATTATTGGGATTGCAAAGCCAGATAAGTTGAGAATCGAGAGTGGAGAGCTGGGAGTTATGAATGGAATGTATCTTATGTCCGTGAATCTGGCAGGCATCACGATACTCAGAGAATGTGGGCATGAGGATAGACGAACTCTTGCCCCTGAAAGTCTGGGCAATCAGGTAAATTGCCTCGGTAGCCCCATTGGTGACGCAGACTTCTTCGTGCTCCAAGTTCAACAGTTGGGCAATACATTTCTCCAGACGGGCAGGCGCAGGCTCTGGATAAGAAACCACATTGTCCAACTTGTCGGCCAAATAGCAGAATAGCCCTTCATGGCAGAAATGATTATAGACATTGGAACTGAAATTGACCCTTATGCCCTGGTACTTGTATGCGTCGTCGCCGTGTCCTTCAATCATCGCTGGTCAGTATTTGATAGATTCGTTCCATATCCACATGCTGGCGCACATGGTCAGCCAACTTATTATACTGTTCCTCCTTGAAAGAGGCTGGGTCTGCGGCAGCAAATTTTTCACTTTTGACTTTTCCCTTTTCACTTAAAAGGTGTTCTATGACGGGCTGATTATCCAGAAAACCATGAATATAGGTACCGATGCAATGTCCGGTCTGCATGATGGCTTCGTCGGTATCTGAAATGCCTTGATGAATCTCATAGCCCTTGCACTCCTGGCCTTCGAACATGAAGGTTACTTGCTTTGTTGTCTTTTCTTTACCCATCGTAGTATGAATGGGTAAGAGACCAAGGCCAGGCAATGTGGCAATACTGCCTTCTATGCCTTCCGGATCCTCAATCGTCTGTCCCAACATCTGGTAGCCACCACAAATACCTATTACCATCCTACCATCCCGGTGAGCTTGCAAGATGGCTTGAGCACAACCATTACGGCGGAGTTCCAGCAGGTCGTCCAACGTAGATTTTGTCCCAGGTAGAATGATAATGTCGGCCTGTATAATGTCTTTGGGATTATTTGTATAGAAAAGATTGACGCGTGGGTCACGTTCAAGCACATCAAAGTCCGTAAAATTACTGATATGACGCAACAGCACTATAGCCACATTAAGCTGAGAGTTGAGAGTTGAAAGTTGAGAGTTTTTTCTGGCAAGACTAACAGAGTCTTCCTCCTCAATATGAATATCTTTATAATAAGGTATAACGCCAAGGACGGGTATGCCACAAAGTTCCTCCAACATACGCTTGCCCTCTTCAAAGAGCCGCATATCTCCCCTGAACTTATTAATGATAATGCCCTTTATGAGTTTTCTGTCTTCGGGTGTCTGCAACATAATGCTACCATAGACGCTGGCAAAGACGCCGCCTCGGTCAATATCACCTACCAGAATGACATCTGCATTAGCATGACGGGCCATAGGGAGATTCACCAAGTCAGTGTCTCTTAGATTTATTTCTGAAATGCTGCCTGCACCCTCTAGAACGATAGGATTATAAAGCGAGGACAAACGGTCGAATGCATCACAGACTTCTTTCCTAAAATCCAGTTCCACTCCCCCTTGGGAGGGGTTAGGGGTAGGCTTTTTCCAATAGTCGTAGGCACTTTTATTGCCTATGGGCTTGCCGTGAAGCACAACCTGGGACGTTTGGTCGGAGTTGGGTTTCAGGAGAATGGGATTCATATCCGTGTGGCAAGGAATACCAGCCGCTTCTGCTTGAACAGCCTGTGCCCGGCCAATCTCCAAACCGTCTGGTGTGACGTAACTGTTCAGTGCCATATTCTGGGCCTTAAAAGGAGCCGGCCGGTAACCGTCTTGTCTGAAGATCCGGCAAAAGGCTGCGGCAACAATGCTTTTGCCCACATCACTGCCTGTACCGACGAACAATATGGGATGAAGGGACTTCACTCTATACAGTTATTCTGTAACTCATTAAATCCGGATCGAATCGGATGCCGTCTGCTTGAATAAAACGAGAAAGTTCGCCACTCTTGGAGAGTTCTGCAGGCTTTCCTATCACAACCTCTCCGGGATGCATAATCCAAAGACGGTCGCTAAGTTGGAGAGCCATCTCTACATCGTGCGTGCTAAGGAAAATAATCTTCTGCATCTCATGAGCCAGTCGGCGCAGAAGACGCATCATCTCCACCTTACTGGGAAAATCAAGGAAGGCTGTAGGCTCATCTAAGAGGATAACAGGAGTCTGCTGCGCTAACACCTTAGCAATCATTACCTTCTGACGCTCGCCATCACTGAGGGTACTGAACATACGTTTCTCCAAGGAGGTAATGCCTGCCAGTTGCATCGCTTCTGTGACGTAGCGGTTATCTTCTTCCGTAAGCCTGCCCCAGAAGCCGGTATAAGGACTGCGCCCCATGCTCACCATATCACGCACCGTCATATTCTGTACATCGGGACGCTCTGTCAGAACCACACCAATAAGCTTACTGAGTTCAGCGCTTGAGAGAGAACTGACGGACTTTCCCTGCAAGATAATCTCGCCTCCCAAAGGAGGAAGGAAAGTACAGAGGGTACGAAGCAAGGTGCTCTTACCCACTCCATTGGATCCCAGGAGGCTTGTCAGCTCCCCCGGAACCAATGACGCGTTGATATCAGTAGTTACAACACGAGAGTTATAACCTGTTGTTAAATGCTGAAGCAACATATTGTTGACAATTAACAGTATGAAGGAATAAACCCGTTAAACTTGAAACACAGGAAATACCTTTAAGCCATAAACTCAAAAACTGTCTTTAAGCAATAAACATTAAACTTTATTCGATAGCCGTGCAGTATTTATAGCCCAGACGACGATAGGTCTGCTGAATGAGCGGTAAACGCTTGCAGAAATTCTCGTAGTTCTTAGCTTCGGGTTGCATCCACTGCACCTCTGACATAGCAGCCAAGCGGGGCAACAGCATATACATAGCATGGTCTGGACTTGCCACATACTCTGTCCACAAATTGCACTGAGCTCCCAGGATGTACTTACCCTCCTCGGGAGTCAACTCGGCAGGAACCGGTTCCATGCTATACACCATACTTACGGGAAGGTATCCGCCAATGGCCATAGGCTGTGCGTTATGGTCCTTCAACTGGTAATAGTCAATATAACAGTTATTGGTGGGAGTCATGATAACGCGGTGATGCTGACGAGCAGCCTGAATACCACCATTGTAACCACGCCATGACATAACGGTGGCGTTCTCGCTGAGACCACCTTCCAGTGTCTCGTCCCAACCGATAAGTTCACGACCCTTAGAAGCCAGGAATTTTTCCATTTCCTTATTGATATAAGTCTGTAACTCAGCTTCCTTTGTCAGTCCCAGTTCCTTCATCTTAGCCTGACACTTGGGGCAGGTCTGCCATTTTCGACGGGGACTCTCGTCACCACCAATATGGATAAATTTGCTGGGGAAAACATCGCAAAGTTCACCATAGACTTTCTTCAGGAAATCCAGCGTTTTGGGATTACCAGCACACAACACATCGTCAGAAATACCCCACTGGCACCAAACAGAATAAGGACCACCTGTACAACCCAGTTCGGGATAAACGCTCAGGGCTGCCACCATGTGACCTGGAAGGTCAATCTCGGGAATAACCGTGATATAGCGCTCTGCAGCATATTCTACAATGGCCTTCATCTGATTCTGGGTATAGTAACCTTCCTCGGGTGTATCGTCGAAGACGGTATTGGCAGCATCGCGCAAACCCACGTTCTTACCGATAATGGTATGCGGACGATAACCAGCTTTTTTTGCCAACTCAGGCAGTGCCTTCACTTCGAAGCGCCAACCCTGATCATCGGTAAGATGCCAATGGAACTGGTTTACACCATGCAATGCCAGAACGTCTATGTACTGCTTGATGAACTCGATGGGGAAGAAATGACGGGCACAGTCTAACATGGTACCTCGATAACCGAAACGAGGCTCATCCTGAATGATTACATAGGGAAGCCGAACAGTATCGCCTTTTTCTCCCTCTATGCTCTTGCGAAGGGTTTGGATGGCATAGAAGACACCACTCTCGCTGGCACCCTGAATGTTAATACCTTTTTTATCAATAGTAATGGTATAGGCATCAGGATTGGGGTTTTGCAGACCTAAAGAGATCTGCATGATGGCCTTCGACTTTTTGGAAGCCACCTCGGGAATAACACCCAGATACTCCTGTGCAAACTGAGCGTTACGCAACATCTTTGCATTCTCGGCAGGATAGGCAACACCCTGTCCCTTAACGAGTAAAACCACGTTACCTCCGGGCAACATATTGACGGAACGAGGCAGAGGGATAACCTGGTAAGTCACATTGGCATAGCCTGCAATAACCATTGCTGCTGCCATAAAGAATGATGTAAGTCTTTTCATACGAATGAAATTTATAATTAATGTTTTTTCAAGATCACATACAATATCACGGGGGCTCCTATAAGGGGCGTAAGCACATTCACAGGAATAATGCTGCCACTACTGGGCACGTTGCAAAGCAAATTACACAACAGTGTCAAGCAGGCACCCATGAGCATGGTACCAGGCAATAAAATGCGGTGCTGACTGGTGCGCAATGTCATGCGGGCAATATGCGGAACCGCCAAGCCCAAGAAGGAGATGGGGCCGCAAAAAGCCGTTGTAGTAGCAGTAAGCAAGCCCGTGCATAGTAACAGCCAGTTGCGTGTCTTATGTACATTTACGCCTAAATTTGTAGCATAGCGTTCTCCCAAAAGAATAGCATCCAAAGGTTTCACCAACAGGACTGCCCCAATCATCCCAATAGCTAATAGAATGCAATAAAGGGGCAACCGATCCAGACTTACGCCACTGAAGTTACCCATTCCCCAGACAATGTAGTTGTGAACACCCTCTTCCGTAGCGCTGTAGTTAAGCAGAGAGATGATGGAACCTGTGACGTAACTGATGATGACACCCGTAATAAGAAGCATCACCTGATTACGCAGCACAGAAGAGAGCAAGAGCAGCAGCAGCATAATGCACAAAGCACCCAGCATGGCTGCCACAATAACTAGCAAGTATCCGCTTACACTCAGGCTACCTAATGTTACGGTGCCACCCAAAAAGAGCATTACCAAAGCAACACCTAAGTTGGCACCAGCATCAATACCCAGAATGCTGGGACCAGCCAAAGGATTGCGGAAAAGTGTCTGCAACAGAAGTCCACAGGTACTGAGCGACATGCCGCAAAGCAATGCAGTAAGCATTTGCGGGAAACGACTTTCGCGAATGATAAAAGTCCACTGTGGGTGCGCCTCAACCTGTCCGCCCAGCAGAATATGTACTGCATCGGCAGCAGGAATACGAAGCGAGCCCCATATCAGATTGGCCACTCCTAAGAGCAGCATAACCACAATTAAAGCTATGATAATGGCACTCTGTCTCATTCCAAGGGACAAAAATACGCTTTTTCCTCTTTAATACCAAGCTCAGGATGCAAAATATGAATAAGATTACGCAATAAAACATCGGGATGGAAGGGTGTCTGCTCATAAAAGCCGCTGTTGTAAGTGTCGCAAAGACATATTTTGGCTTTTACATTACGCAACGCTGGAACATCCTGAAGTATCTGCTCCTTGTTGAGCGGTCCGTGATGCTTGATAAGCCAGACCTGAGCCGTCAAAGCCCTATCCAGAACTCTTTCTATGCTAAGTGCCGTACTGCCGCTTCCTTCTACATCACTGAAAAGATAATCGGCACCTGCATCATGGTACATAATGCCCATCGTACTCTTGCCACCCGGCACGTACCAGTACCCGCTCTGCGGCATCTCACAGATTAAACGAGGCTTCTGTTTTGCATGAGAGGCAGCCTCACGAAGTTGCAGATAAGAATGCTCCACTTGCAAAAACAGACTGTCCACCAACTCAGCCTTTCCAAAAAGCCGTCCATAGAACCTTATCCATTCGGCACGGGCCAGAGGGGAGTTTTCCATGTACTCGGCACATTCTATAAGAGGAATACCCATGCGCTCTAAACGACCATAGCCGCCACTGTTCTCGAAAGGACTCAGCATGATGGCATCCGGCTGCAAATCCATGATGCGTTCCAAGTTTGGCTCCATACCATTGCCCAAATCCAGGATACGGCCCTCCTTTACTCCCTTATGAACATAAGGAATGTGAATGTATTCCAGTTCACAGATACCGCCTATGCGCTCCTGACAACCTAACTCCATGAGCAAGGAGCAGTGAACGGAGGTAAAGACAGCAGCATTCTTCAGCGGAACAACCACTTCGCCTTTCTTTCCCCCTGACTCTTTCACCAACGTATATGAATTCAGTACGCGAGTGGTGTCCCACGGATTACGGATAGTGACCTTTGTATATTCGGGATATTCCACAATGGTCAGATTGCGGGCATAGCGCAGGTTTAAAGTGTCACCGTCAGCAGTTTCTTTTCCAACCCGATGTCCACCACATGCAACCAATCCCCAAACCAACAAAAGCACCAATATCAATTTTTCACTTTTGAACTTCGTTCGAGCCTGCTCACGCTCGGAAGAACTCAGACCTATCTGGTTGGCCTCCGTCGTGAGTGGGGATTCACTCCCCTTTGTGAGGCCGCAGCCACATTCAGTGGCTACTCTAAAGGCCTCAGTAGCCTCTCGCTTACTCGCAGCCTTCATTCTTTCAGTCTTCACTTTCTTCCCCATTGCGGTTTTATCTCCAAAAATATCTCAAAGTTACGGCCCGGCATTGGTCGGGAGAGAACGGTAACGTACTCTGAACCCAACAGATTATTAATCACACCCTTCAGCGACGCATGTACCTTGCGCCATTGAAAAGTTTTCTCCAGCGTAATGTCATTCATATAATAAGGTTTCAACCTACCAGTTATATACGACACCTCGTTACTGGTAGTTGTAAAACGCTCGCTGTAGTAAGTCCACTGATAAGACAAGCTCCATGTTCGCCAAGAAAGACGTCCATTCAGATTAGCAGAATGACGTGGCACATAAACCAACTGCTTTCCATAAGAGGCATCGTTAGCATCTAGCTTGTCGCTCTTATTGATGCTGGGCGTATAGGCATAGTTGCCTGTGAGAGATATTTTCCATTGATGTCTCATCTTAAGTTCTGCGGTTACCATCATCTCTGTGCCATAGTTATGAACCTTTTTCAAGTTCGAAGGCTGCCAATAGCCCTTGGCATTGGGTGTCCATAGAATCCAGTCAGTGATGTAGGAATCAAAGGCTGAAAAGTTCATTTTCAGCGAGAAGGATCGAACCTGCAGGAATCCCTCAATACCGCCATCATAGGTAAAACCCTGCTCAGGTTGCAGATTGGGATTGCCTCCAGGCTTAAAATACAGGTCATCCATTGTGGGATAACGGTAGTTTCTGGCTACGGAAGTTTTCAGGATAATATGCGAAGCTCCATTCTTCTTTATAAAACGGGGTGTAAAAACATACTCGGCAAAAAATGCGGGAATAACGGGTATAAAATCGTTTTTGTAACATTCTTCCCGGAGTACAGCAGAGAGCGTAAGATTCTTAACCGGCCGATACTTAGCAGAAATATTCAGGTTATATTCTGCCCTGCCCAGATTGTAGTTATCACCAATATGGAAAGGACTTTTGTCCTCGCTCTTCACATGATTGTAATAAACTGAGGCATTAGCTGTCAGCAGCCAATTCGAACGGGGCATCCAGTCGGCACTAGCCTGCAGATATCCCTGATGACTGATACTGCGAGAGTGGGTAATATCGGTGTTTACTGTTTCCCTTGTTGTAGTATAGTCGTATGCAATATCCTGCCATACATAGCCTGCACGGGCTCCCAGATTCCACTTTTCGAAGGACTTATCCCAACTCAGTACACCGCGAATGACATCCTGCTTATGCTCGTTCTTGAAATCTGTATTGTCTTTATAATCTACACTTAGGAAAGGCAGACCGCGCAAACTGTGAGCGAACCAAAGCATTGCACCAAAGCGACCTGCAGCGGGACTATTGTAATAGACATCCTGTAAAACATGTACATCATCGAAATAGCCGCTCTTGTTACGTTCAACAGGATGACCTATCTTATCGTAGTTGGTGTACTTAAAATCGTTCTTCGAGGTGGAATACACCGCCCTGGTACTGGTACTCCAACGGTCGTTTCCATAGGTAAAACGCAGGAACTGATCGTAAGTACTATAGGAACCTATTCCCTGTATATATTGTATAGAGTAGCCCTGATTGAAAAGAGGTAAAGTCTGCATATCCACGGCTCCACCCAATCCGCCTCCTGTAACGGTCAACGAAGAAGCTCCGTGCAACAGTCTGGCGTTATCCACAAAATAAGAAGGAATGGTACTGAAATCTACGGTGCCAATCATAGGCGAATTAATCTTCATACCGTTCCACAGCACTTGTGTATGACTGGGTGAGGTACCACGAAACTCTGCTGTTGATTCTGTGGCACGACCATAACTCTTAATGAAGAGTGTGGAGTGCTGCGACAGGATGTCCGACATACTGAGGGCAATATTCTGATGCAGTAGTGTGGTATCCAAAATGGTCTGCTGCACACCGGCATCTTTCATGCGACGCGAGGCTTCCACCTGTACCTCATGCAACTGGTGATCCTGGGCAAAAAGTCCCCCTCTAACTCGCCCGTGAAAGGGGAGAATAAATACCGCCAGTATAAGCAAGGGAAACTTTTTCATCTTTCTATTTATTCCTGCCCTGTAGGGTGGGATGAGAGGTCTTTCCTTATTCTAAATGATAATCGCTAATATAATACACTTCGGTACTGATTTCACCCAAATTAGGTGTAGATCCCGTTTGCGCTGTCTGAATTTTTATAAAATCGATATATTCCAGATCAGCAGGCTTGCCGTCCCATGTGCGGGCATTGGAAATCTTGTAATAGCCCATTCTGCCCGCAGGTCCGTCTATAACGTCGTTCAGGTTATCTACATAACCCCAATCGTATGGTGGTATATCAGAGATACCTTTCTCGTAGGTACTACGGTCACGAAGGCGGGAGCCAAAGTAAGTTCGCTTGTTGCCCTCCACCCAAGGTTGCCAATAGTAAGGTGAGGGATTCCAATAACTTAGGTAAGGAACGTACCCCGTATCGTTGTTGTTGTCACGCCACCCCACAGCCGACTTTAACTTTTCAGGTTTAAAGTACGTGATAGCATATTCACGTGTCTCGTTCTCCGTGAAGTATTCCGAGCCTTCCAACTCAAACCATTGGTCGTTGGGCTTTCCGTCACCGTTATCATCCTGACTGACCCAGATAATACCAGGTTCCGACTGATAGCTGAAGGGATTGCCTTTGACACATATATCATAGCCGCCTCCGTTGGGCACGCTATGGTCAAAACCTGCTATCAGGTAGCCTCCCTGAGCACCCAGGCTAACCGACCATTTACGGGAGAAGTGAGCCAGAACCGAGTCACAAGCCTGCTCATGAGTACAGTCTTTGGGATAAGCCTCGCCTGTAATAATGTAACCGTTCACCTGATGACCTGGAGCCGGTATATATTCGTAAACACAGTTCACCATAGCCTGACCTTTGGAAGAACGACGATAAGTCCCTGCTTCGGGACAAACATTGATAACAAAGTCCTGAGACTGACCATTATATAATAGCGTAACAATGTGGCGCCCCACCTCAGTAGCAGTAAATACCTCGCTCACCTCAGAGTCGTCAGTCATATATGCCTTTACCTTGATGGTGCGTCCCTGCGCCACATTTATTTCTGTCCATGGAAATTGCCATTCAGTGTGTTCAGGAATCTCGGGCAGTTCCTCGTTTTCTGCTTCCTCAACGGTTATCTTCACCTCATCAGACACAGTCCCGTAGCGGTTGTTCACAATAAGCTGAATGTAGTAGATGCCCGGCTCGTCGGAGGTGAAGGTATAGTAGTTCTCATGCCCTATCACTTTACCTTCGTAGGTCCAGATGTAAACGCTGGTCTCGTCAAGGTTCTCTATATCGGGCACCAACTGAATGCTTTCACCAGTCTGGATGGTGAACCTTCCCGATGACATTACCCAAGTGATTACGGGCAGCGGGCCGTTCACGTTCTCAGGCTCAGAATTCTCTTTGTTGCACGAAGCCAGCAAAAGAAATAATGTAAGGAAGAAGAATTTTTTCATTTGAATGCAAAACCATTAGGAGTTATGCCTACGCGGAACTTATCCAAAAGCGTGCCATTTTCGTTGTAGCGATAAACCACACCGCTCTGATTGTAGTCTACTGCATCAGCCACATAAATCTCGCCGTTACGCGGATTTACACCGATGCCGTACAGGAAGTGTTTGCGGCCGTTGGTACCTATCTCAGCCTCTATGAAAGGCCTAACGGGAACGTGAGGGGCCGTCATCTCCATTCGGTAGACGTCGTTGTTTATAATATACAATATGTTACCAGCAGGATTGGTTGCCAGCTGAACGTTGGCATTATCTGTATCCAGAGCTTGGTCCTGTTCGATAGTCAATGTTGCGGCATCTATGCGATACAGGTGGGGAATATTGTCGCTAAAACTGTCCTCATCCGTCTCGTATCCACCATCGGTGATTACCCATAGTTTTCCCCTTGCATCTAAAGTCATACTTTTGGGTTGCCAACTACTGAGCACTATGCTGTCGCACACCTCATCCTTGGTGATATCAATAACCAGCACCTTATTGCTGTAACTCCAGCAGTTGGTAAACACGCGGTTGCCGTACTGCACCATTTCCTCGGTACTGTTGTAGCCGAAGACATCGGGCTGTCCTGTGGGGATGCTGCCGATGTACTGCATGGTGCGAGGATTAAAGATGGTGATGTACGGAGCGTACAGGTCGGTCACATATGCCTTTTCTGATGAAAGAAAGTGTATGTAACGCGGATTTATCATGTGCTCCGTCTGACCTGCCGTCAGTTGGGCCTTTACCTTAAAGGTTGCCGTGTCCAGCGCCCAGATAATGCCGCTGTTCTCCATAGCTACATAGGCCACTCCATCGTGTAGTTGGATAGACTGGCCCGTGTCGCCCATCTTGGCATCGTTGGCCTTAAAAAAAACGCCGTTCTGCACGGTCTTGGCATCGGGATTATAATACGATAGCGTACTGTTTCCTGCCTGATAGTTACCTTCGCACAGGATAATTACTCCCTTGCCGGAACCAATAACATCCTCCTTCTGCTCGTCGGGTTCCGAATTTGAACATGCTGCCATTAGCACCAAGGCTAACAGCAGCATGTATGTCTCTTTCAACTTTTTCATTTAACCAATTAAAGCCCTTCCATTTGGGGGAGGGTTTGGAAGAGGAGCCTCCTACTTCTTTATCACCACATTATCGAATGCAAAGTACTTGGGAGTCTTTACACCCCAGTTGCTCTTATCGCTGCCATCCATTGAGAAAGCAAGGCTATCTATAGCACCCAGAGGCGTCATATCGGCCTTGAACCAGTCTGTCAAGAAACCGCCGTCCTTGGCAATAGAAATGGTAACGGCACCCGTTTTCTCACCAGCCTTGAAGCCAGTTACAATTACGTCGTAGAAGTCGCCCTTCTGAGTCAGAGCCTTGGCATAGTCATTTCCATCGCCGTTCTTGCAAACAGCCAATGCGTATGTGGTACCAATAACGTCCATTGATTTGATTACGCGAGCCTGCTTATCGGCAAACATCACGCTTGAATTGTCAAATACCACCACAAAGTTCTTACTGCCGTTGCTAAAAGGAACTGCCAACTGAACGTTAAAATCGCGTGGCTCGTTGATGTTAGCATCAATGTAGTTACTGATGGCACTACCACCCTCGGCAAAACCGTACGTGCCGCCCCAGGTGTTTGACATAAAGCCACAGAGCTGAGTGGCAGCATCGGTCCAACTGTAGTTCTTAGCATTCTCACCATATAGCAGCGTACCACCATATTGGGGAGCATCAATCAGCGCATCAAAGTAAGAGCCTTCGAAGGTTACTGTCTGAGTTTCCTCGTTCACGGTCTTGGGATCGAAGTCAGAATCGTCACTTGCACATGAAATGTACATCATGCCTGCTGAAAGCAAGCATGCAAAAAAACCAAATTTCTTCATTTCTTTTTAAACATTTATAGAGTTAAAATTACGTCCTCGCGTACATATTTTGTTTATCTCTAAACTCTTGCAACAGATGCTCTGACTTACCTACTGGGCTCACAGTTGCGGGACAGCTCCGGACTCACACCGGATTCCTCTGCTGAAAAAGCACTGCAAAGATACAGCTTTTTCCCGAAAGCGCCAAATAAACAAGTTTCTTTTTACATTTTAACAGAAGATTCCTCTTCTACCTATCGAACTTTATTATTTTTAACTTCAAAACAATAATCCACACATCGTAAATTTTCAATTTACAATTTACATTTACGAAAGAGAGGGGAGACTATCCGGGAACCCGAATATAGGATAGTTTAATGTAAACATTTGATTACCAGTAAGTTTAATTGTTTTTAACCTAACATCTTCCCTTGTGTCGGTTATTATATCTATAATGCATTAATTTATATAAAAGGCCCCCCTCGAGGGGGTGGCTTTTGTAATTGTAAATTGTCATTTGTTAATTATAGAGTGTATTTGAAGTGAAAGAAAAATGAGAGCAAATTTGGAAAATTGCTCGCTTATCCGTACCTTTGCGCACAATTTTGACACAAAAACATAAAATAAGCAAGAAAAATGAGCAAACTAGAGAAGCCGACAAACTATAAAGCTCTGCTGGATTTGAAGCAGACTGAACTGGCGATAAAAAAGATAAAAGACTTTTTTCTAAGCAGCCTGAGCACAGAATTAAGACTGCGCCGTGTAACCGCACCCCTCTTTGTACTTAGAGGATTGGGACTGAACGATGACCTAAACGGAGTGGAACGTCCTGTGAACTTCCCCATTAAAGATATGAATGAGGCTATTGCCGAGGTGGTTCACTCGCTGGCAAAATGGAAGAGAGTAACATTGGCAGAGTACGAAATAGAGCCAGGCTTCGGCATTGTTACAGACATGAATGCCATCCGTGCCGATGAAGAGATGGACAACATTCATAGCCTGTATGTTGACCAATGGGACTGGGAACGTGTAATCAAGGCAGAAGACCGGAACATAGCCTTCTTGAAGAAGATTGTAAACAAGATATACAGCGCTATTCTGCGCACCGAATTCTATATATGCGAGACTTACCCGCAGCTGAAACACTTCCTGCCTGAGGACATTTTCTTCGTTCACAGCGAGGAACTGGCGAGGATGTACCCTGACAAAACGGCTAAGGAACGCGAAGACCTGATATGCCAAAAGTACAGAGCAGTCTTTATCATGGGAATTGGCGGAAAACTGAGCGACGGCAAGGAACATGACCTCCGTGCTCCGGACTATGATGACTGGAGCACCCCTAACGAGGATGGCTTTTTAGGACTGAACGGTGACCTTTTGATTTGGTATCCTATACTGAATCGCAGTATTGAACTGAGCAGCATGGGTATCCGCGTGGATAAAGAGGCCTTGGAACGTCAGCTGAAGATCCAGGGCAAAGAGGAACGCAAACAATTGTACTTCCACCGACGTCTGTTGGACGGAACCCTGCCCCTAAGCATCGGCGGCGGTATAGGACAGAGCCGTCTGTGCATGATTCTATTACACAAGGCTCACATTGGCGAAACTCAGGCCAGCATCTGGCCCGACAATATGCGTCAAGAATGCCGCGAAGCAGGAATGACTCTGATTTAGTTTAGTGTTTAGAGAAAAGACCTTAGGGACGACAAGCCCTTAAGGTCCTTTTTATAATCTATTTTATTAATTAAAAAATGTACAACAAACAGACAAGAAAGCCAAAAGCTATCACTTGGAAGCAATTTGCCAATAAAGGCTATTGTGCTTTTGCCAGTCTAAGAAAGGAAGTACGCATAGGTGTGCTTAGCATTGCCACTTTGGGTGTAGCAGCCCAAAGTGAGGCTATGGCAAGCACATTCCGTATGCTGAACCCCGAAACAGAGGAGGCAGAAGACGAGCAAGAGATGAGTGAGGTGACCATAAGCGGCACCATGGCACCGCTGACACTATTGCAGTCAGCACGAATTGTGAGTGTACTCACTCGCCAAGACATTGAACAGGCAGGAGTACAAAGTATCAACGATCTATTTAAGTTAGCTACCGGTGTGGATGTCCGGCAACGCGGTGGCTTTGGTATTCAAACGGACATCAGCATTGACGGCGGCATCTTTGATCAAATTACCTTACTACTCAACGGTGTCAACATCAGCAATCCTCAAACTGGACATCTTTCAGCAGATTTTCCCGTAAGCGTCAATGACATCGAACGAATTGAAATTCTGGAGGGCGCAGCCAGCAGAGTCTATGGAGGACAGAGCTTTGGCGGTGCCATAAACATTGTCACCAGACACGAAGAAAGACGGGTAGCTGAAGTTGGTGTTCAAGGTGGCAGTTTCGGGACCTTTGAAGCAGATGCCCGACTGGGCTTTAGCATAAAAAACATTAACAACCGTATTAGTGGAGGAGGCGGAAGAAGCAACGGTGGAACAGACAATAGCGACTGGAAGAAAGGTCAGTTGTTCTATCAGGGCGACTATGCCAATGACCTATTGACCCTTGACTGGCAGTTCGGCTTCTCGAAAAAAGCATACGGTGCCAACACTTTCTATAGTGCAGCCTACCCCAATCAGTACGAACGGAACGAACGTTACATTTTATCGGTAAGTGCCGAGACAAAGGGAAAATTCCATTTTATGCCACAAGTGTACTGGAACCGCAGCTATGACAACTTCGAACTGATTCGGGACGAACGTTTTGGAGAGAACTTCCACCAGACTGATGTGTACGGTTTAAAGGCTGGAGGTTTCTTCCGTTGGGTAGGCGGGAAGACCGCTCTCGGTGCAGAATTAAGACACGAAGGTATCCTAAGTACAAATTTGGGGCAAGAGCTGAAACCTGAGCAGTATGTTTCTGTTAGAAGCGAAAACAACATCTTTTATACAAAACAGGATGACCGAACTACGGTGTCCTTCAATCTGGAACATAATATCCTATTGAACCACTGGACTTTTTCGGCTGGCATACTGGCCAGCATGACTACCTCGGTAGATCATAAGTTCCGCTTCTATCCAGGCGTTGATGTTGCTTATCGGCCCAATGCCTACTGGAAGGTATTCTTCTCGTATAACAAAGGTTTCCGTCTGCCCACCTTTACCGACTTATATTATAAGAGCGTTACCTTGGAAGGAAACAAGGGACTAAAGCCAGAAAACAACCATTCTGTGCAGATAGGTGGCCGGTTCCACAAGAACGGATATGCAGGAACAATACGCGCCTTTTACCACAGAGGCAACAACATGATAGACTGGGTGATGTACACAGCAAAAGACACCTACCACAGCACAGCCTTTCAGTTGGACAACATGGGCATACAGGTGGAAGGGCGCTTTGACTTTGACCAGATTACCGGCAAGGATGCTTGGATTAAGAACCTTACATTAGGCTACACGCACATCCATCAGAAAAGAAACGATGACACGGAAATCTACAAGAGCAACTATGCCATGGAGTATCTGAGGAATAAGCTTGTAGCCAGCCTGCACCATAAAATCTGGAACAGGCTTTCAGCCACATGGAGCATTAGGATACAGGACAGAATGGGCAACTACATCAGCGCAGGCCAACTGGTTGGCTACAACACATACGCCAATCTGGACTTGAAATTGCAATGGAACGCTCTACACTACAACATTTTTGTACAAGGAACCAACATTACCGACAACAGGTATTACGACCTTGGGAGCGTGCCCCAACCTGGCATTTGGATAATGGCAGGCGCAAGGTGGAAACTGTAGAAAAACTTTGTTTTTCGCCAAACGTTTTGGTATGTTATGGAAATTTCGTATCTTTGCACCAAAATTGAGTCAAAGTGAAGAAAATCATTACTTTATTCATAAGTGTATGCCTGAGCATCAGCGCCCAAGCATACACTATTTGTATAGACGCCGGACATGGCGGAAAAGACGCTGGAGCTTTGGGATTCTTTAGCAAAGAAAAAAGCATTAACCTTTCCGTTGCATTGGAACTGGGCCGACTGATAGAACAGAATTGCCCAGGAACAAAAGTGGTTTATACGCGGAAAAACGATGTCTTCGTAGAATTGGATGAACGTGCCAACATTGCCAACAGGGCAAAAGCCGACCTATTCATCAGCATACATGCCAATAGTACAGCGGCAGGAACCAAGGGGACAAATGCTATTGGTACAGAAACCTATACCTTAGGTATGCACCGAGCTGCAGAGAATCTGGAAGTTGCCAAGCGAGAAAATACCGTTATCACGTTGGAGAGCGATTTTGAACAAAAATACGAAGGTTTCGATCCCAAAAGCAGTGAGAGCTACATTATCTTCGAGCTAATGCAAGACCAGAATATGGCTTCAAGCGTAGCATTCGCCAAAGAAATTCAGAAACAGTTCAGAACAACGGCAAAAAGAACAGACAGAGGCGTACATCAGGCAGGACTTCTGGTGCTTGCACGTACCAGCATGCCTGCTGTATTGGTGGAATTAGGTTACATCAACAATCGCGCAGAGGAGAAATACATGAATTCAAAAGATGGCAAAGCAGCATTGGCAAAAAGCCTTTACAACGCATTTGTCGCATACAAAAAATAAACAAAGATGAAGAAAGAAGTTAAAATTGGAATCACTGGTATAATAGCACTCGTAATATTGTTCCTTGGTATTAACTTTCTGAAAGGGAAGAACCTGTTCTCCTCAACTAGCACTTATTATATTAAGTTTGCCAACGCAAAAGGACTAAGCAAAAGTAGCAATGTGTATGCAGACGGATTCAATGTGGGTGTCGTAAGTGATATTATCTACGACTTTGACCACCCCGGAACCGTTCTGGTGGAAATTAGCACCAACAAAGAATTACGCATCCCCAAAGGCAGCAGTGCCAAACTGGACGAGGCTGTTCTGGGCGGTTGCACCCTGAAAATGCTTTTAGCTAACAACCTGGCTGAAGCATACCACCCTGGCGATACCATCGAAGGTTCAGACACAGAAGGCATGATGGCAAAAGCAGCCAGCATGATGCCACAGGTTGAACAAATAGTAGCAAAGGTTGACACCCTCATTACCACGCTGAATAAACTAACATCAGACCCTAACTTACCACTAATTATCCAGAATGCTGAACTGATAACTGAAAATCTGAATAAGAGTACACGTGAACTGAACAATATTCTTGAAAACAATGTGCCTCAACTCACTAACACCTTCAACAAGGTGGGAGAAAATGCCATCACTCTTACCAACCACTTGAACGAATTGAACATGCAGGCAACATTAGACAGTGTTAACACAACCATCAGCAGCGTGCACCAACTGATGAACCAGATACAGAGTCCAAAAGGAACACTGGGACGGCTCATGAGAGACCCCAGTCTTTACAACAACCTAAACCATACCGTTCAGAGTGCTGACAGCCTTGTCACAGATCTGAAAGCACACCCAAAAAGGTATGTTCACTTCTCTGTGTTCGGAAAGAAAAATTAATGCGTATTTTAATTTAATTCAAATAACTCATCCTTTGCATCCTATTTCACACAAAACAGAATAAGCGCTTTTATTATTGATAGTTATGAGGGTTTTGTATTAAAAAGGTAAAATCGGGGCTTATTTTTTATTATAGTCTGAAAATCAAATAGTTACAAATTTGCAAGGCATGTAATTAAAGAATCTGATTCATCACACACTTTCGTTACTGTAATACAGAAAGTTAAACATACAGACCGTCCTTTTTAACTAAAATCAAGAATTTTGCCATAAACCGAAAAAGGTGTACCTTTGCATCGCTAAACAACAAATATTATTTTACCTAAAAAAGGAAAATGACTACTTCGCCACGCATATTGTGGACACAATGTCTGGAAATCATCCGGAGCAATGTGAATGAGCAACAATATCAGACTTGGTTTACGCCCATTAAATTCAAGTCGTATGATATTGAGGCCAAAGAGTTGACTATTTCAACTCCCAGTCAGTTTTTCTATGAGTACCTTGAGGAGCATTTCCGCAAGATTATACATCTTACGATATATAGGGTATTCGGTGAGAATGTTCGCTTGGTATATTTGGTTGAGGTGGTAAAAAAAAGTTCTGTGAAGATAGAAAGCGATGATGTTCCCTCTGTTGCAAAAACTGAGACCAGCAAACGTCAGGCAAATCAGTCCCCTACCCTTACTCAGGCAGTAGGTCCAGCTCAAGATCTGGATTCACAGCTGAATCCCAATCAGACGTTTAGCAACTTCATTGAGGGCATCAGCAACAAACTGCCACGCAGCATCGGACAGGCTATTGCAGAAAAGCCCAGTCAGCAAACCTTTAATCCATTATTTATATATGGCCCCAGCGGTGTGGGAAAAACGCATCTGGTAAATGCCATTGGTACAAGGCTGAAGGAACTTCACCCTGAGAAGCGTGTACTCTACCTTAGTGCCCACCTTTTTCAGGTTCAATTTACCGACTCTATCCGCCACAACACCTTCAATGACTTCATGCACTTCTATCAGAGCATTGACGTACTGATTATTGATGATATTCAGGAGATGATGGGACTGGAGAGAACACAGTACGCCTTCTTCCACATCTTCAATCACTTGCGCCAGAACGGACGTCAGATTATTCTAACTAGTGACCGTCCCCCCATTTCCATGCAGGGAATGGAAGACCGTCTGCTCACCCGTTTTAAGAGCGGTCTGTTGGCAGAACTGGAAAAACCAGAGGTGCAGTTACGTAAGGACATCCTGCGCAGCAAGATAAAGCATGACGGCTTGCAGATACCCGAGAATGTAATTGACTACATTTCACAGAATGTTTCTAACAGCGTTCGTGAGTTGGAGGGCGTCATTCATAGCCTGTTGGCATATTCTGTAGTCTATAACAAAGACGTCGATTTGGATTTTGCCCAGAGCATCATACAGCATGCTCCCAAGACCGTTGCCAAGGAAGTCAGTCTGGATAAGATTGTAGAAGAAGTCTCTATTAAATATAATGTAAAGCAGGAGGACATCTACGGAAAGAGCAGAAAAGCCGAAATTGTACTGGCACGCCAGTTAAGTATCTATCTGGCTCAGATGCACACCCAATTGTCAACAAGCAAGATAGGCTTGCTCATTGGAAACAAGAACCACGCTACTGTCCTGCATAGCATAAAGACCATTAAAAACCGTTTGAAAGCTGACAATGCATTAAAAGAGCAGATTGATGAGCTGACTAACATATTGAAAGGTACCAGATGAACATCAAGGAAAGAAGAACTATTCGCAAATACACTCAGCAGCCCATCCCAAATGAGCTGCTGAATCGGTTAATAGAAGAGGCTGCCAGAACGCAGACCATGGGCAACCTGCAACTCTACAGCGTAGTGGTAACCAAGAGTGCAGAAATGAAGAGAAAACTGGCTCCTGCACACTTCAACCAACCCATGGTTACTGAAGCTCCCGTGGTGATTACCGTATGTGCCGACTTCCGTCGGACCACAGATTGGTGCGAGTTCCGTAATGCTGTTCCTGGCTACAACAATCTGCTCAGCTTTATGAATGCTGCAACGGATGCCCTTCTGTACACGCAGACTTTCTGCAATCTTGCAGAAGAGGAAGGCCTTGGCGTTTGCTTTTTAGGCACCACCATTTATATGCCTCAGCAGATAATAGAGGTTCTCGATCTTCCCAAACTGGTATTCCCGGTAGCTACCCTGACGGTAGGATGGCCTGACGAAAAGCCTGCTCTTACAGACAGGCTTCCTATGAAGTCTTTTGTACATGAAGAAACCTACCAGCCCTACACAGATCAGTCTATTAATCAGTTCTATGCCAACAAAGAGGCCTTGGAGGAAAACAAGCACTTTGTGGAGATTAACGGCAAGGAGACTCTGGCTCAGGTGTTTACTGACATACGTTACACCAAGAAAGACAACGAGCTGATGTCGCAAGGGTTACTTGACACCCTGCTCCGGCAGGACTTCATTAAGCCAGACAGCACACCCATGTTCTCCGTTGTTGAGACAAGGCCAGAAATACTGGAGTGTGATGTTGTCAGGTTCCAGAACAAAAAAGAAAAGTGGGTAGCCTTCGTTGGTCTGCTTGACAACCTCCCATATGAAATCTTCACTGGTCTGATGGACGATGAAGAAGGAATTGCCCTTCCTAAAAGTGTTACCAGCGGACGCATCATCAAGCACGTAGATAGGGACGGACAGAAGCGGTACGACTTCCAGTTCATCAACAAACGAGGCTACAAGACCACCATCGAAGGTCTGAGTGAGAAGTTCAGCCCCGAATATTGGGACTATGCCAAGCTTATCAGCGGCGTGCTACGCTATCGTATGCCCATAGACCATGTGATACGTCTGGTTACCTCGCTACAGCTTGAGAAAGACAATATTAACTCCTGGAAAGTGGGTGTGGCACGTGTGCTCAGGAAGTACTTGCCAGGCTCACAGGAGGAAGAACTTCTTGACGAAGAATAATTTTATCGCCCATTTGTCAACTTTTTGCCGTAAAATTGCTCAAATTGAAGATTTTTGAGTAATTTTGCGGCAAATTTTATTTTAAGGAATATATTATGGATAATTTAGGTGTTGGCTTTGAGCTCATGATTGTTGGCATGAGCACAGTTTTCCTTATCTTGCTAATTGTTATCTGGGGCGGAAAACTCCTCATTAAGGCTGTCAATAGGATTGCGCCAGAAGAAGTGGTTGCTCCCAAGAAGGGTGCTACACCAGCCGCAACTGTTGACGGAAGCACTATGGCTATTCTTCAGCAGGTAGTCAGCCAGATTACTGGCGGTAAGGGACACATCTCCTCAGCCAAAAGAATATAAAAGAGGAGAAACTCTCATAACTGTGTAAAATAAGGTAAAACAAGATAACAAATATGGAAAAAGAAGTAAAGTTTAGTCTGGTCTTCCGTGATATGTGGCAGAGTGCTGGTAAGTATCAACCTCGTGTAGATCAGTTGGTAAAGATTGCTCCCGCCATTATCAGAATGGGGTGTTTCGACCGTGTAGAAACCAATGGTGGAGGTTTTGAACAAGTAAATCTTCTTTACGGAGAGAATCCCAATAAGAGTGTCCGCGAGTGGACAAAGCCCTTCCACGAGGCTGGCATTCAAACCCACATGCTGGACCGTGCCCTTAATGGCCTGCGTATGAGTCCCGTTCCTAAGGACGTCCGCAAGCTCTTCTACGTGGTTAAGAAGGCTCAGGGCACAGATATCACCCGTATCTTCTGCGGTTTGAACGATACGCGTAACGTAATCCCCTCTATTCAGTATGCCAAGGAGGCTGGCATGGTTGCTCAGGCATCACTCTGCATCACCCACAGCCCCATCCATACTGTAGAGTATTATGTAAACTTGGCAAAGACCTTCATTGAGGCTGGAGCTGATGAAATCTGTCTGAAGGATATGGCCGGTATTGGCCGTCCCGTTTCTTTAGGCAAGATTGTTGCCGGCATCAAGGCACTCAAGAAAGATATCATTATCCAGTATCACTCTCACGCTGGACCAGGCTTCTGTATGGCCAGCATCTTAGAGGTTGCCAAGGCAGGTTGCGATTATATCGATACCGCTATGTCCCCCCTCGCTTGGGGAACCGGACACGCCGACATTATCGCTGTTCAGGAGATGCTGAAGGATGCAGGCTTCAAGGTTAAGGATATCAATATGGAGGCTTACATGGAGGCCCGTACACTTATTCAAGAAATGTACGATGACTTCCTCGGCTACTATATTCCCGCCCTTAACCATATCAATAACTCACTGCTTGTTAAACCCGGTTTGCCCGGTGGCATGATGGGTTCACTTATGACCGACTTGGAAGATAATCTGAAGAGCCTGAACAAGTGGAAAGTGAAGAATAACCAACCAGAACTGACCACAGACCAGCTCTTGGTGAAACTTTTCGATGAGGTAGCATACGTATGGCCCAAGGTAGGTTATCCCTGTCTGGTAACACCTTTCTCTCAGTACGTTAAGAACTTAGCCCTGATGAACGTTATCCAGATGGAAAAAGGAAAGGAGCGTTGGAGCATGATAGCAGACAATATCTGGGACATGATACTTGGAAAGAGTGGAAGGTTACCCGGCCCTGTTGCTCAGGAACTGGTGGATATGGCTAAGGCAGAAGGTCGCGAGTTCGAGACAAACGATCCTCAGAGTTATTATCCCGACAAATTGGAAGACTTCAAAAAAGAAATGCAGGAAAACGGATGGGAGCTGGGCGAAGACAACGAGGAACTTTTCGAGTTGGCTATGCACCCCGAACAGTACCGTGCCTACAAGAGCGGCAAGGCAAAGGCCGACTTCGAGAAGGATCTGGCTGAGCGTAAGGCTAAGAAGAACGCTCCCGCTGCAGGTGCCAAACTGCCCACGCAGATCAAGGTCAGCCTGAACGGTCAGACCTATGAGGTTAATATCGCATACGGAAATGAGGCTCCTGCTGCTTCAGCTGCTCCTGCCGCTGGCACTGCAGCTCCTGCCGGTGAAGGCGAAGACCTGCTGGCACCACTGGAGGGTAAGTTCTACTTGGTAAAGGATAACTCAGAGACTCCTAAGAAGGTTGGCGACAACATTCAGGAAGGCGATGTGCTGGGTTATATCGAGGCGATGAAGACCTTCAATGCCATCCGTGCTGACAAGGCCGGTGTTATCACAGCCATCCTTGTTAACAGCGGAGATTCAGTTGAAGAAGATGATCCGATCTTTAAGATTGCATAATTATGGAAATGATATATGACATACTTGACAAGCTGTACCAGATGACAGCCATCTCTGCCATTGCCGAGAATCCGCTGTTCATCGTTATGTACCTGCTTGCCTTCACCCTGCTCTATCTTGGCATCGTGAAGAAATACGAGCCTCTGCTGCTGGTTCCCATAGCCTTCGGTGTTCTCATCGCCAACTTCCCTGGTGGCGGTATGGGTGTGCTGCAAGCCAACAGCGAAGGTCTTGTACCCGTTACCGTGAATGGCGTAACCACCATGCGTAATATCTATGAGATGCCCCTTCATGAGATAGCTCACGACCTGGGTCTGATGAACTACCTCTACTACGCCCTCATCAAGAGTGGTTTGCTGCCCCCTATCATCTTCATGGGTGTAGGTGCGCTTACCGACTTCGGCCCAATGCTCCGTAACCTCAAGCTCGCCATCTTCGGTGCTGCAGCCCAGATGGGTATCTTCGCTGTACTGTTGGTTGCTCTGCTGGTAGGTTTCACTCCTCAGGAGGCTGGCTCATTGGGTATCATTGGTGGTGCCGACGGTCCTACCGCCATCTTTACCACCATCAAGTTGGCTCCCCACTTGCTGGGCCCCATTGCCATTGCAGCCTATAGCTACATGGCTCTGGTACCCGTTATCATCCCCTTGGTGGTGAAGCTGCTCTGCTCAGAGAAAGAGTTGCGCATCAACATGAAGGAGATGGACAAGCTCTACCCCGATGCCCTTGAGATTAAGAATATGCGCGTACTGAAGATTATCTTCCCCATTGCCGTTACCACCATCGTAGCTATCTTTGTACCCACAGCAGTCAGCTTGGTAGGTATGCTTATGTTTGGTAACTTGGTAAAGGAGATTGGTAACGATACCAACCGACTCTTCGATGCTGCCAGCAATGGTATCATGAACGCAGCCACCATCTTCCTGGGTCTTTGCGTGGGTGCTACCATGACGGTAGATGCCTTCATCAACGTTACCACCCTGGGTATCGTAGCCGGAGGTTTCTGTGCCTTCGCCCTCAGTATTGCCAGCGGTATCTGCATGGTTAAGATATGGAATCTCTTTGCCAAGAAGAAGATTAATCCGCTGATTGGTGCAACGGGTCTGAGTGCCGTTCCTATGGCCAGTCGTGTCTGCAACGGTATCAGCACCAAGTACGACCCCAAGAATCACGTCCTCAACTACTGCATGAGTTCCAACATCTCAGGCGTTATCGGCTCTGCCGTAGCCGCAGGTGTCCTCATCAGTTTCTTAGGATAAGAAAGGTTTAAGAAGTTCAGGAAGTTTAAGGGGGTATCGTTAACGTTAGCGTTATAAGAAAGCAGGCTCACATGAACCTGCTTTCTTATTTATACCTATAACGTTTTCTGTTCTTCAGATAGCTGAGGTCAGCCTGATGGTTGTATGCCTCCTCCTCAAAACGGATATGGCGATAAGCCTGCATACGGTCTCTGTACTTAATCAGCAGAACTAACCACTCCAATACATACCATATAAAGAAAGGTATATACAGCAGTTCCTTCTGCTGCTCTGCATGAATCAGTTCATGATTCACTTCCTGAGCATTCAACGGTCTTACAGAGAAGATAAAGCCAAACAGGCATATAGCCAGGTAGTTCCTCCCCCCAGGATGCCGTTTGATTAAATGTACCCTCTGACTCCGGCTCATATTTATTTCACTTCACTCCACTTTGGCGGTTCGGTATTCAACAGATGACGGACAAAGAAATCATAACGTTTATGGTCTCCATAGTTCTCACCCATAGTATGATGGGCGCCGGCTACCACCACCAGTTCGAAATCTTTTCCAGCTTTTTCCAAGGCATTGACAACCTGCATAGTGGAGGCTGGGTCCACATTATCGTCCAATTCACCAACGACCAACATCAAAGGACGTTCCAGTCGGTATGCATTCTCTACATTTGAACACTCTACATAACTACTGTCTATGGGGTATCCCATCCACTGCTCGTTCCACCATATTTTGTCCATTCGGTTATCATGACAGCCACAGGCTGCATAAGCAGCTTTGTAAAAGTCGCCGTGCCATAACACAGCTGCCAGCGCATTCTGTCCACCCGCGCTGCAACCATAGATGCCCACTCTGTCGATGTCCATATAGGGATACTTCTCGGCTGCTGCACGAATCCATGCTATGCGGTCGGGCAGCCCACCATCTTTCAGATTCTTGTAGCATACCTCCTCGAATTCGCGAGTACGAAAAGAGGTAGTCATTGCGTCAAGCTGTACTACGATGAATCCCAATTCTGCCAGATTTGTCATCGGCCATATCATAGGCGTGAAGCTTTTTGGTACATATTGATCGCCCGGACCAGAATAAATATACTCTATGACAGGATATTTCTTCGTTGGATCGAAATTAGAGGGGCGCTGGATGATTCCCCACATATCAGTCTTACCGTCACGTCCCTTGGCAACAAAAACCTCCGGTGCCTTCCAACCTTCAGATTGGAGCGCAGTTATATCAGCCGTTTCCAGGATACGCAGTACCTTTCCATCCTTACCGGAGCGTAACACTGTGACCGGCGGTGTTGATACTGTAGAATATGTATCAATCAGATAGGACATATCATCTGTAAAGGTGGCATTATGGTTACCCTCCTCAGGAGTAAGGCAGACCATTTTTTTTCCATTGAGCCCAATCTTATAGTAATGTATCAGATAGGGGTCTTCGCTTTTACTCATGCCACAAGCCGAAAAATAGATGACACCTTCTTTTTCATCAATGTATTGGATATCTCGAACATAAAATTCTCCCTTTGTTACCTGACGTACAGGCTTGCCTTTCTGTCTATCGTAAAGATAGATATGGTTACGGCCATCGCGTTCACTGGTCCAAACAATATGTTTTCCGTCTGTGAGGTCGAAACGTCGCTGACGGTTATAATTGATATACTTCTCGTTCTTTTCCTCAATCAGTGTACGCACCTGTCCTGTCTGTACCGAGAGTTCCAGTACACGATAAGTCTTGTGACCGCGCTCATTAAACTCAAATGTCACATGTTCACTATCGGATTCCCAACGGGGGGCTGATACGTAATACTGTTGATGAAATAGTTCGGTAGAAGGTTCCACTACATTACCTGTAGCAAGTTCAACAATTACAGGCACACGATAATTGAGCGAATCACCAGGCTTGGCATACTCCTGTTTATGCAACACAGGCTCAACTTGGTCCTTGGGTGAAGACTCCACATAATAGACATAATGCTTTGGAGCCGGTTTGATACGCACCGTCGCATAATAGCGTCCGTTGGGCGAGAAACTACCCCAAGCCGAGTAGTAATAAGAGGAATCGCCATTGGTGGTAAGAGCATATTCCTGATCATCCTGTTTTATCCACAGATTATTATTGCGATGAAACACCTGTTTTTTACCGTCGGGAGAAGTTTGAATACCATCCTTCTCATCGGGAACTTCCATCCAATGGCGCTGAGGCCCTTTTCTTTCCCGGTGACGGTTTTGTTTTTCCGGATCGTCGTCTAATGTCACGACAGTATTATTGTCAGCATCAACCAATTTAAACACTTGCTCTTTACCATCGTAAGCAGAATACCAAAACTGGTGAGTACCTCTTTTCTGGTGAACACGCACATCCCCGTACTTAACTTTCCACGAGTACTTTTCACTTATGGCAAAAGCACGTCTGTAGCTATCTGTGATATTATCAGCCAAAGTAGTCTGAACCATCATCAGTAACATCAATAAAGTAATGATCTTAGTTGTCATTTTTTTATTATATATCGACTGTAAGGGGTTAATTTCCAATATTTCCTCTCATTTAATGGGATTCCATGTGCGGTAGTTATCTGCACCTGAAGGTCAACCAATTTTTCACGTACCAGTTGAAAGTTATCCATGAAACGCTGTTTCTTCTGTTGATTCTTGCTCGTGATATTTGCTTCGCATAGAGCCATCAGGTCATCTAAATCCTCGAATGCCGAAGCACTACTCAGCAGTGCAAGAAGGACGCAGGGAAAAATCCTCATTTTTCTTTTGTCTTCATACCTGTTTGTGTATTTCTAACCACAAATATACAACAAATTCTTTAAATAATAGACCAAAAGCCTTCCTTATATTCATGTTTTTTCGTAAATTCGCAAAAAAATTATCAACAAACCCTAATAAAAACTATTAGCATTATGGAAGAAGAAGTAAAGATTCAGGAGAGTGCCGGAATGGTAATTAACGAGAGTATGAAGGCCGACTTGCTCAGCTCGGCAAAGTGGGCAAAGTTCCTCTGCATCGTAGGTTGCATTGGCATTGTTTTCATGGTAGGTGTTGCCGTGGCTATGTTGGCTTTCAGCAGCAAGTTCGCCGTTATACCCGGTATGGCAGGAATTCAGGGCGTAATGGGTATTACTTACCTGATTATGGCTGTTATTATGATTTATCCCCTCATCAAGGGATTCCAGTTTGCCAACGGCACAAAGGCCGCTTGCCTCACCAACAACGAGGCAGAGTTAGCCCGAGGCTTTGCCGGCTTGCAGGGTTATCTTCAGTTCATGGGTATTCTTTGCATTATTGTACTGATAATATATGCTCTTCTGCTGATTGGTGGACTTGCCGCAGTAGGCATCGCCGCTTCCGCAGCATAAGAAGATATAAACAGAAAAAGGGCAAGCTTGATTTCAAGCCTGTCCTTTTTTGTTAAGGTTAAGGTTAACGTTATCGTTAAGGTTGATTTGCCAGAGCAAATCCTTTTAGCATCGGCACCGCAGGGAGCGCTTTCCCGTTCTCCACTACAGCCATTGCGTAGCCTATCAGTAGCCATTGGGTAGGATGTTCTTGGGGTGAGCCTAACACCTTGTTGGGCGAGATACCCGTATAGTCCGAAACGTGACGGATATATGCCTCCGTGTTATTCTCCTTGGCTGGAGCCCATCGGGACACAATGTCTCTGATAGTCCGTAGCTTATACTTCCCGTAGTACGTTCGGCACAGTATTACAAAGGCGGCTCTCCAACCATATTCCATAGTATAAAACTGACAGAAAGCCCCCTCTCCGCTCCCCCTTTGGGGGAGTACTTGTCCTTGCCATTTATCACTTGATAATCTAATGTTTAATGGATTGTTATTACGTATTCCACGACTTTCCATAATTTAATAAAGTTAAAATGTTAAAATGTTAAAATGTTAAATGGTTTTTGTTATCGTTATCGTTAACGTTATCGTACGAAGTTAATTGTTCAAATGATACAATGATACAATGATATATTACAACATAATAACGCCCGTTTTGCGATATATCGATGTTTCGTTACCAACCTGACGTCCATCATTTAACTTTTCAACTAAATGGTCATCCGTCAATCGTTTTATTCTAACTCGGGCATAACCTTCATTGTCAATCTTAAAGCACCTCATCACATCCTCTACGGTGAACTCCTCAGGCAGACGGCTGAACCCTTCGTACGTTTTTTTCTTGCGCTGCACATTCACACTGGCAATTCGGTTCTTGTTCTCAAAGTAAGCCTCAGCCATAGCGCCGAAGAAGTGACGCTGGCAAGCGTACTGGATGTTCACAATCAGTTCTGCCAACGCCCAGTCGGTCTCATCCGTCTCAAACTCGCCGCACCAATACTGGCCGTCCTGACGCATCTTATCCCAATGGCGCATTACTATGAAGGGAGCCGAGAAGTTCAGCCCGTGATAAGCACAGCGTTTCAGCAGCATCTCCTCCGCATCCGATTCGTTCTCCTCAGCATCTGCCATGCGTCGAGCCGTCCAGTCGTATAGCTCATCCACAATCTTCTGCAAGGAGAGTACGCCCTTCATACGGTCCAGTTTGTAGGCCCAATCCTTCAGACGCAGGTCGCTCTCGTAGTCCACCGTGCTCTCACGCGACAGCATCTTGAACCTTGTGGCAGGCAACGGGATGCACGTCAGACGGGTAGCCAGACCGCTTCCGAAGTTCTGCTCGTTCACCTTCTTCTTCAAGGCGATGGGCGTTCCCGTGTAAATATAATTCCAGTACACATTAAAGTCCTGAAGGATAGAATCCGTATTAGAATACGACTGACCGTCCTCCTCGTTGTGGAAGGCTTTCAGCTCCAAACTCATCTTGTCAATCCACGATCCACCCTTCTGTACCATCACCGTATTGTCCAGCTCTGTATCGAAGGTCAGCATGTGCAGATGTATCTTCTCGCCGTCCACTTCCTCCACAGCATTCACCATATCGTTGATGAACTGAGCATTACTCGTTCGTGCCGGATGTACGCGGATAATCACCTTAGGCTTCTGCGGCTTGTCCTTGTTGGCACCCTTGGTTCGAATCAGTTCACGATAGGCATTGACGGCATTCTTGCCCTCTTGGTCAGCCTCTATGATAGGCGCTGCCAACAGATGGTACAGACGGTTGGCAAAACTCTTTCCGCTGGCAGGGTCGCCAATGATAAGGGTTGAGTTGTTCAGCCTTCTCCGCTCCTCAGGACGATGGTAGAAACGGTACGAGCAACGTGTCATCAGCGTCATCATGAATCCGCCCGCCACAAACAATGCCGCAGGGTATTGGTTCTTTTTGAGTCCTCGCGTAATATCCTTCAGGATAGGATAGTCCTTACTCAGCTCCTCAATCTTATCACCCCATTCTTCCAGTTGACAGTTGATAGTTGACAGTTGACAGTCATTCCCTCTTCCATCTTCCTTCTTACCTCTGTCATTTTTCACTTCCAATGCGTTCAGCGTGTTGCGTAAGCGCGAAGGGAAGGCCTCAAGGTCAGAGTTCAGGGCACTCTGAATCTTTTTGCGCTTCTCTTCCAATGGGAAATTGTCGTAGCATGGAATCACCTGATCCAACCAATCAAAGTTCTTGCCGCAGATGTGCCTTAGGTCGCAAGCCAACTGGAACGTCAATGTGTCTCTATCTCCCTCCTTAGGCTCAAACCCTTTATTATTAACTTCCCAATATTTCTTCAATATATCAGTAAATGGAATGCCGTGATAATGCGTTGGGAAGGCCCCCTCTCCGCTCCCCCTTTGGGGGAGTACTAGGGTTTCTTGGTCTGCCCCCTCTGCTTCACAGCACTCCCCCAAAGGGGGAGCAGGGAGGGGGCTTTCAAGCCACGGCCTATAGTGCTTATCCTTCTTCTTTGCCCCTTCTGGAACATTCTCTTTACGACGCATTACACGTACTTTCAGGTTCTTGTATTCCTGTTCACACTCTTCGGGAGTCATGGGTTCGGTGAAGAGTTCATCATCCAGATAAACCAAATCCTCGGGGCTTCCGCTGGTGCTGTACACAATGCGCTGAAGGTCTTTGGTGCTGGTATCCATTTCTATCTTAAGAATGGTTGCTATACGCACTTGGTTCTCCAAGATGGTGGTTCCAGGCACACGCTTGCAGACCAGATGCCAACCGCCGCTTGCGCTTTTCTCCAACATCACCAAACCAATCTCTTCCTTTTTACTAAGGATAAGGTCTTTAATAGCCTCACCCCCGTTATCGTTATCGTTAACGTTATCGTTTTCGCCGTAGGCGTCTATGTCATGAAAGAAGAAGCTCCCAATACTCTTGCATCCCGCTATTTCACCATCTACGTGACCCAGATTATAAGCCAGTTGCAGCAGTTTGCCCTTAGCTTCCGCATCACCTTTGCGGGCTTTCGCAAGGTTATCCAGATTCTCGATGGAGTTGCGTAAAGCCATCAGTTCCTCGCGGTTCTTTACGCGGTGAGCATGCTTATGCCCTGTGTTTGTTATTCTGTATATCATAAGCTCTCCTCCATTTCCTTGTTAATCAGGGCAAGCTTGGCATCCCTCATGTCACGTTCCATTATGCTTATTATCCTTGCCATCCCCAGACGCTTGTTAAAGCTGTCATATACCTTATAGCGCCGTGGGCTTTCCTTTACCCATCCGTTCTCCAGATAGCATACCACCTTGTCTGTGCTGCTGGATGGTGCCTTGCGGATGTAAGGCTTAAAGGTTAATAACCTGGTGTTCTTGTCCACATAAAGAGCACCTTCTATTTTTTTTCCCTTCATAAGCTCTGTCATAATATTCAGAGCATTCAAAATAAAAATAAATTTCTTCATAATCTTTGCGAATTTGGGAGTGAAGGTCGTTGAAAGAATTGGCCATATTTCACACTAGTGACTTCCTTCACTTTCCTCCGCTCAGATTAATTGTTAATTGTTAGTTATTAATTGTTAATCATTAATTGTTAATTAAAATCTGAGATAAATGGAATCATGCTCCTTCTCAAATTCTTCCCTAATCTCTTCTACACTCTTACGCTCTATTTGCTTAATGTTCCCCTCGCCCACGGATAAGTTCCCCTCGCCCACGGGAGAGGGGTTAGGGGTGAGGCTTTTTTGTTCTTCCACCCTGATTGCAAGTACGTACATCAGGTACTCGCGCTTTTTAATCAAGCCGCCAGAGGCGCCAGCCCCTTGCATAGCGCGACTCATTTCCCAATCGTGGCACACGTGGCAACGACGATGGACTATACCATCCAACGCGCATCGGCGCAGTTTCTGTTCCTTTGTGCACATCTTGTAAGCGCAGCTCATACAGCAGCGCCCCATCCTAATACCATGTCTGTTCCTAACGTGCAGAATAACCTTATCCTTATTCATCTTTGAGTTTGTTATCGTTATCGTTAACGTTATCGTTGAAATGAATCATTTCACTCTAAATACGTTGATGTCGTTAAACAACTTGTTGTTATACTCTCTTGTGCGAACGCTGTAGAAAACTTCCACATGCTTTCCCACTTCCAGTGGTTGCTCTGGTATCTTATCGTTCCAGATGTCCAGCACCATCTCGTCAGGATAAGCTGCATTAGGGTCATCATCCGTAACCACGATGGTCTGACGTTTCCACTCACTGCCCTTCTCCGACGTTCCAGTCACCAAGGGCATCACTTTTGTAATTTTACCTGTAAATCTCATAACGTTTGTTTTGTTTTACGTCGCATCCTTTAGTGCGACCGTTAATGATTAATTAATAATGTATTTGTATCACACGGCCTACCGCGTGTTTTGGGTTGTAGCAATAAATAAAAGAGCACCGTCAAACTGTCAACTGTCAACTATCAACTGTCAACTCGTTTAAGTTTGACGATGCAAAGGTAAGGGCAAAAAAAAAGTCCCAGGGTCTCTGGAACTTTTTGGGTAAAATTTGGGAACGTTTGGGAAGATTTTGGGAACGTTTGGGAAAATCTTCCCTCATTTCTATCCCAAATTTAATGCTTTTTCTAATTCTTGCTTGACGTTCTTACAACCATAAAATAACTTCTTCTCATCATCTTTAGGTTGGTACGAATCCCATTTATCTACATCTTCGCGTACGAATTTCAAGTAGGCAAACTTGCGTATGCTCTCATATTTACATTCTAAGGGTAGAGGCTCATCTTTATAGGGCAGTGTAGCTATCTTACTACAGCACATCTCCAAGTTTTGGGGGAACCCGTATTTACACATAAGCAAACAACAAGCCCCTAACCAAACCTGATAATTGTTTATTGCCTTATCTTTACCATTTATAGAGGATATAGCTCTTGCTATCACGTCGTCTGTATAAGTAGGCGTTGTGGCGGGGAATGGAGTCGTTTCCTGCTTTTCCGCTTTGGGTTGTTCACCATTATATGAAACACCCGTAGCCTTATCAAGGTTTATGTTAATAATGAACTGGTTTGGATTAATGTTCATCCGTTTTAATAGGCCCAACATGTGGGCCACAAATGATTTAGCGTCTTCAGAACTCATGTTGTTATTCTTATTTATTTTAGGTTTTTGTTATTGTTTATTGTTTTTTTTCGAAGATTCCTCTTCCAGAAGGGCACAGAAAAATAGGAGCCGAAAACCTTTCCGGCTGCCATATTCTACTATACAAAAATTCTGAATCTTCTGTTTACGCAAGGCCAACCTTTGTCAGTAAGGCCTTTTGTATTTATGTGGATAATCGCCCTTGGTGTCATCCACTATGTTGTATAATACTTTTCATTTTCTTTTTCCTTAAATCTTTTATATATACCATTTGCGTCCTGTCTTTAGAAAGAGCGTGGACACCCACATACATATCGGAAAACCCATCTAGCCGCAACGCATATCTACTTTTCCGAATGCTGTAGATGCCCACGCCATCTGGTGTGAGCATACAGCTTTCGGCTTTCGTAGATTTCATATCTGTTGCGGAGATGGGGAAATCCGAAGAGCCTTTTAGCCCTTTTTATCCAAAAAGTTGATGCGAAATTACAAACATTTCGCCATTCTCACAAATTATCTTTCTATAATGTTTACTCGAATATTATTTTTAGTTGTTTTTATGTCAATTTGTTGCTCGTTTTATAATTTTTGGTTATATTGTGCGTCGTTTTAGGGACATTATATATAATAAGGTATTGCTGTCACAAAGGTAGAATAAATGAAGATAAGAATACAAGATTTTTGTTAGTTCTCTCATTTATTTGTACCTTTGTGGCGTGATAATTGGAGAGAACAATGATATAGCGCAGATGCTGGCCCTGCTTCACGAGTTGC
>JAFXZY010000035.1 GCA_017541025.1 Bacteroidaceae bacterium | reverse complement strand
GTACAAGTTTATGCTTAGCACACAAGGAACAGATGGTGTGACTTGGTATTTCAACAATAATGGTGATATTGTTATCTGTGATTGGTCATTGCCTGACGACGGTAACCGCTGGCTCATAGAACCTGTGGCAGACTTCGACCCGACAGAGGCATTGGCAATGGCTGCTGCACAATCCTTTACGGTGACGTATGAGGTGCTGTATGAAGGTAAAGTCGTAGCAACAGCCACAGAAGAAGTTGCAAGCGGAAACGCTTTGCCTGCACCACCGGCATCGTTGAAGAACGACTACATTACTCTCTCGAAATCAGGTACTCATCCTACGAAAGTAACAAAAGATGTAACGGTGAAATTTACAGCCAAGTGGAACGGGCCGTTTGAGTTCTCGAAGGATGTGACCAACGCCAAGTGGTATAATATGCATATCCGTAGCGGCTGGTATGTAGGTAAGCAGGACAGCGAACCCTACTATCCTAAGCAGAACGATGGTAAGATAACCCAGACGGCAGAATACCTGTGGGCCTTCGGTGGTGATCCATACCATGTGAAGGTGTATAATTACACAACCGGTTTTGCGGAGACGCTGACTAAGGATGGCGAGAATGCTGTAATGCGTCAGGGTGAATATGCATGGGATTTGCTATCGAACAACGGCGGCTTCGTGCTTCGTGAAACAGGAACGGACTACAACTGCATTAATCAGTTAGGTGGCGGAGGTGGACCTTTAGGGTTCTGGTATGATGGATGGAGCCCCACCGATGATGGCTCTACCTTCCGCGTAGAAGAGGCAATGGATATTGTGGATGCCATTGAAAGCCTCACCCCAGCTCTCTCCAAAGGCGAGGGAGAAATATATGACCTAAATGGCCGAAAGCTATCATCTCCTCAAAAAGGTATCAACATTATCCGAATGAGTGATGGGACAAGTCGTAAGGTATTGATTAGGTAACAACTGTCACGCATATAAAAAGTAAGGTGGAGCCACTATGAGGTTCCACCTTTTTGTTATATAGATAATCAGGTTGAGGTTAAGATTTGATTAGTTGAAAACCAATTTAAACACGTAATCTGTAGGATTTTTCCTATTTATTAGGTACCTTTGCATCACAAATCAAATAAATATTTCTGTTTTTGCCAAATTTTATGTCATTATGAATCCTATTAAGGACTATAGTAAAACTAAACAAGCTTGTTACCTTGGCTTCATGCATACCATTTATTGCGACCGTACCGTTGTTACTCCCACGGCATTGGGTAACAAGACCGATGTTTACAACCGTAAAAATGATGTTTTAGGTGTTGGTGTTACATACGAATTCTAAATCATACATTATTTTTTGTTTATTCGCCGTGCTTGCATTACTTCTTATGCAAGCCGGCTTTTTTTTGGGAGAGAAAAACAGACATCTCGTGAAACTCGATTTTAGCGTGAAAATAGACCCAAAAAATCGAGTTAACTCAAATCACTAAATGAGTTAACTCAAATCGCTAAATGAGTTAACTCAAATCATCGCTTGAGTTAATTACATGTTTTTGTCCTATGAGAGCATTCCATCTTTTGCGCCAAATTTCTTTACATCGAAGCAAAAGTAACTATGGGTTAGCGTTTCCACAGGAGGTGGTAACGAAAGCGACGGTTGGGGGCAGTATCTCCTGTGGTAGAGACTGAGATGATGTCTGATGGGTCTGTAGGATTATCAGCCCACTTGAAATCTAAGGTGAATGCGTTGCCCTTCAGGTGGAGGCTCTTTCTGGGAACGTTTATGGTAAGGCGGTTGCCTTCTGTACTCATGGCTACTGAGGTTATTGCTTGCCATTGTTGGGTTACAGCGTTATAGCGTTGAAGCCGTCCTCCGCTTACCAAATAGTCGAAACCTTCCCAACCAGGAGCAAGGGTATCTGCATCTATGTACAGTAACATCCAGTTCTTGCCTGTGGAGGGGCTGAGTGTTTCGGCTGTAATAGCCTCGAAAATAATATCTTTCTTGGTTACACTGACGTGGGTTTCTATGATGTCATTCCGTCCGGTAGTGTCTGTATAATGCAGACCTCCGTACCCGTTATGGTCACGGTGGATGATGTCTCCTCGGGTATCATAATAGGTTGCAGAGGTATTGTAACCAAAGGTTGTTGGCTGTGGCCTGACTCCTTTATAGCGTCGGATGTTCTGTACCATCTGCCAATAATAGTTGTCTGTATAGCCGCCTTTCATGGGTTGGATGCTGCGGTTAAACTCGGCATTGTACTGGTCAACGAAATAGAAGGGATTCTCTCTGCCCAAGAAGGTTGTAGGACCTGGTACTGTTTCGCTGCCGGGAGCAAGGCCCGAACGGTATTTGCCTGCAGTCCATTCGTTCCAGTCGTTGATGTAGATAAAGTCTGGATCTACGCTGAGTGCTTCGTCCCAACGGTCTTGGAAATATATTCCATAGCCTTCCGGGTGATTGACTGTTTTACCCAACCATGGTACGTATGCGGAATCGGGTAGATCGTACTGGTTGAGTGTTGGCTCCTGCGTTTCGCGCCGCCAACTTTTTCCTGTAATACTGATGGGATGCTGAGCTGGTGTTACGGCCATTTCCTCGAGGCGTCCCTGATGACGGGAGGCAAGGTCTATAGGTTTCATGTCTGCAACACGTTTATCGTTCATCTCATAACCAAAGCTCCAACTGTCTTCTGTACCCACATAGCGATGACCGCCCCATTCGTAATACCCCCACCACATGTTACGTAGGGTGAAGAAGTCGTATATCTCCTGTGGGTAAGAGCCGCTGTCGTAACCTCCGCCGTTAGCATCATGGTCGGGCTCTGCATTGTAAAGCAGCAATGGCTTGCCCTGCCACTGGAACCAGAAGTCCTGCGCTATACCTTTCTTATATATACGCTCAAACAATTGGGTGACTACGCTGACAACATTTCCGTTGAAAGCCCAAAAGCAGAACTGGGGAACAGGGTTGCCCAAAGAGCGCATCTTCTGCATTTCATCAAACAGGACATTCCATTCGTCCCAATACAGGACAGCATTAGTGACATCCAGTATCAGAACATCAATTCCGGCATCTGCCAACATGGAGAGGTCGCGACGTATGAGCCAACGGTCCTGACTGAGGAAATATCCTGCCTCTGGTTCTCCCCAGTGAAGGCTCCATTCTTTCCAGGCTGGATGGTAAGCATCTAATCGGGCTTCAGGAGCTTCCTGAAGGGTACGTGTAACATCGCCTCCATAAGGAGAGTGGAGCCCGAACTTACCCTCATCGTGCCAGGTGATATAGAAAATTCCCACAGTGCGAGGCTTGTCGGTACGCAATGGAGCTTCTGCGGATGTAGGCATGACACGCCCTAAAGCATCGGATGCAACCCATGTATCTGCTTTCAGGTCAATGCTTTGTGCATAAGTTGGTAGATACAGGGACAGCGTGATTAGGAGTGCGACGTGTTTTTTCATTTAGCATTCACTGTAAAGCGTGCAGAGCCGTTGGCCTTACCGTATGCAACACTTGAGGTGGAATATATGTAGCCTGATGCGCTACCAGATTCATAATTGCCACCGTCTTCTACCTGAATACCCTCGCCGCTAAAAGCATAGGTAGCACTGAAAGTGACGGTGGAAAGTCCCAATGCATTAGCCGGAATAGTGAATGCTATAGTGGGATCGCTACTGCCATCAAGGTAACCGTCATAGTTGGTATGGACAGATTTTTTGAAAAATACAGAATCTTTGTACGTTAGTCCGTCTTCCAACAGAATGGGGGCAGTAACTTCCCAATTGTAAGTGGTTCCGTTAATGAGATGTCCTTTCTGGTCCTGCAGGGCGGTAACGATTATCTTATCTCCAGCATGAATGCCCGTTCTGGGGTTTACTTCTTGATTGTTATTGGTAAATATGAATCCTTTCCATGTGGGAGGATAGGATGAATAGTCCTTCTTCTCACAGGATGACAAGGATACCAATAAACATGTAATTACAATAAATAATGAATATTGTCTCATATCTTTATATTTAATTTTTTCAGTTCGGAATACAAACGTTGAACGGGCAGCCCCATTACATTAAAGTAGGACCCCTCGAGACGTGTAACTCCAATATAGCCTATCCACTCCTGAATGCCGTAGGCTCCAGCCTTGTCCAGCGGATGGTGGGTCTTTACATAATGGTCTATTTCTTGTTCTGTCAGTTGGGCAAAAGTGACATCACTGGTACATGAAAAGGAATGTTCCCATTCTGTGGTCTTTAAGGTAACACCGGTTATAACCTGATGGGTGCGTCCTGAAAGCGAGGTGAGCATTTGGCAGGCCTCTGCATCATCTTTGGGCTTGCCCAGCACCTGATTGTCCAGGCAGACGATAGTGTCTGCAGTAATAAGCAATTCTGAATGCGCAAGTATATAAGGTTCTGCTTTCTTTTGGCTAATGAAGACAGGAATCTCTTGAATGGGGAGGTTGTGGGGGTATGATTCATCGATGCCGTCAATAACGCGAACCTCGTACGACAGTCCTAAACCAGCAAGCAACTCGCGCCGTCTGGGCGAGTTGCTTGCCAATATGATATTATAAGTTTTCGTATAAATCCTTTTTTAGTTGTTTATAGCAACCTTCATTCCCTTGATAACATAGATACCGTTGGGGAGGGTCTTCATAGCCTTGTTGATGTTGGCTTTAGACTGTACCATAGCACCCTGTACGTTGTAGATGTCAACCTCTGCGTCAAGAGAATGCAAATCCTTGATGCAGGTTTCCTCGCCTGCAACATCTGTGATGTGCTTAATCTCCAGTGCCTGAGCTGTTGCGCTCTTTGCATCCCATGTGAATCCGCAACGAGTGGGCAGGAATGTCTTGTCACCGTTTGTGCAGATAAGGATGCTCTGCAACTCATCGGTCTCCTGCAGAGCGGGGATACCATAACGGCCTTCCACCTGAATACTTTCCCAACTGCTACCAAAGGTTATCTGGTTGCCGGTTCCGTCGGTCTTTGTAACAAACTTAAGATCTGTGCTCACGGCTCCTGCATCTGTGCTGTTGGCACGTAATGTCTGTATCGTGGGAGAGTAGATGAGGTAGGGAACACCAGCCTCGATACCTTCGTTGGTGCAATCCAAGAAGTACAGATTCAGAATAGCTCCTTCCTGACCAATAGAGATGAGGCGCTCTACCTGAACTCCCTTAGCTGCAGTTTGCAGCTGCTCGGCAGAAAGACTCATGGGAAGGCAGATGCTGTTGTAACCAGCAAACAGTGTACGGTTAATCTGTACAGGCTGTTCCTCGTTATTAAGAAGACTTACATTCAGGGTTGTACCTGATGTGTACAAATTCTTAACCTTAGTCTGTGCAAATGACTGAGAACAGAAAGCGGCCATAGCCACCAATGCAAGTGTAAAATGTTTCATATCTCTTTAATTTTATGTTAATTATCACGTTTACGACTGCAATATTACAAAATCTCTTTTGAATAACAAAATGTTATTCCTTTTTTTTTTCGTGTTTTAAACATCTTTAATAATTATTCCTTTTTTTGGGGTGCCTGAATGCTGGATACATGGTGTATGATGTACGAACGCATGATGTGAATGGCATTCTTGTTGGTCCCGCCAAGAGGAATGATAAGGTCGGCATAACGTTTGGTGGGTTCAATGAACTCCTCGTGCATGGGTTTCAGCACATCTCTGTAACGGTCTATTACCATTTGTACGGTACGTCCTCGTTCAATGATAT
This sequence comes from Bacteroidaceae bacterium, assembly GCA_017541025.1. Lineage (GTDB taxonomy): Bacteria > Bacteroidota > Bacteroidia > Bacteroidales > Bacteroidaceae > Physcousia. Next base: position 7,973 of record JAFXZY010000035.1, on the reverse strand, counting down.
CACGTTGAATAACACGTATCAGGCGTTCGTCGGGGTCGGCATCGACAAAGATTTTCAGGTCCATGAGGTCACGTAACTCTTTTTTCCATAGAGCCAGAATTCCTTCAATGATAATCACTTCGCATGGTTCAATATGTATGGTCTCGGGCAATCGGTTACTGATGAGATAACTGTAAGTGGGCTGCTCAATGCTTTTGTTTTCACGCAATTCCTGAATTTGCTGCGTCAACAGCTTCCAGTCGAAAGCATTGGGGTGGTCGAAGTTGATTTTCTTTCGTTCCTCCATGCTGAGGTGGGAGGTGTCATTATAATATGAATCCAAAGGTATTTCGGCAACCTTATCTGTGGGTAATGCCTCGATAATCTTTTTTACAACAGTGGTCTTGCCAGATCCTGTTCCGCCTGCAATTCCTATTATGTACATATTTGTAAAGTTTAAAGTTTAAAGTCTGAAGTTTAATCTGCATTCGCTATTCCGTTATCTCGTTATTATGACGCTTTTTGCGGCCCGCTTTTCGTTTTCTTTTTTGTTTTTATTATTTTTCTGCCTTCTGAATGCTTCTTTCCAGTTATTAAAGTCTCTCTTGAACTGAATACCCAAGCCTTGTGTCGTGAGAGAAGACTGAACGAAATACCTGTCGTTTGTCTGGTTGTATGCTTTCAGTGAGAAATCTCCGTTGCGAGTAAGTATATACTGGATATCAAAGTCGCCGATAAAATTGTTGGTACTGTAGTAGCTTTCGCGATAACCGAAGTTTCCGTTAATCAAAAGCCTGTTGTTCAACATCTTTCCACTTAACATTCCCTCCACATCCAGTTGATCCCAACCAGTCTCTCCTGTACGCAGGTTAGTGCCAAAGGTCCAGTTGTTGGAACCGACGGCATTGGAAAGAATCTGGTTGAACTGGCTGGTTAAGGTGCTGCTCAGGAAGGAATTTATAGCCATGCTGCTTTGTCCGCCACTGCCTTTCTCTTGATATTGGACACCATAGCTGTAGAAGCGTCCTATTCCCAAAAGATAGATAACCTGCATATTACGTTCTTCTTCTGTATTGACCATAGAACGGACCATCTTCTTTTCATCTTCGTTGGCATTGGGCAGGTCGAAGTCGAAGGTTACTTCCGGCTGTCCTGCAATGCCGCCGATGTTCATGATACAGTCAACGCGTGTTTTGGCCAATCCAAGGCCTGTTGCAGAAAGATCGTCCAGCGAAACATTGGGCACAGTATAGTTGGCTTTCAGGTTCAAGGTAGCCTGCATGGGGTTACCTCCGAAAATGATACTTCCATCACGTTGGAATGTAAAATCCTTTCGGATGACATCCTGCAAGGACATCTTATAAATACCGTTATCTACTCTGTAAGTGCCGTACATCTGGAATTTTCCCTTGTTGTAAAAGTTTGCCAATATGTGACCGCTTCCTGCTATGTTGATGTAGTCGCCGGAACGTGGGTCCATTATCAGTTTTAATGTGGCCTTAGGGTTGATATTGAGGTCGAAATTAATGTGCAGGTCTGTCTTAGGTTTCTCTGTTTGGCTGGCTTCCTGTAATTGGATGGATGTGGAATCCTTATGTGATACATACGTTATAAAACTTGCTTCTGTAAGCGTCTCTGGAGACGCAACCTTATATACCAGCGTAGTTTTTTCACGAGGTGTGACATTTACATCGACATTTAAAATACCGGGCTGACCTGTGAGTTTCAGTTTTCCGTCGGCAAATAATGTGCCATAAAAATTGGCATCGCCGAAATCGTGTGAGTCGTAGCCTAAGATGTTGTTTGCTGTTGCATTGAATTCATATCTCATATTGGTAAAACGGTCATAAAGCAAATGACCGTCTAAAATCGCAGTATGCTCAGCATCTGCATTGTTGCTATACGAGTCGTGGATAGTGATGTCCTTCAGCCAGATGTTGCCTGGACGCATGATAACGCTGTCTCCTGCCGCGTGATAATCAACACCTAAGGAGTTGACATGCATCGAAGCCTCGTTCAGCAAAAGATCTCCCTCCATTGCAAATACCTTAAAGGGACCATGCAGGCGTGTCCATCCTGTGACACTTCCTTTCAGGTTGCTGAATATGTCTTTTGTCCATTTGTCCAGGAATGCTATGTTGGTCCGATTGGCCCTAATATATAAATCAAGACCGCTTCCTTCTTCCTTCCCGGGTACTATGGTACCGCTAACACTTGTCTGCTGATTGTTAGAAAAGTCTCTCAAATGAGCATCGATGGTGATGGTTTTTCCTTTGCTTCCCCAATTGCAGTAGGCATCACAGTCACCCATAGGAGCGCCGTTCAGCAGAAAATCATAGACATGCATGTATCCGTCAATGTTTGGCTTCTTCAAAACAGATGTGGCATATACGAGTCCCGTGGCTTTACCTTCGAAGTCAACTGAATGGAAGTTTACCATATCGAAGATGTAGGCAAGGTCAATCTGGTTGAGGTCGGCAGTTATGGTGTCGGTACTTTCCTTAGACATTCTTCCGTTTACCGAAACATGCCTGTTCTCGCATTCCAGTTTAATGTTTTCTACATCGATGACGTTATCATGGAAGTTCACATGGGCAGGTAAGAGCGTCCATGTGGTATCATTAATAATAATGTTGGATTTGTTGATGACACCTTCTATGGCCTGACGGTTTGACAGGTCGCGATGAAAATAACCAATCAGGTTAATACTGCCGTTCATTGCCGGGCTTTTATGGTTGTCCCAGTCAAGGCGGGTAATAAGTTTATCTTGATTTGCGTATGCATTAAGGTTTAACTCTGTGGACCTCCCTTTCATTACACGGTCGGTCTTTAAACTGGTTTGGATAATGTTTTTGTAGCTTTCGAGATGAAATTCTGTATGTCTTAAGTCATTGCCAGCGTAATAAAACTGTGGTATATTGGCATTGAGCATAATTCTTTGAGTCGTGTTGTTCATCTCTCCTTGAATGACGGCTGTTTCTGGAATTTTTATTTCCTTCCCCGTCAGGGAACCCAGCAGCAGGGTGTCTTTTATGGAGAGGGCAAAAGTGATGTCGTTTTCGGGAATAGTCTTATGTTGGGGCTTCTGGAAGATACTGGGCAAAGCCTGATGGGTAATATTCAGGAATGTCGGTCCCAGATCTTTCCATTTGAAGTGTCCTGTGGCTTTGGCATTAACGAAAGGACTGAGAATGGAGATAATCTTTTGGTTGTCCTCGTTGTACTGACTGCGAATGCTGATGCTGTCTATCCGTGTGGAACCGTTTTGCTCGGAAAGAATGGTTGCATCTGTAATGTCAATGTTTCCTGTTATATGGTCTGCATCAACAATGTCAAGGTCAGCATTTAAATTTGCACTATAGCTAATACCCTCAAGTGATTTTGTCAGGTTCAGGAGATTGGGGGACAGATTGGAGATGGTTCCTGTACACTGAATTCCCTTTCTGCTTTGCTGTAAATCTGCTAAAGCCGTTAGTCGAACAGCCCCGTTAAGGTCTGCCAATTCAATATCTGCACTATAAGTGCTCCCTTTTGTGATTCCGTTTAGGACAATACCTTTGTATTCGTGGTTGCGGAAAGTCAGACTGTTTATCAGGCTTCCGAAAGAAAACTCTGGCTTGTCGTCCTGACCTTTCAAATGCCCGTTTGCTTCAGCCGAAAAAGCAATGTTGCCAAGGTTGTTAGGTTCACCCTTGGAGAATAATTGTCCTAAATTGAATTTTGGTGATGAAATCTTAGCTTGAATTTTATCCTTCTCTGTAAGTTTGCCTTCCAGTAAAACCGCACCTAAAGGAGTCGTTGTGGTTAAGTGTGCATCTGCCACGTTATTATGGTAGCTGATATCACCTTCTGCAATTATGTCGCCAATGTTTGAGAGGTATGGGTTTAACTCAACTTCTTCGCCACGAATGTTCTTGGAGATAAACTGCTGAATGGTTTTGCTTATTTTCAGCTGTAAGTCATTGACACTAATCGATGGGGTAGAGGTAATGTCCTGGATACTTGCGTTTGCTTCAAATTGTATGTTCTGCCTGGTGTCTGTTAGCTTAAAGTCGGACAATTGCATGTTATTACCTTGGAGGGCGTAATTGCTTGCAAGATGAATCGGGTCCTTGAAATGTTGCAATTTGCTGGTGAAACAACTGAAATCTGAGGGAGCTACAAGGGCTTTAACCTTACCTTTTATGCTTGTTTCCTTCAGCCATTGTTTAATACCAGCCTCTGTTGGAATGTTGGGGTATTCTGCAATTAATTCGCCGATTTCCAGATTTGAGTTGTCTGTTTGGAGTATAAAGTCGGCAAGTTTGGCCTCCTTGTTATTTGCTTCAAGTAAGAAGGATAGCTGGTTCACGACTAATCCGCTTCCTTCAATAAAACTGAGTCTTTTCAGGGCTATTCCAAGCGTGTCAGGTAGATTGATAAGAACTTTAGCGTTTACGTCTATGTCGCTGACACTTAAGTGACTAAGGTTAATCTGCTGTGGCGTTTCCGGCTTGTCCCAAACGTTGAAACTTACGGAACTGCGTCTGGTCAGCAATGTACCTATCTGAATATTCGCTTTGTTTTTTTTATCTTTATCTTTTTTACTGAATTTGTCTATCAGGAACTGACAGTTCAGGGGAACTTCAGCATTTGCTTTGTATAGTTTTATGTCTGCTCCGATAATTTGGGCATTGTCTATTTGAACTTTTTTATCCAGCAGAGGCAACAGGCTTATCTTTGCGGCTATACGGGAAGCGTTCAACATAAGCGAATCATTCCGATCGTATATTTTTATGTTATCTATAATAACTCGGTTGAAAAGTCCGGGGCTGACATCTTTTATGATAACTTTTGTCTCCAGATAATCTGAAAGCGATTGGGATAATACATTAGCCGTCCAACTTTGAACAGCCGGAACCTTAGAGAGGGAAAGTCCAATCAAATAGATGATGAAAACAAGTCCCACAAAGCATCTTATTATGAATTTTAGTGCTTTTATCCTTCCTTTTTCTCTTGTTTATTATACCCCAATGTTATTCTCGAGAACAAAAGTACAAAATATTTTTGGAAATGTGTCAGATCCAAGTTTTTTTTTCCGATTACTACGAATAAGTGTTCTATTACTACAAATAAAAGTTAAATATGCGCGAATATCGTAAGTTTTCGATATCGAAACATTGCGAGATTCGGAATACCCTTTTAAATTTGCCCTCAGAAAACTAATCTGAGAATAATATGAAACGTAAGGACAATACACTGACCAAAGTAGAATTTGAGGTAATGAACATACTTTGGGATATTAACGGCGGAGCCTGTGCTTGGGATATACTGGAGCACTATGAGGATCCGAAACCTGCCTACACAACAATAGCCACATACCTGAAGGTACTTTACGAAAAAGGCTTTCTTGACTTTCATAAAGTTGGGGGACAGGGAAAGACGCACCGCTTTGTGCCTTTGGTAACTCGTGCGGAATATACACGCCGCACAATGCAGGAAGTCAAGAAAAACTTCTTTGGCGGCAGTGTTAAGTCAATGCTCAACTATTTCGTCAGCGAGGAAAAACTCTCCGAGGATGAAATAAAGGAGCTATTGGAATCTGTAAGCAAATCATAATTGACAACTCTCAACTCTCAACTCTTAACTCTCAACTACTCTACACTCTAAACTCAAAATGATGTCTTCCATACTTCTATACTCTATAAAGTCTGCGATTGTACTGGCAATGCTTTATCTGCCGTATATGCTGATGCTAAGACGTGAGAGTTTCTTCCGTTTCAATCGCATGATGTTGTTGGGAATCCTGTTCTTGTCACTTGTATTACCGTTATGTAATATATCGGGTATGTCTTTGGATCGTCAGCCTGTAGTGCAGGCAGCACAACTGCAGATACTGGAACTGGGAATCCCCATTCATGTTCTGCCCGAGGTGCAAGTAGTTGCAGACGGAACCGTAAAGTACGGGACAACCGGTTTCAGCGTCTTCCTGCTTGTAAGCATTCTTTATATAGTCGGCATGATGATATTGCTGGCGATAAGACTTTGGCAAGTGGGCCGGCTGCAGTTCGGATTACGCAAGGGAACACTTTGGCAACAGGAAGATAATGGTGTCCGTATTTATTGTCATGCCGACGATGTGAATCCCTTCAGCTGGATGCGGAACATTGTTATCAGTCAGAAGGATTATGATGAAGCGGGCAGGGAGATTGTCTTGCACGAGATGGGACACATTCAGGCTCACCATTCATGGGATGTTGTACTGCTTACTTTGGTGCAGATGCTGCAGTGGTGGAATCCTTTGGTTTATGTACTGGGTATCAGCCTTAGGGATGTTCATGAGTATGAGGCTGATGATTATGTTTTACGTCAAGGAATTTCTGCACAGTCTTATCAGTTGTTGATTATAAAAAAAGCCGTTGGCTCAGGTTCCTACGCTTTCGCCAACAGCTTTAACCATAGTTTAACAAAAAAACGTATCACTATGATGAAAAATTCAAATTCAAATCCTTGGATGCGGAGCAAGGCGCTCTATGTCATCCCAGTGGCTGCGTTGGCACTCAGCGCCTTCGCTACGCCTAAGTTTGTTGCTCCTATTAAGGACGCAGTAGCTAAACTCGAAGGCAAAAGTACGGAGAATTCTCCTAACTTGCAAGATTTCCTGGAAGAAAAAGAGGAAATAACGGTTAAGGATGTTTCCGGCAAAGCTACAGCAAGTGTTGATGAGGTTCAGGACGCAGCACAGCCCCTGATTGTCCTCAACGGCAAAATCTTTGATATCCCTAAAGATGCTATCCCCTCCAAAAGAATTAATTTCGAGGAGCAGCTAACTAAACTACTTAATATCGATGTCGAAGATGTCGAGAGCATTACCGTGCTTCAGAAGGATGCCGCCATTGCCGTATGGGGTGAAAAAGGCGTCAATGGTGTCATAGATATTACAACAAAGGATGCCAATGACCTCAAAGACAATCAGCCTGATGACAAAATATATGACAAGCCAGAGGTGTTACCCGAGTTTTCTGGTGGGGAGGCTGAACTTTATGGTTGGATTGCCCGAAACGTGAAGTACCCATCAGAAGCCATAGAATATGGTGTTCAGGGACGTATCTCCGTGCAGTTTGTGGTAGAAAAGGATGGTGGCATAAGCGACATCAAGATATCCAAGGTGTCAGATGGAAGAGCAATTGTGGTTACTGCTTACAAAGCTAAGGACGACAGCCCTGAGGAATTGAATAAGGAAAACGAAGAAAAGGGGCTCAAAGCTCTGCAGGATGAATCAATCCGTCTTGTAAAGGCAATGCCAAAATGGAAGCCTGGAACCAACAAGGGTAAGCCCGTTCGTTGCTACTTCCACTTGCCCATTAATTTCCGTCTTCATTGAAAAGTTAGTTTTAAGGTTTAAAGAAAATAATTACGGTACCACCCAGCTCCTGCGTTGCGAAACGTGGGAGTTTTTCTTTTGCTAACTCTCTACACAAAACATTTCTGTCCTAAAGATAAAAGTCTTTTTACGGCATTTAAAACTATTTTCAAGCTTTGAAAATATATAACCAAGCCTTGAAAAAATATTTTCATGATTTGAAAATAAATTATCAAGCCTTGAAAATAATTTTTCCCGCTAGGAAGAAGAACTTTATGTATGCTGAGCGAAAACTTTTCCTCTTGAATAAAAAAAACTTTATTTTCATTTAGTATTCCGCTCACTTATTCGTAACATTGAGGCCACGCCTCGAAGTTACTCCCGTCCGGATTATCTCAAATAAATTTGGATAATCTCACACTTATTCGTAACATTGAGGCTATCGCCTCGAAGTTACTCTCGCTCGGGAATAAAAATAAAAATGGTTTTATTTTGTATTCCGCTCACTTATTCGTAACTTCTATGTTGCAAACCAAATAATTGGCTGTCATTTTAATATTGTTTAATCGTTTTATCTCTAATTTTGTTATTTTTTACAGGATTACTGTCAAAGAATCCCCTTCCAGACACGAACCAACCATATCTGGAAATT
>JAFXZY010000034.1 GCA_017541025.1 Bacteroidaceae bacterium | reverse complement strand
AGAACCCAGGCTCAACAGTAGGAATCCTCACGATGGGTCCTCCACGTGCAGGTGAAATTATCCGTCAAGGACTTTATCGTGGCGCTGATACCGGTTGGTTGCTTACCGACCGTCTCTTCGCTGGTGCTGATACCCTCGCTACTTCCTATGCTTTGGCTACTGCCATCAAGAAGATTGGCGACGTTGACATCGTAATCGGTGGTCGTCAGGCTATTGACGGTGATACCGCTCAGGTAGGTCCTCAGGTGGCTCAGAAGCTGGGTCTTAACCAGGTGACTTACGCAGAGGAGGTTCTCAGCGTTAAGGACGGTAAGGCTACCATTAAGCGAGTAATCGACGGTGGTGTGGAGACGGTAGAGGCTCCTCTGCCCGTTGTCATTACCGTGAACGGAAGTGCTGCTCCCTGTCGCCCACAGAATGCTAAGCTGGTGATGAAGTACAAGCGCGCTACCTGTCCGATGGAACGTCCTGCCGAGGGCACACCATACGACTATCTGTATGACGAGCGTCCTGAGCTGACACTGAACCAGTGGAGCGTGGCCGACGTGGATGGCGATGTAAACCAGTGCGGTCTGAGTGGCTCACCCACCAAGGTGAAGGCCATCAAGAACATCGTGTTCCAGGCTAAGGAGTCGAAGACTTTGACGGCTTCTGATGCTGACATTGAGAGTATGATCAAAGAGTTGCTGGAAGAAAAGATTATTGGATAAATTAAAACACAGAGATACTGAGATACAGAGACTCACAGATAAAAACTCTGTAACTCTGTGACTTTGTGTTGAAAAAAAGATAAGATTATGAACAATGTATTTGTATATTGCGAAATAGAAGGCACACAAGTGCAAGAAGTTTCCCAGGAACTCTTGACCAAGGGTCGCAAGCTCGCCAATGAACTGAAGGTTGAGCTTCATGCCGTGGTGGCTGGTACAGACATCAAAGGCAAGGTTGAGGACCAGATTCTGCCTTACGGTGTCGACAAGCTGTTTGTTTTCGACGCCAAGGACCTGTTCCCCTACACCTCAGCTCCCCACACCGACATTCTCGTGAACCTCTTCAAGGAGGAGCAACCACAGATCTGCCTGATGGGTGCAACGGTGATTGGTCGCGACCTTGGTCCCCGTGTATCATCATCACTGACCTCTGGTCTGACTGCCGACTGCACAGAGCTGGAGATTGGTTCGTATGAGGACAAGAAGAACGAGAAGGTCTACGAGAACCTGCTCTATCAGATTCGTCCTGCCTTCGGTGGTAACATCGTGGCTACCATCGTGAACCCCGACCACCGTCCCCAGATGGCTACCGTCCGCTCTGGCGTTATGCAGAAGGCACTGTACGATGGCGAGTGCCGCAAGGAGGTTGTTTATCCTGAAGTGTCTAAATACGTTAGCCCCGAGGCTTTCGTAGTTAAGGTTCTGGACCACCACGTAGAGGCTGCCAAGCACAACCTGAAGGGTGCGCCCATCGTGGTTGCCGGTGGTTACGGTATGGGGTCGAAGGAAAACTTCGACCTGCTGTTCCAGTTGGCCAAGGTGCTGCATGGTGAGGTTGGTGGCAGTCGTGCTGCCGTGGATGCAGGCTGGCTGGATCACGACCGTCAGATTGGTCAGACGGGTGTTACCGTTCATCCCAAGGTGTACATCGCCTGTGGTATCTCTGGACAGATCCAGCACATCGCTGGTATGCAGGATTCTGGTATCATCATCAGCATCAACAGCGATCCCGATGCTCCTATCAACAAGATTGCCGACTACGTGATTGTTGGTACCGTTGAGGAGGTTGTACCTAAGCTGATCAAGTACTACAAGCAGAACTCAAAGTAATGGACAAGAGAAAGGTGTGGCGAATAGCCAATGGTTTAGTAGCACTAGCAGCACTTGCATTCAGCATTTTCTGCTTTTGTAATAATCAGCTAAAAACAGGCATTGCTTATGCACTACTTACCGTAACGTGTTCTATAAACTACATCTTATCAAGAAAGATTGAAAACAACAAAGAATAATTATGGCAAACTATTATAGTGATCACCCAGAGATTGGATTCTATCTGAACCATCCTCTGATGAAGCGCATCGTTGAGCTCAAGGAGCGCAACTTCGAAGATGCCAAGAAGTATGACTATGCCCCCGTTGACCTGGGCGATGCCATCGAGAACTACAAGCAGATTCTCGACATCACTGGCGACGTGGCTGCCAATATCATCGAGCCGAATAGTGAAGCTGTTGACCTGGAAGGTCCGCACCTCGAGAACGGCCGTATGATCTACGCCTCTAAGACCTACGAGAACCTTGACGCCACCCGTAAGGCTGGTCTGTGGGGTGTAAGTATGCCTCGCCGTTACGGCGGTCTGAACCTGCCTAACGCTATCTTCTCGATGCTCTCTGAGATGATTTCGGCTGCAGATGCCGGTTTCCAGAACATCTGGAGCCTGCAGAGCTGTATTGACACCCTGTATGAGTTCGGTAGCGAGGAGCAGCGCCAGAAGTACATCCCACGCGTTTGCGCTGGTGAGGGTATGAGTATGGACCTGACAGAGCCTGATGCCGGTTCTGACCTGCAGCGCGTGATGCTGAAGGCTACCTTCGACGAGAAGGAGAACTGCTGGCGCCTGAACGGTGTGAAGCGTTTCATCACCAATGGTGATAGCGACATCCACCTCGTGCTGGCTCGTTCTGAGGAGGGCACCAAGGACGGACGTGGTCTGTCTATGTTCATCTACGACAAGCGCCAAGGTGGTGTTGATGTTCGTCACATCGAGCACAAACTGGGTATCCACGGTTCACCCACCTGTGAGCTCACCTATAAGAACGCTAAGGCAGAACTCTGCGGAAGCACTCGTCTGGGTCTGATCAAGTACGTGATGGCGCTGATGAACGGTGCCCGTCTGGGTATCGCCGCTCAGAGTGTAGGTGTTGAGCAGGAGGCTTACAACGAGGGGTTGGCTTATGCAAAGGAACGTCAGCAGTTCGGCGACAAGATTATCAACTTCCCCGCCGTATATGACATGCTCAGCCGTATGAAGGCTAAGTTGGATGCAGGCCGTAGCCTGTTGTACGAGACAGCCTGCTACGTGGATATCTACAAGGCACTTGAGGACATCGAGCGCGACCGTAAGCTTACTCCCGAGGAGAAGCAGGAGTGCAAGAAGTACAGCCGACTGGCAGATGCCTTCACCCCGTTGGCCAAGGGTATGAACTCCGAGTATGCCAACCAGAATGCCTACGATGCCATCAGCATCCACGGTGGTTCTGGTTTCATCATGGAGTACAAGAGCCAGCGTCTGTTCCGCGATGCCCGTATCTTCTCTATCTACGAGGGTACCACCCAGTTGCAGGTCGTTGCTGCTATCCGCTACATCACTAACGGCACCATGCTTGCCAATATCAAGGATATGGCAGCAAGTCTGGTGCCCAGCGATTCTGTCGCTGGTCTCAAGGCTCGCGTCGAGAAGCTTATTCCCGTTTACGAGGAGGCTCTTGCTAACGTGAAGGCACTGGAGAATCAGGATGCCCAGGACTTCCTGGCCCGTCGTCTTTACGATATGACTGCCGAACTGGTAATGAGTCTGCTCATCATCCGCGATGCCAGCAAGGCTCCAGAACTCTTCGAGAAGAGTGCCAACGTATATGTTCGCATGACCGAGGAAGATGTTTATGGTAAGAGTGCTTACATCAAAGCCTTCCGCGTAGAAGACCTTGAGAACTTCCGTGCTGTTCAGAAAGAAACCGAAGAAGCATAACAGGCAAAGGTAAACATAAGAAAATGGTGGCCCCTTCGTTGGAGCCGCCATTTTTGTTGTTAGAGGTTCTGATACTCTGTAACAGCTAAGACGTCAGCATTACACGTGTATAACAGACAACTGTCAACTTTCAACTATTTCATACTCGACGAAGAAAGAACTCCAATCAACCTGGTAAAGAACCTCAATGTAATAAGAAATCACCAAGGGAGTAACTCATATTCATGTCCGTTACTTGTCCGGTATGGGTTCGGTATGGGTTCGGTATGGGTTCGGTTTAAAAGCGGACAAGTACCGGACATATAGCGGACATATAGCGGACATATAGCGGACATATAGCGGACATATAGCGGACATATAGCGGACAACAATAGGAGGAACATAGAAGGAACATTGGAGTTGCGCTGGGACTGTAATATGGATAGAGCAGTGGTATTTGTTTTATTATAATGTAAATGATAACGCAAAAGTATCCTGTCTTTCTGTAAGTTATGTATCATCTTTATCTCCGACACTACCTCTGACATTTGTCATCTGCTATAATTCGTTCGTTTTATCGTTACCTGTACGCCACCGCAGAAATTCTCCACCTTGGGCATGGGCATACCAGCCTTCTCAAACCCTTCACGGATTTTCTTGAAGCCAGTAGGCACGGAAAACAGTCAAAACAGACTTTAATAATCTTATTTTTCATCCAAAACTGTATTGATGTAAAACAGAAAATGTGAATCTTTGCGCCGAAAGTCAGTATGAAAATGTGTGCTTATGTATAAAAGAAAGATAGAACTCATTGCTTCTTCGGATTCTTGTTGAAGTGCCAGACGGCGTGGAGCATTAGGTAATGCGGAAGGGAATGGTACCGGGTTTCCGTTCTGCCCTGAGCATTGACAACGTACTGCGTGGCGGAAAGCTGGTGCAGGAGGTCGAAGCCTTCAAGGCGAAGGATGAACTTGCCCTTTGCGAAGGGTTGACTGAGGGAGGCGTTGAGGATGAAGTCGTCGGAGTTCAGAGGGGCGCTACCGTAGCCGCGACGACTGTACATACAACCATCTGCCGCTATGGTGAGTCCCCCAACTTTTGTTCCAAAAAGGGCGGGGGTTGTGTAGCTGGCTTCAAATCCGTAGCTGAAGTCAAAGGCGTTCAAGGTTAAGAAGTCGTACATCTTGCCGTCGCTATGCCTCCAATTAAAGGAGCTATGAGCGCGGACATTAAGTGTTTTGTAATTGTAACGGATGTGGCCTCCGTTTTTGAGTGTAAGCGTATTAACGACATTCTCGCTGCTCTCTGTCTCGCCTTCCATCATGGCATGATCCTTTGAGTGGTTCCAATCGGCTCCGGCATCGACGTGCCATGACCAATAGCGCTTCTCGCCAATGTTGCGGTCGGTGCCGAAGTCGGCACGTGCCACGTATGCTCCGCTGATGTTCATGGGCTTGTAGGTACGGATGCCTGTCGCCGGATCGTAAGTGAGGGACTGCGCCACGTCGCGGTGGTGGTAGTCGAAGGAAGCGGAAATGTGATATTGTCCTTGATTTGGTGCGGATTGGTCGTAGTACTGAAGGCTAAACGTCGTGAGCATAGTGGGCTTGAGGTCAGGATTGCCAAGCTTCACGATGAGTGGCTGGCTGTCGTCGCGAAAGGTTATGCGGTCGGTCAGATTGGGGGCTGAGCGGCGATGTTCGGCATTCAGGCGGATGTCGTGACGGCTGTCGGAACTCACATGGCGGAAACTGAAAGTAGGATTGAGGAAGAGGGTGCGTTGCACGGCCAGCGTGTCGAGCATACCACGGCGGTAGTGGAGCCTCTCGTGGCGGATGGGCAGGCCGAGGCCGAAACGGAACTTCTGGTAGAGTAACTTGTATCCGTATTCACGGACACGGACACGGGCCTCTTTATATAAGGTAATGCCGGGCTTGTGGTCGATGGAGCGGAAATGGCTGTCGTAGGAGTTGTGCGGGTCGGTGATGGCAGCGAGGGCATCGATTTGTGAAGCGAGTAGGAGTGTGTCGGGGTGGTAGAGGTAGTCGTGACGTCGCACCGACATATAGGTCACGCCGTCGCCGGCCATCAGGTGTAGGTCTTCGGCCAGTTCGAGGTTGTAGTTGACGTTTGCCATGACAGAGGTGGAGCGGTTCGATATGTCGTTCGTGTTATAGCTGACGTCCTCCCTTCGCGACGTGAAGGGGGTAATGCCCTGTTCATACCGCGTGGCCTGTTCGACATCGTCCTTGCTGTGGTCGCCCATGACGTAGAATGTCAGGCGTCCCTTCTTGCCGACGTTGACGGCACCCTGCACGTCAGCATGTCCGTTCCAGGACGAGCCGCGGCTCAGACCGACGGAGCGGAGGGTGGCCGTCAGCGTGTCGTCCCACTGCTCGAAGGACGAACTTGTCGTGCCATCGCAGCGGGTAGAGACGATGCTTGCCGTAGCGTATATCCATGTCGGCTTCTTCAGCTGAAAGGCGTTGAAGATTCTCAGCCGCCCGTTGCCCTGTCGGCTGAACGATTCGGTGAGCGACGTGGGTGTGCTGCCGGCGAGAAACTGCTCTTGGCGCTGCGTCATGGCCTGTTCGTCCGTTGTGGAGGTGTATTCTGCGCGGAAGGTTTCCCTTAGCTTGTTACCCTTGGAGGAGTAATCGATTTCCGCAGCCACACTGCGCGTCGTGGTTAGCGAACGCGGCTGTCGGGCAGGACTCCATTGGTCGGACTGCCCAATGTGGCGCCCCTCGTTGACGTTGTTTACGTTGCCTAAGAGCGTGAAGCGCAGGCGATCCGTGAAGCCGAGGAGGAAGGCGCGCCCCAACCACCGCTCGTCAGTTCCTCCCGCCGCCTCCACATTGCCGATGTAGCCGCGCTTGTACTCTTCTTTCAGGTTGACGTCCATGACGTACTTGCGCGTTTCGACGTCGTAGCCCAGCGCCTCGCTCATGTCCGTCTGTTTCTCATAGACCTTCAGGTGCTTGACGGTGTAGTAGGGAAGGTTTTCCATCAGCACACGCTTGTTGCCGCCAAAGAAGGTACGCGAGCCCAGCAGCAGCTCATCCACCTTGCGCCCGTTGACGAAAATTTCGCCGTCGGCATTCAACGTAACACCCGGCAACTGGCGGATGAGGTCGTCGAGCATGGAACCTTCGGGCATCTTGAAGGCCGTAGCATCATAAATAAGCGTATCACCACGATAGAACATTTTAATCTTCGTGGCCGTTACCGTTACTTCGTGTAACGTCTTCACAGATGACTTGCGCATCTTCAGCGTTGGTACGTCCACATCATCCTGCAAGGGACGTGGTATGGGCACCCGCTTCCACACGTCGTCGTAGCCGTCCATGCTGGCGTGGACGAGATATTCCCGTTCTGCAGCGTTAACATCGGTTCCGAACTGCGCCCTAACAATCTTCATACCGCTTCCGTAGAAGAAAAACATTTGGGCAGAATCCACAACGATGCTGCTGTCAGTCCGTAGCACCGAGACCTTCGCTTTGGGCAGGGGCATCTCTAAGAAGCCATCCTCCACAGCACCCGAGAGGTGTACGGTCTTGCCCGAGAAATCTTTCTCCGGCTTGTACTGCACGAAAATCTGATTGCCTTTCGTTTTCACCTTCACGGGCTGCCCTTTGCATATTCGCTTTACTGCATCGGGGAGTTTCATTTCCTTAATGCGGACCGAGATTTGCAGATGCTCCAGGTCGTTGTGGATAAAGTGGATGTTATATTCGCTTTGGGCATCGCGGATGGTAGCAAGTACAGTGGCAAGGGATTCGTTTTTGAAGGTCATTCCCTGCGCCAGAACTTGCACAGCGAAACACGCATATAATATTAGGTATAGGAGCGTGCGCTTCATTCCTCATCCTCCACAGCTAAAGTTTCCACAAAGATAGTGTCATGTTCCGTACAGAGGAGCAAACCGTCAAATTCGTTGAGTATGCTAAGGAATTCAGGCAAAGACTGATTACGATTCCACGTCGTACTAATCCTTAACTCACGGGCTTCTTCGTTACGAAACCTCACAACTTTACTGTAGTGAGTGCCTACAATGGTTAGGATGCTGTCAAGCCGTAGGCCATCGAAGGTGACAAGGGAATCGGGCACTGAGGTGAGAGCCGAATGCTGAGAGTTGGGAGTTGACATCACTGTTGGCTGCTCTTTCCTAAAAGAAAAAACATGCCATGCTGCGAAGGCAATGCCGCTAAGGAAAACAGCGGCAAGGGAGATGGCAGCAATCTTTTGAAGTGAAGAACGAAGAGTGAAGAGTGAAGATTTTTTGGGGGTACTCTTTACTTTCTCCATCACTTTCTCGGTGAAGTCCTGGGACAGTTTCATCTGTTGGGCCTTCTCATCCTGACGGTGCAAGGCTTCGAGCAGCTCGGGATGTGCCTTGGGGATTTCATTGGTATTCATGGCGTAATCGTTTTATGTTCACAAACAATTTCTTACGTATGCGATGCAGACGACTGGTGAGAGCCGACACTGCACGGGCGGTACTTGCTTTATCCGTCATTCCAAAGATAAAGGCAATATCGCTCAAAGATTGTCCGTCGTTATAAAACAATTGCAGAAGCATGCGTTCCTCGGGCCTAAGCTGTTCGAGTGCACAATCCAAGAGTTCCCCAAGGTCAGGGCCTTCTTCTGAAAGCAGACGATCCAGCGCTGCATCGGTAGTAGCACTGATTGTGTCCTGGCTTTCGTCCATGGAAATAAACGTAGGATGGTGCTTACGCAAGTGGTGTGAAACGGTATAGAAGGCGATGCGCTGCAGCCACACGGTAAAGGATGCTCGCCGGACATCGAAGTCGTTCAGTCGCTGGTAGGCTGCCAGCAATGCGTCCTGTACAATCTCCTCCGCTTCTTCCCGAACAGGAATCATACGCCCTACGAAGTGCAAAAGTGGGCTGGCATGTCGCTCCACCAAGAGGGTGAAGTCCTCCTGTTGACCTTCCAATACCCGCCGAATGAGAACCTCGTCGCTTATGTATTTCTCTGCTTGCATATATAAATAACGGACTTTCTACTTATATATTACCGGGTATGGCAAAAATGTCACGCACTCAACATGGTTTTTTCTTGTTGAACGACAATTTTTATCCGTAAAGCCACAAAAAGCCCTCGGCAAAGCCCGGAAATGGATGCCGAGGGTGAATATCTGAATTTGGTAATAATGTCAGAAAGAGGTCAGCTTGTAGGTCTTGCCGGGGATGGTGTTCAGGTCATACTCATAGACTTTCTGCAGGGGGAGCAGCTTGAAATCCGAGAGCTCTTTAGAATGGAGCGGCTCGCGGATGTCGGCTGGAGCAAAAAGCTCGTTGGGACAACTGCCGGAAGCTTCCTTCACTCCTTTTCCCTTCAAGGGTACATACGACCGTAGGCGCAATGTTCCGCCTATGGTGGAAAGAATATTGGCCGAACGGAGCTTGCCCTGGTTCCATGTCTCATCTACTATAAAGCCTCCGCGTGCACGAAGTCCCTTTACACCACCCTCTTGCCAGGCATCGGGCAAGGCAGGCAACAGGTGGACGGCTCCGTCGTGACTCTGCACCAGCATCTCGCAGATACCGGCCGAAACACCGAAGTTGCCGTCAATCTGGAAGGGCGGGTGCGCATCGAAGAGGTTGGGGTATGTACGGCCATCCGCGAACTGACGCGCCTTGGAGTCGTCGGGCAACAGGTGCAGCATATTCTTGATGATGGTGAAGGCATGGTTGCCATCGAGCATACGCGCCCAGAAGTTGGTCTTCCATCCTAAGCTCCAGCCCGTGGCCTTGTCGCCGCGCTGTTTCAGGGTGTTAGCAGCAGCCGTGAAGAGGTCGGGATGTGAATAGGGTGAAATCTGATTCGAAGGATAAAGTCCGTAGAGATGCGAGATATGACGGTGTTCGTCCCTTGGGTCGTCAGCATCGATAAGCCATTCCTGCAACTGGCCGTAGCGACCGATCTGCATGGGAGGGAGTTTGGAGAGTTTAGAGTTTAGAGTTGAGAGTTGAGAGTTGTCTTTACCTAAGATCTTGGCGGCTTGGGCGGTGGCGGAGAGTACATCGAAGGCAATCTGGTTGTCCATTGTGGAGCCGGCACATACATTTGTTCCCTTGCCTTGCGGACCATGTTCGGGTGAAACGGTGGGAACGGTCACCAGCCAGCCGGCAGCATTCTTCAGCTCGCCATCCTTGGGGTACTCCTGCATATAGTCGAGCAGGAAGTCGGCAGCACCCTTCATAATGGGATAGTATGCTGCCAGGAACTCCTTATCGCCGGTAAACAGGTAATGTTGCCAGATGTGGGTAGTCAGCCAGGCACCTCCTGTGGGGAACATACCCCAGGGTGTTGCGTCCACGGGACCAGCTATGCGCCAGAGATCCGTATTGTGGTGCGCCACCCATCCCTGGCAGCCGTACATCTCGCGGGCAGTCTTGGCTCCCGTCTCGCTCAGGTCGCGAATCATCGAGAACAACGGCTCTTGCGTCTCGGCAAGGTTACCCACAAGGGCAGGCCAGTAGTTCATCTCGGCATTGATATTGATGGTGTACTTCGAGTCCCAGGGAGCATTCAGCTTATCGTTCCATACGCCTTGCAAGTTGGCAGGCTGTCCGCCGGGCTGACTGGAAGAGATAAGCAGATAGCGGCCGTATTGCATCATCAGTGCCACAAGGTCGAGGTCGGTGGCATCTTTCTCGAAGGCAGCCACACGCTGGTCGGTCTCCAAGCCGGAGTTCACCGACTTAGGCAACGTCAGGCTTACACGGTTATACTGCTCCTGGTATTTCTTTATGTGGCTGGCCAGCAAGCTCTTGTATGATTTGCCCCTCACAGCGGCTATCCGCGCATTGTTCTTCTTGCGAGGGTCTCCACTCACATCGTGGTAGTTGACGAAATTAGTGGCGGCAGATATAATTATTGTAGCCCATGACGCATTCTCTAACGTAATCGAATTAGCATTGAAGTCCATCCGTCCATCCGATTTTACATCAAAACGGCATTCTGCAGTCAGTCCTGCATTGATGCCTTCCTGATCAACGCCATGCACCGTGGCCCAGAGAATCCATTCTTCTTTAAAGCGTGTTGGTGGTCCTGGTACTACCACACCAAACGATGGCTCTGATGTTATACATTCGTACTTCAACTGGCTATCGAAATACATCTCAAATGCCAATGCTTTCCTTTTGCTGGCTTCAAGATGGATAACGATGACACTATCGGCCTGTGAGGCAAAGACGGTGCGCGTGTACTTCACCCCCTTATATTTATAAGAGGTGGTGGCGGTGGCATCGCTTAGGTTCAGCGCCCGTTCGTATTGACTTACGTTTTTGTGCCCCAGGGAAAGTTTCAGGCTTCCCAAAGGCAGGAAACGCATACCATGCGGTCCTTTTACGAAATGGCGGTCGAGGAGTTTCGTCGCCTCGAACTCCTTCCCTTCGAAGATAAGGCGACGTACCTCGGGCAAAGCTGCCAACGACTCGTGACTGTTATTGTCGTGCGGCGAACCGCTCCAGAAAGTCTCCTCGTTCAGTTGTATCTCCTCGGTATCTGTTCCTCCATAGACCATTGCACCCATGTGGCTGTTACCGACAGGTAATGCCTCCAACCAATGTGAGGCAGGTTTTGCATACCATAATCTCTGATCTTGCGCTATGGCCGGGATGCACATCAGCGCCAGCAAAAAAACAAAACTGACTTTCTTCATAAGAAAAATTTTAACGATAACGATAACGTTAACGATAACCTTTTATTCTTTTAATCTTTTAATCTCAATGCTAACCTCTAACCGTTAACCTTTACCTCTCTGCATACACCCCAAACTCCGCAATCTTTACCGTTCCCTGGTGGCGCAAGACTGTGATGCGTACCTTCTCTGCTTTAACAGCGGGGAAAGTATGTTGTTTCAGGCGGCCCGGAGCAGCTTTGCCCTCGAAAAGGGTTGTCCACTTTCCTTTGTTAAAATAATCCAGTCGGTATTCCTGAATCACGTCTGCCTGTTGCTCCAGGATAGTGATACGGTCGAAGGCCTGCTTCTTGTCGAGGCTTACTTCCCACCAAGGCTCCTTTACAAGAGGATGTGAGGTCCAACTGTCCGAGAAATCATCGTTGTTGGCAAAATCACCTATGCCGTAGTCGTAACTCCAGCTATACTCTGTAGGTTGATGCTTGGCGATATTGTGCTGAACGATGGGCGATTCGCACTCGGGAATGGGCTGTGTAGGCCCTTGGTTCTTCCACATGCCGCCAATCTTACGGAGTGCCTCAACAGCATTGTCGTCCATCAGTCCGTCGCGGTTGGGAGCCACATTCAGGATAAAGTTGCAGTAGGCATTGTTATAGGGTTCGATATTCTCCTTAACTAACCAGTTTACATCCTTCAACTCGTCGGTGGGCATACTCTCCTTCCAAAACCAAGTGCGCTGAATGGGCAGGCAAGCCAAGGCAGGCAAGCGGTTTTCGCTGGTGCTTATCTTCTGTCCGGCACCCTGCTCATAGGATTTGATGTCGGTATAGAAAAGTCCCTCCCTGGGGTATTTGGCCGCATTCAGGTCCATGACGAGGCAGTTGGGCTGCAGGCTCTTGATGTGCTGATATATTTCGGGGAAGGGAATGTCCTCGTAGCTGATGCGCGACCAGGGAGCATCCCATCCGTCGATAATCAGCGCCGTTACCTCGCCGTAGTTGGTCAGCAGTTCCGTCAGCTGTGCCTTAATCATCGCCGTATGTTTCTTAGTGTTGATACGCCCCGGACGTATGCGATGATGCGTGTCCAGAATACTGTAGTAAAGCATCACCTTCAGGCCCTCGGCGCGGAAAGCATCCACATACTCGCGTACCACATCCTTATGGACGGGCGAGTTCATACTGTTGTAATCGGTCGTCTTGGTGTCCCAGATACAGAAGCCGCTATGGTGCTTGGTAGTCAGACAGCCATAAGACATATGGGCTGCTTTTGCTACCTTTGCCCACTGACGGCAATCCAGTTTAGTTGGGTTGAAGGTAGAAACAGGCTGGTCGGGGTCGGGCCAATCCTCGGGCGAATAGGTAGGGATATTAAAGTGGATGAACATGCCGAAGCGCAAATCCACAAACTCCTGCTGCAACTGGTGCAGCGACTTCTCTGCCGCCTGCAGCATATTGCCTGAAACGAGCAGGGCTAAAGCCAACAGAATTTTCTTCATCTGAGCTATATTTTTTATATAATATTCTATTACAGATCAATTTTCATTTCCTTTGTTCCGTAGATTAGGGTATAGATTGCGTACAACAGGCCAAAGACAGCTATGGCAATAACGACGACATATACCAGCCAGATAAAGAAGACAGCCACGTTGCGTCTGATACACTTCCACCAGCTTATACAATACAGTTGTTTGTAAATAATCAGGGTAAACAAAATGTCTGTATAGTTGTTGATAATATTAAGAATAGCTTCTGAGCCTTTTATAAGCGAGAAAGGCAGAATCAGGGTGGCCAACAACATCTCCATGCACGACTCATACAAGATTGTATAAAACTGCTCGGTATAGTTCAGGGGGAGTTCTGCACCGTCGGGACGACTGATCTTTTGTTTCCGGAAGGCAATACGATAAGGGACAATAAGGGTGATACCTAAAAAAACCGAGTAATACAACTTATTGTAAGATATAAAGTTTACGGTATTCCCTACAAAAGCAACAAAAGCCTTCTCGGGAGTATCGCCCTTAGGAACAATTTTATCCGCAGGAACACCGGCAAATCCGAACGGGTCGTTACCAATGACGAAAGACAACACAGCATAGATAGTAACAATCCAGATAAGCATCTGCAACGGGTTGTAGAACTTACTGCGATGTCCCTGCAAGTATTCCCTTACCAAGTGACCGGGCCTGCAACACAAGTCGCGCAGCGTATTAACGAACTTATTGTCGCCGCCAATAATGGAGTTGGCAAGATCAGCAAGAATCTCCCTTAGCTTCAGACGTTTGGTTTTTGCCTTCTGTCCGCAATCGGGGCAGAAATTGCCTGTATATTCCTTCCCGCAATTAAGGCATTTTACAAACTTCTCTTCTGTGTCCATCGTGTTTAATATCAAGTAACCGCATGGTTATTCCCACTCGATGGTTCCGGTTGGCTTTGGCGTCAAATCATAAAGGACTCTGTTAATACCTGGAACTTCGGTAATGATTCGTTGGGTAATATGATGCAGCAGCTTATAAGGAATCTCCTCGATGGTGGCAGTCATGGCATCGCGTGTATTCACCGCCCGAATAATAACTGGCCAATCCCAACTGCGCTTGTTGTCTCTCACACCTGTTGACTTAAAATCGGGAACAACAGTAAAATACTGCCATACCTTACCCTCAAGTCCGTTCTTTGCAAACTCCTCGCGCAGGATTGCATCACTTTCGCGTAAGGCTTCTAGGCGGTCGCGTGTGATGGCACCTGTACAGCGGACTCCAAGACCGGGACCTGGGAAGGGCTGACGAAATACCATATTATCGGGCAGACCGAGTTCCTTACCTACGACACGAACTTCATCCTTGTACAGCAACTTGATAGGTTCTACCAACTCGAACTGCATATCCTCAGGCAGACCGCCCACATTGTGATGTGACTTAACTGGACCGGATTCTACGATATCAGGATAAATGGTGCCCTGGGCGAGGAAACTGATGCCTTCCAGTTTGCGGGCTTCTTCCTCGAATACGCGGATAAACTCGGCACCGATAATCTTACGCTTCTGCTCGGGATCTGCCACACCTGCCAGTTTGTTCAGAAAGCGGTCGGTAGCATCCACATATACCAAGTTGGCATTTAACTCATCGCGGAACACACGAACTACCTGTTCAGGCTCACCCTTGCGCAGCAATCCGTGATTCACATGAACCGATACCAGCTGTTTGCCTACCGCCTTAATCAGCAGGGCAGCCACCACCGATGAATCAACACCGCCCGAAAGTGCCAAAAGCACCTTCTTGTCACCGATCTGAGTACGTAATTCTTTGATTTGTTCTTCAATGTAAACCTGAGCCAACGCAGGAGTGGTAATTCTCTCCATATCTGCGGGCCGCACATTACCTGTCATGTTCATAATCTTTATTGTTTTAAGTGAATAATGTTTGCGCAAAAGTATGAATAATCTGTGAAAACTACAAGGAATTAGAGGAGATTTCCACTCCATTGATGATTAACTTTTTTGTTACGCACCCTTCAATCAACATGGGATTGAAGGATTGTTTCTTGTCACGTACCTTACAGTCTTCGAAAGTGAAGTTCATGAGACGATATTTGTCGGACTTCCCTACATCAAAGAAATCCCCCGAATCAACATCAATATTTCGAATAGTAATGTCGTTGCACTGGGATAGTGGCATATCGGGCCGGTCGCCTGGTTGGAAGAACTGCGTCCAGGGGCGCACCACGAGGAACGAGCTGCACGTTCCCGTTACGTTTTCTATGCGTACCTTCTCGTAATGCTGAGGTGTATCGGGACGCATTTTCAACCACAAAACCCTATTGACATTGTTTATATTAATGTTCGAGAGAACGATATTCCAGTCATGAACAGATTCCGAACCGAGCGTAAGGCAACCGTGTGCCTTGCCGTAACGACATTTATTAACCAACACGTTATACACAGGTCCGTTCTCGGGAGCCTTATCTGCCCACGTGCCCTTGCCGCCCTTTATCACCACAGCATCATCGTTTACCTGCATGTAACAGCCCTGCACCTGTATATCATGGCACACATCCAGGTCGATGGCATCGCTGGATGGGGCGCCATGTTCCTTTGTGTCGCCCGGAGGAATAACGCCCTTGGTGGGAGCATAGATGAAGTTATCAAGGTATCGCACGCGTTCGCATCGGTACAGATGATTGGTCCAGAACGGAGAGTTGATGAGATTCATGTCCTGAACCGTTACGTTCCTGCAGTTCGAGAGATATACCAGACGGGGGCGCATCGCCTCCAGATTGGTACAAGCCCTATTATACATACGTCTGTACCAGAACTCTTCCCAATACATAAAGCCGTTGCCGTCGATACAACTCTTCTGAGTGGCAAACCCGTACTCGTCAGGTGTTCCCTCCCAATCTGTTTTCGCTCCGTCGCCCGTGATGCAGAAGCCGTCCAATCCATCTGCATTAATGAGTGCGGCAAAGTACTGCAGGGTCTGACCTTCCAAACGAGTCTCCAAGAGTCGGAAGTCGCGTATGCGGTCCGACCCTTTTATCCGTCCCTTAACGTAAAGGTTGGTTCCTTGCTTAAAGAACAGCGAACCCGTCAGGAATGTTCCTTCAGGAATAACTATCACTCCGCCGCCCTCGCTGGCACATCGGTCTATTACAGCCTGTATGGCTGCCGTCTGCATCAGCGTAGAATCTTTCTTTACGCCATATTCTGTTATCACGTATTGCTTGCCAAGCGTCTTAACATCCACCTTTTGGGTGTTGCTGAAGAAAGCATCCATCTCTGTACCGTCTGGCCACAGCGGCTGTTGTTTCTTGGGTTTTGCGCTGATGCCGAACACCATCGTCAGCATTAACGACAGAAGGAATATCTTTTTCATTCTAACATTAAATATCTTTTGTTTATTCGTACATAAGAGTTTAAACCTGATGGCACAGGTGCCCAGCCGTCATAGGTGGTACGTTTGTAGTTGATATCCACCACGTTTATCTCGTTGAACTTGCGCCATTTCACACCTCGTCGGTCGTATGCCGCAATACGGTTGGCCGGAAGGTTTGTCACCTCGATTCGAATGGTGTTTTCGCCCTCATGCAATATATCGTCGAAGTCCAACGTGAACGGCACGCACCAGGCACACCCCACATAGGTGCCGTTGATATATACACGTGCCGACTCGCGGACATCGCCCAGGTCAATCCGATAACCGCGTTCTGCCACATCTCCTTCCGAAAGCGAGAACGTGGTCTCGTAAACCCCTGTACCCATCAGTTCATTCAGGCTGTCAACGGGCAACGATTCCCAAGTCTTAAGACCGTCTATGGTTATCTCGCCGGCAACGGCAGGCTGTGATTCTACGAACCGAAGCGACCATTTATTCTCTGTCAGATCAACAAGGGGGCTTATTCCTACATGGTGCGATCTCTGTTGCGGTTGCAGGGCATCAACAGGATATGTGACTGTGGTCTTTCCATTAGGCAAGGCATCTATAAAACAACTCTCTCCACTACGGAGCGAGACAGTAACTTTAGCGCCTGTAGATGCAAGGCCGACTTTCCGATATACATCCATAGGAGTAAGGTTCGATACAAAGTAACGATAGCCATCGCCCACCCTGCGGCGTATCATCTTTACATGTAGCGTTGTACGCAGTTCCTCAGGCTTTGCATATTTGGCCAATTCCTGTGCCTCTATATTATAGATTATGTGTGCGCCCTGCTTATTCAGGCTCTCGATATGCTTTTTCACCGTATTGCTCAGTATGCAATTAGGCGGTAAGATAAGTGCAGCATAGCGCGTGCCTGCTGCCGTCTGCAGTTTACCATCGACAAAAGAGGTGGTAAGCAGATATTTCTCCGAGATATAGTCGCAGTCGTAGCCCAAAGAATCTATCTTCAGTATCGAGGCAATGAACTCGGGCGCTTTCTTGTCCATCGAGTTTATCTCGAAAAGCATCAGCTGTCTATTGAGGTTGGTCCGCCACATGTTCCTAATGGGCAACAAGACCAGAAAATCGTTGTCGGGCTCACCCTCCTGCAACCGCTGCTGACAGAAATCGATGTAACCTGTCAACATGGGTGCATCACGCCAGATGGTATTGGTGGGCGACATATCCACCGAGGCATAGAACTTCCACCCGGGCCACGGATCGTCCTTGGGCGAGTAGCATGCTCCGTGGAAGAGCATTCTGTTTACACCGCTACAGAACATCAGATCGAGATCGGGCTTCATCTGCGACAAAGAGGTACGGAAGTGCTCCGTCAGCCATGTGAATGTCTCACTTGACACAAGCGGCTTACCTGTTACATGAGCAGCAGAGGAGGCATATTTCAGCATCGATAGGTCTGAGAAATTCTTGCGGGTCATACCCAGGTCGGTGCGCAAACCCTTGATGCCGAACTCAGAAAGACCGAAACCCTCTATCTCAGGAATATCCACCGCAGCATAAAGGTCGAGAAGGTTAGACGGTGAACCGTGTGCCTGATTCCTCACTTTCACGCCGCGCTCGTGGCTCCACCGTACCCACTGCTCCGTAAAATTCTTCAGCAGGAGCTCCGAGAGTGTCTCACGATAATCGCTGATTACCTGAGCATCGCCATCCACAAACTCCTGCAGTTTGTCTTCCAGTTTGTATCCGCGACGCGCCTCAAACTCCTTTGGCAAAGTAGGCGTCCAGTCGGCCCCGAATACCTCGTATGAATCATTAAAGAAAGTGGCAGGCATAGGAGCACCGGAAGTTTTGAATGCTCTGTCGAAACGAGCCAGATAATGCGCCACAGCCGTTGAGTCGAAATGGTCCATCACATATCCTTCCCCTCCGGGTGCTGCACGCTTTACCATCTGTCGTGTCCTGCTTTCGTAGAGCGCGATTACACGGCGCTTTCCCTTAACACGGCTCTTGTAATCTTTCTGAGCTATCAGGCGGGCAAACTTCTGCTCCTTTGGCGGTGCAGGAAGGGTAATGCTCTTGGCCAGCTTGCTGTCCACAAGAGAATCCACCACCACGAACTTACATGCAGCCTCTGTGATCGGGACCTCAGGTGAACCGAACGGCCAACCGGTACCCAGATTCATGTCTATCTGTATGCCCAGTCGGTCACCCTCCCGGATAGTATATTCCAGCATCTTCATCCACTCGGGCGAGAGGAAAGAGATATTATTGGCATCGTTGCCCTGAACACCATACAGAGGGGTTATCTCCAAAGTTCCTATGCCGTGCGAAGCCATCTGTTCCATCTGCCATGTGAGACCCTCTTCCGTGACAGCCGAACCTAACCACCACCAACGGGCACCTGCCTTGGAGGTTCTTTTCTTTATTAATTTGTAATACTCCACGGCGCCCAACAGCACACAGCCCGCTCCATAGTCCTCGAAGTCGGGTACGCTGGTGTAGGTTACCGGTTGACCATCCTTAGGCTCTTTGCCCGTTCCCTGCAGATATCCGATGAAACCCTTCGGGTGTATGGCAGAAGCAACGGCCTTCCAAGCCTTGTCAGTTGCCGCACGATACTCTTCTGCAGGCAGTATTCCGTTCCTTATGCCCCAAGCCATTCCCATCAGGAAGAGCGCTGTTCCCGATGTCTCAGGACCACCGTATGTAGAAGGCGACATCAGACTTACATTCCAGAAGCCGTCCTCGCGCTGGCATTTCAGCAACGCCTTCATCATCGCCTTGTAATCCTCCGTCAACTCCTTACAGAAGACCGAAACCTCGTCCCCCTCTCTTACGGGATAGGGGTTAGGGGTGAGGCTATCAAGGGTTCTCACGTAAGCCGCTACCACCCAGCCGTTACCCCTGCTCCAATAGCAGTTGGCTCCGTCTTTTTCCTTGTAGGGAGGAACAAAGTCGGCATCGCGCCACCAAAGGCCTTCTTTGGCGTTCCAAAGACCACCGCCACACTGGTTACGCGACCATTCGTAACAATCCTTTGCAAAGAGGATATAGCGCTTATCGCCTGTTATCCGGTACATCTTAGCGTAGGCCGGCATAGCCATCTGGATGGCATCAATCCACGTCCAGTAATTCATCCGATGCTCGGCCATCTGCTTCTCCATGTTCACCCTTGAACTATCTAAGAAAAGTTGAGAGTTGAGAGTTGAGAGTTGAGAGGCAGTTGAGAGCTGAGAGTCGGATTCTATGAGATAGCGGTCCAGATACGTCTGCTCACAGCACTGGTCATCGGCATTTGTCGTCTTGGTTCCGTTGCGTGGTGCCCACTTGTGGTAATTGCCCCAGTCATCTACATACTTAAGGTATGCGGGTTGAGGGTCAATGCTGTATAGTGCCATCAGTCCCTCGTAATAAACACCGCGTGTCCACAGGTTGCTGGGACGCTTTCTGCGCACAAAGGTATCCTTGGTGGGGTCGGGCCACTTTCCAACAAAGTAACTGTTTACCCGACGCGCTGCTTCGAGCACATCGACTTCATTCTGGGCCGTAGCCGGCATTATAGCCAGTACAACTACAGCAAAAAACGTGGATATTAGTTTAAGCATGTTATTCTTTACAAATCTATATCAATGCAGTTTTCGGGTTTCTTGCTCAAGGTTTTCAGGTGCAGTTTGTTGCCCGTCTTCTGAAGTATGGTAACCGCAGCGCCCTTTATGTTGGGCCCGTCACCGTTCACCACGGGGAATGTGGCGCCTTCCAAATCTTTGGGCGCATATTTGAACCTATGTGTATGGGCAAAGACAGCTAAATCGAAGGGCTGCTGCTTCAACAAGGGGGCCCAAGCCTCGTGGCAGGGTTGGTACTTGTCGTCGTTTCCGAAGATGGGAATATGGCTGACGAGGATGCGACGCTTGGCCTTCCTGAAGGCGGGGTTCTTCAGTTCCTGCTTGATGAATTCTGTTTCCTCGGCCCGCAGTTGGGTGAAGTCGTTGAAGCCTGCATATTCCTTATGGTCGTCAGACTTGTCCTCGCCACAGTCCAATATCATGAAGCGGGTGTCGCCCCAACTGATGCCGCCGTATGTTTTATCGTTGGGATAGCCGATGAGTCGGTGCATGCCAGCCGAATAGTAGTTACGGATTTCGTGGTTACCACGGATAAAGAAGATGGGTGTTTCGGCTCCATTGATGGGGTCGGCCAAACTATGAATCATACGCATGGCGTGTTCCCGATCGTAAGGTTCATGCAGACAGTCACCGTTAAAGATGATAAAGTCGGGTTGTACACCAACTGTTTTCAGCGTATCGCGTAAAAAAGCATAAGTAGCTTGGTTATCATGCAGGTCGTTAAACACCACGCAGGTAAAGTCGGTGGCATTCACCTCGGGTGTTCGGAACTGATAGAGCGGTGTGCGTAGCGTGTCGCCTGTGTGGAACTCGTAGGCATGCTTCATCAGCAGATCCACCACACAAACCCTGTAGTAATACTGCTGACCGGGTTGCAGGTTATCCAGGGTGATGCGGTTCTCTATGTCGAAACACACTTCCTGTCCGTCCAGCAAGGCACGTTTCTTCTGCAGATTGTTCCTGTCCGTACCGTACTCCACCCAACAATGTGCGGGGGCTGTTGTCTGGAACATCACCGTCATTTCCGTGGGCTTGGGATCTTGCAGATAGGGCTTCAGGGGCATCAACTCCTCAGCCTTCAGTGGCAAGCGCAGATTGGCGACTATGGGGCAATGGTCCGATGCTTCGGGTGCGTTGATAACCGACTGGTTCAATGTTACAGCTGAGCGCCCTTTGAAGGACGCGATATAGTCGATACACACCTTGGGCTTGTCGGCTGGGAAGGTTGCCTTCTTGCCTGTGTTGATAACGAAGTACTTCTTCAGTTCTGCCATCAGCTTAGAGTCAGGCTCATCGTTCCAGTCACCCGCTATAATAAAAGGTTTCTGCCATTTCTGAGCCTCGGAAACAATGAGGGGAACGGATGCCAGGCGGTTCTCCTCAGCCAGATCCAGATGGGTACAGGCCATTACATAATTCTTCAGCTCCACCACCAGCAGAACACGCGGTTCCTTGCCGGGCAAGGGAGTACGGGTAACGCTCAGGGGACGCTCACGGGTAAGGATGCCCACGCCGTACTTTCCGCCGTCGTAGTCGATACCCTTGGCAAATGTGGGAAAGTAAAGGGTACGGCTTGCCAACTCAGCCATCTGGTTGCGTCTACCGCAGCGGACTGTCATGCTGTCTAATTCCTGCAGTGCCACCACATCGGGCTGCTGCTTAAAGATAACATCGGCCGTACGGTCGTAGTCGATAGTCATATCCAACCCTGCGCAATGTTGAACATTATAGCTCATAACCTTAATCTGCCAAGGCTTCCCCGGCTGATTCTGCGCCATCATCATCAGGCAAGCCGCTAAAAGCATCATCAATGTCTGCAATCGTTTCATATCTGATTTAAGTTTAAGTTTTATGTGGGCAAAGATACAACATCTTTTTTAATTAGCAAAAAAAACTGCCACCCCGTTATGAGTAGCACTTGATTAACATACCGCCCTTGTAATTGTGTTTGGATTTTATAATTTTTTTTTCGGCAAAAACATGGTTTTTTTATATTTCATGCAAGAATTCTTCGGTATTCGCTTATTATATTGTACTTTTGCAGCATCATTTTGCACAAACCATTCAATATGATACGGAGAATCGCCTGGGCCTTATTGCCGGCCCTTATATTATTTGTCTCCTGCCAGGAGAAGAAGCAGGAGAAGGCTGCGCTTGCTTATAAAACCATGAAGGTGGAGCGCACCAGTCAGGCCGTGAAGGTGGGCTATAGCGCCACCATGAAGGGTCGGGAGATTGTGGAGATACGCCCTCAGGTAAGCGGCCTCATCACCAAAATTCTTATCAGCGAAGGACAGAAAGTCCAGAAGGGGCAGACACTGTTTATTATCGACCAAGTGCCTTACGTGGCAGCCCTGAATACAGCCGAATCTGCATTGAAATCGGCCAAGGCAGCAGAAGCAACGGCCCAACTCACCTACGACAGCAAGAAGGAGTTGCGCCAACAGCAGGTAATTTCCGACTACGATTTGCAGACCGCTCAGCAGGCACTGGTTTCTGCTCAGGCTCAGGTGGCTCAGGCTCAGGCTCAGGTGGCAAATGCACGCAACAGCCTCAGCTACACGGTGGTGAAGAGTCCCTTGAGCGGTGTGGCAGGTATGATTCCCTACCATGTGGGAGCCTTGGTGAGCAGCAACATTGCAGAGCCCCTGATATCCGTCTGCGACGATAGCGAGATGTGGGTGTATTTCAGCCTGAGCGAACGAGAGGTGACCGACCTTACCCTTCAGTACGGTAGCCTAGAGGCGTTCATGCAGGGAATGCCCGATGTAACCCTGCTGCTGAGCAACGGCAAAGAGTATGGTCAGAAGGGCCGCGTAAATGCGGTAAGCGGCATTGTGGATGCCAGCACAGGAGCCGTATCCCTGCGCGCCGTCTTCCCCAATAAGGATCATCTCTTGCGCAACGGAGGAACGGGAACGGTGGTTATTTCTACCGTAAGGAACCAGGTGATAGTGATTCCGCAGACAGCAACCTTTGAGTTGCAGAACAAGGTGTTCGTCTATCGTGTAGTGGACGGTAAGACGGCACAGACGGAAATCAAAGTAGCTCCGCTGGACGATGGCACCAGTTATATTGTTGAAGAAGGACTCTCTGAAGGCGATGTCATCATTGCCGAAGGAGCAGGACTGCTAAGAGAAGGAGTTGACGTGAAAGCCTCCCCCGACCCCTCCAAAGGAGGGGAGAAATAGCAAATTCTTCATTTGAAAGATGACTCCTAAGACATTTATAGATAGGCCCATATTGTCGGGTGTAATCTCAGTATTCATCGTGGTACTGGGAGTGATAGGATTATTGAACCTGCCCATTGAGCAGTTCCCCGAGATAGCTCCGCCTACCGTCAGCGTACGTGCCAACTATACCGGTGCCAATGCCGAGACGGTGCAGAAGAGTGTGATTATCCCCCTGGAGGAGAGCCTGAACGGTGTGGAGAACATGATGTACATGACCTCCTCGGCCACCAATACGGGGTCGGGCAGCATCAGCATCTTCTTCAAGCAGGGAACGGATGCCGATATGGCGATGGTGAATGTGCAGAACCGTGTGGCCTCCACACAGGGACAACTGCCTGCCGACGTGACCCGCAGCGGAGTGACGGTCAGAAAGCGTCAGACGAGCAACATCAAGAGCCTCTCGCTCTATAGTCCTACGGATGCCTACGACACCGATTTCCTGACCAACTACATGAAGATTAACATCGAGCCGCGTCTGTCGCGTGTGGCGGGTGTGGGCGAGGTAAACGTCTGGGGTGCCAGCTACAGTATGCGTATCTGGCTCGACCCGCTCAGGATGGCCTCCTACGGTCTGATGCCCTCGGATATAGATAATGTACTGGCCGAGCAGAACATCGAGGCACCCACGGGAACATTGGGAGCCGACTCGAAGAATACCTTCCAGTATGTACTGAAGTACCGAGGTCGTTACGAGGAAGAGCACGACTACGAGAATCTTGTCGTCAAGTCCCTGCCCGACGGCAGCGTACTGCGTCTGAAGGATGTGGCGCGTGTGGAGCTGGGCATTCAGAACTATACCTTCCAGAACAGTACCAACGGACATGCAGGAGCCAACTGTATGATTGCGCAGACACCCGGATCGAATGCCAACGAGATTATCAAGCACATCGACGAGACGGCCCTCGAGATTAAGAAGGAGCTGCCGCCCGGTATGGAGCTGGTGGATGTGATGAGCACCAAGGACTTCCTGGATGCCAGCATACATAATGTGGTACGCACCCTGTTGGAAGCCATCATCCTGGTGGTGCTGGTGGTGTATATCTTCCTGCAAGACCTCAGAAGCACCTTCATCCCCTCATTGGCTATTGTGGTCAGTCTGATAGGAACCTTTGCCGTGCTCTACTTCATAGGCTTCAGCCTGAACCTGCTGACACTCTTTGCCCTGGTGCTGGTCATCGGTACGGTGGTGGATGATGCCATTGTGGTGGTGGAAGCCGTGCAGGCCAAGTTCGACGAAGGGTACCGCTCGCCTTATCTGGCCAGTGTGGATGCCATGAAAGGACTTACCTCGGCCCTTATCACCACAACGATTGTGTTCATGAGCGTATTCATCCCCGTCTGCTTCGTAGGCGGAACGACCGGCGTCTTCTATACCCAGTTCGGCGTAACGATGGCGATAGCGGTTGTTATCTCCACCATCAATGCCATGACCCTCTCCCCTGCTCTCTGCGCCCTGATGCTGCGTCCCCGCAAGGAGGGGGATACCAGTTTCTCGGCCCGTTTCCATGATGCCTTTACCGTCAGCTTCCAACGAGTGGTGGGCAAGTACCAGCGTGGTGTCCTGCGTATCTTCCGCCATAGATGGGTGCCTTGGGTGTCTGTGGTTCTCGTCTGCATCCTGCTGGGTTATATGCTCAAGACCACCCGGACGGGCTTTGTGCCTAACGAGGATATGGGCTCTATCAATGTAAACGTACAATGTGCCCCGGGTACCAGCATGGCCATAACGGGACAGATAACGCGCGAGGTGGAACGGCGCATCAAGGATATTCCGCAGTTCCGTCTGTACAACATGACTATCGGTCGCGGCTCTACCTTCGACCAGTCTTCTTCGGCCGGCTCCTTCAATATCCGTCTGAAGAACTGGGACGAGCGCAAGGAGAAAGGGGATGATATCAACTCTGTTATCGAAGAGATTTACCGCCGTACTGCCGACATCACGCAGGCGCAGATCCGCGTCAGCACCCGTCCCATGATTTCGGGTTACGGAGCTACCAGCGGATTCGAGTTGCATGTGCAGGACCGTAAGGGCGGCAAGATAGAAGACCTGATGCGCTACACACGCATATTGATAGATTCGCTGAATCAGGAACCCGCCATCTCCCGTGCCTTCACCACCTTCGACACCAAATATCCGCAGTACCGCGTGGAGGTGGATGCTGCCCGTTGCAAGCGCGACGGTGTGACACCCAATGCGGTGCTGAAGGTGCTCTCGGGCTATGTGGGCGGAACGTACAGCAGCAACCTGACGCGCTTCACCAAGCTCTACCGTGTGATTGTACAGGCCTCGCCCGAGTTCCGTCTGGACGAGCAGTCGCTTTCCAATATGCGTGTCCGTAGCGAGAGCGGACAGATGATTCCCATCACGCAGTATATCAGCATGAAGCGTGTCTATGGCAGCGAGGGTCTGAACCGCTTCAACCTGTTCAGCAGTATCGCTGTAATGGGACAGACGGCCGACGGTTACAGCAGCGGTCAGACCTTGGAGGCTATCCGTCGTACTGCCGCCAAAGTGCTGCCCGAAGGCTACGGCTACGAGTTCGGAGGTATGTCGCGCGAGGAAGCGTCGCTTTCGGAAGGTTTACGGTTTACAGTTTACGGTTTACGGTTTTCAATTTCGATGACTGCCATCATTTTCGTAATCGTTATCGTTTTCGTTTACCTCATCCTTTGTGCCCTCTACGAGAGTCTTTTCATCCCCCTGGCAGTTATCCTGAGCGTGCCCTTTGGCTTGCTGGGCAGCTTCCTCTTCTCGAATATGTGGGGCTTGGAGAATAATATCTATATGCAGACGGGTCTTATCATGCTCATCGGTCTGTTGGCCAAGACAGCCATTCTGCTTACCGAATATGCCACAGAGCGTCATCGCCAGGGTATGAGCATCACTATGGCGGCTATGACGGCAGCCCGTGTGCGTCTGCGTCCCATCCTGATGACGTCGTTGACCATGATATTCGGTATGCTGCCTTTGGTCTTTGCGCATGGCGTAGGAGCCAACGGGAACATCTCCTTGGGTGTGGGTTGTGCCGGCGGTATGCTGGTGGGAACCATCGCCCTCCTGTTCGTGGTGCCCGTTCTGTACATGCCTTTCCAATGGCTCCACAGCCGCTTCGGACACATGGTGAAGTAGTAAGTTTTTTAGATAATGCTACCAGACAGCTCCCGCGTTGAGAAACGTGGGAGTTTTTGTTTATCCCCCCCCGGCATGTTTTTTCTCTATGCTCCACTGCCCAAAATCGCAATTTATTATGAATTTTCATTGCCATAATATTTTTTTCCCTTATCTTTGCGACGAAATCACAACATATTGTGAATGTCTGAGAACTTATATGGATACAAAGGAAATAGGGACAATTATAAAGGAACGGCGGAAGCATCTGGGTGTGAACCAGCAGACGCTTTCGGATTTGGCTGGAATTGGACTGAATACTTTGGTAGCCGTCGCCTATCGTAGGACGACGTTATATAATAAAAGGTATAGTTAAATTAGGTAACATGAAAAAGATGATTCTAACATCCCTGATGGTTCTCCTCATGGTTTCTGCTTTTGCTTATGAAAAAGATGATTCTATCAATGGAACGTTCCACGTGACGGTTAATTCCTTAAAGGACAATGAATTTGAATTTGACGAAATAGGAGTATGGCTCAACAATTGCGAGATTATCGTTACCATTCATCTGAATCCTGACAGCATACTTGATTGTTATGAAGTGATATGGGATGGTTATAGCGTTTATCCCTCAACTATTCTTCTCAGCGAAAACAATTTCATTGAGAATTACGGAGATTCCGTAAAACTATCTCTCCAAAAGGGGATATATGACTGTGATGATGAAATCTGGATATACGTACACTATGGAAGCCACGACGAAGCAAAAGGTCAACGATGGCTGAAATCAGAGACATTCAAGGTTGTTGATTACGTACAAAATGAAGAATGTCTGAATGCGTATGACAATGCGATGACAATAGAAACGCCTGTTTCTGTTGAAGAGGATAAGAATCAGTATTTCGACCTCGCCGGTCGCCACCTTACCTCGCCTCCGTCCAATGGCATTTATATTCGAGGCGGGAAAAAAGTGGTAGTACACAGGCGATAATGATACAGAAAAATAAAAACCAAAGCATGATTGCCTGACGGACACCTGTCTCACTGCCCAAGACCAGTACAAATCGTTACTCGACTATTTCAGGATTAAACATGAATAAAAGTGGTTTGCTCAGTATGTCAATAATTTTCTTTTCTTGTTATCTCCCCCGCCGGGGAGGACAAGTTGGGCAGAATTTCCTGCCTAGTTAGGGAATTTATATTGTGTAGTTAGAAAGTAATTTAGAGACGCTGCAAAGGTACGACAATGGCATTGCGGTTCTCGAATAAAAGTCAAACTTTTTTCAAAAACTTTTCAGGTGACGTGTCACGTGTGTCATGTGTCAAGAGTGTCATTAACGAAAACAGAGTCCAACAATCCTCATAAGTAATATAAATAATATATATTATTTATATTACTTATGGCCGGAAAATCCCTTCCCCGTTCCAAAATCCTTAATGACACTCATGACCTAATGACACTCATGACATACATGGGCATTTCTACGTCCCACGAATCCTCCCAAATGCGTATTTTGCCCATTTCATCGAAGAAAATGAACAGAATCGCATTAGATTGGTATTACGCTATAATGGTACTAAAAGCTGCAATAGGGCAATCAAAGCATTTTCTTCCTAGGGGAAAAAATTCTTATGTCGGCTTATAAAATTATTTTCAAGCTTTGAAAATATATTTTCATGCCTTGATAATTTATTTTCAAACTTTGATTATATATTTTCAAGCCTTGAAAATAGTTTTATCCATAGGAATAAACCTTTTTGTTTCCTCCATTGGAATATTCTTTCTACATGGTGGTATTTATTTTAACTGCGCCCCATCATAATGATATTCAGTATGATTGACGTCAGGCTTCAGGATAAAATCTACGTGAGCATCGCGGAAGTTGAAACACAATCGCTCAAAAGACTTTAGGATTGGACGTCCCAACCAACTGCGAGAATCCACAATTCTGTTAGTAACAAGTTTATTACTAACAAAGCTGTTACTTTTGTTATAAAAAGAGGGAAAAAAGGAAAAAATGACGTCTTGAAAGCTCCTGCGTTGCGAGAACGTGGGAGCTTTAAGAAGATTTAACGTCTCAGCACTTAATTTTTCTCTACCTCAAACGTTATATATAAAAATAAGGTAATACAAAAACAGAATATGAGGAGAACAATCATCGCCATTATTCTTGCCTTTGTTTGCATTATAGGGCAGGCGAGAGAGAAAACTATCGTTTGGGAAAAGCCGGCAATTGCATTTAACTGTTCCGACTTTCTTTTAATTGACAAGGTCGAACTGACGAAACAAGAGACGAAGCTCTATGCACGCTACTATTACATGCCCAGCTATTGGTTCAGCATCGCTAAGGGAAGCTACTTGCAGTCGGGCGGAAAGACTTATCCCATCGTCTGCGCTGATAGCATAACGCTTGGCGAAAGGTTTACCTTAGGTGACAAAGGAGAACAAGAGTTCGTGCTCCACTTTGAGCCCCTGCCCATGAAGACGAAAGAGTTCGACTTCATTGAAGGCTTGGGCGACAAAGACTTCAAGGTGTTTGGCATTCATGACTCGACCTACACGATGCCTGCTGCGCCAGTTCCTGCCGAGTATCGTGCCGACTATACAGAAGAAGACCAATTGGAGGACTTGAGGTACAGCGAGGAGCCTGCTACCGTCCGCTTCAAGGCGCTTAACTACCGCAAAGGCATGAGGCCATATATAAAGGCTCAATACGTTGACTTGAAGAATCCAACGGAACCAATAGATGTAAGCTTCCGCATGAATGACGAAGGCGAGGCAGAGATTAGTCTGCCTGTTGGCGTCCCACAGATGGTATGGTTCCACATGATTAATTTCCCGTGGAGTTCCAATTGTACCTTATATCTTGTCCCGGGCAAAGAGATAACTGTTCTTGTCGATATGCTGAAGGACGACACTTTCAGAGGCAACAAGTTCATTGGCTACAAAGGTTATTTTGCTAAGTTCGCAAGGGAGTATTACCAGATGCAGGTTGACTATCTTGATAAGGAAGAACCTATGAAGGCAACAGCCACGACGGTG
Organism: Bacteroidaceae bacterium; assembly: GCA_017541025.1. Taxonomy (GTDB): domain Bacteria; phylum Bacteroidota; class Bacteroidia; order Bacteroidales; family Bacteroidaceae; genus Physcousia. Next base: position 52,641 of record JAFXZY010000034.1, on the reverse strand, counting down.
GGTGAGCTGATTCGCGACTACGACGAGTATTGCGAAAGTTCAGCAAAGCTCATGGAAAGCCAGCCATACAGCAAGGCGTTGAAGGAAGTAATAGTGCAGAGAATATACGACGGCTCCTATTCGTTCGGCTACCACGGCGAGACGATTGACTCTTTGTCTAAGCAACCAGCATTCACGGAACATATTCTCCAGCACCATATAAGCGGCTTGCATTCTCCTAAGGCCGTTCTCACTCTCGCATTCGTCTATGCCAGCCGTTACTACGCAATGGACAAGGAAGCGCGGGGCATCAATGCCGACCTTGCCCGCTATTGCTATTATCTGCCCAAGGTGCTCGATGGGCAGAAAGTGGAAAAGCCTCTGATTGAGGACAAGTCGCTCTCAGCCCTTTACGACCAAGCCGTTGAGGAATACCGTAAGACCATTGCCGCCAATCAAAAAGAGTTGGCAGACAATGTGCATTACCTTGATATGACAGACGTTGCTCCAGAAAACATCTTGCAGACCATTCTTGATAAATATAAGGGCAAAGCTGTCCTGATAGATCTTTGGGCAACGTGGTGCGGTCCCTGCCGAAAGGGACATAAGGATATGGCTCCGTTAAAGGAACAACTGAAAGACAAGAATATCCAGTTTGTCTATATCACCTCAACCTCATCGCCATACGAAGACTGGAAGCCAATGCTTGGTGATATCTCTGGCAACCACTATTATCTGACGAAAGGACAATGGGATCACCTTCTTGAGTTATACCAATCCAACGGCATCCCAACCTATGCCATCTACGATGCTGACGGCAATCTGACATATTCCACCATCGGCTTCCCAGGCATAGATAAAATCAAAGAGGAAATAGAAAAGGTGTTGAAATGAAAAAGCATGTCTTCCTTTTGTTTTTTTCTTGCTTATTTGTATATTTATACCCTGAAACAAGAATATAAGGTAAGAAGAAATGAAAACAGAGAACTTTGCAATACAGCTCTTTGAAGGAAAGAAAGTTCGCATCGCATGGGATGCGGAACAAGAGAAGTATTATTTCGCCGTGGCTGACATCGTGCAAGTGTTAACCGAACAGCCGGACTACCAACTAGCCCGAAATTATTGGAAGGTGCTAAAAAACAGGCTCGTAAAAGAGGGAAATGAAACGGTTACAAATTGTAACCAGTTGAAACTGCCCGCTGCTGACGGTAAGAAACGTCTGACAGATGTGGCGGATTTACAAGGCATCTTCCGTATTATCCAGTCCATCCCTTCCAAGAAAGCAGAGCCTGTAAAGGATTGGCTTGCTGGGGTTGGCGCTCAGCGTATCGACCAAATGATTGACCCAGAGCTGACCTTCCAGATGGCTGTTGATGATTATCGCCGTCAGGGTTATAGCGACAAATGGATTAACGAACGTTTACGCTCGATAGAAATGCGTGTACCCCGAATTGAATTCCAGGTGGGGTACAATTTGTACCCCTGCTGAAATGCCAGCTCCAGACGGCATAAAACGCAAGACTTATAAGATTTAACAATAAAGAAACATTGACACCTAACAAGTTCCTACGTTGAGAAACGTGGGAGTTTTTGTTCAATCCCCCAACACAAACCGGCTAAAGACAGAAAATCTGCCTTAAACTTGCCGGTATCGGCAAAAATGAATATATTTGCGGTGGAAATAGAACAAAATCTTGCCGATAGAAGACAATGGAGTATATATCAGTTATGCATTTTGCCGAGAAATTCGGCATTTCGGAACGCACGGCCCGCAATTATTGTGCGGGTGGAAAGATAGAGGGAGCCTTCCTAACAGGTAAAACATGGAATATCCCTGTGGATGCTGCTCTTCCACAGCGTGGAGCCGCCAAAAAGAAGGTGTCGCCCCTGCTGACTGCCCTGAGGGAACAAAAAGACTCTCGACTAAAGGGTGGCATCTATCATCGCACACAGATTGACCTGACCTACAACTCCAACCACATTGAGGGTAGCCGGTTGACACATGGTCAGACACGCTATATTTTCGAGACAAACACCATCGGTATTACGGATGAGACGGTGAATGTAGATGATATTGTTGAGACAGTGAACCACTTCCGCTGCATCGACTACATCATCGACCATGCTGAGGAGCCTGTGACTGAAGTCCTTGTCAAGCAACTTCATCTGCTATTGAAAACGGGAACATCAGACAGCCGAAAGGATTGGTTCGCTGTGGGTAACTACAAAAGATTGCCAAATGAAGTTGGAGGTCAGGAAACTTGTCTACCCAAAGAGGTTCATCAGCAAATGAAGGCTTTACTCAGTTCCTACAATCGTAATAAGCGAAAGAAACTGGAAGACATCCTCAATTTTCATGTGCGCTTTGAACAGATTCACCCGTTCCAAGACGGCAATGGTCGCGTAGGGCGCTTACTGATGTTCAAGGAATGTCTGGCAAACGGTATTGTCCCCTTCATCATTACCGATGATATCAAACTGTTCTATTATCGTGGCCTGAAAGAGTGGGGACACATCAATGGTTTCCTGACGGACACCTGCCTCACTGCCCAAGACCAATACAAATCATTACTTGACTATTTCAGGATTAAACATTAATAATACAATGAAGCAAGCCATCAACGCCATCATGCTTGCCCTTAATGTTAAAAAACCTTAATTTTACTTGACATTGTCCTTTCCGCTACGTTATTAAAGTGTATGGAACAGAAAGAGTTCATAAGATTAGCACCCCAATTGCGAGGAAAGGCAATGGCCATAGGCCAGTCGTTCTTTGCCTCCGAGGAAGAGGCCGAGGATGTGGCGCAGGAGACGCTCATCCGGCTGTGGAAAGCATGGGAAGGATTAACTTCGGCAGAAGAAGCCGAAAGACTGACCGTAAGGGTTGCTAAGTATGAGTGTATAAATGCTTGGCGCAGAGAGCAGAGCAGACCGCACACATCACTCAGTTCGGCACAGGAGGTAACGCATCCGATGACGCAGAACGGGCAACCGATGGAAGGCGATGAACTCTCGGAAGCTATTCGCAAGGCAGCCGGTACACTAATTAAGTCCGAAGCACGCCTGTGGCGCCTGTTTGCCGAAGCAGGAATGTCACCAGCAGAGATCTCGGCTATTACAGAGATAAATATGCGGTCGGTAAGCACAATGCTCAGCCACGCCAGAAGCCATATTTACAAATTGTTGAAAGAAGGAGGATACATAGATGGATAAGAAACAAATCATAGAGGATTACCTGCAAGGTCGTCACCCCATGGAGCAGCATTCGTGGGAGCTGCCTTCGGCTCAGGAACTGGAAAGAGACGAGGCGCTTTTTGAAAGTCTGGTGCCCCAAAAGAAAGCCTCCAAGCGAATAAGACTCTGGCCCTTAGCCGTTGCAGCCTGTGTGGCAGGATTCGTTGCCATATTCCTTGCTCCACCGAGAACGTCAGAGGAACAACCGCTCCTCGCTATGGAAGAGATAATAGCCAGCAGTCAAGAGCCAAGGGTCGAGAGTCAACAGCCGATAGCCAGCAGCCAAGAGCCAAGAGTCGAGAAACAACAGACAACTGTCAAGGCTGAGCAGCTAACGGCCAGCAGTCAACAGCCAAGAGTCGAGAGCCAAAGGCCAACAGCCAACAGCCAACAGCCAAAGCTCAAGAGCCAACAGCCAATAGAAGAGCCGATGCTGGCCGAAGCAGAAATTAACTCCTCCCATTTGGGGGAGGTCGGGAGAGGGGCTCTTCCTGAAATGAAGGACCCGTTCCTTGCTATAGCACAACAGATGCAGGACATCCGTTCGCGGGGCGAACAGGTGCGTCAGGAAGTAGCACAATTAATAGATAGTAAAGATAATCTTCAATAACAATGAAAAAAATATTTATAATCATCCTGCTGGCAACATTTTCTGCCGCAGCGTATAGCCAAGAATCCAACAAGCAGCTTCAGCAGCTGGAGAAGTATTTGGAAGAATTGGATTTTGGCGTTTCCCACCAACAAACCAACTGTGCAGGTTCTACTAATATTCGACATTCCTGGCGGGCCGGCTTCTATGAAACCACGCAAAAAATACCCGTCGATGAAGGCCTAAGCGAAGAAAAAAGAAAACAGTACCAAGCCTATCATGACGAATTTATCGCCAAGAGATGGCGGAATCTTGAGCACGCAGTAGATTCTGTCCGGCTTGCCTTTGCCCGTCTCAGTAAGGAATCCTCTAAAAGCTATCTCTTTGAGGATCACAAGGATGGCACCGACACCATAAAATACGCACTTGCTTTTGCCCGTTCCGATGGCAGAGTTCCTTACCTTTATGAGGAAAAGAAATCTAATAGGGCGGAATTCTGGGGTGCTCAGGAGGCGGCAAGTTTTAATTTCGACAAGAACGTCGACAGCCAGGGGCAGTTTTTCGTTGGGAAGGGGAGTTATGAACATGTCTATGAGATAGAAACAGGCCTAACGTGGGAGAATGACATGAAAAGCTTTGACATCGAGGCTTTCCGAGCACTTATCCAGCCCGTAATTAAACCCCTTCTGTCCCTGAAAGGAGCAAAGACTTATCCTGTATATTGGCGGCACGATGTTGGCTATGAAGACGAAGTTGGGATAAACGGCGGACTGACTCACAAGACTACTTCTTATGGAAAAAATGCGACAGGCCAAGGGCTTACGACGGGAACTGTCTACTTTATTCCTGCCCAGTACGAGGCAGAAGCGGAGACGCTTTACAAGCAGCTCGATTCGCTTACCTATGCCTTTGTCAACCAGCACCCGGAGCAGCCATATATTTACAACTATTCCAAGGGCTATTCGCGCTACAATCTCAGGGAGGTAGTGCAGGGAATCAGGTATGATAGTGATGATGACAATTATAGCCTCAGGAGTTATTGTAGCGATGACGGCTTTTTTATTCTTTCCCTTACCACAAAGGGTGATATGTGGATTCCCAGCGATTGGCCAATACTGAAAAGCTGGATTAACGGCGAGAAGGTATATCTGAAAGGTATGAAGCCGAAAGATAAAAAGAAATAATTGTTTTAGGTTAATATTAAAGTGCATAAAACTCCCGCGTAGCGCAACGTGGGAGTTTTTGCTATTACTTTAGTTTGCTGAATTTGGCATTCTTCTCGATTGTCCAGCCTTGACGTTTGGAGAGCAGGCAATCCTTTCCCTTGAACATCAGAGCCGACTGCTTATCACCTTTTAACTGCCAGTTGAGCCAGTTCAGGGCAACGACAGAGAATTCTCCACCATGGGGCTGACGGTAAGTTCCACCGTGTCCGACAGGGAAGTTGGCAGCACAGGCAGGAACATGACTGATAAGGTGGAAGTCGTCCATGCCATTCTCGTAGGCAATATCCTCCTTGCCTCCCAGAATATAGATAATGGGCGTATGAATTTCTTTCAGCTTAGACTTATCGGGCATAGGCATACCGCCCACTGCTTGGTTACGGTTGCTGTTCTTAAAGAGACCGCTGTTACAAATCATAAGGGACGTAATACGAGGGTCGGCACAGTTATAGAGCGATTGCAGACCTCCACATGACATGCCAGCCACACAGATATTCTTAACATCTACCTTATTATAATAGAGAGAGGCAGGGTCGGCATTCTGGGCAATGGTCCAGTCGATGGACTGAATCTGCTGCTCGGTAGTTGACATAGGTCCCTGGTAAGGTTTCTCTTCCATAGGAATGTAACCTGTGGCCAAGACAAGGTAGCCATGAGAGGCTATCTCGTTGAGGAACTTGAAGTGCTCCCAGGGTGAGTTGGTGCAGGCTCCGTTGCCCCAGACAAGAACAGGAAGAGGGTTCTTCTCGTTGAAGGCCGAAAGGTCCTGGGGCACAAAGACGGTGTGAGCTTCGAGGCTTGCCTCTTCCTTCATGATGGCCTTGTAGTTGCCGGTGCCGCCATCCTCTACAACGAGTGATTTCTGTGCGCCCTCTATCTGCCACCAGTCGAAATTGAAGAGTTTCGGCCCTTTGCGTCCTGTGAAGACGAGGTAGAGATCATGACATTTACCATTTACCATTTGGCCATTTACCATTTGGTTCTCTATGTCGGCCGAGAGTGTCTGCCATTTCTCCCAACCTCCGGTGCCGGGTACTTCCAGTCGAGCCAGCAACGCTCCTTTCAGGCTGTCGATGCGTACCTCAATCTGTCCGCCGCGCAGACCGCTGGCTACTCGGGCAGAGAACTGCTTGGGGGTATTGCCGTCGAACTTCACGTTCTGCAGTTTGATGTAGTCGCCGTTATGGATATCAGACACATAAACGCCGATTTCGTCGTTCTGCTCGGTCTTTACACCGCGACTGAAAGCCATCGTCTCGGCCTGCACCTTCTGATAGGGGTTAAAAGCGGCGATGGGCTTCACTCCCTCGTCGGTAGGCATAATGGTGGGGAAGCTGCCGTCCGGGTTATACTGGAACTCCTCCACAGCTACGCTTCGGCCGAAGCCGCCGCCCTTGGGCAGCTTGCCCGTGTGGTAGAAGAAATAAGAGTGTCCCTTGTAGTCGGCCACACCGCAATGGTTGGTGAACGACTTGGTATCGCACAGGGGCATAATCTCTCCGGCATAGGTCCAGGGGCCCGTAGGATGAGGAGCCGTGCTGTAGCTGATATGTTCGGGCACACCGCCTGCAGCATAGAGCAACTGATAGGCCTTGGAACTTGGGACCTTGAACTTGGAACTGTCAACCTTGCGGAGCCAGGGGCCTTCCACATAGGAATCCTTATATTTCTTTCCCTTCTCGCGCTTGCTCATGATAGGGCCGCCGAAGGCTTCTTTCGTCATATCCAACTTTTTCACCTCACCGTCGATGGAAATCATATCGTCGTTCAGCTTAGCATAATAGACTTGCGGATTCCCCCACATAATCCACGCTTGGATTTTTTTACTCCCTTCGCCTAAAGTTCCCCTCTCTCTCGGAGAGGGGTTAGGGGTGAGGCTATCAATCAGGACGGTTGGGTCGATATGGTCCCACGAACCGTTTTCGAAGAGGGGTTTTCCGATGGCATCCTTGAAAGGACCGGTTGGCGAGTCGCTTACAGCCACGCCGATGGCCATACCGTTGGAAATCTTGCTATGGGCACAGATATACCAGTAGAACTTTCCGTCGCGTTCTACTGTCTGTGCTGCCCAGGCACGGTCATCGGCCCACGAGAAACTCTCCAGAGCCAGAGGAGAGCCGTGATCAGTCCAGTTTACCATATCCACAGTAGAATAGACACGCCACTCCTGCATCCAGAAGAAATCGGCTCCGTCCTCGTCGTGGCCGGTATAGACATACATGCGACCATTATGAACCATAGGTGCAGGGTCGCTGGTAAACCAAGTTTGTACAAAGGGGTTCTGTGCTTTGGCAGTCAAAGCCATGAGCAGTACCAAGACTGCGGGAATCATTGTTTTTTTCATCATGTGTATTTTTGTCTTTCAGACAGGATTATTCGAGGGGTTTCAGGGGTGGAAGGGGTTCTATCTTCCATTCGGGCGTATAGTCATGCTCCAGATTAACGGTACCGAACTGAATGCCGGGAATCTTTATGGGACCGGCCTTCAGGGGAATGATGGTCTCTTCGTACTCGGTAATCTCCACCTCGGCAAAGCCCAGGCGGACGATGCCCAGGATACGGGCTGCAGCAATGCTGAGGTCGATACAGTACTTGCCGCCAAAGGGCCCCCTGTCTGTTACGCGGACAATAACCTCGCGTCCGTTATTGATGTTCTTTACTCTGAGGCGAGTGCCAAAGGGAAACGTGCGATGAGCGCATGTCAGGCTGTCGCGGTGGAAGCGTTCGCCGTTGGCAGTAAACCGTCCGTGAGCATTGTACCACGAAGCTTTTCCGGTGAGGACTTTCGGTGATTTCTCCGGTATGGAATCGGACGATAACGTTAACGGGAACGATAACGGGAACGATAACGATAACGCCAACGATAACGATAACGGTAAAAACAGACTGCATTTCATAGGCCCAATGTCTTTTACGGAGTGCAAGTTCGTTTTTTTTCCTTTAAAAGCCAAATAATTTGACGTTTTTTTCGTTGAACATTGTTACTTTTAGTTGACGAGTTGTTAGAATTATTAATTGTTAATTGTTCATTATTAATTGTTACTCTTGAATTTTGGTTTTCGGATATTATTTCGTAATTTTGCGCCGTTTTGTTAGGATAGAATGGTATGAAACCCCGTTATATAGTGCTTTTTATCATCTGTGTGCTGGCAGGTTTGTCCCTGCTGTGCCTTTTCTTCCCCCAGGGAGGCATCCGCATGGGCAATACTACGCTGCGATTCCCTGCGCTTACGGAAGCGTTGGCAGTACCCGAGGAGCCGGCAGACACAGATACGGTGGCCATACTCTCGCCCGAGGAGATTATGGAGCAACGACTGGCTGCACTGAAGACGGAGAAGATGGAGGAGTTTAATGTGTACTGCCAGAAAGATCCTGCCCGTCTGTACCTTCCGGATGACGACGAGACATATCTGGATGCTTTCTTCGAGAAGATGCAGAATGCAGGGAACAGACATATGCGCATTATGCATTATGGCGACTCGCAGATTGAGTGCGACAGAATCTCGGGCATCCTCCGACAGGAATTCCAGGAGGAGTTCGGCGGCTGTGGCGTGGGACTTGTCCCCGCCCTCCAGACGGTCCCCACCTATACCACCGGTCAGACCATTTCGGGGGAACCGGAGCAGTTTATGGCTTTCGGTCCTGCCGACCTGCGCGGAAGCGATAACTTCTACGGTCCTATGGCCAAGCGGACAGAAGTGTGGGGTTCCACTATCACCCTTTCGGCAAGAGGCGGCAAGGACTATTCGCATTCCTGTTCGTTTAATAAGGTTACCATACTGACAAAAAATGCTGCCGACCTGAACCTGACGGTCAAGGGAGACACTATCGAACTGGACACAGCCAATGTGGACGAGATGTACTTCTATACGGCCAATTTGGACAGAGGAGCTTCCTCGGCTACCATTAGGGTAAACGGTCATGCTTCTATTCTGGGTATTCAGTTGGACGGCTCGAGAGGCGTCAGTGTGGACAACCTGCCAATGCGAGGCTGCTCGGGACCTGAGTTGCTGAACATCAGCAGGGCATCTATGAGTCCTTTCTTTGCCAGGGAGAATGTAGGCCTCATCCTACTGCAATACGGAGGAAACAGCGTTCCCTACCTGAGTAAGGCCAAACTGCCGGCTCACAAGGACCGCATGAAGAATATGATAAGCATGTTCCGACGGATGGTGCCTGAGGCAAAGATTGTCTTTATCGGCCCCTCGGATATGGCCAATGTGGACAGTACAGGCACCATAACGACCTACTCTGTTTTACCGGAGGTGGTAAAGACGCTCAGGGAGGCAGCCAACGAATCGGGTGCCGCTTTCTGGAATATGTACGATGTAATGGGCGGAAAAGGAAGTATGACAAAGTGGGTCAACTCGGGTCTGGCAGGTTCCGACTATGTTCACTTTACGCCTGCAGGAGCCAAGAAGATGGCTCACATGCTATACGAGACCCTGCAGTTCTACTATAAGTTTTACAGATTCCGTTCCGGGCAGGATAAGGTGGAACTGCCGGAGGAGGATTCCCTGAAAGTTGATTCGATATGACAAGGAGCCTAAGTGTAATCATACTGTTGCTGGTCTCTTCGTGGACTTGCCTGGCACAACGTCTGGAGCGTGTGGAGATAACCGACTCTGCCAACGTGAACTTCGAAGCCAGCCGTTTGCAGTTCCCAGCCGGGCACCATAAGTTCGAAGCCCTGTACCGTAAGATGGAGCATCTGCGCAGGGGAGGCGAAGGTGTAGTAAACATCCTGCATGTGGGAGGCAGTCATGTGCAAGCCGGTGTGATGAGTCACAGGCTGAGGTGTAACTTTTCGCAGACGATGCCGGAAAGACCGCTAAGCAGAGGACTGATGTTCCCGTTCAGGGCTATCAGAACCAATGCACCAAAGGATTATGAATTCTCGGCTTCGGGCAGTTGGAAAAAGGCTCGCTGCCTGGACAGGATGCCTTCTTTTCCGTTGGGCCTGAGCGGAGCTGTAGCTGAGGCATGTTCTGAAGACTGCTCACTGACCCTGAGTGTGGACGAATCCTTCGCCTTTCAGCGCCTGCGAGTAATTGGCGAACCGATAGGTGGCGAATGCCGTCCGCTTATCATAACAACAGAAGCTGACACGTTGCGTTTAGAACATGAGGGCAGCGACTTTCTGTTTACTTTCCCCCAACCGACCAACGAGTGTACCATCATCTTCGAAGGCTTGGAGCACGACAGCATCAGTTTTGCCTTACGCGGCGTATGGCCCGAGAACAATAAGGTAGGAATCACCTACACAGGAAGCGGAATAAATGGCGCATCCGTACCATCGTGGCTGCGTTGTGAGCTTTTTACCGAAGAACTGGACAGGTTGTGCCCGCCCGACTTGGTTATCTTTGGCATAGGCATCAACGATGCCAACACCTCGACAGCCAAATTCAATGCAGAAACGTTCAAGGAAAACTATCGGCAGCTCATAAACAGCATCCTGAGTGTGAACCCCAATGCGACTTTTCTGTTTATCACCAACAACGACTGCTGGCTGCGTGTAGGCAGACGCCGTCGTGTGTTCAACGCCAACGGCCCCGTTGTGGAGAAGGCAATGACGGAGTTGGCCCGTGAGTTCGACGGAGCCGTATTCGACCAGTTTCAGGTGATGGGCGGACTGGGGAGTAGCAACAAGTGGGTAAGGGCAGGTCTGATGAACAGAGACCATGTTCACTTCCTTGAAGCAGGATACCAGCTGATGGCCGATCTGATATATAATGCCTTTGTGCAGGATTATAACGACTACATAAAATAGAATATGGATTTGTCGGTTTTAACAAGATATATTCAAAACGTCTTTGCGTTCGACCCCGAAACTCCGCTGCTATTCACGCAGTTCCAGTTCTGGGCGTTCTTCAGCCTGGTGTTTATGGCCTTTGCCATATTCCAGCGAAGAGCTTGGATGCGTAACGCGTATCTTTTTGCCGTAAGTTTGCTGTTCTACTACAAGACAAGCGGTGCATTTGTGGGCTTGCTGGTACTGGTGACCTGTTCGGATTTCCTTATTGCACAGCTGATATATAAATGCAAGGCGAGGTGGAAGAAACGGGTATGGCTCTCGTTGAGCGTGTGTATCGACATGGGCATCCTGTGTTACTTCAAATACAGCTATTTCTTTGCCGACATCATCAACCAGATGTTCGGTACCCAGATAGAAGTCTCGAACGTGGCAGCAAAATGGTTGAACGAACTGACGGAAACATCATACTTTAGTGTGGATAAGATTATCCTGCCCGTTGGTATCTCGTTCTATACCTTCCAGATTGTAAGCTATACGGCAGACGTGTATAAGGGACTGGTAAAGCCGGTCAGGAATATTCTGGACTTCGGCTTCTACGTAAGTTTCTTCCCCCAGCTGGTGGCTGGTCCTATCGTTAAGGCCAGCGACTTTATTCCGCAGCTGTACCGCAAGTATTTCCTCAGTCGCAGACAGTTTGGCATCGCCATCTTCTGGATAGTAAACGGATTGATTAAGAAGATAGTGCTGAGCGACTATCTGGCTGTGAACTTTATAGACAGGGTATTTGATAACCCGATGCTCTTTACAGGCTTCGAGAATCTGGCAGCGCTGTTCCTGTACTCGCTGCAAGTATATGCCGACTTCTCTGGTTACACCGATATCGCCATAGGTTTGAGCATGTTGATGGGTTTCCATCTGCCCAGAAACTTCAATTCGCCTTACAAGGCACTTAACTGCAGCAACTTCTGGAAACGTTGGCACATAAGCCTGAGCCGTTGGTTGCAGACTTATCTGTACATCCCGTTGGGAGGAAACAGGACTATCGGTTTCGGCACCATCTTCTGGATAGCAGTCCTAACACTTTCTGCTTTGATTCTGAGCGGAAACCTGTATGTAAGTATCTCTGTGTTGGTATTGGCTATAGCAGTAATCCTGACGGCTTGGTATTGCCCTGAGAGAAGGCGTAAGATATGGGCCAACCTGAACAGCATGATTACCATGTTGCTGGGCGGATTGTGGCATGGTGCCAGTATGAACTTCCTTATCTGGGGCGGTCTGAACGGAGTTGGTATGGTAGTTTTCAAGTTCTGGCGCGACAGCTCGCTGCTGATTCGCTGTATGGGCAGTACTGTGGTAGTAGCGATTCTGTGGCTGCTGGCAACACAGGTTCCGTCTCCCCTTTGGAACCTTTTCCTGGCGTACGTTTCCTTCATTATGGTAAGTGCCTGGATTAGATGGGCCTACATAAGAATGAACCTGCCTCATTGCTGGGGCTGGTTGGAGCGCTCATGGTGCATATTGGTGACATTCACCTTTATTACCTTTACCCGACTGTTCTTCCGTTCAGGTTCAAACCTCGACCCTGCTATTGCCAACGAGACGGCTTGGAACACAGCTACCAGTATGGTAACAAGGATTGGTTCTTCGTGGAGCGGAAATGTGTGGGAGATAGTGCAGGCATATAGCAATGTCTTTACCTTATTTATAATAGGAATGGTTATTCACTGGTTGCCAGAGAACTTGAAGAGGCGCTATCGCATCAGTTTTGCCAAGCTTCCCCTTCCGGTAATGTGTGTGGTATGCGTATTGGCAGTATTCTTCATTTACCAGTTCGTAACAGCCAAGATGCAACCGTTCATCTATTTCCAGTTCTGATTCATGGGTATTTATTATCGCAGGACATTGCTAAATGAATGTTGCAGAATGGTAAAACTTGTTATAAAATAAGTAAAAAAATGTATAATGCTTGCAAGAATCGGTATTTTTCTCTACCTTCGCAAATAGAAGTTACTGTTTAATCTAAGAAATAAAGACAATGAAAACAAAAACGATTATCTTTATGCTGCTACTGATGATGGCAGCAAGTGTAAACGCACAAAAACACGAGTTCGGAAACTGGAAGCGCTACGCTCAGGCTAACAGGGAGTTAGGTGCTCCTGACAAGAAGGCAAAGCGTGTGGTACTGATGGGTAACAGCATTACCGACGGTTGGCCAAGAGTAAGTGCCCAATTCTTCAAGGACCATCCTTATATCATAGGTCGTGGTATCGGCGGTCAGACCAGCTATCAGTTCCTGCTCCGTTTCCGCGAGGATGTTATCAACCTGCAGCCCAAGGTTGTTGTTATCAACTACGGAACTAACGACATTGCCGAAAACACAGGCGCATACGACGAGGATTTAACCTTTGGCAATGTTTGCTCGATGGTTGAGTTGGCTAAATACCATAAGTGCAAAGTCGTTCTGGCAAGTTGTCTGCCTGCCGGCGGTTTCAGCTGGCGTCCGGCTATAACAGATGCGATGGAGAAAATACGTCATCTGAATGCACGCGTTCAGGAATACGCCAAGAAAAATAAAATTCCATACGTAGATTATTTCAGCGCTATGGTTACTCCAGACGGTAAGGCGATGAGAGCCGAACTTGCTCAGGACAACCCTGGTGTACACCCCAACGAAGCAGGATACAAGATTATGGAGGGCTTGCTGCTCCCCGTTATCGAGAAATTACGTTAAGAGAGTTATAATTGTAAGTGCCGCCAGTGACGGCACTTACTTTTGATAAGTTAAAAACCCTATCATGAACGATAACAACTATTGTCTGATTCTTGCTGGCGGTAATGGAAGCCGATTGTGGCCAGTGAGTAGAACAACCTATCCCAAGCAGTTTATGGACCTGTTAGGTACAGGAAGAACATTGTTACAACAGGCCTATGACCGCGTGGCACAATTTATTGACCCTTCACACATTTATATTTCCACAAACATTCAGTATCTGCCTATTGTTCACGAGCAACTGCCAAAGGTAGATGACTATCACATACTGGAAGAACCCCTGAGGCGCGGAACCCTTGCATCAGTAGCATGGGGAACGGTTGTAATAGCAAAGGAAAATCCGAATGCCAAAATCTTTGTCTCGCCTTCCGATCACCTGATAATGAAGGAGGCGTGCTTCGAGAAAGATGTACTATCGGCACTGGATTTCGTGGGTTCTCACGATTGTCTGCTTGTAACAGGAATGCGTCCTACCCGACCCGAAACGGGCTACGGTTATATGCAGATAGATGATGATCAGCAGGTGGGGGAGCGTTTTTATCCTGTAAAATCATTTACAGAGAAACCCAACGAGGACTTTGCCAATATCTTCTTGCAGGAAGGCAATTTCTACTGGAACACCGGACTTTTCTATTTCAACGTAAACGTAATGCTGCGAAAGTTGTACGACCTGGTACCCGAATATCAGGTTGAAATTCCACGAATGATGGCTGAGGCTGAATTCGGTGAGTCCCGAACCGCTCCGGAATTCTTCAGCCGGCTTCCGAATCTGAATATCGACATGAGCATCCTTGAAAAAAGCAGCAATGTCTATATGCAGCAAGGACAGTTTGAATGGGCCGATTTAGGTACGTGGGCCAGCATTCACGACGATGCTCCTGCTGACGAAGACGGTAATGTGTTACTGAATACAAAGGCCTATCTGTACGAAAGTAAGAATAACACCATCCGTCTTTCAGATGGTCGGACGGCTGTAATAAAAGGTTTGAACGACTATGTAATAGCAGAAGAGGGCGAAATCCTGATGATTTGCCCTCGTGCCGATGTTGCTGCTATGCGTAAGATGCATACAGACATCAAATTTTCTTAAAGATATTATAACTCTTTGCGGATAGAGGCAGCTATTTGCTGAAACTCCTCTGTGGTAAGTTCCAAATGAGGATTGGTGAAGCGCATATCTGCCTCACTCTGCATAGGTACCAGATGGATGTGGGCATGAGGAACCTCAAGGCCCAATACACATTGTCCTACCTTAACACAGGGAATAGCTTTCTTGATAGCTATGGCAACCTTCTTGGCAAAAACCTGAAGACCGGCCAGTTCCTCGTCGGTAAGGTCGAAGATATAGTCAACCTCGCGCTTGGGGATTACCAACGTGTGTCCTTTCTGTAAAGGACTGATATCGAGGAAAGCAAAGTATTTGTCGTCCTCGGCAATCTTGTAGCAGGGAATCTCGCCAGCTACAATACGTGAAAAGATACTTGCCATAATACTTATTCGAATTTAATGCTTACAACTTCCAGTTGAACGGTACCTGCAGGAACCTTTACTTCGGCTACCTCACCTACTTTCTTGCCCAACAGACCTTTGGCAATAGGAGTCTCAACACTCAACTTTCCTGCACGCAGATCAGCTTCTGTTGCACTTACAATAGTGTACTTCATCTGCTGCTTGGTCTTTACGTTGCGCAGTTCAACAGTTGAGAGAATCTGCACCGTACTGGTATCCATGTGCGTGGTATCGATAATCTTAGCCTCCATAATGGTTTTCTTCAGCATAGCAATCTCTGTCTCCAGTTTGCCTTGCCACTCTTTTGCTGCATCGTACTCTGCATTCTCGGAAAGGTCGCCTTTGTCGCGTGCCTCTGCAATGGCAGCACTTGCAGCGGGTCTGTCAACACTTTCCATGTGTTGCAGTTTTGCTACCAGTTCGTCGTAGCCTTTTTGTGAAATGTATGCCATATTCTTGTATTTTGTTTGTTATTGTTTTCGTTTTAGTTTTGGTGCCAACTCGTCAACTCCCATCATTTTTCGCAACGCAAAAGAAAAAGAATCCCAGCGGTAATGCTGGAACCCTTCACTTTACGCTTATTATGATTCACCGCTGCAAAGATAGGGATATTTTTCCTACCTTGCAAATTTTCCTACCCAAAAAAATCAAAGCAGGCTTTCAATTGCCTTCTTGATGTCACTTGTTGTTTCCATTCGCGACTGGAGGTCACAATTTCGGTCTATCAGGAAATAGGATGGGAGTTCCTGTACCCGGTAAAGGGTTAGCATGTCGCTGTCAAGACCTTCTTCTGCATAAACGCAAACCCAAGGAAGATTCTCGCATCGCTGTGTCCAGAAATGACGGTCGGGGTCGAAACTTACCTGATAAATTTCAAATCCGCTGGCGTGGTATTTGTTATACAATTCACGTAGCAGAAGAGTCCTTTCTTGGCTCCCTTCAAGACTGAAGGCAGTAAAATCAAGCAAGACGACCTTGCCCTTAAGGTCACTTAAAGTACGGGGAATCCCGTTGATATCGGGAAAAGTCATATCTATGATACCCAACTCCCTAACCTTCTCTCCATCAATATTCAACACAACCTGACGGGCAGGAGCCTGATTCTTTCGTCCTTCCGCAACAATATTAAAGAGATTCTGAGTTCGTGGACAACCAGGATATTTCTGGTCCCAGGAATTGGCAATGGCACGAACCCATGCCAGATCGTTTTTGTCGTTCATAGGGTCAAAGAGCAGTCTTCCTCCCAATACCTGGAAGCAGGCAAAATAGCTATATGTGGCACCATAGCGGTTCTGGATAATATCCATTTCAACATCAGTCTTATAATCCTTGATAAGTTGTTCAATCATATCGGAACGCTCCTGCATGGTATAGTTGCGGTCGTCGGAGACTCTTCTGATTTGTTTCTCCAAATCAGCCAGTTTAAGACAAAGCAACCTGATGGTGTCGCACACACCGCTACCCTCAACCTTATAGCCGAACGACATATTCTTCAGGCTGGCATCCACGGTAACAGTTTCTGTGCTGTCGAAAGCCAGATTGATGCATTGGTTGCCGATGCGCAGGCGATAAAATTCAGGATTACCAATGGTGTCACCGCTCATTTTGTAAAAGCCCTCCTCGGTAAGCTTTACGGAATCAATCGCCTGGATGCCGTCACCCAGCGTAATATGTTCCAGATACATAACAGTATCGGCTGCATCAGTAATGTGACCTGTTACAGTGAATCTCCCCTTCTGCTGACAACCTGCCAGAAGAAGACAAGTTGCTATAACGAATAATTTTAACTTCATAATGTATAGAAATATGCTTTTTGGCCTCGCAAAGGTACAATTTTTATCTTGTAATATACCTTATTTAATAAAAAAGAGCATTTAAGATGAAATTTTATGAATTATGCATAAAGAATTGTGAATTAAATTACTACCTTTGCACCAATTTTTTGACGCAATTTTATATTTTTAACGAAAAAAGATGAACGTAATTACAAAGACAGTCGAGTTGCCTGATGGAAGAACCATCAGCATCGAGACCGGGAAACTTGCCAAACAAGCCGATGGAGCTGTTATGTTGCGTATGAACAACACCATGCTGCTGGCCACTGTTTGTGCTGCCAAAGATGCCGTTCCCGGAACAGATTTCATGCCCTTGCAGGTAGAGTACAGAGAGAAGTATTTTGCAGCCGGACGTTTTCCCGGCGGTTTTACCAAGCGCGAAGGCAAAGCTAATGACGACGAGATTCTTACCTGTCGTCTTGTTGACCGCGCCTTGCGCCCCCTCTTCCCCAGCAATTATCATGCTGAAGTTTATGTTAATGTAATCCTCTTCTCTGCCGATGGTGTGGATATGCCCGATGCTCTGGCTGGCTTTGCTGCTTCTGCTGCTTTGGCCTGCAGTGATATTCCCTTCGAGGGTCCCATCTCCGAGGTTCGCGTAGCACGTATCGGTGGCGAGTTTGTTATCAACCCCACCTTCGAACAACTGAAAGAGGCCGATATGGACTTGATGGTTGGTGCTACAGAGGAAAACATTATGATGGTTGAGGGTGAGATGAAGGAGGTTCAGGAGACCGACCTTCTGGCAGCCCTTAAGTGTGCTCACGAGGCTATCAAGCCTATGTGCCGCTTACAGAAAGAACTGAGTAAGGAGCTGGGTAAGGATGTTAAGCGTGAGTATTGCCACGAGGTAAACGACGACGAGTTGCGCGAGGCTGTTAAGGCAGCTTGCTACCAGCCCGCCTACGATGTTACCAAACAAGGTCTTGAGAAGCATGCCCGTACTGAGGCTTTCGAGGCCATCCGCGAGCAGTTCAAGGAGAAATATGCAGCTGAGCACCCCGATATGGAGGCTGCTGAGCTGGAAGAGAAGAATACACTTATCGACCGTTACTATCATGATGTAGAAAAGGACGCCATGCGTCGTTGCATCCTGGACGAAGGTATTCGTCTGGACGGTCGTAAGACTACCGATATCCGTCCTATCTGGTGCGAGGCCAGTCCGCTGCCCGGTCCTCACGGAAGTGCTATCTTCACCCGTGGTGAGACGCAGTCATTGGCTACCTGTACACTGGGTACCAAATTGGACGAGAAGCTGGTCGATGATGTTCTCGTTCGCGAGTACCAGCGCTTCCTGCTTCACTACAACTTCCCTCCCTTCTCTACAGGCGAGGCTAAGGCACAGCGTGGTGTAGGCCGTCGTGAAATTGGTCACGGCCATTTGGCTTGGCGTGGTCTGAAGGGTCAGATTCCTGCCGACTTCCCTTACACCATTCGTGTGGTAAGTGATATTCTCGAGAGTAACGGTTCCAGCTCTATGGCTTCTACCTGTGCCGGCTGTCTGGCTCTGATGGATGCCGGTGTGCCTATCACAGCTCCCGTCAGCGGTATTGCTATGGGTCTTATCAAGAACCCCGGTGAGGACAAGTATGCTGTTCTTTCTGATATCCTTGGCGACGAGGACCACCTGGGCGATATGGACTTCAAGACCACAGGTACTCCTAAGGGTCTTACAGCTACCCAGATGGATATCAAGTGCGACGGACTTTCCTACGAGATTCTCGAGAAGGCTCTGATGCAGGCTAAGGCTGGTCGTGAGCACATCTTGGCAGAGATGATGAAGACGCTCTCCGAGCCTCGTCCTGAACTCAAGCCACATGTACCACGTATCGAGCAGATGATTATCCCCAAGGAGTTCATTGGTGCTGTTATTGGCCCCGGTGGTAAGATCATCCAAGGTATGCAGGAAGATACCGGTGCTACCATCACCATCGATGAGGAAGACGGCGTAGGTAAGATTCAGGTCAGCGGTCCCAACAAGGAAGTTATCGATGCTGCTATGGCTAAGATTAAGGCTATCGTGGCTATCCCCGAGATTGGCGAGGTTTACGAGGGTACCGTTCGTAGCATTATGCCTTACGGATGCTTCGTAGAGTTCATGCCAGGCAAGGATGGTCTGCTCCACATCTCTGAGATCGACTGGAAGCGTCTTGAAACCGTCGAAGAGGCTGGTATCAAGGAAGGCGACAAGTTGAAGGTTAAGTTGTTGGAGATTGATCCCAAGACCGGCAAGTTCAAGCTTTCCCGTCGTGTACTGTTAGAGAAGCCCGAGGGTTATGTTGAGCGTGAGCGTCGTCCCCGTCCTGAGCGTGGTGAGCGCCGTGAACGTGGCGAGCGTCGTGAGCGTCGTCCCCGTCACGAAGGTGAGGCTCCTGCAACAGAAACTGCAGAGTAATTAAATAAAGACAAAGGGCACCCGTTTGGATGCCCTTTTTTCTAAAGTATACGGTCAACGCCTTTTCGTCTTGAAGGTTCCGTTTAAGCCATGCGCAGAGTAAAGTTCACTTTAACTATGCCATGGCGTAGGAAGCTCGACACAAAGTGTCAACTCTTGAACGTCTTGAACTCATGAACGTCTTAACCCCTTAATCGATTATCGTTCCCGTTTTTGTTTTCGGTTTTTGTTTTTGTTATCATCTTGAAGGTTCCGTTTAAGCCAAATGAGCAGAGCGATGCTTGCATCAGCTATGCCATGGCGTAGGAATCTCGACACAAACTGTCAACGTCTTGAACTCTTGAACCTTTTAAACCCTTGAACCTTTGAACTCTTGAACCTTTGAACTCTTGAACGGTTAAGGTTAGCGTCAAGGTTGATTTGCCAGTTCAAATCCTTTCCCCCTCGGCACTTGATTTCCGGGCTTTGCCGAGGGCTTTTTTGTGTTTTTTTTGTAACTTGTGCCAAACAAAACTGAGAAGGCACCAGCTTCTGAGGTTGTGCGTTCTTTATGTTAATATATAGTCATTAATATTGATTTCACTTATTTATATTGAAATTGAAAAATAAGACAAAAAAAACTGAAAATTAGAGTTTTTTTGTTTTTGGTAATCATAATTGAGAAAAAAGATGTACCTTTGAAACCAAAATAAATATATTATGGCACAAGAAAAGTCAATACAGCAAATTTCACTTGATCAGTTGACATTCGATATAGAGAATCCAAGAATCCCGAAGTCCTTAAATGGAGAGGACGAAGTGAGTGTTCTTGAATGGATGATCAACAAGGAGAATATCATTGATTTAATGTATTCAATTGGTGAGAAAGGTTTTTTCCCAGGTGAACCATTATTGGTTATCTTTGATGAAAGCAAAGGAAAATATATTTCTATCGAAGGCAATAGAAGATACACAGCAACATATTTGCTTCAACATCCAGAGAAAGCACCAGTAAGAAAAGCAACTATCAATGAAATATCTGTAAATGCAGAACACCGTCCTAACAATATACCTGTTGTCGTTTTCAATACACGAGAAGAAATTGTAGATTATCTTGGTTATAGACACATCACGGGAATAGAACCATGGGATGCTCTGGCAAAAGCACGATACTTGAGTATTTTATATAGTCGGCTTGATGCCGATATTGCTCCCTATGACAAATACAAAGCACTTGCTCGGCAGATTGGAAGTACGGCACCTTATGTGAGGCAAATATTGTTAGGCGGGAAATTAGTCGATATCATTGAGTCCAATAATTATTTTGATATTCATGATTTAGACGATAAAACTTTTGAGTTCGGTTCTTTTTATACTGGAATTGTAAGACCAAATATTGCAAAATATATAGGTATAGATATTGACGCAGACAATGCCTTAGAAAACCTCAATATTGACCATTTACAAGATTTGGTCAAATGGATGTTTGAGAAAAACAATGAAAATCAAACAAGATTAGGCGAGTCCAGAAACCTCACTAGACTAAATAAGATTTTAGATCCTAAATATGAAAAAGCATTAGATGCATTCAAGAATGGTGCTTCATTAACAAGTGCTGCGGAACTAACAGACGAAGCAGATGAGATTATAAAAAAGAAAATTGACGAATCATTAAAGGCAATTGAAATTGCATGGTCATATTTTCCATCACTTAAAGATTGTCATTCGATAGACCAAGAGCAATTGAGACAAATAAATAAAACAGCTGTAGCCTTTTATAAAGCTTTAATTGCAAAAATCGATTCTGATTATGAAATGGAAGACGTATAATGATGCGGAAAGAATTATTAAGTAAAGACAAATTGGTGTCTTCACCGGCATCCAATGCACCCATTGGAGTTTGGACGGATTATTGTGAACTGTTGTGTATTTCATCAGAACAGAATCAAATTGACCAAGATGAGATAAGCAGTATTATTATTAAATCTTCAGATTTTCAAAGTAAGGATGCTGAAAATATTCCCAAGGGAAGAAAAGAAAGATTAACTTCAAAATTGGAAGATGTCTATGCACATATTATTTTGAGAAATAATTTGTTGTCAGAACGCTATCCGTTTATAATTAATTCGGATGGACAATTAAGCCTAAAGAACAATGAATTCTCTGAACTTCAAAAACTCTATATACTATTATTACTTTCTTCGAATCTATGCTATATAAAAAATTACCATAATCTTACAAGTGATTTTGAAGTTATTTGCCTTCTTTACATGAGGCGCTTATTTCCATCCATGATTTTTAAGTTGTTTGGGAGTAGTAATACAAATAAAAAACTGACTAAGGATGATTGTATATCTGATGCAAAACTTAAAGAAAGAATGATAAAACTATCTGAGTTCGTATCCGTTTCCTATAAAAAAGAAAATGTAGAAAGGATTCCCGATAGCAATCATGGTGATGGAGGATTAGACATTGTAGGTATCAGGAAAATGGGAGACAATCGCAAATCCATACCGATTATGTTTGGACAGTGTGCATGTAGCCGTGAAGAATGGTCACAAAAACAATATTCGTTAAATGACAATCAGTGGTTGAAATTTCTTGAAATCATTTCTACCTCCATTCAAAAATATATGTTTATCCCTGATTGGTACATGAATAGTGACAAGCAACTTGAAAATGATTTGGATATTACTTCATGCGTTCTTATTGACAGGTTAAGAATCATGAATTTGGCTGATGAATCTTTTGTTTCTAATTGCTGTTCAATAATTGAAGAGGACTAATGAAAATCGCATCTTTTTTTTCTGGCTGTGGCGGATTGGATCTAGGTTTCAAAGAAGCCGGATATGACATTATTTGGGCCAATGATAATGCCATGTCTGTAAAAGCGACATTCCAGTACAACTTTCCAGAAACCAATTTCAACGATTCCAATATCAACAATCTCTCATTAGATGATATACCCAATGAGGCTATAGGTTTCATTGGAGGACCTCCCTGTCAAAGTTGGAGCAATGCGGGTAAAGGTCGTGGCTTTGAAGACCCAAGAGGGAAGGTTTTTCTCACCTTTATTAAAATACTAAAAGAAAAGCAACCTCTTTTTTTTGTGGCTGAAAATGTTAAGGGCATTATGGCTGTTAGAAACAAAGAATCTTTCGAGAAAATTGAACAATCATTCAAAGATGCTGGATATGATTTGTGGGTAAAATGCTTGAATGCTAATGATTTCGATGTTCCACAAAAACGAGAAAGGGTGTTCTTTATAGGCTTTAGAGAAGATTTAAAAATAGACTATAATTTTCCTACTCCTTTACAGGAAAAGCCGTGTGTTTCTGATGCAATAAGAAATCTTCAAGATTCTGCCGTATCTATGGGTAGGCAACCCATAACAAATGCTCATGAGTATTGGGTCGGAGGCTATTCTTATATATATATGTCACGTAACAGAGTGCTTGATTGGAATCAGCCTAGCTACACAATTCAAGCATGTGGACGTCAAACGTCTATACATCCAATGGCCCCTAAAATGGAAAAAGTAATGAAAGATGTTTTTCGCTTCATCCCTGGACATGAGAATCAATATAGGAGACTTACTGCCCGTGAATGTGCACGAATACAAACTTTTCCAGACACCTTTGAATTCATTTATCAAAATCTTAACGATGTATATAAAATGATTGGTAATGCTGTTCCCGTGAGATTAGCATACCATATTGCGGTTTCAATTCAAAACACGCTACAACAGCAGTCAGAACGTTTACCAAAAGGAATTGTGATGCCAATAGAGTAATATACAGAAATAATTGACGAGTTCTATATTGTGTAAATAGTGGTTACGGCAATCATTTTCAGTTTCTCGTTTCCCAATCCTTGAAGCATATATCTTCCTATAATGTCCTTGATTTATTACTTTTTTCCATTCTGCATAATCATGAATCTTGTGGAGCGGATGGTCTCTTGGGTAATGCCCATGATGCGGCAGATGTCGCGGGCGTATTGGCACATCTCGTAGTGGATGAGGAAGAAGGTTTTCCCAATCGCCTGCTTTTGTCTCGGAAACTTTTTGTACCTTTGCAGCAACAAATAATAAAACGCTGATGAATATGACAATGAATAAGCACTTCAATTCCTACAAGGAGGGGCTGGACTTGGAGTTCCTGCGGGAGTTTTGCATGGAGCACGGGGAGCGGCGCGTGATGGAGCGCGGCGAGACGCTGGAGGAGGCGGGCGAGCCAGCGCAGTGGGTGGCATTCGTGGAGCGGGGCTGCTTCAAGTACATGGTGCACAACGACGAGGAGGGCAAGGACTACTGCACGGGCTTCGCCTTCGAGGGCGAGTTTGTGGCCGACTTCCCCTATTGCCTCGACGGCGACGTGTCGGAGGTGAGCATCGAGGCCGACATGCCGTGTGAGGTGCGCGTCATCAGCGGACAGCAGCTGCAGGCGCTGTTCGACAACGACCCGAAGATGGCTAAGATGGACGTGAAGATCCTGAAGAACCTGTTCAAGATGGTCTATGCCCGCGACCTCGACCACTACCGCTATACCGTCTGCAGCCGCTATCGCCGACTGCTTGAACGCTGTCCGCAGGTGGTGCAGATGCTCTCGCTCAAAGACATCGCCTCGTTCCTCAACGTCACACCTGTTTATCTAAGCAAGATTCGCAAGGAAATCACGTTTGGCAAAGAAAAATAGCCCGAATTTATAAAACTAGTTTTAGAGTTGCACCCTCGGCACCCGATCTTCGAATCATGCCGGGGGCTTTTTTGTGCCGTTTTGTGTAACTTCGCAAGAAAAGCAGAGTACTGTTTCATGCTTTTAACATCTTTTATAGGTGAAGATTTGGGGCGTTCTGCGTTATACGGGCAGAATCCCCAAACAACGGACATGATGGAAACAGACGTTATGACAGGAACAGAGTTCAAGCAGATGGTTGAACGGATGCGGCCCCGGCTGATGCAGATGGGGCGCGAGTTCTTCGGCTCCGACACCGAGGCCGAGGAAGTGGTACAGGAAACGTGGCTCAGGGCTTGGAACGTGCGCGACAAGGTGACGCTCACCGATGCCTACGTCATGCGCATTGCCCGCAACTGCTGCGTCTCGATGTGGCGCGGACAGCGTGCGGAGGTAGAACTGGCCGACGAGTCGAGTGCCGTCGTCACCGAAGTCACGCCACAGGAAGAGATGGAAGAGCGCGAAAACTCCGAGTGGCTCGTGTCCCGCCTCCAGCGTCTGCCCAAGGCCGAGCGCGAGGTGTGGCAGCTCTTCTACGACGAGGGACTGACGGTCGAGGAGATTGCCGAGGCACGCAATATCTCCGTGGCCACCGTCCGCAACACCATCTCCAGCGTCCGCAACACCCTGCGCACCGCCTTGCGTCGCCGTTTCTTCACGCCTCGTCAACTCATGTCTATCATTATTTTCGCCCTTGCCCTTGGCCTTGCCGTGGCATCCGCTCTCAATCCGAATGGCGTCGTTCGCGGAGCCATAGAGCACATATTAAGAATACCCGAAGACACTACTATATATAATGTAGTAGAGGTCATGCCGTCCTATCCGGGTGATATGACAGAATGTTATATGTTCATCGCACGTCAGATGCATTATCCTGAGGAAGCCGAAAAGAAAGGCATTGAAGGACGTGTGCTGATTCGCTTCGTTGTTGAGAAGGACGGACGCCTGACCAACTTTGAGGTAATTGAGTCTCCCGACCCGCTACTATCTAATGAAGCACTACGTGTATTGAAGCAGATGCCCAAATGGATTCCTGCCAAGAACAAGGGTAAGGACGTGCGCTGTAGATACAATATGCCCATCTTGTTCCGATTGAATTAAGACAATTTCATAAAACAGAAGTTAGTAAATACAAAACGAGTAGAAAAAGACCTATTGGCACACCCTCCGCTTCGTCGGGAGATGCGGTGGAGGTTTTCAGTAACCTCATAACACCCATAATAAAAATGAACAAGAAACTTATCACAACTATCATCACCCTTGCCGCCGTATGCAGCGAGGTAAGTGCACAACCTAAAGAGGGCGGGCGATGCCCGGCTCCCATTTATGCCAGGGACTTCTCGAAGATAGAGATGGTCGATACCACGCGGTTGCGTGTCCGTTATGCCTTCTGCGCTGAGAAGATTAGCGACCATCTGACGTACATTGACCTGCAGAGGCTCGATGTGGGCAAGCGCATCACGAAGTACTATAGCCAGTTTGTCTATCAGAGCGACTCGCTGCGATCTAAATATGCCAAGGAGCATCCCGGTGCACAAGCCGTTCCGAGTTGGATGGGCGTGCAATGCCGTGAGCACGACCAATGGAGCGAATACGAGTGGAGCGATTACTTCATTGAGAACGGACAGCTGACAGAGTACTGCCAAATGCCGATGTGGCTGCATCGCTACAATTCAAAGTACACCGAGCCAGTGCCGAAACAGGAGTGGAAACTGACGGACGAGACGCAAACCATCCTTGGCCATCACTGTCAGAAAGCCACGTGCCGTTTCCGTGGTCGCGATTTCGTGGCGTGGTTTGCCGCCGACATTCCAGTGAAGCGCGGCCCATGGAAGTTTAGCGGTCTGCCGGGGCTTATCCTGAAAGCCTACGACAAGGAAAAACTCTACACATGGGAAGCCATCGGACTGGAGACGCACCGCCATCCCATCACCCGCTTCAAGGATTTCAAGAACTATACGAGCTACGGGCGCGAGAAAGTATGGAAGATGCAGTGCTCGTTCCACGAGAACTGGTTCAAGGCTACCGACTACCACAAAGCCACGATGGATGCCGCCGGAAACATGATTCAAGGCGAAGCCGTTTCCATCTACACACCATATAATCCGTTGGAATTGGAATAAATCAGAAAACATGAAACATATTTGGAAATACATACGAGACAAAGTAATGTCCTTTGGCTCATATTCGAGTATCGTCAATGGTCCTTTTGTTCCTAAAGAAGAACTCACTGATGAAGAGGTCAAGGAACTGATAAATATCATTGAACAAGGTAAAGAGAAAACGAGAACAATACCATGAATATAAGAATCTTTAGGGTCATATTCATCATGACTGCAATAGTGGCTGGATTAGGATTGAGTTCGGCACATGCTCAGACCATTATTGAGGGCGTTGTGACGGACTCGCTCGGGCAGGCGGTGGATGCTTACGTCACGGTGTCGCCAAAAGGGACTGGAAACATTATTGGTTTCGCGGATACCGACGCGAAGGGACATTATAAGTTGCAGTTCAAGAGCGCGATAGACTCCGTGGTAGTAACGGCCGCAGGCATGGCCATTGGCAATGTGGTGCGGGTGGTGGCGAACAGGTCGCAACGGGTTGACATTCGCGCGCGGCAGAAGGCGATAGAACTGAAGGAGGTTTCGGTGAAAGCGGACAAGATACGCCAACACGGCGACACATTGAACTACACCGTCGGTGCCTACCAGCAGCAGGGCGACCGCGTCATTGGTGACGTCCTGAAACGGATGCCGGGCATTGAGGTATCGGAGAGCGGCGCCATCAAGTTCAACGGCAAGGCCATCAAGAAATTCTACGTGGAGGACATGGATCTGCTACAAGGACGCTACGGGCTAGCGACGAACAACATAAACGCCTCGGACGTAGCCACGGTGCAGGTCTTGGAACACCACCAGCCCATCAAGGCACTACAGGACAAGAGCCTGACGGATGATGTGGCCATCAACCTGAAGCTGAAAAACGCAGCAAAAGGGACGGTGGCAATAAACACGATGATGGGTGGTGGATGGCAACAGTCCGGCCCGTGGCGCATCGGTAGCCGACCGCTCACGGACGGACAGACGGTCATCGGATCAAACCCGCTTTGGACAGCGGAGGTCGTAGGTATGTACTTCGCTAAAAAGCGGCAGAACATGACCTTATATAAAGGTAATAACACTGGCGATGACGTGAGCCGCGAACTGACCGAACATTATTCCAACATCAACAGCGTGGGACTGTACCCGTTCTGCCCAATGAATGCAGTACTGCCCAACGGCTCGGGCCTGCCGCAGAAGCGCACCTTCGACAATCACAGCCACATCGCCACGATAAACCATTTGGAGAAAGTGGGTGAGGACTCGGAGATAACGATGAATGTAGCCTATCACCATGATAATATCCGCCGCGAGGGTACATCGGAAAGCGACCGTTTCTTCACCGATGACAGCCGTCTGCTGACTACCGAGACGCTGACATCGCAGACGCACTTGAATGACCTCAGTGGCAATCTGCGCTATATGTGGAATGCCAAGGACGGCTTTCTGGCAAATGTTATCAAGTTCGACGGTAGTTGGAACAAAGACAAGGTGAAGGGATTTCTGGCATCACAGTTGAATGGACCACAGTATGTTAATTATGGCAGCGAAAAAACGCATCAGCACTTCGACCGCCCATCTTTAGCTGTAAGCAACACCACGAATCTCATCAAGAATATTCGTTCGCATACGCTCGACCTGCATTTCTCGGTTGGCTATGCTCAGCGGCCAAATACGCTCACCGTGGGAATAGACTCACTTAATGCTCAGCAGACGGTTTTCAATTCTCAATACTATCAGCAAGACATTGACTCGCGTCATATCAACGCGAATTTCCACACAAACTATAATTTTCATTTCGGTTACTTTACCCTGTCCTATGGGATTATTGCCAATGCCAGTTTGCATGGCATAGAGACCGCCCTCGATGGCTTTGATACGGGCAACTATTCATCTCGTAACGACCTTTGGTACAACACCTACGAGCTTACCCTTGGTCAGCATTATAAATGGGAGCGTGGGGGTTGGCGCATCAGCCTTGGTTGTCCGTTGAACCTCTACACACAGACCCTCGATGACCGCGTCCGCGACGATAAGCACAGCTACACACACCTGCTTGTCTCGCCAACGTTCTCCACCAACTATGTGTGGCGCGACTGGAGCGGCAACATCGGAGCGTCCTATTATAAGAATGTTGGCGACCCGGGCGGCATCTACAGCGGCTACATCATGAACAACTACCGCTCGTTCCAGAGGTCGTATGTGGAACAGCTCTCCGAGACTGACCGTATCGGCACCAATGCCAGCATAGGCTATCGCAGTGCCTTGAACGCCACCTTCTTCCGCCTGAATGCCAGTTACAACCACACCCGCGACAATCAGATCTATGGCTACACTTATCAAGGTGCCACCAGCGTCGTACAAGCTGTGGATCAGGCAACCACCGCAGACTCCTACAACCTCAGTTTCGATTTCAGCAAAGGCTTCGACTGGCTACAGACCACGATTCGAGCTTTCGGCGGCTACGGCCATTCACACAGCGAACAATTGATAGCCGATCAGCTCTATCCATTTAATTCACGCACTGTCAGCATCGGAGCCGGAGGCACCATCACACCTCTGCCATGGCTCAACTTCGTGCTCAGCAGCGGCTACTCTTGGAACAGCAGCTACACCGACAGTGGCGGAAGCAACCTTTCGCGTATCGTGCGTACCGCCACCCAGCGCCTCTCGATGAATGTCTATGTCACCAAGCAGATGACGCTCTCCGCAGCCGTCGAGGATAACTACAACAACCTCACCGCCATCGGCCGCCACGCATGGTTCGGCGACATCAAAGCCAAGTACAAGCTGGGACGTTGTGATCTGGAACTTCAACTTAACAACCTCTTCGACCAGCGCCACTACACCCGCGTCACCTATTCAGGCCTTGACATCTACACTAATACATCACAGTTACGTCCACGCAACATCCTCGTAATAGTAAGATTTAAACTCCTATAAAGTAACAATATGAATAAGAGAATCATCATCAGTTTCCTCGCCCTCGCCATCATTTGCGGCGGGGCGAAAGCCCAGTGGAAACAGAGCGGAGCCTACGCCAACGGAAGTCACAACACCGTTCTGGCACGCAAGGCCATCGATACGGCCAACCTGCGCATCAAGTATGCGTGGGGAGCCACCGACATCACCCAGGACAGCACCTATCTGGACTGCGGACAGTTGCTCGTTGGGAAGCGTATGACGAAATACAGCAGCTGGTTCATTGAGGTGGCCGACAGTCAGCGGGTGGAATGGGGCAAGCAGAACCCGCACGCACAGAATGTTCCCAACGGCACGTGGTGGATGCGCGGCCGCAAGCCCGGCATCTGGAGCGAATACCAGTACTCCAGCATCTATATCCACGGCGACACCCTCAGCGAATGGGCCATCATGCCGATGGGGCAGGAATGGCCGCAGCGGTATGACGAGAAATGGACGGGTCAGGAGTGGACGTTACAGGAAGACACGGCTACGTTCCTCGGCCATCCCTGTCAGCGTGCCATCTGTCACTGGCGGGGCCGTGACTTCGTGGCATGGTTTGCGCCCGACATCCCCATCCGTCGCGGCCCGTGGAAGTTCGGAGGACTGCCGGGACTGATTATGAAGATTCACGATGTCGATAGCCTCTACACGTTCGAGGCCGTAGCCATAGAGAATGGCAACTTCCCCCTTTGGAAGTATCCGAAGGAGGAATTCATGAAGTCCAGCCGCACCCATACGTGGAAGCTGCAAGTCGCCTATAACCGCAACTACAAAAAGACAGCAGGGCGACGACGCATGAACCCGGACGGCACCATCGGTGACCTGCTGTCCGAACCGCACGAGTATGAGCCTTTAGAGCTTGAATAAATTATTATTATTAACAACTTTAAGCATTAACAACATGAGAAAGTACATGAAGATTGCCTTTGCTGCAGCCATGATGCTGCTGGCAGGCACAGCCGAGAGTTCGGCACAGACCACGAAACCCATTTATTCACCCGAGCAGGTGGACCAGCGCGCCATGTTCCCCGGAGGACAGGAGGGCATGATGAGCTTTATGATGCGTAACATGAAGTATCCTGCAGAAGCCGAGAAAGACAAGGCACAGGGGACGGTCGTCGTCCATTTCGTCATTGAAGCCGACGGAAGCATCAGTAATATCAAGGTTCCCGACAGCCTCAAAGTGCATCCCGCCCTCGATGCCGCCGCTATGCAGTTCGTCAAGAAGATGCCCAAATGGCAGCCCGCCAAGCTGAAGGGCAAGGCCGTCCGCCAAAGTGCCTCACATGCCGTACAGTTCAGATACAAATAAGGTGTGGCTATGCAAAAGATCATCTTGACAGCCTTCGCCCTCGCCGCCGTGTGCGGAAGGGCGTTGGCGCAGTATAAGCAGAGTGGAGCTATGCTGCCTATGAATAAGCACAACACGGTCTTGGCACGTAAAGCCATTGATACGGCGGATCTACGCATACTCTATGCATGGGGTGCCACGGACATCACCCAAGACAGCACGTATCTCGACTGCGGGCAGTTGCAGATTGGCAAGAAGATGACGAAATATTGCAGTCTCTTCGTGGAGCAAGCCGATGATGAGCGCGTCAAATGGGCCAAGGCCAACCCCCATCCCAAAGGCTATCCCAACGGTACTTGGTGGATGCAGGGCAGGAAGCCTGACATCTGGAGCGAGTACCAGCACTCTAACATCTTTATCCACGGCGACACTCTCAACGAAT
This sequence comes from Bacteroidaceae bacterium, assembly GCA_017541025.1. Classification (GTDB taxonomy): domain Bacteria; phylum Bacteroidota; class Bacteroidia; order Bacteroidales; family Bacteroidaceae; genus Physcousia. The sequence continues at coordinate 21,841 of JAFXZY010000034.1, read as the reverse complement.
GGGCTACGATGCCTGCCGGACAGGAATGGCCGCAGCGGTATGAGGAGAAGTGGACAGGGCAGGAGTGGACATTACAGTCAGATACAGCTACGTTCCTCGGTCACCCCTGTCAGCGTGCCACCTGTCACTGGCGCGGTCGTGATTACATTGCCTGGTTTGCGTCCGACATCCCTATTCGTCGTGGCCCGTGGAAGTTTGGCGGACTGCCAGGACTCATCATGAAGATTCACGATGTGGACAGCCTCTATGTCTTCGAGGCCATAGCCATCGAAAAGGGCGAGTTCCCCATCTGGCAGTACCCGAAGGAGGAATTCATGAAATCCAACCGCACCCATACTTGGAAACTACAGATTGCCTTCAATCGCAACTACAGGAAAACAGCTGGCATCCGCGATTTCAACCCCGATGGCACTGTCGGCGACCTACAATCCTCGCCGCACGACTACGACCCGATGGAGTTAGAGTAAACTGATCATATCATGAACAATAGACTCATCACCGTCATTCTCGCCCTTGCAGCCGTTTGCGGCGGGGCATACGCTCAGTGGAAACAAGGAGATGTACCGCCTTCTTCAAGGAGAGGAGGAATCGCGCCGATGGCGATAGACACGGCGCTGGTGACCGTGTACTACGCCTTCAATGCTACCGACATCAAGGACGAGAACACCTACATTGACCTCGGATGGCTGCAGGTTGGCAAACAGTACACGAAATATTCCAGCTATTTCGTGGCACACAGCGACTCGATCTATAAGCCGAAGCAGATAAAGAACAGCAACGGGGAAAGCGGCTTTGCCAGTCGGACATTCGGCGGCAAATATCCCAGCCGCTGGTCGGAATACCAATTCGACGAGATTTACATCAAGGACGGACAACTGACGGAGTATGCCATCATGCCGATGAATCTCGACCGCGAATGTTGCCAGTACACTGAGCCTGTGCCGAAGCAGCAATGGACGCTGAAGGACGAGCAGCAGACCATCCACGGCTACCACTGCCAGAAGGCCACCTGCCGATGGCGTGGCCGTGACTACGAGGCGTGGTTCACATCTGAAATTCCCATCCAGCGCGGCCCGTGGAAGTTTGGCGGCCTGCCTGGACTCATCGTAAAAATCTCCGATGCTAAGAAGGAGTACAACTTCGAACTGGTGAAGTTGGAACGGGTGAAACGTCCCATTATGCAATGGAACTTCTCGCGGTTTAAGAAAGTAAAGCGTGAGAACATGCTGAAGCTTCAGAAGAAAATCAACATCAACTGGCTTACCGTGCTTTATGGGGGCAAGGTCACTTCACTCGAAGGAAACACTTTCCACGACAAGCCCTATAGCCCGATGGAGTTAGAATAAGCAGATATCAATATGAACAAGAGAATCATCATCAGTTTCCTCGCCCTCGCCGCCATTTGCGGCGGGGCGATGGCACAGCAGAAACAGGGACACGTCATGAGGCCGAAGCCGAGGGGCGTGGGAAAGACCACCGTAGTGGGACAGGCACAGCTCGAAGTGGAGTATGCACTGAACGCTACGGACATTGGCAACCCTGACACGTACCTCGACCTGCACATCCTGCGGGCGGGCAAGCAACTGAGCAAGCACTATAGCCGCTTCCTGGAGCGGGGCGACTCGCTCTACGACGCCTATATGAAAGCCAACCCCAACGCCGAGGGCGTGCCCAGTACCTTTTATACGATAGGTCGCGAGGGGCAGTACTGGAGCGAATACCAATCAACGGAGATATTCACCGAGCAGGGTCAACAGACCTTCTACGCCTGGATGCCGTGGGCCATGGAACGCTACAACGCCTACTACACCGAGCCTGCCGCACAGCAGAAATGGACGCTGGCCAACGAGCGAAAGACCATCCTCGGCCACGAATGCCAGAAAGCGACATGCCACTGGCGGGGCCGCGACTTTGAAGCGTGGTTTGCAGCCGACATCCCCGTGCGCCTCGGCCCTTGGTCGTTCGGCGGTCTGCCCGGACTGATACTGAAGCTTAACGACACGCAGCGGCTCTACACATGGGAAGCTGTCAGCCTGCGCTCCGGCACGTTCCCCATCACCAAGCGCAAATACGAGGGCTTCCGCAAGGAAAGCCGCGCCCACATCTATAAACTACAGGTAGCAGCCAATCGTGACCACCTGAAAGCAGGTGGCGCCGTCGACAGAGCAACGGGACAACCGAAGTCAAAGCAATTTCCCTATGACCCGTTAGAGTTAGAATAAACACATCAATATGAACAAGAGAATCATCACCACCCTCGTCCGTGGGTTGCGAGGTGAGAACATCGAAAAGGCGTTGAGAGAAATCTTTAAAAATAAATAACATGTTGTTGAACCCCTCAAACGAAGAAAAGTGTCATGAGTCCATAAAAGAAATATCCATAATTATTTGGGTGTATTAGGGAATAATAGTAACTTTGCACCCAGTATATTGTGATTATGGAGCTATGACAGCTTTCTTGTAAACTTCCGAACAACGCCAAAATTTAGTTTCTCAGTTTACTCCAAGAAAGATTGTCTGCCTGCTCACACCATATGGTGTGGGCATTGGCGGTACAGACAACTTGGAGTAAGGCTGATTGGCGTTGGCCTGGAAGTTTTGTCGTTAATGTACCAATAATGCCCCACTTTTTTTCCAAAAATCACAATACTTACATTACCAACAAGTTTTGTTTAAGAAGATTGGACGATAATAAGAATATGAATTACAATAACGACGAGGATAGCCTCGATGAATTGAATCGCCTGCTTGAACGGCTGCATCAAGCAGGCTACGACCAACAATTCAGCCACCTACAAATAGTATATGTGTCGCCAGGTGCACAGCACGTGGATAAGATTGAAACGCAAAGAATAGAGGCCAATCCCCTACCACCAGCCTCACCCCCAACCCCTCTCCAAAAGGCGAGGGGAAAAGATAACTCTGAAGAAGCCAATGGCCTACCCAACGAACTCGCTACCGAAGCGGCAATGGAACTATGGCAGAAAGCGCAAGAAGCAGGCTACGTGGATGAACATTACCAGCCAAAGCTATCACGTACCAAGGCGGCACTATTGGCCAACGCGATGGCGGAGCGGCTGGGTATCCGCAACAAATGGAAGGTGTTCGGAACCCTTTGGAAAAGACAGAAGATGTACCGCGACTACTACGACGCGCTTAACCTTCAGCAGTCAATCGAATTCCAAGACTGCCTAAAGAAACTCTTCGACTGAGTAATTTATCTGAACATATATATTCCCCCATACATATCCCCCGTGTATGGGGGATTGCTTTATCGTATTATCTTTACCTTCGCACCCGAGAAATTCTTTATCAAATATGGAAGTATCAGTATTTCGTAATTTCTGGGACAAGGTGCCTGTCAGCAGTACGTTGGAGGCGATGGTCGAGGCTATCCGCTCTGACCAGCGGACAAGGGAACTGACAGAGGGGTATCGGCTGTACCGGCTGGACTCGCTGAAGAACGAGAGTATGCTGTTTGCCGTGCCGTGCGTGTTCGAGGGCGGCAAGGCGCAGAAGCATGTGGTGAGGCTGACGGGAGTGGCGATGGTGGACTTTGACCACGCCGATCCATTGATCATTGAAAATGGAAAATTGAAAATTCTGGCCGACCCGCACACGCTGCTGTGCTATACGACGATCAGCGGCGAGGGGTTGCGGGTGCTGTACCGCCACGAACTGGACGAAGGGTATAACCTGAAGCAGCAGATACAGTTCTACCGCAAGGCGTTTGCAGCGGGCAATGCGTACTACGGGCAGTTGATCGGCGCGGAGACGGACGAGAAATGTAAGAACGTGACGCGGCTGACGGTGGTGGCGCACGACGAGGCGGTGTACTTCAATCCTAAGGCGGAGGCATTTGCGGCCGCGTGGATAGACAGCGAATGGGAACGGATGCAGGAGCCGCAGAAGGCGCAGCGCAGGCGGCAACGAGAACTGGCCCGCATCCGCAGGGTGTACGACAAAACTATCCGGCCAGAGGTGGAGGCCAAGGGGGCGGTGTATGCCGACGGCTCGCACAACGACTACGTGATGCGCGTGGGCTACCGGCTGAACCAGTTCGGCTTCTCGTTGGAGGCTGCCAGGGAGTGGGCCGTCAGCGAGTTCCCGGACTATGAGCGCACGGCGGACATCATCGCGTCGTGCTATGAGAAGGAGGAGGAGCACGGCAGCCGTGGCGGACAGAAGCACAACTATGCGGCGGGCAGGGGAGGCAGCAGCGGGTTTGCATCGGTGGAGGAGATCAAGGCGTTCCTCGGTGAGCACATCCGACTGAGGCATAACGTGATTACGGGGCGGGTGGAAAGCCTCACCCCCGACCCCTCTCCAAAGGGCGAGGGGAGCATAAACAAATGGCAGCCCATAACAGACCGCGTGGTGAATTCGCTGTGGTCGGAGATGTCGAAGACGGGACGGGTGAATGCGCAGGACATCTACCGGGTGATAGAAAGCGACTTCGTCAAAGAGTTTCATCCGTTCAAGGCGTATCTGGAGAGCCTTTCCCCGCCTACATCACAGAAAGACTATATCGGAGAGTTGGCCGAGACGGTGAGGGTGAAGGGTGGAGCGGCTAATCAGGAGCTCTTTTGTCAGTACCTGAGGAAGTGGCTTGTGGCGATGGTTGCCGGATGGGTGGACGATAGCGTGGTGAACAACGTCATCCTGGTGCTGATAGGCGAACAAGGCTCGTACAAGACGACGTGGTTCAATTTCCTCCTGCCGCCGGAACTGTCAAGATACTTCTATACCAAGACCAATGCCAATCGTATGGGGCGCGACGACCTGCTGACGCTGGCGCAGTACGGGCTGGTGTGCTGTGAGGAACTGGATACCATGCGGCCCGCGGAACTGAACCAGTTGAAGGCTGCCGTCACCATGCCCAGCATCGACGAGCGTGCGGCGTATGCCCACTTCCACGAGCATCGCAAGCACATCGCATCGTTCTGCGGTACGGGCAACAACGTGCAGTTCCTCTCTGACCCTACGGGCAACCGCCGCTGGCTGCCGTTCGAGATAGAGAGCATACAGTCGCCGAGGGAGCATCCCTTCGACTATGAGGGCATCTACTCTCAGGCGTATGCGCTCTATCGCTCGGGTTTCCAGTACTGGTTTTCGAGGGATGATATTGTGCGGCTGTCGGAACACAACCGCCAGTATGAGACGCCCCGGCTGGAGCATGAACTGGTGCAGTTGTACTTCCGACAGCCCAGGGAGTTGGAGGGCGGCGTATTCATGAGTGTGGGTCGCGCCTTGCAGATTGTCAGTTGCAACATCTCGCAGAAGTTGTCACCCGTCTATATGGGCCGTGCCTTTGCCGAACTGGGGTTCCGTCGCGTGAAATGGGGCGGCCAGCGCGGGTATATCGTCATGCTGCGCACCGCCGAGGAAATCCAGATGGTGCAGCGTTCGATGGCGGCACAGGCCGTAGCGGAGGACATGGGGCAGTAGGACACTATGGGACAGTAGTTTTCATAAATTCCTCGCGCGTACGCAGGAACTTTTGCCGACTGTAACACTTCCTGCGTACGCATGAGAGGAAACGGGAAACCGCTAATGGGTACTGTCCTACGGACCCATACTGCTCTTTGCAAGTATGCCACTTGTCGCCCGTAAGTATCATATTTAGGCATCGTAAACATCATACTTTTGAACCGAAAACAACATAGTAAGAATATGAAGATAAGAAGTTATGCAAAGTCGGAGCTGGCCATGCTCTACTTTCCCGACAGCGACCCCCACGTGGCCACGAACCACCTGAACGCCTGGATACGCCGCTGTCCGCCCCTCGTGGCCGCCCTTGCCGCCTGCTACCAGAGCAAGAATGCCAAGTTCTTCTCACCCCAGGCCGTCCGCCACATCGTTGAGTACCTCGGCGAGCCGTAGGAAAATGGAGAGTGGTGCTATTGATAATTTTTACATTAAACTAAGCAAATCATCATAGTATTTGCAAAAAAATGTGACTTTTTATCAAAAAAGTCGATAATTTCTTTGGTGATTCAAAGAAAGACACTAATTTTGCACCGAAAATAAACCTACGGGTTAAATATTGTATGGAAATAATAGAAATTTATCCTCCATACTTGTATGCAGTACAGTATGATGGTGAGAGCAGAAATGAATTTCATCGGTTGTTTCATGAATGGAACGACAAAGAGTTCCTGCTATCGTTTTTCCGCGAACATATTGATTTTCTCGACAAGGATATATGGGTGGATTTGGAAAATAATCCAGAAAAGGCTGCCTTTAGTGTCGCTTTTGATGCAAATAGGCTTGAACATTTCTTAGAGGAGTTGGCAGACAATGCCAGAAAAGGCATAGATCCTGACTTCGATAACTACTTTCAGCCCTTGGACGGTAAGTATCTCTATTCAATGGAAAGAATACCCGTCAAGGGATATGGTAAGAACAATCACACTTTTATCCGGCTGTATGCTATCAAAATTGAACAAAACTGTTATTTGATTGTTTATGGCGGATTAAAACTTGCAAAGACCATTCAGGAGTCACCCGTTCTGAAGGATCATGTTTTTGCCAAAATTGACTGGGTGCTACAATACCTAAAAAGAGAAGGAATCGTGGACAACGAGGACCTGTAAAAAAGACGTAAACTATGGGATTTAATTTGAAACGGCTGCAAGAAGTAGCAAAACCTGCGTCTGCAAAAGAGCAAGAAGAAGCCAAGTACAGGGAAGAAAACCGAGAATGGTTACTGAAATCGATGCAAATCGCCCTCTACTTAGAGCATGTTCTTCGTGTAAGAGGTATTAGCAAGAAACAACTTGCTGAGATGATAGATGTTACCCCAGCACAGGTGACTAAGCTCTTTAGCGGCAAGGAAAATCTTGGTTTGAAGACCATTGCAAAGATTGAGAAAGCACTGGGGGTGAGTCTTATATGCATCCCCAGTGAAGTACGTCCTTATCAATTCAGCGTGCCAATTATCACAAATATTTCGGTAAGTAATCTTCCTTTTAAGGAAGCTACCGGAAGTATTGAAAGCCGCAGACTCTTTGGAGGATTCTCTTATATGTCAAGACGGCATAACAAAAAGCATCAATTGTCATTAAGTTAGTAGTCATATGAAAGAAATAAAATACAAATTGACAGGTTTTGACCTGATGCGTTTTTCTCCCAATTATGGGAATGTCGATAGTGAAAAGGATATAGAAGGTAATTTCGGCTTTGATTTCGCCTATAATAATGAGCGGCATACAGTTCGTGTTATCATCAATATGACTCTTAAACAGGAGTTGGAAGAAATCTTGGCTATTGAATTTGCTACATACGTGGAACTTGCGGAGGAATCACTTCCGATGCTTGTTAAGGAATCGACGCTGACACTTTCTCGTGCTATGCAGGCACAGTTTGCTTCATTTGGCTATGGTGCCTTGCGTGGAGTGATGTACTTAAAGACTATCAACACTCCGATAGAATCTATCATAGCTCCACCGCTTTTTCTTGAAGAACAATTTAAGGAGGATATAGAGATTCCTTTTAAATGAATCCATAGAAGCAGTTTCAAGAAAGCATCATATTTATAAATAGTCCTTTACAACTGAAAGGTTACGTTGATCCGTAGCTCACTCGTGTAGGTTGTACGGGGCTATTTTTTTGTGTTTATCGCATCGTAACGTATGGGTGCGCATGATGCGCACGATTGGGGGTGTTGGAATGTTGTAATTTTGCACTATCAGAGAAACACTCTGACAGAGTTGATGAAGATGCAAGTCGCGCGGTAGCAAATTTTTCACTCTTCATTTTTCACTTTTCACTTATTCTGATTATGATTTTATATCTATTGAAACAGAACAAGAACTCGAAGTCGGCGGCTTACGGGAAGTTCTTTGCCTTCCCCGTAATCGAAGAGACCGTCACGCTGGACGGATTGGCCGAACACATGTCGAGCCATAATACGCCATACTCGAGGGGCGCCATCAAGGGAATGCTCACCGACATGGTATTGTGCATCAAGGAACTGCTGCTGGAGGGCAAGAACGTGAAGATTGCCGATCTGGCTATCTTCTCGCTCGGCATCAGGAACAACGGCGGTGCCGTGAGCGAAGATGTCTTCTCGGTGACAAAGCACATCAAGGGTGGGAAACTGCGTGCCCGTGCTACTGGCGAACTGATTGCCAAGAGCCTGAACCTGGAGGCTACGCTGAAGAAAGCCAGCGCCACATCGAAGGCGACTAGTGGGAACGATAACGGGAACAACAGCCTCACCCCCGACCCCTCTCCCGAAGGCGAGGGGGGAGAGAACGGCGGCGGCGGTGACAACACCAATGTAAACCCTAACCCTAACGAGGGCGGCGGTGACGACAACGGCGGTGGCGATGAGCCAGGAGCGGATGAAGACTAAGACCCCCTAACCCCCCTTTAGGGGGAATGGAGAGCGGGGCGCAAGCCCCCTCTCTTCAAGTGAAGAGTGAAGAACGAAAGTTACAAACCGTAAACGGTAAACAGTAAACTAAGATGAACAACAACCCATTGAACATCCGCGTTGGTAAAAGCAAGTGGCTAGGGCAGATGACAAACTGCTCCCCTCCCGGAAAGGGAGGGGTTGGGGGAGAGTCTTTTTGTCACTTTGAATCGATGGAATACGGTATCAGGGCAGCCTTCTGCCTGCTCCGCATCTATGCCACCAAGTACCGGCTAAACTGTGTGAGGGACATCATCACCCGTTGGGCGCCACCGTCGGAGAACAACACGCAGAGCTACATCCGCCATGTCTGCCTCCTCACTGGCTTTGGTGGTAACCAACGACTGACGGAGAAGGACTGGCCCCGCCTCGTAAAAGCCATGGCCAAGATGGAGTCCGGCATGGATCTGGATGACAATCTTATCCAACGCGCCTGGCAGCTGTTTCAAAATGAAAAATTGAAATAATGAAAGAATGAAAGTGATAGTTACGTAAACTAAAACAATCAATTAAGCTATTAACCCATTAAACTACTAAGCTATATGAAGAAAGAAACGTGGAAGACTATACTTCACCTTGTAGCAAGCATTATTGCTTCTATCATTACCGCATTGGGAACTACCAGTTGTATGAGGTAATCAACGTTAACCCTAACGTTAACTGTTCAAGAGTTCAAAGGTTCAAGGGTTCAAAAGGTTCAAGAGTTCAAGACGTTCAAGAATTCAAGATGTTCAAGACCTTCAAGAGTTGACACTTTGTGTCGAGCTTCCTACGCCATGGCATAGCTGATGCAAGCATCGCTCTGCTCATTTGGCTTAAACGGAACCTTCAAGACGAAAAGGCGTTGACCTTATACTTTAGAAAAAAGGGCATCCAAACGGGTGCCCTTTGTCTTTATCGGATTACTTTTTTACCATCTATATAATAAACACCGTGGGGCAGTCCTTCGGTGTTTTTTGTACCCCTCACCTTCTTCCCATCGAGGGTATATATTCCCTTCCCATTTATAGTTACTTCCGATGAAATGGCAGATTTTACGTTTGTGGCACTTTCTGTCACTTCTATCTGACATGCCAGATTTGTAGCTTTGTTCTCAATGTATGAGTTGTTGACCGTTCCAACATGAAAGATTCTGGAATCCTTGGCATCTGTATATGCATTGTACTTGTTAATGCCAGCATCGTCCTCTTCATCACCTCCAACAAAGTCGATGGTGTATTTGCCTGGCTTGGCATCCTCAGGAATGGTTACCAGAAAGGTAATCCTGATGGAATCACACCCGTTGCGCCAGCAAGCCGAGATATTCTTAGGTACTTTCTTCTGACTTTGGAATCCGTGCCATGTGTATTTGCTCTTCTTAAAAGCTGTGTTGCAGAACTCAGTCAACTTATCGCATGCCACCATATTGTGCTGACTGTTCACTTTGCTTCCGTCGCTGTAATACACCCAGTTCTCGGCAAACTGCTGATGTGCCCCTTTGGGAACGGTTACTTCCCATCCTTCCGGCACACGGATGCCGGCATACGACCAGTCGGTAACAAAGTTCTGTGTGCTGGAACCATCATCCACAACGGTAAAGCTTACCTCGATGGTAGAACCTGCTTCCGCAATCTTAGGTGCCGTAGTCCTGATAATCTTATAACAGGATGTCAGCAAAAGCATAGCTAAAACCAAGCCCCCCACCAACCTTTTGCCCTCCTTCGCGAATAGGGATTCGCTCACCTTTGTGGGGCCGTAGCCACATTCAGTGGCTACTCTAAAGACCCCAGTCGCCCCGAGGAGGGGAAGAAGAAGCCCCCCACCAAACCTCCCCCCGAGGAGGGAGGCTTTTTTATTTTTATGTGATGTCGTCATTTGTTCCTTTTAAATATTGAATTTTACTATTTGAATCAAAAAGGTTCCCCTTTCCTTTGGGAGGGGTTAGGGGTAGGCTATACTCCCCCTCCTCCTCGGGGGAGGGATGGGGAGGGGGCTTCTTATTCCTCAAATACCGCTTTCCAATTATACACTCTGAAGAAGAAAGGACGATAGAAGTCTGCTGACCCTTGAGCATTGAAATTATCACTAAATTCTTTGCAGTCGGTATTAGTGGAAAAGACCAGCTCACCTTCGCGCGAGAGAGTCTGGTGCAGGTGCGGCATGTAAAAATTTTGATATGTTCGCGTACCTTTCTTGTCCAACACCCAAGGCATTGTCCACAGCTGGTGGCATTCCTCGAAAGGTCCCCAGGGATTCTTGCTGCGCATGATGTACAACTGTTTACCAAACACAAAGCCTTGTGCTGTCATGTAGTAGTAATCTCCGTCTTTAAAGACCCATGCAGTAGAGACAGATCGGCTTGAGATAGCAGAGCGGTTCACCTCAGCTGTCGTTGGATAGGTCTTTTGCCAACTGAAATTGCCCTTTTCATCGGCAATATAGTATTCCCAAGGCGAACGCAGATCGTGTGTTTGGGCACGTGCGACCACAGGCGAAGAGGTGTTCAAGGCATCGTTTGGGTTCTTCTTGTATTGGTTGCAGGAATACAGGTAGGTATGGCCGTCTTCATCCTCCCACAGTGTCTGACCGTAGCCTATGGGATCTTTCTCGAAAAAGTTGTGATCCACACTCAATAGCTTCAGATATGTATCATCGCCGGGGTTTCCTTCGAGCGAATAGATGGCCAAGGCACGGTTATCGTTCTGCATCAGATTTTCCGTACCGTTATAGACACCCGCCCAAAGCATCTGCAGCTGTCCGTCTACTACTGTTGCATCTCCGGCCCAATATAGCCATTGCTGGTCAATCTCACCTGCTTTAATCTGTGCCTCGGTCTTCTCGCCTTTCGGATGACGCAGGTGCGTACGGCATGTACCTTGCGACTTGTTAATCCAGTCGGCTAACCATACCAGATTGCTGCTCTTTGTGCCGGGCAGTCCATCCTCACCGGGTGTCTGAACCATAATACTGTTACGCGGGAAGGTGCAATTGCCACGTGCCCTCGTACTGGCATTTACACGACCATAGAAGCTGTCGTTAAACGACCAGAAAACATTTCCGTCCGGCAGCATAGTGGTTTGCACCCCATCACCTCCGTTCCAGCCAAGCGTACGAGTAAAGAGGGCATCGTACAACTTGTCTTTGTAAACATAAACGTTATGGTTCGCGTTGTTATGTGGCAAATATTCCAACTTCCATTCGTCTTTAACCGATGGAACGGGCCATTTCAGCGTATCAGCCTCCACCTCATGCGTCAGGTCCTGGGCGTGGACATAAAAAGCAATACTACTGGTCAGAAGAGTCAGGAGAAGTTTGGAAAAATTCATGCTGATATGGATTCTTAGGTTTATCTGAATAGTTTGGATAATAGAATGCTGGCATACCTAAAGCCATCAGCGCGTATAGCTTGTGGTTCTTAGGTAAATGAAGCAGGCGTTCTGTCTTCTTGCGTCCCATATTTTTGAACGCCATCTGCACCAGTCCCATGTAGATTTGCGAGATACCATGAGCCTCTGCCATCAGCGAAGCATTCTGGTAAGCCAGGTTACAGTCTTGCCAGCCGAAGTCGTACCCCTTAGGGGCACAGAACGCCAGCAACGCTGTTCCGTTACAGGTGCACGGACGCTTCCCTTCGCGCCACTTACGTTCAAATCGGTAGAGTTCTGCGGCTTCGTTGTATAGGTCTCTTAGGAACAGTTTGGTTAGCGGACGTAAAACGGGCGACATCAGTATGCCGGCCAGACGCAGGAAGAACTTCATGGTGGCATCCTCCACCGCCTTTATGTCCTCGCCTAGCAAGACCGTTACGACCACTTTTCTGGAATTCTCTGCGGTAGGAGCCGTGTAAGCAGCTTCTATGATATCCGAAAGGGATTCTATGGGAATGGGAGCAGGTGTAATCGTGCGGTTGGAACGTCTGCTCTTCATCAGTTCCATCAGAGATTCAGGCGATGGAATGGACTCTTTTTTAATACGGTGAATATGCTCGGCAGGGAAGTCGGAATGCCGGATGGCTGAAGCCTCGCACACATCCACACAATGACCGCACTGGATGCAGTTCCCGGCTTTGCGAACCACAGGCACTTCACCCTTCTCTTGAGTATAGACAGCTGAAGGACATACGCGGGCACACCGTCCGCAACGCTTACAAGCATCAGCGTTGATAATTATCTCCCGTCTCATCAAATTCTGTAAATTCCTTAACTACTTTTTTGTCCCAGAACTTGGTCAGCAAATAAGCACATCCTGCAAAGCCGACAATGATGCAAACGCCGGCAACCACCTTGCCGCCAACCCATTCCACCATGCTGAATTCTTTCACCTTATCGCCCAGCACACTTACTTCAAACATAGCGAAGGAATTGTTAAGAATGTGAATGATACTTGTCAGTACAATGTTTCCCGTCTTAGCATAGATAACGCCAAAAATAACACCCATCAGTATGGCAAAAGGCACCTGTGCCGGATTAAAGTGGATGATACCAAACAGGATGGAAGATATACAGATGGCACGCCAAGGGGAAGAGCCGTTGCGCATCAGATGACCGCAAATACCCTCGCGGAATACCAGTTCCTCGACAATAGGGCCGATTATTGCAACACCCAATAAACCCCAGATATTATTAGCAAGCCCCAACATCACATCCTCAATCATGTTGGGCAAATTCATAATCTCAGAGAGCAAATCGCCTGCAAAAATACACATTACAGCAGCAACGAAAGCTATCAGACTCCACTTTAGACTGGAATTATAGCATAGGAATGTTTCAGGGAACTCTATCACCTTCAGAGCCTTCCAACAAATCAGAAAGGTTAATATATCAGCAACAATAAGTGCCAATGCCATCATGGTAAACATGGTTGGATCTGTGGGTCTGATGCCCAAAATCGCCATAGGAATTGTCACTATTACACCAACCAGTGCCTGTAAAATACAGAACGCGAGTACTGCCAAAAGAACTTTTTTCATATCCTTATTACGTTTATTTATTCAACATTTTGCTGCAAAGATAGTGATTTTTTTTATTTGCAAGCAAAAAGACTAGTGTAAATGTTTAATACAGAATAGTATGATATTTGCACATTGTTTACGCAGACATGAAAAAAAGAGTTACGCAATTGCGTAACTCCTTTTTTCAGTGTGGACCAGCCAGGGCTTGAACCTGGGACCTCCAGATTATGAGTCTTTTCCATAGTGATTTTATGTAATTTCAAAAAATACTAAATATCAGTAAATAAACGAGTTATAAATTTTGCAGTTTGCAGAAAATATCGTAAATTTGCAGCAGTTTTCGAAAGAAAAGGTCACCTGAAGGTCACCAAAAACGCCAACAGACTATAGTCTGTAAGGTCGATAGAATAGTAACTTTTTAAAGAATGAAGTTATGAAATCAGAGAAAGAAACGGCTGCAAAAGGTCACCAAAATGGCAAAAATGCCCCTCAAAGCAATAGGGGGGAGAAGTGTCTGTCGAAATTTACATCTTCCAATGGAAGTGTGTATGGCTCATTGACGCTTGACATTCGTAAGGCTGGCGATTATAGTCAGCCCCTGCCTGTCGTTGTAAGAATTGCCCACGAAGGGAAGAAGGGCTTTCTCAGACTTGGCGAAAAATACACAATGGAAGATTGGATTCAGCTATGTGAATATGAGAAAACGGGACGTAGAGTCCAATTAGCAGAAAGGAATGAGCTGAAAGCCTTGATGGAGAAAATAAAGGATTTAACCAACCAGCTTATAGAGGAAGGCGGCTTCTCCATCCGAAAACTTCAAGACCGTTACCAAGGAAAGTTGGCTGAAGATAGCGTTACCATATATTCCATTTGGGATGACTATATACAGGAGAAGAGAGCTGAAGAAGCATTCGGAACAGCAAACGTGGGTAAAGATACTCGAAATCGTTTTATTAAAGACAATGGTAGAGGAGTCAAATTCTCAGACATCAATTTTGACTTCGTACAAGCTTGGGTAAAAAAGATGCAGGATGACGAAAAGAGTACATCCTACATCGGTATCAATCTACGCACTTTTCGCACAATGGTAAATATTGCCATCAAAAAAGGTTATGTTAAAGGCAATACGGAAGAAATGTTTAAGGACTCCGGCTATAACCAAATGGAAAGTCGAAAGGATAAATTTTTGGAGGTGGAAGTATTCCAACAGTTATATGAGTTTTGGGAAAAGGGCGAGGCAAAGGATGAGAACGGGAAGGAACTTTTCATTCCCAGGGATAAAAACGCACTGTTCCGCGACCTTGGGCTGTTTCTTTTTATGTATTTCGCCAATGGACAGAATTTGGCTGACACCCTGCGGTTGGAATATGACAACTGGTATTTTTCCTCCCAAGGAAAGCAGCTGAGATTCCAAAGACATAAGACAAAAAAACGAAATAAAAATGGCAGCGAAGTTATATTCCCTGTTACACCAGAGATTCAGAAGATTATCGACAGGTTTGGCAACGAGCCAAAACTCGGTGAGCGCGTATTTCCCATTTTGAGCAAGTCAAAAACTCCAGAGCAAGAAGGCGGAGTTATACAGAGATACAATAAAAGTATTCGTAAGCAAATGAAAAAGGTTGCCGAAATATTGAAACTGAAGCAGACACCTACTTCAACTTGGGCTCGCCATAGTTTCGCAACAAACCTGAACAATGCTGGTGTTCCCAGGGAATATATTAAAAGCAGTATGGCGCATAGCACCAGTAATGATGTCACGTCGAAATATATTGGTGCATATCCTCTGCCTAAGATGCAGGAGTATAATTCATATTTGCTCAAAATCCCACAAACCGTTAATAGCACGGAAGATTTGCTCAAAATACTTAAAGCTATGAGCGAGGAGGAACGTGCGGCACTTATGAAAGAAGCATCAAAATAAGTTATAAGTTGGCGCAATCTGGTAAAAAAATCGAGATTGCGCCAATTAATAAAGCGAAAAACGGAATAAGTGGACATATTTATGGCGTTAAAAATGGAATAAGTAGGCAAAATTGCTGCTAAAAATATGGAATAAGTGAATTTTTCTTTGCTGAATGAGAAATAATCAACCCTCTTCAGATTAACAAAACCGCAACGTAAATTTGGGATAATGAAGTCTAAGATGTGAAATGTATAAGATAAAATGCACGAAAATTCATGTTTTGTCTTTTATAAAAGATAAAATTATTGCCTCCGCAACAAATTTTATCTATAAAAGATTTTTCCGTTAAGGTCAGAAACTGAATAAAAGAACGCTTGCTAGATATGTTTATTCCGCTAAAAGTTGCAAACGGTAGCTATTTTAGCGAAATAAACATGATTTTATTCAAGATTTAACATTTGAATGGCTGTAATGTGAGAAATAATCATTAACTTTGCACCATCATCATAAAATAGCAAGGAATATGTGTCAGATAATTGGTCGAAAACAAGAAATTGCTGAGTTGAATCGAGCTTTCGAAAGTGGCAGAGCCGAATTTGTAGCTGTGTATGGTCGTCGTCGTGTAGGTAAAACATTTCTTATCAACGAAGTGTTTCGTGACAATATGACTTTTCGCCATACGGGACTTTCGCCCTATGACCGCACACGCAAGGTAACACTTCGTGACCAGTTACAGAACTTCCATTTCTCTCTAATCCGTCATGGTATGGAGGGAGGGGAGGCTCCGCGTTCATGGATGGAAGCCTTCTTCAGATTGGAACAATTCCTGGAACGACAAGACAATGGGACACGTCAGGTGGTATTCATTGATGAATTGCCATGGATGGACACACCTCGCTCAGGCTTCCTTACTGCTCTTGAAGCATTTTGGAATGGTTGGGCATGTAGCCGTCATAATATATGTTTTGTTGTTTGCGGATCGGCAACATCTTGGATGCTTGACAACCTCATCAATAACAAAGGTGGCCTATATGGCAGATTGACCTGCGAAGTTCATCTGTATCCTTTCAATTTGCATGAGTGCGAAGAGTTTTTCCTCAGCCGGAACATTAAAATGTCTCGTTACAACATTGCGCAGGCTTATATGATTTTAGGAGGAATTCCTTATTATCTTGACTTCTTTAATCCGTCAATGAGCCTGGCACAGAACATTGATGCGTTGTTCTTTACTCGCAGAGCAAAACTTGGTGATGAGTTTGACCGCTTGTTCAATTCCGTTTTTGACCATGCAGACATATGTATGAGTATAGTCCGCTATTTGGGAAAACGACATGGAGGTTTTACCCGCGATGAGATTGCTAATCAAATCGGTAAGAATGCGAATGGAGACTTTACAAAAATACTTAAAGCTCTTATTGGTAGTGGCATTGTTTCCACCTACACTCCCTTTGGCAGCGATCAAAGAGATACTCTGCGCTATAAATTATCGGATTGTTTCTGCTGGTTCTGGATCCATTTCAAAGAACTCCGCCACATAAATGAAACAGATTACTGGATGCATCATCTTAAAGAATCAGAGATTACATCATGGCGTGGAATAGCATTTGAGGAGGTTTGTTTGCAACATATAGAGCAAATTAAACAGACACTGCAGATAGCAGGAGTTTCATCTCGTGAATCATCCTTTATTCTTCGTGGCGATGATGGACAGGAGGGTGTGCAGATAGACTTGATTATCGATCGTGCAGATGATGTAGTAAATGTCTGTGAGATGAAATTCTGCAAATCTGAGTATATTGTTACAAAGGCGTATTCAGAGAAAATAACTCATCGCATAGAGGTATTAGAAAAGATGATGCCATCGAAGACATTCCATCCTACTCTCGTCAGTGCTGCACCAGTGCGTCGTAATGAATACTCTGACACATTCCTCTCTCAAATAAGCATTGACGATCTTTTTATATAACATCTGTGCCTAATGGATGAGAAAGCGCTATTAGAATGGAAAGAAGCCCACGCAGATGTCTATTCCAAGTTTAAGCAAGACTTGGAAGAGCAGTTGCTGAAGCCGTACCATCAGACTATATTAGACCTTGGTGACGGCAATGCAGAATCGTTGCAATCGATCATCGCCAATCTTTATGCCGTTTCTTCTAAGGATGGTTTCGATATAGAAAAGCTATATACAAAGGCTGTCCAGTCTGGTGATGTGTCTGCATATTGCTTATGTTGCTATCTTCAATTTGATAATGGTGCAGACCGTTTGGCTGATGCTCTTGCGGATAAAGCAGAGAAGCCTGACGCACCGGAAATCTTAGATGCCGTAGAAGACTACAAACGATTTTACGAGCAGAACAGCAAACAGGAGGAACCCAAGATAACGGCTGACGAACTGAACATTCTTTCCCTTCGACGTTGGCACTATGACCATCCTGAAGAATATAAGGAGTTTACGGCTACGTTCCTGAAAGCCTATGATGGTGACATGACTTTCATCCAGACCAACTTCTTCTTCCTGATGGAGATGTTTTCGACCAAAGGTGTGAAGGGTATGATGAAAATCGTTGCCTCTCTGTTCCCTGGCAATAAGCATTACCAGCAGAGTCTGATGGGAAACGATGACAACCCATTGAAGGGACGTTTGTCTGAAATGCTTGATTCTTCTCTCAACAATGAAGCTATCCGTGAGCGACTGCTTCACAAGAATCCCTACCTGTTCAGCTTGTACTATTGGATCATCTTCGATAACGGATTCCTTCATGCAGCCGACCTTATATCCCAGACTTTCTTGAAGCCCGAAAGCCCCTATTGGGAAAAACTTATCGGAAAGCGATGCGTGGAAACCCTCATTGGTGCAAGTATCGACAAGGCTCATTATTCAAAGGCACAGTGGAAGGAAGTTACCCAGAAACTGAAGAAAGGCGAGACCAAGCAGGTTATAGACGCAGCCTTGCTTGAAGTGCAAGGGCGCAGAGGGAGGAAGAGTACATATGTTATCTTGGAGGAAATGCTGCCTCCAGAGGATGCTATTATTCTTCTTGGTGAGATTCAGAAGGTGCTTTCTGAATGGAAACAAGTCGATGATGCAGACATCATCCTACCTTATATCTTCGCGGCATTGATAAAAGGTAGCCTTACAAATGAAGACTACAATTACCGTACATTCCATGCAGCCATGAGAGAGAAGTTTCCCGACTACCACATTCGCGAAGGCTTTAACTGGGCCGAAGCCGTTTATAACGCCATCGTGTCAGAAGATAATAGTGGTAATCTTGATGTTTCCGATGCTCAGATAAGGCGAGGGCGAAAGTATGCGACCGGCATAAAACTTCGCCTACTATCGGCAATCAATCCCAATATCAACTAAACTCGCAAGGATGCTCATTTAGGGCATCCTTTTTTCGTTCCTTCAGTGTTGAACTGTTAAATAAACCCCTTTATTTGTTAACTATGGCTTGGTAGAAATCGTGCTGATTTTTACCAAGGCAACCCCCTATGGCATTACACTACCTTTGCAGCATGAAATTATTAAATGCGAAAACATGACAGGAAATTTCGTAATGCTTCAGATGGATGACCTCAGGCAGGTTGTCACTGAGATTGTAGAAGAAGTCTGCACCAAGCGCGGACTGAATGAAAAACCTTCCGATGAAGAAGGCGAGTGGTTAACCCGTGAAGAGGTGTGCGACATGCTGCACATCACCTACACGACACTATGGCGAAAGGAGAACGAGGGTGTTATCAAGAAACACAAGATGGGGCGACGCAACCTCTATTCCAAGAAAGAGGTTATGGAAATATTCTCTTCCGCTATAGCAGATGGTGACAATAATAAAAAAAGTAAGGAGGAATGTCATGGGTGAACAAACAAAGTTTATGAACAGTATTGCATTGGCCACGATCAATGCAGTACGATCGGAAGTCGCACATGTTTCCGACACGGGATTACCCATGGATGTGTTTCCTGCCAAGGTTCAGGAAATCATTCTTGACCTCGCAGCTGAGGACAATTTTCCTGTAGAATACACAGCCGTTGCTATGCTTTCTGCTGTTTCAGCTGCAATTGGGAACACTCGACACATCCGACTTAAACCCTCATGGGAGAGCAATCCAAGCCTATACATCATCCTTGTAGGTGAGCCAGGGCAGGGCAAGACCCCTCCCTTGGACTTTGCTTATAAGCCTATAGAAGACCACGACTATGCCATGTACATCAAGTTCAAGGACGAGATGGAGTTGTATAACGCTACTGCTGACAAGGGGAAGTCTGATGTTGGAAGTGGTAAGGAGAAGCCAGTCTTAATACAAACCATCCTTTCTGACTCAACTCCAGAAAGCCTGTGGAGACTGCATAATGACAACCAACGTGGTGTCGTGCTGTTGATTGACGAGATAATGGGATTCTTCCATTCCGTTTGCCGATACAACGATAATCCTTTTATGAGCCAGTTGCTTACAGCATATACGGGTAAGCAGGTAAAGGTGACTCGCTGCAACAATCCTATACCAGCCATCATTCGAAAGCCATGCATCAATGTCATCGGAACCACTCAGACCGAGCGCATTCACGAGTTCTTCACAGATGAGAATGTCAACAGTGGATTGATAGACCGTTTCATGTTCGTCATTCCCAAAGAAGTGAGACCTACCCTTTGGACAATTAAGGACAAAGAGAAGCCTGTAGGTATTGTCAAGGCTCCTTGCAATATACGATGGAACAATATTCTGACCCGTCTGATTCAGGTGGAATGTCCATTCAGTGAGGATGGCAAGGAACTGGTATCTATTATCCTTGATATGACTTATGATGCCAAATGCCTGTTCTATGATTGGCGAAACAGCTTGAAGGAGGAGGCTTTTGCCATCTGCCGACAAGGAAAACTGGAAGCAAACCGTTTGGCAAGTCGGACAGCCAAGATGGAGGCGAATGTCGGACGCTTGGCTCTTATCTTCCAAATGCTCCGTTGGGCATGTGGCGAAGCAACAGATACGCTTGTTGATGAAAAGTCCATCCGTTGTGCTTTGCGTATGCATGCTTTCATGGAGGAATCATATACGAGAATCTTAGACATTGTTGATTCGCACAGTATGGAACCTGACAAAAAGGAGTTCCTTGACTTGCTCGGTAATTCTTTCACCACAGCAGAAGCAATTGCTGCTGGAGTGGAGGTTGGTATGTCTGCCAGTGGAGTCAAGAAGAATTTGCCCAAGCTGATCCACCAGAAGTATATCTCCAAAAAAGCACATGGATTATATGAGAAAGTTCCCTCCTGCTCTCTCCAAACTCTTTCCACTTTGGGTACTTTTCCACTTTCAGAAGCTCATGTTGATGCCGAAAGTCCCCAAAGTTCCCCAAATTCCATAGTTCCAAAGTGTAACGATAATAATCACCCAAATCAAACTCCAGTAGTATGAACCAGTATAGATTTCATCTGAAGAAATATGATACGAGCAGTAGAAACAACAAGCTCACTTGCCCTGAATGTGGCAAACGTAATTGCTTCGTCAAGTATGTTGACGAGGAAGGTATTATCATCTTCCCTGACTATGTTGGTCGATGCGACCATGAGGATGCTTGTGGTTACCACTATACTCCCAAGGATTACTTCCATGATACCCCAGATGCAAAACCTGATGCAAAGGACAATGACGGTATCATTGATAAGCCACATATGTCACGTAACCCCGAAAAAGTTAAGACCGAACCTTTGGCTCCGTCTTTCATTTCTGAGGAGCTAATGAGAAAGTCCCTTTCACATTATGAGATTAATCCTCTACATCGTTACCTGTGCAAAACTATCGGAAGCAATGCTACGAACCTTCAGTTTGAACGCTATTGCGTGGGCACTTCCAACAAGTGGAATGGCTCGACTGTATTCTGGCAGATTGATGTGAATAACAACATTCGTGGAGGAAAAGTCATGGCATACAATCCACAAAACGGACATCGCATCAAGGAACCCCAGGCATACGTCAGTTGGGTACACTCCCTGTTGAAACTTTCCAACTACAACCTGAAGCAATGTTTGTTTGGCGAGCACTTACTTAACTCACATCCTACCACTCCCATCATGCTCGTTGAAAGTGAGAAGACCTGTCTCATTGCATCACATTTTATGCCAGATTTCCTCTGGTTGGCAACTGGGGGAAAAAACGGTTGTTTCAATGAGGATGCCCTGCAGGTGCTTAGGGGCAGAGACGTGATTCTCATGCCCGACCTTGGAGCTACGGAAAAATGGCAAGTGAAGTCTGATATGCTCAACCCTATTTGTCATAGTGTGATGGTGTCTGATGTTTTGGAGAAAACGGCAACTGATGAGCAACGCATGGCTGGACTTGACATAGCCGACTTCTTGTTGATGCAGGAGACCAAGCAGATGCTTCTGGCCAGAATGATAGAACTAAATCCAGCCCTCCAGAAACTCATAGACGCTCTTGAACTTGAAATCGTTGAGGACGATTCGTACGATTCCCCTAGGAAAGCATGACGCATGCTGCAGGGGATTACGGAATAATCCCATAACATAATATGGACTTTTAGATTCGCACGCTCCCTTAAAAAGTCCCATTATGCTCTCCGAGGGTT
>JAFXZY010000033.1 GCA_017541025.1 Bacteroidaceae bacterium | reverse complement strand
TTTTCCGCCCCAGATACCCATGCCGCTACTGATATAATATTGGGTGTTGCCCCTTTGGTACTGGCCATAGGCACATTCGTACATTTTTCTTACTATCCATGTGATGGGCCACACCTGTCCGTTGTGGGTGTGACCGCTGAACTGGAAGTCAACCTTCTGCTTTTCCGCCTGCTCCAGATGCTGGGGTTGATGATCCAGCACAATGCTGAATTTCTTAGGATCTGCCTGTTTCGTTAAATCCCTCAGTGAAGCCCTATGATACCTTACCTTACAGTCATCGCGTCCTATGATACAAAGGTCACCCACCACAGCGCAAGAATCCTGTAACAGGCAGATACCAGCATCTTTGTAGAACTGCCTTGCCTTGTCTATTCCAGAATAGTATTCGTGATTACCTATGCAAGCATAAACAGGAGCTTTCAGCCGTAGGAACTCTTCGTGCATCTGCTCATCCACAAGGGGGCGCATACTTCCGTCTATGATGTCTCCCGCAATCAAAATCAGGTCGGGCTGCTCAGCATTCACCATATCCACCCACCTGCCAAGTTCCTTGCGTCTATTGGGGTAACCTATGTGCAGGTCGCTCATCATCACCAGCTTTACAGGCTTAGCCAACTCCTTGCAAGTAGTAAGCTTTAGTTCCTCGCGATGTTTATGCCGGTAGTTCAGATTTCCGTAGAGGAAGAGGCCCAGCATAAAAATCAAAATGCCGCCAACTGTCCACCAATTGTTGTAAAGCATTGTTCTGGGAACAAGGTGCACAAGCCTTCCCAAATCTAAAGTCAGAAACAGCATAAAAAGATACAGCAAAACTATCACACTTGATGTACCTACCTCATATACACCAACAGCCAATGGCATAGGCAAGCGGTCGGTAAAGCGCATAATGCTTGCAGGTAACAGCATAAACGCCCCCGCCATAATGCCTATCAACAAGGTCTTCCATATCCATCCCAATGGCAACAGGCACCATACATGCCAACTGACATATACGAGAGCCGACAAGGGTAACAAAAAAATAACAAGTAACCACATAAATAAAAAGAATTCAAAAGGTTAACCTTCTTGAGATTGTAGCTTATCTAAGTGAATGCTTTGGCTGATTATCTGATAAAGTTGTCTTAAATCTTCACGTTCCAAAAGGTTTATCTGTGCCTGCATTACTTCATGGTTCCAACGGACAGCAGGACCGGTCTGAGCCTGAGCCGGAGATAGACTGTGCACCTTACGGGCCGTTTCGTCTATCAGAGGAAGCATTACGCTGAAAGGAATATCATGCTGAGACAACATTTTTTCTGTCAATCTGTACATATGGTTGGTGAAGTTGCAGCAGAATACGGCAGCCAGATGCAGATAACAGCGTCGCTGTGAATCCATCTCTGTTACATGCTGGCTAATATGGTAGGCAACCTCACGAAGAAGTGGCAAATCTCCATCGCTCTCAATAAAAAGCGGAACTTCTTGCATATCCACAGGGCGACCCTTGGTGAAAGTCTGCAAAGGATACAGCACTCCCCTATTCTGTTGAGGCAAAACACTCATGGGAACACTGCCTGCCGTATGTACAACCAGCCCCTTTACATCACCTATCTCTGCCGCCACACTTGCAATTGCGCTGTCTGTAACGGCTATTATATAGAGGTCGGCATCCGTAGGAATGGGCTGCGTTCTGTCCCTGCCTCCTACGGGAATAACCTGATGTCCCGTTTCACTGAGTGCCTCCTTAAGGTGAGAAGCTACATTGCCCCGGCCTAACAGTACTGTCCTATATGTATGCGTTCCCACTTTAGTTTCTCTTCGTTTTGAGGTTTGCGTTCCATTCCTTTATGCCCTACAGCTACAATGCAGACAACACCCCTTTCCTCTGGAATGTTCAACAACTTGCAGACAATGGACTCGGTATTTCGCTCATCGGCTGTATAGCGACTGCGAACCTGAATCCAACAGGCTCCCAGGCCCAAATCCTCGGCTTGCAGCAGGATATGTGTAGCTGCAACAGATGCATCCTCAATCCACACATCACTAAGGGCAGGATCTGCCAGAACGACGATGGCAAATGGAGCCTCTGCCAGAAAATCTGCTCCCTGCGCCTTGCACTGACTGAGGGCTTGCAGCATCTGGGGATCTTCCACCACCACAAATTCGTAACTGTGCATTCCCTTGCTGCTGGGCGAAATAAGGGCGGCACGCAAGAGAAGTTTTACATCCTCAGGATCTAACTTCTCAGGGGTAAATTTGCGTATAGAACGACGTTTACTTATCAATTCGGCAAAATTTTCCATTGTAATTTAACTTTGTATGAACGATTTGTTTGCAAAGATAGTAATTTTTTTGCCATCATATATACCAAAATGACCTTTTTACTCGTTATTAATTTAATGAAACGTCTATACATTATTATATTAGCATGCTTCTTCTTTTCAGTGGAAGCATTTTCTCAGGAAGAACAGACCGATACCACATCTGTTCACTTAAAGGGTAAAGTTACCGACGAGAAGCAGGAACCCGTCTCTTTCTGTATCATCAGAGTGGAAGGCCAAGGTGTTGCAGCAACAGCTAATCTGGATGGTCAGTATAAGATATCATTCCACACCGCGGACAGCGTTGTCATTTCATATAGCATGATGGGGTTCAACACCCGAAAGCGTGTGTTGAAGAAGCCCAAGGGCAATCTGACTATGAACATCACCATGCACGAGAACAGCAAGATGATGGACGAAGTAACGGTAAAGGACTTTAGACGGGATATGACCACGACGCAAGAGTTGAACAAGGAAGAACTGAAGCGTTTGCCCAGTACCACCGGAAATGCAGTGGAAGAATTGGTGGCCACACAAGCTGGCGTTAGTACTCATAACGAACTTAGCAGCCAGTATAACGTTAGAGGTGGTTCGTTCGACGAGAACTGTGTGTACATAAATGGTGTGGAGGTATATCGTCCTCTTCTGATTACAAGCGGTCAGCAGGAAGGCCTTTCCATCATCAACAGTGATATGGTGGAGAAAATCAACTTCAGCGCAGGAGGATTCGAAGCAAAATACGGCGATAAAATGAGTAGCGTGCTGGACATTACATACGCCCGTCCTACCCAAGCTGAGGGAAGCATTCAAGCCAGCCTATTAGGTGTAAACGGATATGCAGGCTTTGGAAACAAGAAAATTTCCTTTAGCAACGGAATCCGATACAAGACCAACCAGTATATGCTGGGTAGCTTGGAAACCAAGGGAGAATACAAGCCCAACTTCATTGACTATCAGGCTTACCTGAGTTGGATGCCTTCCAGCCAGTGGACCATTGATGCTATTGCTTACATCAGTCGCAACAATTACAACTTTACACCTAAAGACCGCGAGACCAACTTTGGTACAATGGAAGATGTTAAGCACTTTAAGGTTTACTTCGACGGTAAAGAGGAGGACCGCTTTAATACACTCTTCGGTACCATGAAGGTAACAAAGAAATTTGGTAAGAACCACGCCTTGGGACTCTCCTTCTCGGGTTTCAGCACCAGAGAACGTGTGACCTACGATATTCAGGGACAATACTGGCTGAACGAAACTAATACGGATGACCAGCTGGGTGTAGGAACCTATATGGAACACGCCCGTAACACGCTGAAGAGCAGTTCTGTAACACTGAAAACAACGTACGAGGCCCAGTTGGGAAAGCATAACCTGCAATCAGGCCTTAGCTGGAAACACGAAAGCATTGAAGAAAACACCCGCGAATGGGAATATCGTGACAGTAGCGGATACAGCATTCCTCATACAGGAAATGCCTTGAATATTATCTATAACCTGAGAAGTATCAACAGCATTAGCACCAACCACATGGAGTTTTATGCTCAGGATACATACAGAACAGAAAGCAAAGTGGGTATCCTAAGCATAAACTATGGTGCGAGACTGAGCTATTGGAGCTGGAACAAGGAATGGCTAATCAGTCCGCGTGTATGTCTGGGCTATGTGCCTGCAGCCAATGAGGACTTAACCTTCCGTTTGGCACTGGGACTCTATTATCAGCGTCCGTTCTACAAAGAACTCCGAGACACCATCACCAGCAATGGGAATACAGTTGTGGAGCTGAACAAAAACATTAAATCTCAGCGCTCATTCCAGGTTGTTGCCGGAATGGAGTATAAATTCAAGTTGGGGAACCGACCCTTTAAGTTCACTACAGAAGCTTACTACAAGGCACAAAGTAACCTGAACCCCTATAATGTGGATAATGTGAAGATAGTTTACTACGGAAACAACTGTGCCAGCGGTTTTGTAGCAGGAATCGATTTCAAGCTCTATGGTGAGTTTATTCCTGGTACGGACTCGTGGATTAGCTTCGGTCTGATGAAAGCTCAGATGACGTTGAACGATAAGAGTATTCCGCAGCCTACAGATCAGCGTTACAATATCAACTTCTTCTTCAGCGATTACTTCCCTGGCAGTACTAGATGGAAGATGAATCTGAAAGGAACCTTTGCTCAAGGTCTGCCCTTCGGTCCTCCTCATACAGGACTGGAGCGTAACGTATTCCGCTCTACAGCTTACAAGCGTGTGGACGTAGGTATGAACTACCGACTCATCAATAACGAGGACCACCACATGCGACGCAATATTGTGCGTAATATATGGTTGGGACTGGACTGCCTGAACCTGTTTGGCTTTAACAACGTAAGCGGTTACTATTGGGTAACAGATGTTACCAACCACCAGTATGCCGTTCCGAATTACCTGACAGGACGAATGGTTAACGCACGAGTTCAGGTAGAATTTTGAAAAAGTGTGTCCTTTTCTTTGCACAATAAAGAAATTGATGTAACTTTGTGGGGAAATAACATAAAAACAATAACATTATAAATTATCACAGAAATGAAAATTTCACGTATTGAGCATTTAGGAATTGCAGTACAAAGCATTGATGCAGTACTGCCCTACTTCCAGGATGTGTTAGGTCTGGAGGTTTACAAAACAGAAGTTGTAGAAGATCAGAAGGTAAAGACCGCTTTCCTGAAGGTAGGCGAAGTTAAATTGGAGTTGCTGGAGCCTACATGTCCCGAGAGCACCGTACAGAAGTTCCTGGACAATGGTGGCCGTGGCGTTCACCATGTAGCCTTCAAGGTAGAAGATGGTGTAACAGAAGCTTTGGCTATGTGTGACGAGAAGGGTATTCGCCTGATTGACAAAACACCTCGTAAGGGAGCTGACGGCTTACACATTGCTTTCCTTCATCCAAAGAGCACTTGTGGTATACTTACAGAATTATGCGAAGAATAATGAACAGATCATTACTGGCTGGTACTATTGTGCTAGCCAGTTTGTTTAGCGGACAGCAGCAGGCACAGGCTCAAACTTTGACGCCTGAGAACCAACTTATTTATCTGCGCCACATCATGGAGCAGGCCCAAACGGATGATGAGAAAAACGCTACCATGCTGCTCATAGGTCAGACAGGCACCTTGCAAGCTATGATGTACGCGCAGAACTATCTGCAGGACAAAAGTGTAAAGAAGTCGGCAGCCAAGGCTGTTGCTACTATCGCCAAA
This sequence comes from Bacteroidaceae bacterium, assembly GCA_017541025.1. GTDB lineage: Bacteria > Bacteroidota > Bacteroidia > Bacteroidales > Bacteroidaceae > Physcousia. Next base: position 46,087 of record JAFXZY010000033.1, on the reverse strand, counting down.
GCTCATCCTGAATACAAGGAGTATGTAAGCCTGTTTAACGGTAAGGACCTGACTGGATGGAAAGGTCTGGTTGAGAACCCCATCAAGCGTGCTAACATGAGCGCCAGTGAACTTGCTGAAGCTCAGAAAAAGGCCGACGAGATTATGCGCAGAGACTGGACTGTAGAAGACGGTTGTCTGACGTACGTGGGGCACGGATATGAAAACATCTGTACACAAAAGAACTATAAGGACTTTGAGATGACTTGCGACTGGAAACTTGACCCCAACGGTAAGGAACCAGACGCTGGTGTATATCTGCGCGGTACACCTCAAGTACAAATTTGGGATATTCGCAGAACTAACGTTGGTGCAGAGGTAGGTTCGGGCGGACTTTACAACAACCAGAAGAATGAAAGTAAACCATCAAGTGTTCAGGACAACAAACTGGGCGAATGGAACACCTTCTATATTAGGATGGTGGGCGATAAGGTAACTGTTAAGTTGAACGGTGTGGTTGTAGTTGACAATGTAACGATGGAGAACTACTGGGACAGAAAACAACCCATCTTCCCATCGGAACAGATAGAGATGCAAGCTCACGGAAGCAAGGTGTTCTTCCGCGACATCTACATCAGAGAACTGTAAATAAACAATGAACCCCGAAAGAGTCTCAGCTTTCGGGGTTCACTTTATTTACTTAGCTTCTGCTTTGGGAGCATGCAATTTACTTGCTTTCTCAGCAGCCTTTTCAGCCTTTATCTTTGCCTTCTCGGCAGCCTTAGTAGCTTTCAGAGAAGCTTTTTCTGCCTTTATAGCATCATCAACGATATTCTTCTTTTCCTTGAGTTCCTTCACCTGAGCCTTTTTCTGCTCCATCTCAACGTTTAAATTAATATCAGAAGGATTAGCTTTTATCTTTGCCTTCAGAGCCTTTATCTCGTGTCCGAGTATAGCAATCTGACTCTTATACTGATTACTCAACGCTTTGTTCTGAATCATAGCGCTACTTTCATCTGCATTACAAACAGCAGGCATACATAATAATGCCACTAACACTGCAAAATTGAAAAAATTTTTCATAAGACTTCAGTTATTTAATTTGTGAATTATACGATTTTGTTATTCTCTGGAAAAACAACACGAGGTTGGAAAGTCTTAGCCTCTGCAAAATCCATCAGCGCATAGGAGATAATTATTAGGGTATCTCCCACCTGGACTCTTCTGGCAGCAGCACCGTTCAGGCATATACAACCAGATCCTCGTTTACCTTTTATTATATATGTCTCGAATCTTTCTCCGTTGTTATTATTCAACACCTGTACCTTCTCTCCTGCTATCATTCCTGCTGCATCCATAAGATCTTCATCTATGGTAATACTTCCCATATAGTTAAGATTAGCTTCTGTAACAGTAACACAATGAAGCTTGGATTTTAAAACTTCTATCATCATAATACTTTACTTGTATCTAATATGGTCTATTAAACGTATAGGTTTGGAACCGCAAAAAACTGTAATACAACCAACTATGCTCTCTGCATCCTCCCAAGAAGAGATATCAGCTAATGTGTCTCCATCAACAATACTGAAATACTGAACCTCAAGTCCTTCTATTGCATTGATGTTATCTACCACATAGTCATGGGTTTCGGATACAGAGACATTTAAACCTTGGCTATCCTTCATAACCCTGTAGATGTTGGCGGCTATTGCACGCTCTTCATCTGTAAGCAGTGTATTTCGGCTACTCATTGCCAAACCACTTTTCTCACGTATCACTGGACAGGGCACCATAGTAAGTTTAAATCCTAAATCATCAACCAAACGCTTAATAACAGCTATCTGCTGATAATCCTTCTCACCAAAATAGCCACGGTCAGGATTAGTGTAAGAGAATAATTTGCTTACTATCTGGCAAACACCATTAAAATGGCCCGGACGCATAGCACCTTCCATAACACTGTCTGTAGGAGGGTAGCTGAATGTACGAGTATCAGGCTCCGGATAAATCTCCTCAACAGATGGTGCAAAGACAATCTGAGCCCCACATTGCTCCAGGAGTTTGCAATCAGCTTCTAATGTTCTTGGGTATCTCTCCAGATCACTTTTGTCGTTAAACTGAGTAGGATTCAGGAAAATACTTACAACCGTTACGTCGTTTTCGCTTACACTACGTCTAACAAGAGACGCATGTCCCTCATGCAAAGCACCCATTGTAGGTACAAGACCAATAGTGTGTCCTTGCTGACGCTCACTTTGCAGTTGTGACTGTAATTCTGATATTTTATGAATGATCAACATATGTTTATCTTACAAAATCCATGCAAAATAACATAGAAAAAAGCAAACAAAGAAACATTTTCAGTAAAATATTCCTAAAATAAGCAAATTAGAACGAAAGTAACTCTTTTAAACCATTCTTTTTTCGTATCTTTGCAAACTGTAAAAGCTCTAGAACAATGACGAAAGCTAAGAAAATCCTTTTTATTACGCAGGAAATTGCACCTTATGTGCCAGAGTCTGCAATGACCAAAATAGGTAGAGACTTACCTCAAGCAATTCAAGAGAAGAGCAGAGAGATTCGTACTTTCATGCCAAAATGGGGCATAATTAATGAACGTAGGAATCAGCTACATGAGGTCATCAGGCTTAGTGGTATGAACCTAATTATAGACGAGACTGACCATCCGCTGATAATCAAAGTTGCGAGCATCGCATCGACCCGCATGCAAGTGTACTTTATTGACAATGATGATTATTTCGGGAAACGAGGAATGTCTCGCGACTCACAAAAAGAAGAATATCCTGACAATGCTGAAAGGGCTGTATTCTATGCACGCGGTGTTCTGGAAACCGTAAAGAAGTTGAGATGGACGCCTGAGATTATCCATTGTCAAGGCTGGATGAGCAGTATTATTCCATATTACATAAAGACGGCATATGCCGAAGAGCCTTCATTCCGTGACTGCCGTGTTATTTTCACGCCATCTGAAGAAAACCTTAAAAAAAACCTTCCCGAGAATTTCGAGGGTATAATCAATTTTAAGAATACATGTGCTGATGATTGGAAGGATCTTGGCGTAAACAACACCCAGTTACTAAATCTACTTGGCATGAAATATGCTGATGGCGTAAGTCTTATAAAATCAGAACCGTCATTCCGCAATTTTATCAAGGATAACGATATTCCATACCTGCCGGCACAAAAGCCTGAGAATTTTGCCACGGCATACTCTAATTTCTATGATAAAGTATGGAGCACTGGAAAAGAAGTTATTGACGACACAGAAGAAGATTAGATCAAGTATAACTATATATGAAACATTTTCTGGCAATTCTGCTTTTACCTATTATATTAATAAGTTGTACTGAGGATACCTCTACCATAGGAGTGGTTCCTGATTCGGATGATATAGAGAATTCGTATGATGTTTTCAACATATATACGCATTCTGTTATGCTGGACTCCGTTGTCTACAATAATTCATATAATTATCTTGGTTGTATAAAAGACCCTGAGACAAATACAGATATTACAGCTAAATTTGCAGCTCAGTTTCATACATTCGAAAATTACAAGTTCCCACAAAGGAATTCCCTATTTTATGATTTACAAAACAATCACTCCCAAGATCCCGTTGAATGTGATTCCATAGATATGCAAATCTATTTCAATGGATATTATGGAGACCCCAATAACCCAATGAAACTGGAGGTGTATCCGTTAAGTTTTAACAATATTATAGAAGAAGATTCCACTTATTACGTCAACACAGACCTTGAGCAGTTTGTAGATGCTGATGCAAAACCCATTGCCACTAAGGTCTTTACGGCTGTTGATTATTCTATATCTAAAATAGTCAGGGAAGATGAAAAATACACCAGTCACATGCGTATTGCTCTACCCAAGGAATTCGGAAACAAATTACTCAATGCCTACTATGAGCACCCTGAGTATTACAAGAACTCATATAGCTTTATACGTAACCTCTGCCCTGGATTCTACTTCAAGATAAAAAGTGGTACAGGAACCATGATAAACGTATCGGTCAGCACACTGAACCTTTACTTTACATATTACGAGTCTAACAAACCAGACAGTATAGAAACTGTAGAAGCTATATGCCGCTTTGCTGCGACTCCAGAAGTAATACAAAGTACACAGTTTACAAACGGTAACCTGCAGGAGTTGGCAAATGACAACAATTGTACTTATCTTAAAAGTCCTGCCGGCATAGGAACAGAGATTAATTTGCCTATTAACCAGATATACGCAAATCATCAGAGCGACAGTATAAGCAGGGCACTGGTAACTTTAACCAGATATAACAGCATTGTAAACAACGATTACACATTAAATATACCCCAAAATGTTTTAATGGTAAGAAAGGATGAGGTTGTTTCTTTCTTTAAGAAACACAAGATTCCAGACGACCAGACTTCATTCTGTACAGGCTATGATGCAACATATAATTCTTATACATTCGAGAATTTGGGCAGACTTATCACCTATTGCCGTTATGAAAAACAAAACGGAATGAGAAGTTCGGGCATGAGCGAAGCACAATGGGAAGCGGCTCATCCCAACTGGAATAAGGTAGTTATTATACCAGTGAGCACAAAGAAGACGACAGATTCCTATGGAAATACTTCGTATGCCAGTGTTTCACATGAGATGTCAATGTGTAGTTCAAAACTGGTTGGTGGTCCTAATAATCCCATTAAAATGCAAGTCTTATTTAGTCGATTCAAGTAGTTTTATTTTTTTATCAACCCAAAAGGGCCGCGGAAATTTCCACGGCCCTTTATAAACTATATAATGTAAGGTCATTTCTTACTTTTAGTAGGAGCTTTTTTTGTTGTGGCTTTCTTGGCGGCAACCTCCTTCTTAGCGGGAGCTTTCTTAGCGGGAGCTTTCTTAGCGGGAGCTTCTTTCAATTCTGTTTCTTTCCCTTCTTCTTTAGGCTCATATTTTTCAAGACGAGCACGTAGACGACTGATTTCGTTCTCTTTTACATTCAGTTCATTCCCCATATTGGCAATCTGAGTATAAAGGCTATTTAATTCATCATTCTCAACAGCGTCAGAGTAAAGATCCTTAACACGTTTCAAGAAGTCGCCCAAGATATTCATGTAATTAGTAAAGGCATCATATTCATTTTCATAAATTCCCCTGTATGTACCAATTCCATTATTCTTAGTTGTCATGAAGCGGAAATTGTCTGTAGCCTGCAGTCGGTCCCAATCCTGCTGGATTCTACGGTCACGACAGGCAATAATACGTCCAACTATCTTCTCGTCATATAGTTTATTGAATGCCTCTCGTTGCAAGTTGTTGCCCAATATACTGCTGGTGTCTCGCTCTTCATCATTCCAACTAACAGGATATGCCACTTCAAGAGGACCTACTGGCTTGTTTTTTGCAATTACTTCGCTGGGAGTTGCAAACTGTATTCCCTCGGGATCAACTGCAGGAAGAGCACGCAAGAAATCCAGGATATGGCTTTCTAATGGCTGATAGATACCCAATGCCGATAATTCCATCATGATATTAACCACATTCTCTTCCTGTGGCAGATTCTTAATCCATCCAATATATTTGTCTGCCATTAATGGATATTCAGGCCAAGAAGCATCATTGAAACGAAGACTAATATCATCGCTCAGTTTATAATCACGTAACAGAAGGGCAAGGCGTGCATCTTGAGCGCAACTGTAAACATAATGAGGACTCTTCCAACCCAGAATATGCTTTGCGCCTTCCACCATCATACCTTTGAATCCCATTTCAGATACAATGTAACCAATCTCATCGTTGTATATCAAAGAACTGTTGCGAACCACTTTTGGATTCTGACCGAACAACTGCTTAATCTTCTTAGCTTGACGTTTCAATTCTGCTTGGAAGTTCTCCACGTTACCCAATGAAGACAAACCATGACTATAGGGCTCTGCCAGGAACTCTACGCAACCGGTCTCGTTCAGTTGCTGTAAGACGTCCAACACCTCAGGCGCATACTGCTCCAGTTGCTCTAAGGAAACGCCACTGATACTAAAGGCAACCTTAAAACCTTTACCATACTGAAGCGTCATTTCAAGCAAAGTACGTAATGCGGGCAGATAACTGCGTTCGGCCGTTTCCTGCGTTACGCGTTCATTCTCATAATCATCATAATAATAATGGTCTGTTCCTATATCAAAGAAACGATAACGTTTTAGATGAATAGGTTGATGTATCTCGAAATATAAACTAATTGTTTTCATATTATGTATTATTAGTTAAGTATGACTTCTATTTTATATCCTTGACAGCATTCAGATAATCTCCATTATCAAACCACCCCCTTGAAGTAAGCTGATTGTAGCATTCTCTGATTCGCAAGCCAACTTTCTCCCATGTAATCTGATTTACTTCCTTTAAACCCTCTTCTGCCAGATAGTTATGCAATGCTTCGTTTGTACAGATACTATATATAGCATTAGCCATTGCATCTATATCCCAGTAATCCACTTTAATTACATTCTTCAGAATTTCACCACAGCCTGACTGCTTAGAAATAATACAGGGACAACCACACTGCATAGCCTCAAGCGGAGCAATACCAAAAGGTTCACTTACACTGGGCATGACAAACACATCTGAATTCTTGTAGCATTCGTAAACCTGATTTCCACGTTGGAAACCAGGGAAGTGGCATCTGTCAGCAATTCCGTAAGCCGCAGCTAAATCAATCATGGCATGCATCATATCTCCACTCCCCGCAAAACAGAATCTGATGTTATGACTGCGGTCGAGAACACGTTTGGCAGCCTCAATGAAATATTCAGGCCCCTTCTGCATGGTAATACGACCCAGATATGTAACAACCTTCTCGTCGGGATTCTTATGAGGTTCTATATTCTTTATCTCGTCGGAAAGCGGATATACTGCATTGTGCATAGCCACACACTTACGAGGATCCTGATGATACTGGTTAATTACAGTTTGCCTGGTTAGTTCACTAACACACATTATACAGTCTGCATGGTCCATGCCATTCTTCTCGATACTGTAAACCGTGGGATTAACCTTGCCACGAGAGCGGTCGAAGTCTGTTGCATGAACATGTATGCAAAGCGGTTTTCCGCTAACCATCTTGGCATGAACACCAGCAGGATAGGTAAGCCAGTCATGTGCATGAATCATATCGAACTGTTCACTACGAGCCAGTACTCCAGAAATAATGGAAAAATTGTTAATCTCCTCATGCAAATTACCTGGATAGCCTCCTGCAAAGCCTATGCAACCTAAATCATCCAGTCCTTGCAAGTAATTAAAGTCGGCATACAGATGATCACGGAATCGATAATAATCTTCTGCTGTATGTCCGACGAAACGGTCTTTTATCCAATCGTAATTAACATCACGCCAAACAACGGGGACCTGACTCATGTTGATAATCTTAAGGAATTTCTCCTCCTCCCCTGTGGGTTTGGGCATACAGAATGTTATCTCCACATCCCCTTGCAGGCTGAGTCCTTTGGTAATGCCGTATGAAGCAACTGCCAATCCTCCATAGATTTTAGGAGGAAACTCCCATCCGAACATTAATACTTTCATCCTATTGTTCCTCCTTTATTTTAAATTTCATTATACTTATCCAACAGTTTTACTATACGCATAATTCCTGATACATTCATAGCAAAACTAATAGCTCCACGCCCATGGAATGGTGGATTGCCATCAAACAGTTCAGGAATAGTACCTATGCAGTGATAGAAAAGTTCTTCTTCATATCCAACCAGAAGGCGGTCTACATAACTAAGTCGTCTGGTGTTATATACCTTCAAACAAGCCTCCATGTAGAAACCTGCCAACCAAGGCCATGCTGTACCCTGATGATAGGCATAATCGCGTTGAACCTGAGGTCCAACATACATGGGGTTATAACCACGACTTTTAGGAGACAACGAACGTAAACCCTTGGGAGTACTCAACTCCTTGGTACAATAGTCAAGAACTGATTTCTGCTGTTTCTTGTCGAGGGGAGAATAATCCAATGCTACTGCAAACACCATATTAGGACGCACGTCATAGTTCCTGTAGCCATCCACACAATAGTCGCACAGATACCCATACTCGTTATAGAACATAGGTGCAAAGCTACCAGCACATTTGTTGGCAGCATTTTCAAGAATGGTAGTGAATTGCTCATTCTTTACATGCTTGCACAATTCAGCACTGAATCTTAATGCATTGTACCAGAGTGCATTGAATTCAACAATATATCCTGTACGCGGTACAATGGGTCTTCCATTGGCTGAACTGTTCATCCAAGTAATAGCTTTCTCTCGACCTTCGCTATAAACAAGTCCATTATCTTTAATTTGCAGATTAGGATGATTTCCTGCACGCAGCCATTCCATAATATCCCAAAGAAGATGGCCATACTTCTCTTCGCACTTCTCCATCGAGACGAAATTGCTGTATTGCTGTATACACCATATTGCCCATAAAAGCACATCTGGGTGTTCCATCTCAGTAACACTTACAGTCAATGGTTCTCCAGCCATGAATTCACGGATCGCCTTTTCTGCAGTAACCATCACATCCTCAAATTTCTTTACCTCATTATTAGTAAGTGTAAGACCGGGTAATGAGATAAACATATCTCTAGCCCGACATTTAAACCAGGGATATCCTGCTAAAAGATAGTCTTCGTGCTTACGGTGAACAAAGAACTGATGAGCACTGTTTACCAAGGTATTATAGAAGTTGTCTCTGGGAGTACGAACATTCAGTTCGTAATCTGCCAGTTCAGCCAGTTTGTCCGGATCAACCTCTTCAAGGCCGGCTGCAAAGACAACACTTTCCCCCTTTCCAATGGTAAATTCAAAGTAGCCGGGTACATATAAATCCTCATCGCTTGCATAGCCGCGTTCCTGCTCCTTGGGGTATTCCAGTCCTCTGTACCAGTCTGGACGGAAAACAAATTCATTTTCCTTATTCAACTGCATATATAAATCAGGATAACCCTCATACATGCAAGTTTTAATTCCATTCTTTACCAGGTGATAGTTTCTGTTAACCTTGTCGTTTTCATGGGTAAATTCACGTACACTACGGAAAGCAAGAAATGGCTGAAGCCTGAGAGTTGTCTGACTGTGAGCATCAAGCAATGTGTACCGTATTATAATTCGGTTTTCAAAATGCTGGAACATTTGCTCACGCTTCAGGATAACACCTCCTACCCTATATATGGTCGTTGGTACCTGTAAAGAGTCAAACTCGCGTATATACTTATGTCCCCTGGGGCTGAAATTCTCGCCTCTGTATTTATGCAGACCCAAATTAAATTCTGCTCCATGCTGAATAACGGTAGCATCCAGAGAGGACAACAGGACGTGGTTCTCATCGTCCAACTCAGGCACAGGCACCACCAGCAAACCATGATATTTGCGTGTATTACAGTCTACGATAGTCGTGCATGAATAGGCACCCGAACGGTTTGACCTAAGAACCTCCTTTGGCAATGAATATGCCAAATTTGTCATCAAAGTCTTATCGAATCGTAAATAGCTCATAAATTGTTGTTATAGTAGAAGCTTGGTTAAAAATGTTAGTTTTTGTTTAATTTGATATATCTATGACCTCAAAATTATATTTTTTTTTCCATATGTACAACGAAGAATGGCATTTTTTTATGTCGAAAAGTCAATTTACTCGAAAATCGCATCAATTTTTGGCTAAGATTGTTTGTTATAGCGTGTTTTTTTGGTAACTTTGCACAGAATTAATCAGAATTTGGTATTAGTTAATGTTTGACAACGAGGAAGTTTTAGATAATTTGTCTGAACTTGCAGTTACACTTTCTGTGGAAGAAAGGAGGCAAGTGGCTATGCACATGGTTGTTCGTACGTTTGAGAAAAACGAGACAATTTACAGCGAAGGAGACGTGCCACGCAATTTGTTATGTCTTCTTGAAGGCAAAGTAAAGATTTACAAAGAAGGAGTCGGAGGCAGAAACCAGATTGTACGTGTAGTTAGTCCTGTAGAATATTTTGGATACCGAGCTGCTTTTTCTGAGGAAAATTATGTAACCGGTGCTGCTGCATTCGAGGCTTCAACTATTGCTATAATTCCTATGCGTCTGATCTTTTCTATCGCCGAGAGAAACGCCCATCTATGTAACTTTTTTATTCGCAAACTGGCAAAAGCTTTAGGTAAAAGCGATGAACGTACCGTTAATCTAACCCAGAAACACATCAGGGGTCGATTGGCAGAAAGTATATTATTCCTGAAGGAAAACTACGGTTTAGAAGCTGACGGATGTACACTAAGCATTTATCTCAGTCGCGAAGATATGGCTAACCTTAGTAATATGACTACAAGCAACGCCATCCGAACCCTAAGCCTTTTTGCTCAGGAAAAGATGATTGCCATTGACGGTCGTAAGATTAAGATTATCGACGAAGAAGCCCTCCGCAAAACATCAGAGATTGGCTAATTTTCGTTCATTAATTCCAGAATTCTATTTACTTTTTCCTCCATGGGGAGCAATGCATCTATCCAATGTATCTGTATGCCCCTTCGTTCCATCCCCCTAAACCATGTCATTTGTCTTTTGGCAAACTGATGAATGGCAATCTCCAACTGACTCACCATCTCTTCGTAAGATAATTGTCCTATGCAATACAGCGTCAGATATTTATACTCCAGACCATAATAGATGAGGTCTTCTGGGGCAACCTTCTCCAGTAGATTCTGTACCTCATGAACCATATTTTCCTCCTCCAAACGTTTGTGAAGGCGGTCTGTTATTTTCTTTCTACGCAGTTCTCGATCTATGTTCACACCAATTGTCAGGCTTTTCACCTGGGGGAATTCTCGTTCCTGAATGTTATTTTGTCTGTAAAACTCCTGAATTTCTATGGCTCGGATGGCACGTTTGGGGGTGTCCACATCTGTGGTATTGTGAAGCGTTTTATACTGCCTCAGTATTTCTGTCAGTTGTTCAAGACTATAATCTTCCAATTGCTTTCTTAAAGATGCATTTTCAGGAACAGGAACCATCTTATAACTCTTCAACACCGATTCGATGTACAAACCTGTACCGCCACAAAGAATGGGCAACTTACCCCTACCTATTATATTATAATATGTATGCCAGAAGTCCTGCTGGTATTGGAAAAGGTTATATTTTTCTCCAGCTTCTGCAATATCTATCAGATGGTAAGGAACTTTGATAGTTGACTGTTGACTGTTGACTGTTGACTGTGGGGAAACCGTATAATCTGCTAGGTCTTTTCCCGTACCAATATCCATCCCCTTGTAAACCTGCCTACTGTCAGCACTTATAATCTCTGCATTCCCCAACTTAGCTGCCAAATGTGCAGCCAAAGTTGTCTTTCCTGATGCCGTAGGACCCAATATGGTAATTATATCAGCTTGCATGCTGCAAAATTAATATAAAAAAATGAGGTAACCAAAAGGTTACCCCACTTCTATATTAAAACCAGACATAAAGTGATTATCTTTTTTACTTCACCAAATATCGGTCGCCAGTTTCCTGAATAATTTTTTTCTTATAAAGTTCAGGATAGCCTGGACGCTTAACAGGGCGCTGGTTGCCACCAGGAGTCTTCAAGTACTGACCATTGGCATCTTGCTGTTTTATGGCCATGTCGTTATACTTGACAATGATGGTTTGGGCCAATTGGTTCCACTCATCCATCATTGCCTGAGCCGTGCGATGAGAATAGGCAGTAAGGAACTTTCGGGCCTCAGCCTCTGACATTGCAGCTGCTTTCTTCTCTGTCTCTTCCTGCAGGGAGTTGTAATCAGCCTCCAAACGATCACGAACAGCCTGTACCTCAGGGAAAATTACAGCATAACGGAGATACGTCATGTTGCTGACCCAGTTCTGTACCCAGTAAGCGGAACGTGTGGAGAAGTGGAAAGTATCTGCCGTATGACCTGAATAGCACTCGGGAACGCTCTCTACACCACAATATACAGGTGTGAAAGGCACCATATTGGCATCATCGTTACCCCACCAAACTACACCTCCAATATAATTGGGCAACCAAGAACGCATCTGTGAAACATATACATTGGCAGTCTGCTGGGTGCTTATGGGACGTTCGTTGAAGTAATCCTTTCCATCAACCTTAAAGCGTAATGGTGTAGGGCGATAAGGCATTTCCCATGGTCCCATGCCTAAATCGTTCTGAACAGCCATAGGCGTACCTTCATAGTGATCACGCATCATATCCTTAACATCTTGCACACTAAGGGGCGATTTTGGCTTTACATAGAGGGGCATGACAGCAGCTTTGGGATCACCCATAGCATAAGGAAGATATGGCTTCATGTCTTCTGCAGCCCAACGGTTGAAGTAGCTCCAAATACGCGCCTCACAGAAACGCAAGGCTCCAAAATCAGCAGGTGCATACGCATCTGCAAAGGAGAAATCAACATCCTTTCCATCGAAAAACCCCTTTTCGCGGGCAAATGAAATAACATCCTTGCTATAAAGGCAGTTCTGCTTATCCTTGAGGGGGAACTGACGGATACGACTCTGATTAGCATGACCGCTGATACAATCGTCGGGGATGCGAACAGCTACCCATACAGCACCTTTACGACCTGGTCCCTTGCCTATCATATCCATAATCCAAACTTCGTTGGGATCGGCAATGGAGAAACTTTCGCCTTCGCTGCCATAACCATAGTCTTCTACCAGTTTGGTCATAATGGAAATGGCCTCACGGGCTGTCTTGGCACGTTGCAAGGTGACGTACATCAGGCTACCATAATCGAACATACCGGTAAGTGTATCGCAGAGTTCCTCACGACCTCCATAGGTAGTTTCGTGAATGCTGAGTTGGTACTCATTCATCAAACCTACAACGGTAAAAGTCTCTTCTGCCTCAGGGATTTCACCCAAGTAGTTGTTGGTCTCATAATGATACAGCGCACGCATTTCGCCCTTCTTATGCTTGCCGCCGGGAAGGAAGTTCATAAAACCGTATGCTCCGTAATCATCACAACTGTATGAGATAATTACGCTACCGTCCTTGCTGGCTTTCTTGCCGACAATTAAATTTGTACATGCAGAAGCCCCCTCCTGACCTCCCCCGAGGAGGAGGAATAAGGCAGTTAATAACAGGAATTTCAATCTGTTCATATTCTTTTCCTCTCTAAACTATAAAAACTAATTCTGAACTATATCTTTAACTTGTCTGAACCTGCTGCTTTGAAACTCATATCCAAGCCCTTTACGCTGTGTGTGAGCGCACCGAAGGAAATGAAATCGACACCTGCCTTGGCATAAGGAATCATATTGTCGAAGGTAATTCCACCGCTGGATTCCGTCTCGCAACGGCCTGCAACAATCTCTACAGCCTTCTTGGTATCCTCAGGCGTAAAGTTATCGAACATTATGCGGTCGCATCCTTCGGCAAGAGCCTCGTCAAGTTCCTTCCAGTTACGAACCTCGCATTCTATCTTCAGGTTCTTACCTTTCTCCTTGCAATACTGCTTGGCACGTGAAATGGCATTATGAACACCACCACAGAAATCGATGTGGTTATCCTTGAGCAGAATCATGTCGAAAAGGCCGATACGATGGTTCAGACCGCCACCAATCTTAACTGCTTCCTTCTCGAGCATACGCATTCCAGGTGTTGTCTTACGGGTATCCAGCACGCGAGTCTTTGTACCTGCATCGATGAGTGCCTGCTGGTATTTGTGTGTCATAGTGGCAATACCACTCATACGCTGTAGAATGTTCAGCATAAGTCGTTCGGTCTGGAGAAGGCTCTGCACCTTGCCTTTTACACTCATAACAATGTCGCCAGGCTTCACGTGGGCGCCATCCTGAATATAAACCTCCACCTGCATGGTGGGATCAAAACGATGAAACACCTGCTTGGCTATCTCAACACCAGCAAAAATACCCTCTTCTTTTATAAGAAGTTTACTTTCACCCATCTCTGTTTCAGGGATACAGCACAGGGTGGTATGATCGCCATCGCCTATATCCTCTGCAAAAGAGAGGTCGATGAGCTTGTCGTTTAATTCTTCTACACTTAACATTTTATATTTTTGAAAATTGAAAATTCGAATAACGTGAACGATAACTTTAATCTTTAATCTCTAAACTATCAACTCTCCCTCCCCTTTGGGGGAGCGGGGAAAGGGGCCATTACTCGTGATGATAAGGCTCTCCGTTGAGAATGGTCAAGGCCCTGTAAATCTGCTCCACGAAAAGGAGACGAATCATCTGGTGGCTTAGCGTCATCTGCGAGAGGGACACTTTCTCCTTTGCTGTGGCATATACCGCTTCGGAGAAACCATATGGTCCTCCCACCACAAAAACAAGACGTTTTGGACCGGCAGCCATCTTCTTCTGTATCCATTGTGCAAACTCTATACTGCGGCATTCCCGTCCGTGTTCATCGAGTAATACTATGTAATCGCCAGACTGAAATGACTTGAGAATCAACTCCCCTTCCCTATCCTTCTGTTCCTTTTCGCTGAGGTTCTTAGTACCTTTAAGTTCTGGAATAACATCTATAGAGAATGGCACATAATGATTAATGCGCTGGACATACTCATCGATGCTGGCAATGAAATGCTTATCGGTGGTCTTACCTACAACAGCGAGGACTATCTTCATTCTTTCTTTGGCATTATATATTCGTAACAACCGGCATCGGGAGCTTCGTCTGAAGTACGACTACGTCCCAAGCGGTCTGAAACCAAACCATTCATGAGAAGAGGGTCTGCCATATTGCGAATCTCACTCAGAGAATCGGGTGTGAAATCATAGATGAAGTTATGCGTATCAAAAACCATGAAATTCTTCTCACCCTGAAGCTCCATCTTTTCATTGTCGAACTTACAACTGAAGAAATGTTTATCGTCGTTCTCACCCACAGTACGCAGGAAGCAATTTCGGAAGTAATAGTTCTCTGAATCCTCATATTCCGGAGACATATTACCCATGATAACGTCATCTGCATATCCCATTATGACACTATTCAGCACATGAATATATCTGAGTTCATGATGAAATCCGTTAAAATCAACGTTAGCTACATAAAGGGCATCTCCCCTATCGTAACTCAACGGGTAATACTGAGCTATGGTGCAATGGCGGAAGATATAAGCCCCACCATAAACACTCACACAATCACCCAGCGTATTGCTGATTTGTGTATTCAGAATCTCTGCACTGCAGTTATTTAGATTCAAACCGTCACCACCTACATTATGGATTATACAATTCTGCATAGTAAGGGCAACATCATCAAGCGATGTACTATCTACCTGGATGCCCCAACGACCGCTGTGAAGGTCGGTATTAACAAATGTATTGCCATAACTGCCCGTATGGATGTTTATACCCTTCCAACGGCTGGGTGTATTATCATAGAAGAGATAATCGAACATGCGGTCGGTACGTGCTCCACGGAATATAACAGGTCGCTCGATGGTTCCCTGCGAATTGATGCGGCCATAGATATCAACAGCTGTGCTATCATGCATCAACAGTTTAGTACCTGGAAGCAAGTTGAGTTGGGCATCCTTTGCTATCACCAGAGAATCATAGATAAGATATGGCTTATCGGTATAAAGTGTGGAATCCGACTGAATAAACATACCATGGATGATATAAGCATCTACGGAACCTGCCGTAAGCAGGACACGTTGCTGGACACCATTCTCGAGGTTGAACAGTAACTCGTCGGAATAAGTAACTGTATCGGACGTTCCACTCTCTGGCATAGTAACCTCTATGCGAACAATAATGCTATCATTCTTACGGATAAGATAATCGTTGCCTGAGCCATTTGCCAGATATTCGCCGTCAACATTTACACGGAAAAGACTCCCGGCACCATTCTGCAGACGGATATTAGAAACACGTAAGCCGTCGGCATTCGTATTGAAGACATAGAGTGTCTTTGTCGGACTGGAAATGGTGGATACAAGTGTATCGAAGCGAACCGTATCTGCAGAGAATGTCAACCGAAAAGAAGGATTGTCCGAGAAAGAATCGTAATTGGAGCACGCTATAAACATGCCCGACAATACAAATATAATAATGTATAAAAGTTTATTCTTCATTACTGACTTATTTCTCGGCAGGAATATTCTTTAGTACTTCAATCAGCCAATCCCAAACCATCTGAACAGTAGGAATAAGCAACTTCTCATCGGGACTGTGAACACCACGTAAAGTGGGGCCGACACTTACCATATCCATGCCAGGGAACTTCTCGCTGAAGAGTCCACATTCCAATCCTGCATGAATACCCAACACCAATGGATCTTTTTTCATTACCTTGCGGTACTGCTCAACAGAAATACGAAGAATCTCGCTATTGGGATTCATCTTCCAACCTGGGTAGCCCTCGCCTATCTCAACCTCAGCACCAGCCAACTCGAAGACAGCAGCAAAGGTGTTGGCCATATTAACACGAGCGCTGTATATGCTACTTCGCTGTGAACTGTTGACCTCTATGGTCTTGGTCTCAGGTTTCAAACGAATGCTGGCAAGATTGCTACTGGTTTCGACAAGGTCAATATCCTGACACATTGCAAATACGCCATTATCAACAGCCTGTAGTGCTGTAATAAGTTTGATGCCAGTAGCCTTATCGACAGCTTCCGTAGCGGGTTCCTCGGAAGAAAGGAGGAACTCCATATTCTTTTCAGTAACGCTATATTCTTCTTCGACATCGGCAGCGAACAAATTCCAATCAACACGAATCTGTTCCTTATCCTTCATAGGAATGGCGCATACACAAGTTGCTTCACGAGGGATGGCATTGTGCAAACCTCCTGCCTGAATATCAACCAAACGAAGGTCGTACTTCTTCAGGCTAAGATACAGGAAACGTGCCAAGAGCTTGTTGGCATTCGCACGCATCTTTACAATATCGTCACCACTATGGCCACCTGTTAATCCCTTAATACACAGCGAGAAAGTAAAGAAATTCTGAGGTAATGCTTCAGGGGTATATGGCATCTTCACAAAAGTACGGCAACCACCAGCACAAGAGACAAATATCTGGCCCTCGTCTTCGCTATCAAGGTTAACCATCATACGGCCTTTCATAAAGTCGCCTTCCATACCGAAGGCACCGGTAAGACCTGTTTCCTCATCACGAGTGAATACGCACTCTAATGGACCATGCTCTATGTCGCTACTCTCAAGAAGAGCCATCTGCATGGCAACGCCAATACCATCATCGGCGCCAAGGGTTGTTCCCTTAGCCTTCAGCCATTCACCGTCTATGTAGGTTTGAATGGCATCCTTGGCAAAATCAAACTCTACATTATTATTCTTCTCACACACCATATCCATGTGGCTCTGAAGAATCAAAATCTTACGGTTCTCCATTCCTGGAGTAGCGGGTTTGCGTATAATAACATTACCCACCTTATCACATTCTGTCTCTAAACCAAGCTGCTTGCCGAAGTCCACAAGAAAAGAAATCATCTGTTCTTCTTTTTTTGATGGACGAGGAACTGCATTCACTTTAGCAAAACAATCAAACACACACTTAGGTTTTAACTCAATTTCAGTCATAATATTTGGTTTATTTTATCATTTTCTATACCTTTGCAGTTGCAAATATAGCAAAATATGTTGAAAGTAGCATTAATAACCTCAGGAATTGTTGCAATATCAATAGCACTTTTGTGTATAAAATTGATTGTAAAGCCTAACGGGAAGTTTACAAGCATGCATATTAGCGATAATAGGGAAATGAAAAAGCGCGGCATACACTGCGTTCAGAGCATGGACAGAATGATGAGACGTGAGAACCCGCACAAAGTAAAAGAAAGAGTATAAATTATATATAAAATAAGGTATATGAAAAAGTATTTGCTTGGCATCTTCGCGATGTCTTTGGGAATGGCAATAACAAGTTGTAACAAGGCTGCCGAAGATAATGATGAGGCAACAGAACAGGAAGATGTTCAGTCTTCAACTATTAAAATTGCGTACGTAGAGTTAGATACACTGATGAACCAATACCAACTGTACAAGGATTACAGCGAGGTTCTAACACGTAAGGGAAACAACATACAGAACACACTGGCTAAGAAACAGCGTGCACTGGAAAGTCACGCTGCTGCCGTACAGAAGAAGTATGAAAGTAATGGTTTTACTACCCGCGACGAATTGGAACGTGCTCAATCAGGCATTCAGCGTGAGCAGCAGGAATTAGCACAGTTGGCAGACCGCTTGAACGCAGAATTCAACGAAGAACAGGCTCGCATCAATACTGAAGCAAGAGACAGCATCCAGTCTTTCCTGAAGCGTTACAACAAGACTAAGAAATATGACTATGTAATGGTAAAGGCTGGTGACAACCTGCTGATTGCAAATCCCAAGTATGACATTACACAAGACATTGTAAAGGGTCTGAACAAGCGTTACAAGCGCAGTGCAGAAGTTGATGAGCAGATTAAGTCTGAAAAAGAGACTGACGAATAAGAAAAGTTATTAACATCATTGTTAATAAGTATTTTCTCTTTTTCTTGGGCAAGAGAAATAAAAGCCGTACTTTTGCATCGTGATTAATTTGTCAAAGCATATAGAATATCAATTGTTGTACCACGATACAGTTGTGGTACCTCGTCTGGGTACGTTTAAGGCTATATACGTTCCCAGCAAATGGATTGAGGAAGAAGAAATACTTCTACCTCCCTATAGAGCTTTGACATTCACACTTGATGTGGATGAAACCGACACAAGCTTTGTTGAGACAATATCTGCCAACTATCAAATCTCTACAGAAGAGGCTTACATAGTAACACTGGAGTTTGCAGAAAACATACAACAGGAACTGGCAGAATATGGAAACTACGAGTTGGGTAGCATCGGTGAATTTATACAAGAGGAAACTACGGGAAAAATGCAGTTCATACCATGTCAGGCTGGTGTGGCCTCACCATGGCTTTATGGATTGGATGCTATTCATGTCCACCCCACAAAGGAAATCCTACCTACTTGTAATCCGAAAAAGAAGATAAGAACCGTCCATTCTGATGCCAAACACGTTACCATCAGTATTAACAGACACCTGCTTCACTATGCAGCCTCTGTTGCAGCGGCCATTGTCTTGTTCTTTGCTTTCAGCACCCCAGTTTCCGAAAATGCCGATATTCAGCAAATAGGTATTCAATCAGAGTTCTATTTCCCCTCTAAACTGATTTCTGAACCTAAGGAAAAACCTGTTCAAACTCAAGAAAAAGTAGAGGAAACAAGTATACCTGCTGATGAAATATCTACAATGGAGTTACAGGCAGAAGAAATAAAGCCACAACCCACATATTCTGTGGTCTTGTGTTGCGGTGTTCCCCTTCAGAATGCAGAGTCTTATTGCCAGAATCTAAATGAGAGAGGAATTAAAGCCGTGGTCGACAATTCAGGAAAATTCCTTAGGGTATTGATACCAGGGTTCACTTCTAAAGAAGATGCATTAACAGAAGTTCGCTCATTGC
Source organism: Bacteroidaceae bacterium (assembly GCA_017541025.1). Classification (GTDB taxonomy): domain Bacteria; phylum Bacteroidota; class Bacteroidia; order Bacteroidales; family Bacteroidaceae; genus Physcousia. Next base: position 26,596 of record JAFXZY010000033.1, on the reverse strand, counting down.
GCAGCATTAGCAAAGAGTTCTCCAACGCATGGATAATGGAGAAAAAATAACAATCCTTCACGAATGAAAAGAGTACGTTGCCCCAAGTGCGACAATTACATCACCTTTGACGAGAAACAATACGAAGAGGGACAGCAATTGGTATTTGTATGCCCCGAATGCAATCGTCAGTTTGGTATTCGCATAGGTACCAGCAAGGTTAAAGAAACACGTAAGAACGAGAACCTTGACGAACAGGAACACAGTCAGGAACTTGGCAGCATAGTTGTGGTGGAGAATGTTTTCCACTATAAGCAGGTTATCCCGCTGGAAATGGGAGACAACGTGTTTGGTCGGTATGTTAAAGGCTCTACCATTAACAAACCTATTGAGACTGTAGATCCCAGCATAGATACCAGACATTGTATCATTAGAGTGCAACGCAGCAAAAAGGGTGAGTTGCAGTATATTCTGCGCGATGCTCCCAGTAATACTGGAACGTTCTATATGAATGAGATTCTGCGCGACCAGGATCGCATCTATCTTGAAGATGCATCTATTATTACCATTGGTGCCACCACCCTCATTCTACGCAAAGCAAATACAGAAGAAGAATAACAGACATATCCCCTAAAATAATAATGTACAAAATTCTTGCACTCGACTTAGACGGAACACTTACCAACAGCAAGAAAGAGATTACACCCCACACCTTAGATGTATTAATAAAAGTACAGCAGAAAGGGATTCGATTGGTACTTGCCAGCGGACGCCCTACTCCAGGTGTGATGCCTTTGGCAGAGCAGTTGCATCTGAAAGAATATGGCGGATATGTCTTTGCCTTTAATGGTGGACTTATCATAGATTGTGCAACAGGAGAACCTATTTACCAAAAGGTACTTGACACATCTGTCTACAAACATCTGTATGAGGTAGGAAATACTCAAGATTTTAAAATCCTCAGTTATCTGGACGACTGTATAGCGTGTGAAGATATTGAAAACGAATATGTACGCTATGCGGCACAATTAAACAAGATGAAACTCAAGAAACTGAACAGTTTCCTTGATGAAATAAACTTTCCTGAACCCAAATGCCTTATTGTTGGAAATGAGGAAAAACTTGCAGTTCTGGAACAGGAACTTGTCAGGTATTATGAGGGGAAGATGAGTATCTACCGCAGCGAACCTTTCTTCTTAGAAATATTACCCTTAGGTATAGACAAAGCAAACCGTTTGGAATACCTTCTGAACTATTTAGGCCTAAAGAAAGAAGAACTAATGGTTTGCGGCGATGGATATAACGACCTAAGTATGATAGAATTTGCTGGCCTTGGTATAGCCATGTCTAATGCGCAGGACGTAGTGAAAGAGGCTGCCGACTACATTACTCTAAGTAACGAGGAAGACGGTGTGGCGGCCGCTGTGAAGAAGTTTATAAAGTTATAGAGTTTTAAAATGGAGAAAGTGCCTTCTGGATTTTCTCCTGCAATTCCTGCATCTTGCCTCTTCTGATGGAAAGTGTCATCTGACAATCCATGTCGTATGACTGATTTATGATACGAGCATCCATATCGCGAGCCACCTTCATAATGCTATTCATAAGAGGATATTCAAAACTGAAAGTGTACTCCTCATCTACCGTACGTGTTTCAATCTCAGCATTAGCAATAGCTTCTGCAGCTGCCGTTTTATAGGCTACAATCAAACCGCTGGTTCCTAATTTTACACCTCCGAAATAACGAACCACCAGGATTATGATGTCCGTAAGACCGTTACTGTTTATTTGACCAAGTATCGGCTTTCCTGCCGTTCCACTGGGTTCTCCATTATCATTGCTTCTGAACGTCTCCCGTTCAGGACCTATCATATATGCCCAGCAAACGTGGCGTGCATCATAGTATTTCTTCTGGTATTGTTCCACCAAGGCCATTGCATCATCAACGGAAGTAACATGATGAGCAAAAGCGAGGAACTTACTCCTAAGTTCGGAATAAGTCCCTTCGCTTTTATCTTTTATGGTTTTAAATTCGTCAATCATGAAAGTTTGTGAACAACCAAACCACTGCGCAACTTGGGTTCAAACCATGTAGCCTTGGGGGGCATAATGTTACCGCTGTCAGCAATGTTCATGATTTGCTGCATAGATACAGGGAAGAGTGCAAGGGCAAGTTTCATCTCGCCTGAGTCAACACGTCGCTTCAACTCTTCCAAACCACGCAGACCTCCTACGAAATCAATACGCTTGTCACTTCTCAAATCCTTAATTCCAAGCAGTTTGTCAAGAATCAAGTTACTGCTAATGCTTACATCCAGACTTCCAATGGGATCACTCTCGTCGCATAGTCCAGCCTTCAAGTCCAAACTGTACCATTTGCCACCAAGGTATAGGCTGAACTCATGCAGATGTTTAGCACGATATGGCTCTGTACCCTGACAAGTAACAGTAAAGTTCTCTGCCAATGCTGCAAGGAATTGCTCCTCGGTCATCCCATTTAAATCCTTGACAACTCGGTTGTAGTCAAGGATGGTAAGCTGACTAGCTTGGAAACATACGGCCATAAAGTAATTGTACTCCTCATCGCCCTTATGATTGGGATTGTTCTTTGCCTTCTCTGCTCCAACAAGAGCTGCAGCAGCACTTCTGTGATGTCCGTCTGCTATGTACAAGTAAGGAATCTTAGCAAAAGCGTCTGTTATTGTTTCGATGTCAGCAGCATCCTTTACCAACCAGAACTGGTGGCGGAAGCCATCAATAGGAGCAATGAAGTCATATTCTGCCTTACCCTCTGTAATACGCTTAATCAGAGCATCAAGCGTAGCATTATCAGGATAAGCAAAAAAGACAGGCTCCAAGTTAGCATCGTTAACACGGACGTGACGCATACGGTCTTCCTCTTTGTCACGACGTGTCAACTCATGCTTCTTGATAACACCGTTCATATAATCCTCTACAGCAGCAGCGACAACCAATCCGTACTGCGTCTTACCATTCATGGTTTGCGCATAGATGTAGTACATCTCCTGATCGTCCTGAACAAGCCAACCTTCCTTCTGGAACTTGGCAAAGTTTTCTGCAGCACGGGCATAAACACGCTCATCATATTCACTGGTGCCGACTGGGAAGTCGATTTCCGGCTTTATGATGTGGTAGAGCGACTTCTCGTTGTCACCCGCTTCTTGGCGTGCTTCCTCAGAGTCAAGTACATCGTATGGTCTACTCTCTACCTGCTCCACAAGATTCTTTGGAGGACGTAATCCCTTAAATGGTTTAATAATTGCCATTATTAATTGACTTTAAATTTAGTTATACCGTCACGCAGGAAACCTACAATCTGATTAGCTGCTGCAATACCGGCATTGACATTAGCCTCTGCTGTCTGAGCACCCATCTTCTTGGGAGTTGCAAAGTATCTGCCGGCAAACTTCTCAGCAAACTCAGCATCTGCATCGGGTTTGATGTCTGTCAGATACTTCAAGTCGGTACGTTCCTCCATCAACTTGATAAGACCTGCTTCATCAATAACTTCCTTACGGGCTGTATTCACAAGAATACCACCCTTCTTCAGTTTACCCACCAAATCATAGTTAATGCTCTGCTTGGTCTCTGGGGTTGCGGGAATGTGAAGAGAAACAATGTCACAAGTTTCAAAGAGTTCTTCCTGATTCTTGGCAGCCTTAACACCAGCAGCCTCAATAGCCTCTGCAGGGCAGAATGCATCGTATGCAACAACCTCCATGCCGAAGCCTTTAGCTACACGTGCCACATTCCTGCCTACATTGCCAAATGCCAAGATACCCAACTTCTTACCCAGCAACTCAGTACCACTGGTTCCGTTAAAGAAGTTACGAACGCCATAAACCAGAAGACCAAATACCAGTTCGGCTACGCTGTTAGCATTCTGGCCGGGTGTATTCATGGCTACTACATTGTGAGCAGTAGCAGCTGCAAGGTCGATATTGTCATAACCGGCACCTGCACGAACCACGATTTTCAAATTCTTGGCAGCATCCAACACCTCTGCATCAACCTTGTCGGAACGAATAATCAATGCATCTACATCAGCTACAGCATCCAGGAACTGCTTCTTCTCGGTATATTTCTCTAATAAAACCAACTCATATCCGGCTGCATCTGTTACTGCCTTAATACCATCTACAGCAATCTTGCTGAATGGTTTCTCTGTTGCAACTAATACTTTCATGTATTTAATCTATTAAACAGTAAACCAATTAATGTTTAGCCTCAAATTCCTTCATGCAAGCAACCAGAGCCTGGCAACCTTCAATGGTCATTGCATTGTAGCAGCTGGCACGGAAACCTCCAACATCACGATGACCCTTCACACCAACCATACCCTTCTCTGTTGCAAAGGCCATGAACTCATCCTGTAAATCCTCATATTCAGGCTTCAAGACAAATGTCAGATTCATCAGAGAACGGCTATCCTCCTCGGCCGTACCAACGAACAATTTGTTGCGGTCGATTTCACCATAAACAATCTCTGCTCGTTGCTGAGCCAACTTAGCCATAGCTTCTACACCACCCTGCTTCTTAATCCACTTTAGATTCTGAAGAGCACAATAGATAGGAACTGTTGGAGGAGTATTGAACATACTGCCTTTCTTGATATGAGTACGATAGTCCAACATAGTAGGAATGGGACGGCTTACTTTACCTAACAGATCTTCCTTCACAACAACGAAAGTAACACCTGCCATGGAAAGGTTCTTTTGGGCACCGCCATAAATCATGCCGTATTTACTAACATCAACAGGACGAGAGAAGATGTCACTACTCATATCTGCAATAACAGGAATAGGAGAATCCAAATCCTTACGCAATTCAGTACCATATATTGTATTGTTGCTGGTAATATGCAGATAATCTGCATCTGTAGGAATCTCAAAATTCTTGGGGATATAGGTAAAGTTCTTATCCTTGCTTGAAGCAACTTCTACAACCTCACCAAACAGCTTAGCCTCCTTCTCGGCTTTGGTCGCCCAAACACCAGTATTCAGATATGCAGCTTTCTTCTCCAGGAAGTTGTAAGGAATCATACAGAACTCAAGGCTTGCACCACCACCAAGGAAGATTACGCTATAACCCTCGGGGATATCCAACAACTCTTTAAACAGAGCAACAGCCTCATCAACAATAGGTTGGAAATTCTTTGCACGATGACTCGTTTCCATTAAAGACAAGCCGCTTCCTTCAAACTCAAGGCAAGCAGCAGCGGTTGCCTCCATCACTTCACGAGGAAGAATAGATGGACCAGCATTAAAATTGTACTTTTTCATTTTGTGATTTGTAAGTTGATTTATGTTATTCCTTTGTTATTTTTACAATCATTTTACATGCAAAATTACACAGAAAATACAATATACATTATTATATTTTGTAGAAAATGATTTTGAATCACAAAAAATATAAAAAACGAGCAAGATTCTTGCACAATTGAAAATAAAGATGTACCTTTGCATCGCTTTTCACGAGAGCGTGGAAAGATTCGGGGTGTAGCGCAGTTGGTAGCGCACCTGGTTTGGGACCAGGTGGTCGCCCGTTCGAGTCGGGTCACCCCGACATTTTTACTGAAAAGTAAAAAAGATGAAGCAACATTTGGTAGATTGCAATAAACATCGTACCTTTGCATCACAAAAATTTGGTGCCTTGGATGAGTGGCTTAGTCACCGGTCTGCAAAACCGTGCACGGCGGTTCGAATCCGCCAGGCACCTCTTAAGAACTCAAGAATTTCTTGGGTTCTTTTTTTGTCTTAACAACAATCTTTTGGGGAATGGGTAAAGTGGTGTAATGCTTTGCGTAGGAAATCGCTGCGCTTTGACAAGTGGAAGATACTAAACGACAACGAGACTATAAAAGCAATCCCACCAAAGAAGTATTTGAGTTCGATATTATTTGTAATACATAATACAAATGTAACGGACATACATATAAACTGGAATATAAACCTCATCCATGTGCCACGGAACACCTTAACCTTATAACGGAATCCGCATACTAACAGATTAACGACAACATCATACAGAGCACCTACGGAAAAGGCTATACCAACGCCAACCAGTCCGTATGCATTGTACAGGCACCAGATAAGAATACCGAAAACCAGATTTGATGCTATTTCAATTGCCAAATATACCATACTATCCCCTTTGGCTAAGGTACTGTATCCTAAAGGAAGTGACATAGACCTAAAGAATGTGTAGAAACAGGCGCATACAGACATATCCAAAGCAACAAGAAAAGAATCATCAGGATATTGCAGCAGTATTAACCTTGGGAGAAAGAGCAAAAACAATATCAATAACGGTGAAAGTACAAGCAGACATACATCAACCTGTTGGTTAATGGTCTGATTCATTCTGACAACATCATGATTGACCGATGAAAGACGGGGGAAATAGTCTGCCTCTAAAGCCACAAACACTATGCAAGCATATCCTACCATCATTGTTCGTCCTGCATTATAGAAACCTACGTCGCCTAACGTGTTAGCATCAAGAATCATTGCAGGAATTGCCATCCACAATGCTGTAGTAGAAACATTGGCAATCACATAAGGAATACCTATCTTAACCATAGGTAAGCCCTCACAAAAGACCTTACGGCTGAAAGGCGACACCTTATAGGAAACCAGCCTGAAAGAGAAGAAACCATGTGTCACCAAGGAAGCAAAACTACAGCAGATAAGTCCTATTGCCACGCCTTTTAATCCCATAAAGTAATAAAAGGGAATAGTCAGAAGTAATGTAAGCACAGCTAAAGCACCTTCTATAATAGCAACTTTCCTTACCTGTCTCAGACCTTTCAGAATAGCACATTCACCTTCTGCCAAAAGAAAACATACAGCCACAGGAACCATCAGCAAGACCTCATAAAAACGATCCCATCTGTGTTCAAAAAAGAAATAGCTTAGAAAAGGAGATGCACAAAAGCATAGCAGTGTTGCCAGAAAAGCAGTCCAAAGCACCCAGGTTCTAACCACCATCACAAAGTGCTCTACCTCTTCATTCGTTCCTTCTTCGAATAATTCGCCTGAGCGCCGTGTAGCATTCAGTGGAACACCTAAGTTACTGGCACTAACCAAGAAGTCTGATATACGATTGTAGATATCTATCAAGCCCACGCCAAATGGGCCCAAGAACTTTGCCGTAAGCCAGTTCCTGGCAACGGACACAAGCATCTTTAAGCCTTGTACACCTCCAAAAACTCCGGTGTACTTTATGACATGGTCATACGATGTATCGTTGGTTTCTTCGTTATGGAGTTGCTCTAATTCGCTCATTCAATACCTCTAATCTTTCACCTCTAAACCTCTCACCTCAAATTCCCTGATGCTGAGGACGCAGCAAGTCATTCACCGTCTTCACAGGATTAAAGGTACTCAGGGGAACCTCAACCATCAGCGTGCTCCAGTTACTCATAGCACCATTCCAAAGTCCGGGCAATTCCAATGCCTTCAGTTCCTTGCCGCCTTTGCTCTTGTAGGAAATGAAGCCTGTAGCAGGATCCACATAGTCGGGCAGATTGAATTTTTCGCCTTTGTAGTTACGGACAGCACAAACCAAATCCACGGGGTTGAAGTGTGTACCCTGTGTAAACATCTTCATGTACTCAGGGTTGTTCTGGTCTATCTGACTGCTTTCCAGAATCTGCAAGGAAACACTTCCGTCGGGGTTGAAAGCCAGGAATGGACCACCACCGGGCTCACCTACATTCTTTACTACACCACACACTCGGATGGGGCGGTTCAGTTTCTTCTTCAGGAAATCATGCAGTTCGGCATCATTCAAGTCCTTCAGACCCGGCACATCGGTATTCAGGGTATGACGGACAAAGCGTATCATATCTTCCAGATCGTCGTGGGAGAACTTGCCGCTGTCCAAAAGATTCAGGTAGCTAAAGGTCTGCTTCTGCACTTCCACCAGCACACCGGCAATCACCTGCTTCCAGAAGACGGTATCTTCCTTCAGTCTGTCGGGCACTACATTATCAATGTTCTTAATGAATACCACATCGCTCTGCAAGTCGTTCAGGTTCTCTATGAGCGCCCCATGACCACCCGGGCGGAACAGCAACTTGCCATCCTCAGTACGGAAAGGTGTATTATCCATATTGGCTGCTACGGTATCCGTGCTGGGCTTCTGCTCGCTCATACTTACCTTATAATTAATTTTGTACTTATTGCTGGCATCAGGCAGTACACGGTCTATCAAATCCTGAAAGAGTTCCCTATGCTCAGTGCTGACCGTAAAGTGTACGTCGGCCTCGCCTTGGCTGCTGGCATACAATGCAGCTTCTACCAAGTGTTCCTCTACCGGAGTGCGTGCGCAGTCCTCATAACTATGGAATTGCAGCAAGCCCTTAGGCAACTGCCCGTAGTTCAATCCTTCCTCGTTTAACATATTGGCTACCACCGACTTATATTTACCTTCCTCAATCAAGGCATCAACCCCTTCTCCCTCGTTCAGGAAGCAGGCATCGTTCAGCGCATCATAGAAGGCAAACTTGTGAATCTCGGCAAAGAAGGTCTTCTCAAAGTCGGTTGTAGGAACGTCATAGTCAGCATTCAGGAACTCAAACATATTCTTGAACATTCTGCTGGCTGCTCCGCTGGCAGGTACAAATTTGGTTATGCTGTGGCCCGCTTTCTTGTAGTCGTTCCATACCTTTATATATTTATCGGCCTCCTCTTTCGAGGGTGCAATAATACCGTTACCAACCGAGGCGGCAGCCCTAAGTTTCAGGAAGGGAAATCCCTGTTCAAAGTCCTTCAACTGTGCCTCAATTTTGCTCTCACTTATACCCTTCTTTTGGAGAAGTTCCTTGTCTTCATTCGTAAACAACATATCTTTTATGTATAATTGTTTTTATTTTAGCGCACAAAAGTAAACAAAAAAAAACAATTATCGTAACGAAACGTAGAAAAATTCATACCTTTGTACAAAATATACAAAGAACGCATAAATATGACACAGGACAAATTCTTTACTGCCGAGGAGAAAACGCAAATTACTGATTTATACAAACAGCTCTATACGGTATCAAAAGATGTACTTCTGCCCGATGATGACCAGAAGGTCCGTTTCTACATACGTGAGGCTATCGAGAAAGGTTTACTGCAACGTGATTCATTCAACCTCAACCCTATCATCAACGATTGTGAGACTGCACTGATTGTGGCAGAGGAAATTGGCATGAATCGCCCTTCCATTCTGGGTGTTATGCTCAGCGGAGTAGTGTTAAGCGGAGCAGCGTCTGTGGCAGTGATAAAAGCCGATTTTGGAGAGGACGTTGCTAACATCCTGCATGGTATGCTGCGCATCCGCGACCTCTATGCCAAGAGTGCAACTGTCGAGAGCGAGAACTTCCGTAGCCTGCTAGTTACCTTTGCTGAGGACTTGCGTGTTATCCTTATCATGATTGCCAACCGCGTGCTTATCATGCGTAAGATTAAGGATACGCCTTACGTCGAGGCACAGCGAAGGGTTTCTATGGAGGCAGCTTATCTCTACGCTCCCCTCGCCCACAAACTAGGACTTTACAAGCTTAAGAGCGAGCTGGAAGACCTCAGCCTTAAATACCTCGAACACGATGCCTACTATCATATAAAGGAGAAGTTGAACGAGACCAAGCGTAGCCGTGATGCATACATCGAACGTTTCATTAAGCCTATCGACGAGAAACTGCGCGCAGCCGGTCTGAAATTTCACATGAAGGGTCGAACCAAGAGCATTCACTCCATCTGGCAGAAGATGAAAAAGCAGCAGGTGGACATCGAGGGCGTTTATGACCTCTTTGCCATCCGTATCATCCTTGATTCCAAACCCGAGAAAGAAAAGCAGGACTGCTGGCAGGTCTTCAGTATCATTACCGATATGTACCAGAGCAATCCCAAGCGTATGCGCGACTGGCTCTCCGTGCCCAAGAGCAATGGCTACGAGAGTCTGCACATAACCGTTCTGGGGCCCGACAAGAAGTGGGTGGAGGTACAGATACGTACCGAGCGCATGGATGATATTGCCGAACACGGACTGGCGGCTCACTGGCGCTATAAAGGTATCAAGAGCGGACAGAGCGGCATAGAGGAATGGCTGGCTAATGTGCGTGGCGCCTTGGAGACCAACGATGATATGCAGCTCATGGACCAGTTCCGGATGGATTTGATAGAGGACGAGGTGTTTGTCTTTACGCCCAAGGGCGACCTCTTCAAGCTGCCCGCAGGAGCTACCGTACTGGATTTTGCCTATAGCATTCATACCAAAGTGGGCAACTCTTGTGTAGGAGCCAAAATCGGAAACAAGAATGTCACCATCCGTCAGAAGTTGCAGAGCGGCGACCAGGTAGAGATACTCACCAACGTAAACCAGACTCCCAAGCAAGACTGGCTGAACATCGTACAGACCAGCAAGGCACGAAACAAGATACGTCAGAGCCTTAAGGAGATGGAAAGCAAGCAGGCCCTGCTCGCCAAAGAAGAGCTGGAGCGGAAGATGAAAAACAAGAAGCTCGAATACGAGGAACCCGTCCTGATGCATACCATGACCAAGCTCGGCTACCGTGTAGTTACCGAATTCTACGCTGCGCTGGCAGACGGAAAGCTCGAAATGAATGCAGTACTCGAAACCTACGCTCAGCAGCAACGACACGACCATGGAGAGTCCGAAAGAAGTACTCCCGCCACCAGTGCCGACCAGTTTGTGATGCAGGAGAATGCACTCCCTCAGAGGGGAAGCGGTGAGGGGGCCGACGTAGTAGTTATCGACCAGGACCTCAAGGGTCTCGACTTTCAGATGGCCCGCTGCTGTCAGCCCGTGTATGGCGATAATGTATTTGGCTTTGTCACCAGCGGCGGCGGCATAAAGATTCACCGTGAGGACTGCCCCAACGCACCCCAACTGCGTCAGCGCTTCGGCTATCGAATTGTTAAGGCACGCTGGGCCGGCAAGCGCGGCAGCCAATATCCCATCACCCTGCGTATAGTAGGTAACGATGATTTGGGCATTGTCAACAACATCACCAGCATTATCAGTAAGGAAGGTATTCTGATGCGCAGCATTAGCATCGACAGTCACGACGGTCTTTTCTCCGGCACCCTTACCGTTATGCTTGATGATACCAGTCGTCTGCAGCAACTGCTCAAGAAAATCAAGACCGTAAAAGGCATTAAAAACGTATCGAGAAGCTAATGATAAATATAAATATGAGAAAGTTACTTATTTCCATTCTCTTTCTGCCGGCTTTGATGGCAGCTGAAAACATTGATGTTACTAACCTGCACATGATTGGACCTTACCCTACCCCGAAACCTTTTATGACGGATACGCTGGACGCGGAGGGAAAGAAAATTGATTTGGATGAGATCTACCTGGAAAGCCTCACCCCAATCCTCTCCGAAAGAGAGGGAAAACTTCTGACCCCAGCACCTTTTATCCTTTCTTCTGGAGAGGGGCATGGTGATGCCCTTTATAGGGCCTCCTTTACCCTCCAGAATACTGGGTTTTCTAAAGGCAAGGTGAATGTGAAGTGCAAGAGCAAGCATAAGCTCTATATAGACGGTAATGAGCAGGGGCCTGACTTTGAACTGGTTCCGGGAAGACACGAGATTATCATTAAACTGCTCGTTAAGCACTCACCCAAGGAGGGAGATGAAGGTGGCTCCGATACTCTACGCATTAGTGTGGAAAGCGAACAGCCCATAGAAGTCAATCCTGAAGGCAAACGCTACTGGACAAACGCTGACATGATGCACGGCGAACGTATCAGTGCAGTAGAACTCTCCAGCGGGGCCAAGTATGCCCGTATTCGCAAAAGCATAACTTACAAGGGTGGCGAAACAGGTAGCAAGGAAACGTTCATAGACCTGACAACTGGAAAGGAGTTCACTTTGGACGGTTTCCTGTACTGGCTTCCAAAGGGTGACCAATATGTGCGTAGCTATCGCGAAAAGGAGGGCACCTGGTACTACGAGACAGTAGATATAAAGACAGGCGAGAAGACTCCTGTCGGTAAATACACCGGCAAAGGACATGCTTACCTGACACGCGACCTGAAGAAGTTTCTGGTATCCTACGAAGAGAAGGTGCCTGAGGAGAAGAATAAGGATGTACATCAGATTCTGGAACCCGACGATCGTCAGCCTGGTTGGCGGAACCGCAGAAACTACTCGCTATACGATATAGAGACTGGCATCACCACACCCATCACCAAAGGTGCCAAGAATGTTTATGTAACAGCCAATAAGGATGCAAGTCGTTACCTTATATCCATTCACACAGACGACCTGACGGAACGTCCCTTTAACTTCACCGACCTATTGCTGCTGGATGCTGTAACGGGGAAAGTGGATACGCTGGTAAAGCATGATGGCTTTATAGGCTCGTACTCTTTCTCTCCGGATGACAAATACATTGCCCTGACAGGAAGTCCGGAGGCTTTAGGCGGCATCGGCAATACCTTGCCCAAGGGCGTTATACCCAGCAGCTACGAATATGAACTGTTCCTGATAAACCTGCAGACAAAGGAGATTCGTTGCCTGACGCGCGACTTTGACCCGTCGGTATCTTCCTATCAATGGTCGGAGCAGGACGGGATGATATATGCCCTCTGCGAGAACCGCGATACGAAGAGTCTCTATTGCATAGATCCTAAGAATGGAGCTGCTGAACTACTTCCACTCTCGGAACCTTTTATATATGGTAGCTACAGCCTGGCAAAGGAGAAGCCTTACCTGGCTTACATCGGCGAGAGCAGCATGAGCACAGACCGCTGCTGGCTGCGTGACTTGAAGACGGGCAAGGAGCGGGTGCTGTGCGACCTGAACCCTACCCGACTGAAAGACATTCAACTGGGTAAGTGCCAAGACTGGAATTTTAAGGCGGAACGCGGCGACAGCATCTATGGTTGCTATTACCTGCCTCCTTTCTTTGACGAAACCAAACAATACCCGATGCTGGTCTATTACTATGGCGGTTGCTCGCCTGTGGGTCGTTACCTCGACAGTTACTACAACTACCAGGAGTGGGCAGCAATGGGCTATGTGGTATATGTGATTCAGCCCTCTGGTTGTAGCGGCTTCGGACAGGAATTTGCTTCACGACACGTGAATGCCTACGGAGACTATACTGCCGATGATATTATTCAGGGCACTAAGCAGTTCTGTAAGGAACATCCTTTTGTGAACGAGAAAAAAATTGGTTGTATGGGAGCCAGCTACGGCGGTTTCATGACCATGTATCTGCAAACACAGACTGATATCTTTGCGGCTGCCATGAGTCATGCAGGTATCAGCAATCCTGCCAGCTACTGGGGCTTTGGCTACTGGGGCTACTCGTACAGCACAACTTCTGCCGCTCACTCCTACCCTTGGAACAATATGGAACTGTATAGCGGACACGCTCCGCTCTTTAATGCCGACAAGGTAAAAACACCTATCCTGTTTATGCATGGCGGAGCAGATACCAATGTTCCCATCAACGAGAGTATTCAGATGTTTACAGCCCTGAAGATTCTGGGTAAGGAAACAGCCTTTATAACCGTTGAGGGCGAAAACCACCACATTCTGGACTACAACAAGCGTATCCGTTGGCACGACAGCATTATGGCATGGTTTGCCCGTTGGTTGCAGGACGACCCCACTTGGTGGAACACTATGTATCCAGAGAAGAACCTAAAGTAGACAAGGAATGATTTACCCACAGCACTTCGAGCAGAAAATAGGCTTTTCGGAAATACGTCAGTTGCTTAGCAACCATTGTCTGAGTAGCTTGGGACGCAGTCGTGTGGAACAGATGACATTCCTTACTAAGCACGATGAAATCCGTCTGCTGCATCAGCAGATTCAAGAGTTCCTTCGTATCATGGCAGAGGTCTCGGAATTGCCCGAGCAGGACTTTTTCGACCTCCGTCCCACCATTCAGCGTATTCGTATTGAAGGTGTTTATCTCGACGAGAAAGAACTCCACAATTTATATCTCTCGCTTCGCACTCTGCACTCATGGATCAGCATTTTGCGTGGCGTGGAAGATGAACAACCCCTCTACCCGGCCCTGCACAAGCTGACAGAAGGCGTATTTACATTCAACTCCATCACCAAACGGGCCGAGCAGATTCTGGACCGATACGGACGTATCAGCGACAATGCGACGCCCGAATTGGCCAACATCAGACAAGAGTTGCGCAAACACGAGGGAAGCGTAAGCCGAACCCTGAATAAAATCCTGAAGGCTGCCCAAGCTGAAGGATGGGTGGACAAGGATGTTGTTCCCACCCTACGCGACGGACGACTTGTCATCCCTGCCGCTCCTGCCATGAAGCGTAAACTTAAGGGTATCATACACGATGAAAGCTCAACAGGTAAGACTGTCTTCATTGAACCAGCCGAGGTGGTAGAGGTAAACAATCACATCCGGGAGCTGGAAGCTGAGGAGAAGCGCGAGGTGATACGCATCCTGAAGGATTTTACAGAACTGCTCCGACCCAATATCCCAGAATTGGCTCGTGGTTATGAGTTTCTGGCCGACGTAGAGTTTGTGCGTGCCAAAGCACATCTGGCAGAACAGATAGGCGGCGTATCGCCTCAGATAGAGAAAAATCCGCTTATCGACTGGACCCTTGCCCGGCATCCCCTTCTTGCACTCGCCTTGAAGAAACAAGGAAAGAAGATTGTGCCACTTGAGATTGAACTGAACAAGAAACAACGCATCCTTGTCATCAGCGGTCCGAATGCTGGTGGCAAGAGTGTTTGCCTGAAAACAGTAGGTCTCTTACAGTATATGCTGCAATGCGGATTGGCCGTTCCTATGGGTGAGAACTCTAAGTGCGGCATCTTCAAAGACATCTTTATAGATATCGGCGACGAGCAGAGCATAGAGGACGACCTGAGTACCTACAGCAGTCATCTGCTGAACATGAAGAATATGATGCGCAGCTGTAACCCACACAGCCTATTGCTCATCGACGAGTTTGGAGGCGGTACAGAGCCAACCATCGGTGGAGCTATTGCCGAGGCAGTCCTGAAGCGATTCGTCAAGGATGGAGCTTTCGGTGTTATCACTACCCACTACCAGAACCTGAAGCATTTTGCCGAAGATACCCCTGGCGTGGTAAACGGAGCCATGCTTTATGACCGCCATCGTATGGAAGCTCTCTTCCAGTTGCAGATTGGCAACCCCGGCAGTAGTTTTGCTGTTGAGATTGCCCGAAAGATAGGTATTCCTGAGGAAGTTATCAGCGATGCCACAGAAATTGTAGGTAAGGATTATGTGAATGCAGACAAGTACCTGCTGGACATCACACGCGACAAACGATACTGGGAGGGCAAGCGACAGACCATCCACTCGCAAGAGAAGCAGATGGAAAGCACCATCGAACGATACGAGAAGGAAATGGCCGAACTGAAGGAGAAACGCATGGAGATTATCCAAGAAGCCAAGAAGCAGGCTGAACAGATTCTTCAGGATAGCAATGCCATTGTAGAAAAGACCATCCGCGAGATTAAGGAAGCGCAGGCCGAGAAGGACCGTACGCGCAAAGCCCGTCAGGAGATAGACGATTTCCGAGCTCGTCTTGAGGAACAACTGCAACACGAGCACGACGAGATGATAGAGCGTAAGATGCAGCAAATCCAGGAGCGCCGTAAACGTAAAGAAGAAAGGAAAAAGAAAAACGGGAACGAGAACGGGAACGGGAACGGGAACGAGAACGGGAATAAGTCTCAACTGTCAACTCAACACTCCCCCAAAGGGGGAGATGGAGGGGGCCTCTCAACTTTCAATGTTAAGGACACCGTCCGCCTCAAGGGACAGACCACGGTTGGCGTCATCGAGGAGATAAACGGGCAGAAAGCATCCGTTGCCTTCGGTATGGTACGAACAAGAGTAGAACTGTCACGTCTGCAACATGCAGCACCCAAAGAAAAAGAAGAACGCGGCGTTCAGATTGTTTCCTTCGTCAGCAAAGAAACGCAAAATCAGGTACGTGAAAAGCATCTGCACTTCCATCAGGAAATAGATGTCAGGGGCATGAGAGGTGATGAGGCCCTACAGGCTGTTACCCATTTTATAGATGATGCCACGCTGGTTGGTGCCAGTCAGGTACGCATTCTGCATGGAACAGGTAATGGTATTCTGCGACAGCTTATCCGACAATATCTTCAGACGGTTCCCAACGTATCCTCTGCACACGATGAGCATGTACAGTTTGGCGGAGCTGGTATAACGGTAGTTGAACTCTCTTAAACCTCTGCAGTAAAAGTATTTACCACATCTATCACACGCTGTACCTGCTCGTTTGTCATCACAGGTGAGATGGGTAGTGATAGAATCTCTTGGTGAATACGTTCTGATATGCGATACTTCTCTTTGTTCCACTCCTTGTAAGCCTTTTGCTTATGAGGGGGAATGGGATAATGTATCATCGTTTGGATATCCATCTGTTTCAGATAAGCTACCAAATCATCCCGCTTAGGACAACGAACAGGATAAATATGGTACACATTCTCCTCGGGATTCTCAGCCACCAAAGGTTTGGTAATCAAGGGGTTCTCTATACCATCGTCGTATATACGGGCTATCTCACGTCTGCGTTCATTGTCGCTATCCAACATAGGTAACTTCACGCAAAGCACAGCGGCTTGTATCTCGTCCATACGGCTGTTGTGGCCCTTATATTCGTTCACATATTTCTTTTCGCTACCATAATTTGCCATAGTGCGTACAATACGAGCCAACTCCTCATCGTTAGTAGTAACACATCCAGCATCGCCCAGCGCACCCAAGTTCTTTCCGGGATAGAAACTTATACCTGCAGCATCGCACAAATTACCGGCCACCTTCCCCTTGTAACGAACACCATGAGCCTGCGCCACATCTTCTATTACCTTCAGCCCATATTTCTTGGCAATAGCATTTATGGCATCCATATCACACACCCTTCCGTACAGATGTACGGGCAGAATGGCACGTGTCTTATCAGTAATCAGGGATTCTATCAGAGAGGAATCTATCAGATAATCCTTTAACCGAGGTTCACAGAGCACGGGTTTCATCCCTGCGTATGTAACAGCCAGAATAGTAGCGATATAAGTGTTTGAGGGAACAATCACCTCGTCATCATTCTGCCAGCCAAGCATTTCTTTGTATGCCAAGAGAATCAACGATAACGCTTCCAGGCCGTTGCCTACGGGAACACAGTATCTAGCACCGCAGTATTCAGAGAAATGTGTGGCAAAACGTTCATTCTCTTTTCCCAGCAGGTACCATCCACTCCTTACCACACGAGTAATCTCGCTGCTAAGTTCCGGTTCAAACTTCTCGTTTATCAACTTAAGATCCAGGTATTTAACCGTCTGAGTTTGTGTACTGCGTATATTGCCCGTCATGGTATCAATCAGGGAGTTGCGCAAGTCTACCTCGTACGTATCGTAACAGACGGCCCTTCCGCCAAAGCCCTCTTTTTGGAATATCAGACCTTCGTTCAGGAACTTGCCATCGTTCTCGTTGCTGGTTCCCATATCCAGATACTCCATTTGCTTATAGCGTTCGTTTATCAGATGCTTGAACAGCAGATCTATGGCACCAAACTCCCTACCCTCGTCGCCCGAGGCAATATACTGAACATGAGCCACCTGCCTGCTTTCGAATATCACCGTACCGGCAACGATATGGTCTTCATGCTTAACCACATACAACTTTATATTCTTTGGGAAGAGGCGCATCAGCAGCAGAATCTCATCATAGGTATGTACCGGTTTGCTGTGATGATGCGTCATCAGAACATCCTCCAGCAATGACCAGAACTCCTGCAATTCTGTTTCGTCAGTTTCTGTTACACGGTCCAGATAACATCCGTGGTCCACAGCCTTCTTGGCCTGACGTGTACGAAGGGTGCGCATTTTCAGTGTGTTACGCTGATTGATGGCAGTACTCACCAGTCGTCTTGTCAACTGAGCTCCTGCACGGAAGAGTGCATACAAATCCTCATCGCTTGGGAATGCACTATAAATATAAGGTATAGGCTTGTAGTAAACCTTAACAGCCTGCATGTAGTCGCGATAATAGCATAGCACCTCCTGCATGATTGTCAACACCTCCATCTGAGTCACCTCGGGCAAGACAATAAGCCCCCCGTAGGTAAGTCCCTGATGAGAGTAAACGCACTTCTTACGCTCATCATAGTTGGCAGGGAACACAGCCACAAGGTCTTTCGTTGTCATATGGCTCTCCTTGTACTCGTCGTCAGGCGAAACGCCGTCGTATATCAACAAAGAACAGTCAAAGAACCTATCGCTGTGATAGTCCATAAAATTGCGTTGCAGTAGGAAAGTTCCGTTCTTGGAGCTCTCAACAAACACATCCCATGTTTCTTTCCTATTTATAGAGTAAGGTATTATTGTCATGCTTTAATCATTGAACGTTGAACATTGAACATTGAGCATTGAGCATTAATCTTTAACAAGCATTAGGAATTCTTTATAATCATGAATGTAATCCTCAGCGCTGTATAGCTCAGATGCCAGGCTCATGCAGGCAGCCTCAGGTGTAAAGTCGTAAAGTTTGCACCACACCAAGGGTGGGATCAGTATTCCCACGTGTGGGTCGTTCATCTCTATCACAATCTGCTCTTCCCCATCGTCTACCTTTATCTTAAAACTGCCGCCTAAGGGGAATATCACCATAGAACAAGTTCTGTGCGCATGATTACCACGGCTCTGTCCGTCTGCGATGTTATACGTCCAGAATACACGCTCTATCTTAAAAGGAATGTGCTTCTCACACTCCCCAAAGGCCAGTGCACCGCGTTCGTCAGCAATCAAGGGCAGTTCTATCAGCCGGCACCCTTTTGGCATTTTAAGCTGTACATTTGTATTCATTATATCATTATTTTTATGCAAAGATATAAATTTTATTTGGAAATGCTTGCGAGATTCAGAAAAAACGTTTACCTTTGCACCGCATTTGAGAAAAAGAGCTGTCTGACAGTTCTGAAACGGGATGCCGGAAGGAAGTTTGGGTGAGTGGCTGAAACCACCAGTTTGCTAAACTGACGTGCGGGTTACCGTACCGGGGGTTCGAATCCCCCAGCTTCCGCCAGAGAACCTCTCAAATTGCAAATGGCGCTTTCGTCTAGCGGCTAGGACACATGCCTCTCACGCATGGAACACGGGTTCGATTCCCGTAGGCGCTACTCAAAGAGGTGAGTTGGAAAATCAAGAGCTTGTATCAATAAACGATATAAAGCTCTTTTTTTTTACACAAAACTCGACTGTCCGTAAGGATAGCCGAGTTTTTGAATAGATTTATTCTAAGGATATCACGCTTTATTCCTCCTCCAAAGGGAAGCCTTCTTCATCTTCTTCTTTTACCTCAGCCTCTTCTGAATAGCTGCTGTAGAAGGTATCATCCTCTGATTCGTCCTCTGCATCATCTCCATCCAAGCCGTCCTCATTATCCTCATTGTCGTCTTCATCGTCATATATAGGATTACCATCCTCATCATATTCCTTGTGAATAGGCTCAAGCTTGAGCTTTTCTACGGGGTCTTTTTTCTTGGCAAAGATAGCTTCTATCCATGTTCCCTTGGTAATCTCCAACACATCATAGCCCTGAGCCACCTTTTTCTCCAGTGTACCACCTGGAGCATGAATACGGCTGGCAGGTAACTGAGTAGTACTAATGTCAAATCCACTTTCGATGATATCCTTCAGTGCCAATGAAATGGAATCCCATCCACCACCGAAGTTCTTGTCTATCAGATCAAGCAAGACAGGAGCTGATATGTGCTTTACATTCTCATAACTGAGATCCGTAATACGGGTAATGGTTTTTCTGCGAATGGCCACACATCCCTTACCATGTTTACAATGGTGGAACTTCACCCAGTTCAGATTACTGTATTTCAATGCTTCTCGTTCATCATCCTCATTAAAGTGAACTACATCAAAAGCCAGACGAATAGTATTGAGCAGTTTATCCTCCACGATAGAAAAATCCTCCTCCACGCGCTCCTTCTCCCACATCGAGCCTATCTGCTCGGCTGTCATTGACCAAATGTTTGAAGAGTTCAAATCCTGTACTGAGTCAATAGAGAAATTAGACTTCTTTTCCTCTTTCATATCATTATTCTTTAATTGATTTTTCGCCGCAAAGGTACTAAAGATAATTCACAATTCATAATTCACAATTAATAATATGTACATGAAAAGTGAAAAATGAATTTTATTTTTGAGGTTTACAGCTCGAGGTCGGCATAATGAGGGTTATGGTCAGAGATCTGACGGTCCTTATTCTCCTTCTCGATATGAGCATGTGTAACCTTGATACTGGGGGTGATAAAGATAAAATCTATCTTTTCCATCTTTTCTGGAGGAATCTGGCAGAACGAATGCCACGTGCCAGTAGTACCTGTTCTATTATCCGTCATGTGATAGGCATCGTTCATCTTAAAGTCGCTTGTCACCATAGTCTGGTAAGCCTCATCTCGCTCTGAAACATTAAAGTCGCCAGTAACCACAGCGGGCTTATCACCTACTATCTCCTGAATCTTACGCATGATAAGCTTGGCACTCTCTCTACGAGCCACTTTGCCCACATGGTCGAAATGAGTATTTACTGCCATAAAGACCTTCCCCGTCTTTTTATCCTTCAGCTTAACCCAACTGGCGACACGCTCCAAAGCGGCATCCCATCCCTTGGAACCTATTACATCAGGAGTCTCTGAGAGCCAGAAATTACCCTGATCCAATGCCTTGAATCTTTCCTTACGGTAGAAAACTGGTGTTGCCTCACCCTTTTTCTTTCCGTCGGTTCTACCCACGCCAACATGTCCGTAGCCTTTCAGATTCTTGCAAAGATATTCCATTTGGGTATTGGTAACCTCCTGCATTCCGCAAATATCTATTGCATTATCCGTCAGATACTGCGCAACACGTTCCTTACGCTGGTCCCATCCGCAGCCAATCTTGTAATCATCGCCATTGATGCAACGGATATTAAACGTTCCCCAACGGATCTTTAACACTTCCTTACCTGGTGTCTGTGCATTGGCAAGAACAGGTAGAAGTATGGCAAAGGCCAATAATAGCATTTTCTTCATATCAGCAATTTGTTATGTTTATTTTGTCAATTACAGTTTTTAAACCGCGTAAAATTACAATTTTTTCAGTTAATACTTGGCAGGTTAACATTAAAAATTGTATTTTTGTATAGATTATTAATATAATTAAGGTGGGAACTCCCACAAACACATGGGTATATGAGAGAATCTTACAAGCAAGTAAAGGATGATTGGCAAGTTGCCCAGACTTTACACCTGGAGTGTGAAGAAATAAGGCGTTACGCTTTCCAAAGCGTCAACCTGACGGCAGAAACCGATTTGGCGCTCTCTCACACCTATAGGGACTGCATCTTTATAGGTTGCCAACTGCCCATGGGGTTAAAGAAGAAAAGCAAAGACTGCCTGTTCCTCCCCGACATGGGCGAGACATTCCGTTACCGCAACCACCTTTATTCACCAGAAGAACTCTACGAGGGATATTCCCCGGCTAAAAAGAGTTCATACGAGATGTGCTTCGACGGACGTGTGTATCGCCATTTCCTGAAGAAAGGCAAATACACTTCTGATTTCAAAGAGACGCTGGCACGATCTTTACATGACCATAGTATCTCGGATTGCCTGCATGACTTTCTCTCAAACTTCGACGAGCACCGTCTTATCGGTATTATGGGCGGGCACAGCCTTTCACGCAGTGACGTCGCCTACAGACAGGTTGCATATCTTAGCAAACTACTGACAGAAAAAGGCTTCCTGATGATAACGGGAGGAGGACCTGGCGCTATGGAGGCTACACATTTAGGGGCTTGGATGGCAGGCCGGAATGAATTGGAGTTGCAAGATGCTCTGCACATTTTGTCAACAGCGCCCAGATATACCGACGAAGGATGGCTGGAAACTGCATGGAGGGTTCATGACCGATTCCCACAAAGGGATTTTCAGAGTCTGGGTGTTCCCACCTGGCTCTACGGACACGAACCCTCCACGCCATTAGCCACACATATTGCCAAATACTTCGACAACAGTATTCGTGAAGACGGCATCCTAACCATAGCCACAGGCGGCATCATCTATACACCCGGCAGCGCCGGAACATTACAGGAGATATTCCAAGAGGCCGTACAGAATCACTATCTGACCTTCGGTTATGCCAGTCCAATGATTTTTCTTGGAACCGACTTCTGGACAAGAGAAGTGCCTATATGGCCATTGATGATGGACCTAACGGAAAGAGGTGTTTACAAGAACCTCATCCTCTGCCTTACGGATAAGAAGGAAGATGTGGAACGCGTACTTACGGAACAAGTTTTAGCGCATCATACAACCCCTAACCATTAAGGCATTTACCATTTAGCCATTTACCCATTTGTTAGTTCCCCTCGCCCACGGGAGAGGGGTTAGGGGTGAGGCTGATTTTCAACTTTCAACTCTCTCCCAATCCACGATTTGCTCGAAGGTAGAGCCGTCGCCGTTCTGGCGCAGGGCGGTCCATACCATCTTGTCACCGTTAAAGGATTTAATTTCCCACCACTCGCGCATTTCGGCTTCGCTCTGATTCTTCCAGCGCGTACCTAACAGCATGCCGTCCACGAAGTAATCCTGGAACTCGCGGGTGGTAACAGCCTGCCACTGCCCGCCGTCGGTCTTACGGTAGAAATTGTATGTGCCATCGGCCTTGAACTCAAGGCGGGCATTGTCATCGTTGAAGGTATCCCCACCTGTGATAGCCTTACATTCCCAAATGCCAAGGACGTCAGCGCGATAATCTACGTCGATTTTCTTCAGTCGGATATCCTTCTTTTCGGTGACGGTGCCTTCCGACTGTCCGTTATGGAAGGTTGTATGCTTATACTTGCAAACTATCTCGGTAGCAGTAATGGCAGTAATGAAGTACTCCTCCTGCAACGTAATTTTCGGATTACCTTCGGGATGACCGGTCAGGGTAACCATGTTGCCGGAAATATTAACATCGTATAAGCGATGAACAGACCATTTGGGCTGACTCTCTGTATAGTCGGTCTTTGACGTGCTGTAGATAGCCTTGGTAGGCGAAATGAAGGTGACAACCGACTTTTCGTTAGTCAATGCAGGCTGCCCGTCTGCTTCGCTATCCATCCACTTGCCGATGAGTTTCTCAGCGAGGTTTTCGATAGGGGCTGGGACTGTCTTGTTATAGAATTCCAGGAAAGGCTTCACGTTTGAATCGTTAAGGTTGTCCTGAGTCATGAAGAAGGTCGGAACCATCTCACCCTCCTGGGCATTCGTGAGTACTGCATCAACTGCCTTGCGGGTCATCTCGAACGTGTTCTGAACCATAATTCCCTTCAGCCAGGAGCTGCCAGCGATGAGTTCATCGAGGAAAGAGTCATAGATGTCGAAGGTATAGACCTCTTTGCCTGAATCCTTCAGGAAGGAAAAAGAGGGATAAAGAGCCGAGCCATTCATGAAGACAAAGGTCTGGTACTCGTCCATGGCGGCCTGTACCTGTTCGCTGGAGTTCTCGGGTATCTCAGTAAAGGTAGTGTTGGGCTTCAGTTTCATAAAGCCGTTGGCACGCTCAGCGCCAGGACTGGTGATGATGCCGAAGCTGGCGATTTTATCGGCTGTAACTTGCTGAGCCAGCGCACTGCCAGCGGCGGTGTTGTCAATACCAAAGAAGGGACAGTTAACCAAGGGGCTGCCTTCATTGACCTTCGAGTCGAGGATGACAACGGGGATGCCCAGATCTTTTGCCAAATCAGCCACTGCAGCGTCGGCACACTCGCCGTTAGGACCCTTGCAGGGAGCATAGATGATACCTTTAAGCTTGGTGCCGCTTAGGCTTCTCAGTTTATTTACGGCATCCACCTGCTCCTGCCAGGCATTCTCATCGGTAGTAGCAAAGTAAGCTGCCACAAGGTTATTCTCCTTACAAGCATTACGGAAAGCACTTTCTATCTGTTGAAAGTACTCAATGTCTCCGTTTTTGACGATTAGGGCAAGAGTGCTGCTACTATCGACAGCAGGATTATCATCGTTCGTGCATGCCGTAAACACTGTTGTGCCGCAGATAAGGATGGCGGCCATCAACCATAATAAAACCTTTTTCATGACATTTTAATTTAAAATTAATATTTCAACTTTCTGAAGTAGTTAAGTAGTCGGTAGTTAAAGGAGTTAATGAAGTTAAAGAAGTATTCACTCACTCCACTTTCTTCATTTCGAAGGTGGCGGTGAAGGTGGTGCCGTTGGTGTTCTGGCGAAGGGCGGTCCAGTTCATCTTGTCGCCGTCGATGTTGATTTCCCACCACTCGCGGTTCTCCTGCTCGTTGTCCACCCAGCGGGTGCAGAGCAGTGTGCCGTCAACGAAGTACTCGTTAAGCGTGTTTTCGCTTGGTACCCAATCATCGCCGTCCTTTACATAATAGACATACGTGCCGTCAGCATTATACTGCCAGCGGTGCTCCTGTCCGTCGTCAAATACTGAACCCTCGCTGGTGCAGTGACCTTCCCACGTGCCAATGATGTCAGCACGGTAGTCGGAGATGACTTTGGTGAGGCAAAAGAAATCTTCAGCGGAACGTGTGACGTTGCCATCAACTGTCACAGTTATTTTACGATTCGCCGTGATCTTTTTTTCGTCGATGGAGGTGATTGTAAATTCCTCCACAGCCGTTGTGTACTCGTCGGAGTGGCTGGTAACGGTCACTTTATTTCCACTGATAACGACATCGGCTTTCGCTTGGTTAAACCAAGGAGTACCTGCTTCCGGATGTGCGTTGAACGATTGGCTTATATAGGCCTGAGTAGCAGAGACAAAGGTATAGATCGATTTTATATCGGTCGGCGCAGGCTGGCTGTTCTTCTCAGTTACTACCCACTTCCCTATAATCTTCTCGGCAACGTTGAGATCAGGCGTTGCAGGATTATCCTCGTTCGTACATGAAGTGAATGTTGTTGCGCCGCAGATCAGGATGGTGGCCAGCATCCAATTCATCATTTTTTTCATAAGTCATTTGTTTTAATTTTTTTTATTATGCTGCGAAGATACTAATATGCACTCTTTTTACGCCACTCTTTGGCACGTACCCCAATATTCTTTTGCAGGCACTCGCTGTAGAGCCACGGCTCACAACTATGGATGTCGCCCACGTTCAGGAATCCACGGAATGGCGGATACTCTGAGGCGCTATAGTTAGTAGCCACCAGCACGTGGTGTTCAGGTGAGACAGTGATGGTAATGGTGTCTTTAAGAGTGGCTGGCGTATCGTCGGTGCGCCAGTTCACGGGATTGATGCAGATAGCAGAGGCAGCAATGATGGGCAGCACATACTTCACATCTTTCACCGTATTGTAACAGATGGTCACGCCTGTGTCGGTTTCACCCTCAGCAGGTCGAATGTGGCTGCACGCCTCTATGTCGTCCTTTGTCACCTTGTAACCTAAGACGTAAGCAGCTGCCAGTTGACTATAGGTCGTGTCGCTGATATGCTTCAACAGTTCCACTACCGACAGACCGCCCTGGCTGAAGCCGGCAATGATGAGCGGACGGCTTTGGTCACGTTGGGCCTGAAAGTGGTCGAATGCCTTGCACACATCCTCTATCGACAGACGGGTGCGCTGATACACGGTGTCTTCGCTGTTCGTCATAAACGTCTGTATAGTCGTATGACGATAGAAAGGCGCAAAGAAGCGGTTGCCCGGCGACATATAGGCAGCAATCTTGTTCAGTTCCAACTCAGCCATGCGGGCACGGTGCTTCGGGTTCCACACGTCGGCATAGTGGCAAATACGTCCGTCCTCAGTTGTCCAGTCGTCCTCCCACGTTGATACCACATAGAACACGTCTGCGCCTGTACCGTCAGTATCGCCATCGGCAGTCACCCACATGGTCGAGTCGTTATAATCTGGAGCCTTGGGGATATACTCCCTCACCTCAACCGATGGAACATTATCCTTATTCCACGTACATGATGTGCACGATGTTACTCCACCCAAAAGGGCCAGGGCTATCACCCAAGTCATCATCTTTTTCATCTTATTTAATCTTTTAAAATTTCCTCTCGCCCTTTAGACCGGGGATGGGCGAGGTTCATTGCTTCGCGGAGATTGGCTGTACGTTGAAGTCCTTCCAGACGGGGGTTGCTTTGTACAGGTCCACGGACTCGTCGGGTACGTAGAGGGTCATCTGATTAGTCTGTAACGTAACGAAAACAGAGGGGTCTGCCGTCGGCGGTGTCGTGCCTAAACAGGTGACTTCCTTCAAGCTGTCACACAGGTAGAAGGCCGCTAAGTCGATGAAAGTGACCTCTGCAGGAATGGTAATGCTGCGGAGTGCCTTGCAGCCGAAGAACGTAACCATCGAAATCTTAGTGATATGCGGGGGTAGGATTACGAACTCCAGTTTCTCGCAATAGGTGAAAATCGTTCCCTCCATAGTTGTGACGGATTCAGGAAAACT
The DNA here is from genome assembly GCA_017541025.1 of Bacteroidaceae bacterium. Lineage (GTDB taxonomy): Bacteria > Bacteroidota > Bacteroidia > Bacteroidales > Bacteroidaceae > Physcousia. The sequence continues at coordinate 107 of JAFXZY010000033.1, read as the reverse complement.
GACTTCTTTCAGCGAGTAGCATTGGAAAAATGCAGCATTGCTGATCGTGGTGACACCCTCGGGGACGGTCACTTTCTCTAACTGGGATGCATTGGCGAATGCGTATT
>JAFXZY010000032.1 GCA_017541025.1 Bacteroidaceae bacterium | reverse complement strand
TTACACATCGGCAATATTTCATGGGAATTGCCATGATACTGATAATCCTTTCCCATCTGCTTGCCACATGTAAGGAAATACGTTTGTTATGGGCATTTTATCCTGGATTTATAGGTGTGGATATCTTTTTATTCTTAAGTGGTTATGGCTTATGTAACTCATGGAAGAAAAACTCGCCAAAAGAGTTTTATGCTAGAAGGTTGCATCGGATATTACCAATGTTTCTGCTATTCCAAATCTATGTATGTTTCTACCAATATATCACAGAGAACGGTTTATCCTTTTATGATGCCTTTTGCAACCTGACAACATTATCCTTTTGGAGTGTTGGTGGTCTTTGTCTTGAGTGGTACCTAAGTTTTCTTTTATATCTTTATCTGCTATTTCCCATTCTCTATGGCATGACCCGCAAGATTGGCATGGTATTTCCCGCAATCCTTCTTGTTTGTGTTTTGGCAATGCAATATCTTGCCGATTGGAGATGGAATATAGATGCAGCATTTTCCAGGATACCGGTTTTTGTGTTGGGAATATTATGTTTCATAAGTAATCGGAAGACATACCATTATGTCATCATGAGTATATTCTTCGTCATTGCCGCATTATTTGTTTCATACATGTTTATAACACAGAAAGCAGAGAAATACGAGATTGTATATATGTGCGCACCCTTATTTATAATGTGTCTATCATATATAAGCAAAAGAATAACAGAGAAACAAAATTATGTCTATCAAGTATTCTCATATTTTGGCAAAATCACACTTGAGATGTATGTTGCCAACATGATTACATTATCCTTGCTTAGCTCAAGCACCCTATCGGTATATTCCCGTTTAATCATGTATGTTACATCTCAAGTAATTTTAACAATAATTCTTGTTTATATCAATAAAATAATGAAAAAGAGAATTGCTGTTTAATTCCATTGCATTTCTATTTTTCTTTTCAATCGACAATGCGGACACTTGATTTGTCGCTTTTCAAATTTTAGCGGACAGCAATAATTATTTAAGTTGATTGTTGATCAAGGTCACCAATACGTTTTTTAGGGCAAGAAGTTTTTCGTCGCCAAAAGGTCCTAAAAAAGCTGGCTCGAGCCAAATAGGGCATTGGTTCGAGCCAAAAGGGGAAATGGCTCGAGCCATTTTGGGTATAACCTAAAAGGCACTAAAAACATCTTACTCCTTCCCTCTTACATCATCAGTCAATTCGGCTTTATTCAGGAAAAGGAATAGTAACTTAGAAAAATCTTTATTAAAGCTATTTCTTGCTCCCACTGAATTTCCACATACGAAAACGATGACGAAAACGTTAAGCAGACTTCGCACGAAAACGATAACAAAAAACAAAATGATGGAAGAAGGAAGTAAAGTCCAATTCTTACTTCCTAAAGATTATTCGTGGGTCAGCAGCAAAACGCTTAAAGTCGCTCTCTGAGGGATGCCCCTTGTAGATACCATAGCACTCATTATCGTCTTTTGTAGCATTCCTCCATGTCACAAGGAAGCAGACAGGATAACCCTCGATGGCAGGAAGGAGAGCCTTTGTCCACCACTGTGCATCTGAATTGTGTTTCACGCCAGTTTCTGTAAAGGCTAGAATCTTTTTCCTTTTTTCTACCAAAGGTGCAACGACGTTGAACGATCGTCTTATTCTTGCAATAAAACTATTCCTATCTGCTGTGGAAGCAGACGTCCTGATGGAATATCCTTCAACCCCAAATACAGAGATAATCTTATCACCAGGATAACGTCCAAGAAAATCGGCGGCAGTCTTGATGTTGTCCCCTGGCGAATATGCATATATGACATTGCTGACTCCTCTTTTCTTCAAATGCCCAACCATCAATTTCCAAAGTGCCTTATATTCCTTTGGCGTACACTGGTTACTCCCCCACCAGAACCATGTTCCGTTACATTCGTGCCAAGGACGGAAAATGACAGGTATTGACTTACCTTCGGCATCTTTCAAAGAGTTAAAAAAAGCTGCCAAGGTATCGAGACAAGCAAGAAACTCGTTGGCTTTGTCTCCGCGGGGAAGTACTCTTCTAACAGTATTATGGGTTGAGACATCCCATGCATTTTTACCCGTCACTAAGTTCGTGGCATGCCAACTAATAGTAACAAAGCCACCACGTGCATGCTGTTTCCGTATTTCTACACGCATCCTTTCGTACTCCGTACGGTTCCTTGTACCCTTATCAATATCGGAAAGATCAAACGACATCATTGCGGGATATAAACCTACAACATCTTTGGTGTCGCTTCTATCGCTATTGTCATACCTCCAGTTGTATCCATACATTGTGTCATCATGATGACCAAACATAATACCTTTTTGCGTATTTTCCTGCAATATTCTCTCAAAATCCTTCTTCCAAGATTTTGCCTTCGCAGGAAATGCTAAACTGAACAAACATGTAAATAGCAATAAGACTCTCATCATGATTATACAGTATCAATTAACAGATTTATTGTTTTCTGTGGAGCATCTGACGGATTCCTCCCATTATGGTAGCCAACATATATGTAACATAAAAGTGGAATGAATACCTACAAGGACCAGACAGATATACCTTTGAGGCTTTGAAAAGTCGAATAATCATATTAGAGAAATGGTACCAAACAGACTTATTCACATAGAAAGCACTATTTGGACGCTGTCTGTACATATATTTAACATTGCCGCTTGTAAAACTGGCATTCCGTATGCAATCAGAAATCAGTAGCATGAACTGACAATCTTCACCGTTTCTGAGAGAAATATCAAAACGGCGATTCCCTATAACAGATCTGTGTATTAGTTTACCCCAGCATACATAAAAATATCTACGGACAGTCAAGAAGGGTACGTTTCTCATTTTCTCCCTGAAATCCGCTGTTATATAAATTGGGCGCAAGGTCTTATTCCCGTCCTCAAAGGCACAGACGTACGATAATGCTATTGTGTCAGGTGTTGCTATTGCCAATAATTCCTCAAGATAACTATCCGTAACAAGATCATCATCATCGATAAAACAGATATATTTGCCTTTTGCCTCATCTAATCCTCTGTTTCTGGCTAAACTAACACCATTAATATCGTTGTATAAAAGTCTACAGCAAAGATTTGGCCGTTTCTTTATGAAATCTTCTATTTGGGTCATATATGGCTCTTTTGGCCCATTCAAAATTAGGAGGACCTCAAAGAGAGAATGGTCAAGTGTTTGATTATCAAGTGCTAATAAACAATCAAACAAAAAACTTTCTGGCTTATATGTTGGAATAATTACACTAATATCCATACAACTTTTCCCCCAAGTTTATGCATTGAGCGCCTCTTTAACAGCAGTCAGCCATCCGTGTCCAAACTGCTCGTCTGGCTCAACATAATTGCCCTCACCCCATTCGTTCCATGACTTCAGGATAATAATCTGGTGTTCCTGTTTTTTTCCCCGGACAATATCTAAAGCCTGCAAAATATGCTTTTTAAAAGACTCTGGTGAAGCTCCGACATATATACCATCCCATGAGGTGGCACGTGGACTGCGATCCCAGTTGGGCATGATGGTGGGATAGACATTTTCCCATTTGTCTTCCGGAGCAAAGAAACCCTTAACCGTCTTTGCATAGTCATAACAAGAAGCACCCATAGGAATACCTAACTTGCGAAGGATTGTCTTAAACAAGTCAGCATATTTACCTCTACACAGCATCTCACCCCGACGACGTCCGAAAGAATTGACGGCATCAAAACCCATATCAAGTACTGATTGAAAAAGGTCTGCACTACTGTCAAGATTGGGGACAGCACGTGTTCGAGTACCATCGGCCTGCAACTTGAAGGTAAGTGTAGAGTCACACATAGCCACTAGATGGATTCCTTCCAAGCCATTCTCCTTAGCAAGTTTTTTCCATAGACTTATCCATTCCCGTACACGAGTATGCTCCCATGGATTAAACAAAAAGAATAATGGATTCCCGTCTATGGTGATATAGCGAGGGTCTTTGAATGCCGGAAGAAGAGAATAGAAATGTTGCGTGTCATCTTCTTCACCCGGATAGGTCTGTTCCATCAGCATAGAGTTCGACTGAAGATAAGACTTCCTATTCCATGTCTTGTTACTCCATGAATGATTTGCCCAGCATAAACAGAAAGGATAATCCGGTTTTCCACTTGCTAAAACCTCGTTGAAAGGACGTTCTAACAACTGTTTTCCGCCAAACCAATAATGGTAGTAGCAAAATCCCTCAATACCAGCCTCCCGAGCCAATGTAGCCTGTGCTTCACGTGTCTCAGGTAAACGCAGGTCATAAAAGCCTAAATCGGCAGGCAATTTTGGCTGAACATGTCCCTTGAAAAGAGGTTTAGCCTTTACCACATTAGTCCATTCTGTGAAACCAGGTCCCCACCATTTATCATTCTCTGGTATAGGGTGAAACTGTGGCAAATATAATGCAATTATTCTGGGTGTACTCATTGTTTACTGTGTATTGAGGAGTGCCAAATGCTCTCGTATAAGATAAGTGCGCTGTTTATAAACAGGCATAATCTCTGAGAGGTGTTGACGTATCTCGTTTTCGTGCTCTTTTAAATAGTTGAAGGATTGCAGCAGACTTCCCTTAATGAAATTCTTGCTGTTAACAACAAGAGCTTCATCAAGCCCTAAATCCTTGGCTATACCACGGGATTTAATAGAATAGCCAAGTGCGATTGTTGGCACACACATCGCATATGCGGAAATTACGGCATGGGTTCTTGCGCCAATAAACATTTTACATTTGGATATTACGTAGCGTATCTGGCAATAGTTCATGTGGTCAATGTCAAGGATACTTATTCTTTTGTCATTTCCGAAACGACTTTTTATAATCCGTGCCATTTGACGGTCATCTTGATTCACTTTATCCCGGTTCCAAGTAACATGAGGTACAAGAAGAATGTCATGCTCCGTGTTTTTAAGGATATGACCTATCAACTCGGTTATTTCCTTGCCAAAATCACTATCTAACGACATTCCACCAACCACAAAATTGCTTATATTAAGTCCCACCACGTTGTCTTTTTTGAAACATTCCTGTAAAGGGAATTCCTCTGCAGGAAGAATAAACGCAGGATCCGGACAAAGGCAAATGTTCTTTAACCCGAGTTGCTTGAAATATTCATATGTAAGTGACTCACGGGCATAAATAAGTGAAAAGCAGAATAGCGACTTAAGTTTTGCTGAGGTGAGATTCTCCGGTCCCATGGAACAGCCCCATAAGACCGTCTTAATTCCTTTCTGATGTAAATAGATATTTGTATAAACTGCCACATTGTCATCATAGCACATCATATCCCCACCGGTGGAAATCATAACATCATCAGAGTGGATAAGACGAAGGAAACTTCGGTAAGGGTACAACTCACGCCACGCTTTTGTTTTCTTGGAATGAAATATTTTATTCAATAAACCAAGGCAGCGGTCAATGACATAAGAGTCTCGTTTGGCAGGAATTAAAGAAAAAAACTTATCCACCCCCAAATGAGTATCTAATTTTACATCACGACAGTAACCAAAGAGATTTTCCTTATCTTCACTTATAAGAAGAGCAGACCCTTTAGCTATAGCTTCGCAACCACGATTGCCGCCATCGAGATGTATTGGAAAAAAATATTTCATGCCTCTTCTGTTTCTTTAACGTCATTATGCCCCAAAACAAAAACATATTTGGAGAGAATATAAAAACAAATGGCAGCAACATAGACAAAAGCCGTTGCTACAGTATAGTACCTATAGTAAAAGATGCCAAATGTAGGTATTGCACCAAGCGCGAATATCATAAAAACCTCACCAATATCAAAATCCGTACGATTGTACCTACCTATCACAATACAGCATACCAAAGCGAATAAAGAGCTTATTAATATTGCTCCCACAACACCCGTATCAAGAAGCCACGATCCAATGTGTGATGCAAAAACACCAATAAAAAAACCTTCCCTAGCTGTTCGTTCTCCCTTTGTATCAACATACTGATTGTTGAAGATAAAAAAAGAAGTTATAGGAAGTTCGCGTTCTAAATAAAAAAGTTCTGGATTGTGATTCTCAAAGAAATAGCAGAAATTTGCATAAGATTGCCCAGCATATTCAATCATATTGCCTCCTGTTCCCTCATCCTGATCTTCAAATCTTGATACAGAAACTGCAATAAAATAAATTAGACCTACGGCTATCACTGGAACACTTCCGACAAAGAAGAAATTACGGACTTTCTTGGTTATGAACTTCTGGAAAAACACTAAGCAGAAGAAGAACATCAAGCCGTAATGTATTATTTCCGTGCGGTCAGCAATAAGAACACCACGCAAAATAGGACTGATGGATACTGCTAATAAGGGTGATGTGAGCCATAAACTTCTCTTTTCGATACATGAATAATAAAAAAAGAGGGGAAGAGCCAACAATGTCATAAAACTCAGTAAGAACATCATCTGAAATGGCAAAGGCATTGTGAGCATCTTTGCATCCGCAGGTGATATGTCGCCAGAGTAATACGAATTCTTCAAGAACTTGAAGTCGCCATTTAAAAGGTCTGAAATAAAGCCCCCAACTAGGTAATACATGATAACTCCCTGAACAATAATGAACAAAGTAAAACCATATAAGATAAACCTATGTACATTGCTGATATTCTCCAATTTCTCGGGACGAATAAATGAAAAAGGAAAGATTGTAAGTGTAACAAGTCCACAGTAGAGTAGTGTGGGCACAATACCGAAAGTTGGTTCCCATCCATCAAACAACACGCCACCATCAGCAGATAGATAACCGCCAGTAACCATCAGCACGCAACATAATGATGTGATGACGAAGAGCCCAGACATATACACAGCAAGGTCTATTACCCTGTGCTTTTGCCAGAAGTAATATGTGAGAGCGCTGAAATATACGAGTGGAATAAAATACACGTGTTTATTATGTAATTTAGTGATACTTATTTGTTTGAGTTATTGGTTTACGCGTAGAAATCGCAATTTTCATGTCTGCACACATGACGCCGACTCCAATGATAAGAATCATAACTTCGTTTTCCGGAATACCAAAGCAATTCTGTATTTTCTGCAATTTGTCATTCATGAAGCCGCAAGATAAAGGGATAGAACCAAGACCAACGTAATGGAGAGCATTGATGAGATTTTGTGCATAAAGTCCGCCATCAACATAGCACTGGAAAGGTTCGTGTCCCAAAAATCCTTTCATATCTGCCGTAACAACAATGCAACAATGTATGTCGTTGTAAAAGCCTTTGCATCCATCCTGCATACGCAGTATCTCGTGTGAATCGTTTCCAAAATAAATATGAGTATGCCATGCTTGACGATTGCATGCTGAAGGGGTGCGTGAAGCAAGTAACAACGCATCATCAATAAGTGCCCGTGACGGTAGAGTATCTTGGAAATAACGAATAGAGTGCCGACTGTAAAGCAAATCCTTGAAATTTGACTTTGCCTGCTCCTGTAAATATCTGGCACTTCCGTTTTTTATGCCAGCAGGAAGAACAATGTCTTTAGGTGAAAACCCTGCCTCTTCACATAGAAGAGTAAAAGAATGTTCGATATCGGGAATTTCTACATTATCATTATGCTGGTAGTCTATATAAGCCTTGATTGTTGATATTGGATAATATAAGAACGCCCTGTCTGTTTGACCGTAAAGACGTTGATACTTCCGTAATCTCTTTATAAGAACAGCCACTTTTGCTTGTCCAAAAGCATGATGTGTCTGGCGGATTGACATACCTTTTTCAATGATATGATTTTCTCTCAGAAGCGTGTACTGCATCTTCTGCATATCTCTGTCAGTATTTCTGCTTGCGTTATATTTGCAAAGACGACGCCAATACCCCAGTACCTCTAACAGAAACTGAATAGGAAGCGGCATGCGAGCCTTCAAGCTATGAAATATGCGTCTTAAAATCATTGAAGTAGAGTTCTTATATGTATAATGTCCTTCCAACCCATAAAAAGTGATTGCATCTGTTTACAGAAGATTTTTCTATAAGGTGGAATGATAAAGTCTGCTAATGTTCCCGATACAAAAATGGTTATAACCGCCACATATGCCACCCCTCGAATACCAAAGTGTTTAATAACTATCAGATTTAAAACAACACATGTAACACATCCAATAATATTCCTCACAGAGGCATATCGATGAATACCTTCGATAATTATGAGTTGTCCTGATGTTTGGGACAGTGCATCACCAATAACCTTGAAGGATAAAATGGCCAGCACAGAGGCAGCACCAATGTATTCCTGTCCAAAAGTAAGATATACGACAGGATATGATAAGAGGCTAACGACTATTGCCAATATGAAACACCCTGACACGGTGATATTTAAGAAAACCTGAGATAACCTTTCATATTGCTGACCGTCTTTCTGATGTATCTCTACAAGCATAGGACTAATAGTTTGAGAGATGATTGTCGGCACAAATACCAAAAGTTCCACAAACCTGACGGCTACCGAATAGATTCCCAGATGACTTTTGTCTATGATATTGCCTATCATCACCTGATCTATACGATTATAGATGACGATGGCCGCACCCGACAATAGCAAAGGAAAAGACTGTTTGACAAAGTACTTGGCCAATTCCTTGTCAAACGACCACTTACGTATGCTGTCAATCATTTTGGAATACGAAATTGTGTAACCCATGGCCAGCAATAATGAATCCAAGAGCAAAGAGAGAATAAACCATATAAGGGGCATATGCAAAAATACCAATGCCACTTTCACCGTTATACCGATTAGCGTTCTGGAGATCTCTGTCTTTACCATATACTCATTCCATACAATAGAAGTAAAATGGTTTCGACAGACCCATGTGGTGTTCAAGACAACAGAGAAGGCATATATCATGATAAAGCAACTAACCTCTGCACTCGTTTCGAAAAAGAAAAGTGTAATAGGAATGGCAATTAGTGTTATGACTGCAAAAATGAGTTTCAGGGTGAATACCGTACCGATAATTTTGTTACGTAGGCTTGGATTCTTAGACTCTTCGCGTATCTGAATAAGATCTAATCCAAAATCTGCAAACACCTGAAATATTGCTACATAGCTCACCACATAATTCATTATACCATATTGTTCCTGACCGAGATATCTGGCAACAATGATAGCGCCGACAAGAACTCCCAGCAAACTGACAATCTTGCCGCAGACGGCCCACATTATATTTCTTAGAGCCTTATCCTTCTTAGATATTTCATTGCTGTTTCCGAAGAACATAAACAGAGGTTAAAACAAAAGCAAGTATCATCATACCAATAACAAAAAGCATTCTTTTGGGGCCTTCTGGCAAAACTGGTACCATTGCACTTTTCAAAGTAGTAAAAGCTGGAGTTTTCTCCTGTAATTTGACTTTAGTACTTTGCAACTGGGTTTCCATTGCAACAAGAGAATTCTGTTTTAGCTCCAAGTCTTTTTCCAGTTTGTCACGCTCACTTTGGATACTTTGTAGAATGACATTTTGGTGCGCGTCACAGAAACGGCTATATGATGCCATGGCAGCATCGTATTCGCGCTCAGCACTGTCTCTCATCTCTTGATAATGAATAATGTCTTCACTAGCTTTGCTAGTACGATAACGTATGATAAAATCCTGCAAATGATTCTTCACGCTATCTGCCATGGTGGCACATACGAGAGGGTCTTGATCTTTCACATTAATAGTAATGACACTTGTCTTCCTATCCACCGCACAGTTGATATTCTTCATTACTTTCTGCATCAAGAGAAAATCCTTACGATTCATCATGAAAGGATTTATGTCACAACCTTTGCCTCTGGGGATATTATCTTCCGCCTCAAAGAAAGCAGATATTTTTGACTTAACCCAAAGAAAAGGATACGTAAGAGGATTCTTTTTTTGATGAGATTTCATGTATGTGAAGTAGTCTGTAGCAAGATTACCATCTTTCGTGGCTACTTTTATGCCATAAAGACCAACAACGAACTCTGGGTTTTCAAAAAGTTCCGGATATAGTTCTGGATAAATTGCATCCTGCCCTGCCATTCCACCAATGTTAAACCCAAATGAAGAAGCTATACTAGAAAGACTTCCGCCAACATCTTCGCCATTCATCTCTGGGGCCAATTTAACCTCACAAACATAATATCTTGGTTGTGGTAATATCCAAATGCATGAAAGAATAAATGTCACCACCCACACTTTTAAAAAGGTTTTTTTCTTTTCCCAAAGAATACTAACAATTTTCTTTAGGTCTATAATTTGCTGCTGCTGATATTTTTTTTCTTCCATGCGGGTATCGAATTACTTTTAATAGAATCTTAACAGGATAGAGATAAAATTATTTTTTGATTAAGCTGATAATGGCAATGATTACACTGGACAAGGATGCTGCACCCGAGGTAAGGGCAACAATCTCGGCAGAACTCATCTTCTTGCCTTGTTTCTTGGTAGGCACAACAATCTCGCAACCAGGCTCTATGCTCTTGGTGCCCGCTTTGTTAATCTTTTGTACTGCACCATTCATATAAATGGCATAGACACCGTTCTTCTTGGCTCTATTGCCATAACCGCCGGCACGTTTGATATAATAGCTCAATCGCTCACCCTTTTTGTAATTCATACTGATGGGATAACTAACCTCACCACTTACCTTGACGGTATTACTGAACTGGGGTATCGTCACCTGATCGCCCTCACGCAACACAATATCTTCGGGACAACCGGGATTAGCCATTGCCTTTTCCAGATTCACCGCTACAGGATAGGTTGTTCCCAAATCCATTTTCATCTGCAACAGGGTATCTGCATTCGCTTTATTAAACTCCTTATCGCTCGAAAGAGACTCTTCGTACAACTGAATCTGTGCAGCACGCAATGAACTTTCACGCTGAAGACGTTCGTCTGGTGTCATTACACGGTTCAATCTGGCTCCCTTGGTATAAGCCAAAGAGGTAACGCCTCCAGCGGCCTTGACAAGATCGCTCAGACGGAAATTTTTACTGGTCATTGAGTATCGCCCCTCAAAATTCACACAACCTGTAATGGATACGTTCTTCTGTTCACTATATGATGGACTCCGGCGTACAACCACTTCATCATAAGGAAGCAGTTTAAAACTACCCTCGTTAATACGGAATCCGTCTTCAATGGCAAAACTGAACGACTCTGCCATTTGTCCGGTATTCTCGGTTGAGTTGATATCGTTGATACGGCGGAATACATCCACCTTAGCCATTGAAGCTGCTTCTGTCAAGCCGCCAGCCTGCAGAATAAGGTCCTCAACTGTTGTATTTTCAGCATACTGGTATGTACCCGGGTAAATAACTTCTCCACTTATCTTCAGTACTTGTTCACCTTTCATATCCACTTGACTGGGAACATAAAGTACATCTCCTTTCTTTAAGGGAATATCTGCAACAGTACCATTGAGGATACCATCAATATCCACAGAAACCATTTCGAGCGTAAGGTCGTCTTTCTCTCTGTGCATGACAGCACGATTACGGAAGGCATCCTCACGTAGTCCTTCGGCAACTTGTAACAATCCACGTACTGTCTGGATCTCACCTCCCAACTGATACTGACCAGCATGCTTAACAGCACCTCTAACCTCTACCATGTTGTTGTATCGAGCTATCACGCTGTCCACATACAAAGAGTCGCCATCCATCACATTAAAGTTGCCCATCTGGAACTCATCTATCGTATACATGCTATACTCTTGGCCTGATTTTCGACTCAATCTGACATTTTTGGTATAAGCATCACCCGAAAAGCCTCCTGCATAACTGAGCAACTGCTTCACGCTCTCAGAGCGCTTCATCTCATAGAACATGGGGCGTTTGATTTTTCCTCTTACATTCACCAGGCATTCATAAGGACCTACCTGAACAATATCATTGTCCTGTAAACGGATATCACCATTCTGATTTCCGTTCAAGAGATAGTCATAAACATCAATGGTTGCCACTTGGCGACCTCCTCTGTAAACCTTAATATCACGTAACGTTCCAATCTCATTGATACCTCCTGCTGCGTATAATGCATTAAAAGCGCTGCTTAGGCTACTTAATGTGTAGGTTCCCGGCATAACCACATCGCCCACCACCTGAACTTGGATACTGCGAGTATCACCCACAGAAAGGCTGAAACTGCAATCGGAATAGAATTTACTTAAACGGCTCTTTACCGTTTGGGTTGCCTGTTTAACCGTCAAGCCTGCCAGTTTTATTGGACCTACGCCATCAATAACCACTACGCCATCTGGCGAGATAGTTCCTTCAAAAGTCTGTTGGCTTGCCCCCCATACGTCAATTACTACCATATCACCGGCACCCAGACAATAGTTGGCAGGTGTTGCCATATTCTGGTTAGGCTCGAAAGTAAGGAGCTTGTTGTTGAAAATATTTCGTCCGAATACCTGACTCTCATCACGAAAAAAATTCTGATAGTAGATTAGAGAATCGATGTCCATGAATCCGATTTCATCATTCAACTCGTTCTGTCTGTCGGTTCTCGACTTCAGCTTTTCCTCCATCTCCTCACGCTGGGAACGAATCATATAACCGTTCTGCTGATTCAGTTTCTCCAAAGCCTTCTCCTTATTTGTGCGCATTCTGTTGGCAGTATTGTTGGTAGTGATATCCTGATCCTGTAAGTCTACTGCTCCCATTTGGGTCTTCTGAGCTTCATATTTCTTCCGAATCCTTCTTAACTGTTCTGCCGTTACACCCTTCTGAAGAAGTTTAGTAACAATGGTCTGTTGATCAGAACCTTTTTGTTGTTCTTGCAGAACAAACTGGATAACCTGATTATCCGTCATTGACTGGGCAAAAGCACTTGAAGAAACAGTCATCAGAAAAACAACAAGAAGAATCTTGGAGATCACTCCGTATTTTGATGTCATAGCCTATAACTTTATTATATTTTAATATAAAAACTGCACATTACGTTAAATTATTGCAAAATAACATACTTTTTTTCTGTTTCCCAACAAAAAACGAAATATTTTTATCTACTTTTGCAGTCTGTAAAGCGTAAGCACACCGGGGCTGACTGGATTTGACAGCAGGATGAGGTGTTGTGTAAGCACGCAGAGAGTTGGCGACCGCTCTCTTTAATCAATGATTGCCAAAAATTATCTGGCGAAAGAAACTACGCTCTCGCTGCCTAATCGAAGTACAGTAGATTTCTGGCTTTATCTCGGCACCAGGTGCTGAGACGAGATGTCACTCTGGAGCTGTTGCTCCGAAGCGTCCAGGCAAAGTGGCACAGCTAAATCGGGGATAGCCTATATCGGCCTCGCGGTATTGGTGAAACTTAGAGGATAAAGTACGGATTGGTGGCCCAGGTCTTGTCTGCACTCGAAAAACAAAGGCTGGGATAAGCGTGTAGAAAGCACAGGACGTCCCTGTTTGGACGAGGGTTCAATCCCCTCCAGCTCCACTCATTAGGAGGATAGGGTAAAGCAATGAAGTTGTATGCTAAGGTAATTGCCATATTAGCGTTGCCACTTATTTTTGTGGTTGCTTATGCACTATGCCCTATCCAACTCCCACCTCCGGGTTGGAAACTCAGCAAAATTGTTTTAACCGCCTCCCCCAACTCCTCCCAAGGAGAGGAGGTTGTACAAGTTGTCTCGGACTCCATTTCCCTTCTTTTAGAGGGTGAAGAGGAGGCTTTTCCTGATACATCAACCCAAAACATTTTGTTTTTGGGAGATTCTATGGCAGAAGGCTTGATACGACGTATGGCCGATTATGCTCAAGAGAACGGGCACAACTTATCAGGTATAATCTGGTACAATTCCACTACAAAGTTATGGGCAACTTCAGATACACTTCATTTTTTTATCCGAAAATATCAGCCAACCTTCTTTGTGGTCTGCATGGGAGGAAATGAACAATTTCTGAGAGACCCCTCCAATAGAGAAGAATACATACACAAGATTATTGGTACTTTCGGAAACACACCATACATCTGGATTGGTGTTCCTTCCTGGAAAGAAGACACGGGGCTTAACAACCTGATACAGAAATGTGTGGGAGAAAAAAGGTTCTTTGACAGCAGAAGCCTTTCACTTAAACGTGGTTCAGACCGCATTCACCCTACTTTTGGTGCAGCTAGTCTATGGATGGATAGCATAGCCACATGGATGCGAAGCCCTAATGCTCAGCATCCAATAAAGATGCTGGAACCCACCAATAAAGCTACTAAAAAATATCCTTTACATCTGCTTCAACCCGTTAAAGAATAAGATTATGATGTTCACAAGCATTTCATTCTGGGCTGTATTTATCATTTTCCTAATAATGTTTGCCCTTCTCCGCCGTTCCACACGGACAGGAATGATGCTTTATGTAACCATCATAAGTATGGGACTATTCTACTATACCAACGGATGGCTCATGCAGTTGCTTCCGCTGACGGCACTCATATCGTGGTCGCTGACGAAAATCATGAATCAGTACTCAGGCACAAAGCGGAAGGCCTTCCTTATAGGTATTATCTTGTTGGACTTGACTCCCTTGACTTACTTCAAGTATGCTAACTTTGCTATTTCCAGCCTGAACCACCTCATAGCCGGCAACTTTCCGTTTGTGGATATCGCACTGCCCGTTGGCTTGTCGTTCTATACCTTCCAAGCTATCAGCTACTCGGTAGATGTTTACAGAAAAAAGTTTACCCTTGATGTCAGTTTTCTTGAATATATCTTCTATCTGTCATTCTTCCCTCTCCTTTTTGCGGGTCCCATCACACGGGCAGAGACATTCTTTCCGCAGATTCGCCGCCAGCAAACGATAAGTGAACGATTAATGTACTCCGGCCTTTGGCTCATCATCATGGGAATACTCAAGAAGGCTGTCGTGGCCGACTACATTGCTCAGTACAACAACTGGATTTTCGATTCGCCCCTCACCTATTCTGGCTTTGAGAACCTCATGGGCCTGCTGGGTTTCTCCATGCAGATTTACCTTGATTTCTCAGGATATACCGATATCAGCATTGGTATGGCAGCCTTGATGGGTATACGGCTGAGGGAGAACTTCCGTTTCCCCTATCAGAGTTTGAATGTTACAGAATTCTGGCACAGATGGCACATCTCTCTTTCCACTTGGTTCAGGGATTATGTATATATCCCATTGGGAGGCAACAAACACGGAAAGATCATAACAGGCATCAACTGTCTCATTACTTTCCTACTGGTGGGAATCTGGCACGGAAGCAAAATCATGTTTGCTTTGTGGGGATTGCTGCACGGGATGGCTCTGGTGCTGCACAAGAGTATACAATGCCTGCTTCAGAGAATTCCCGACACATGGTTCACAAAACTGTTTTGCATTCTCATTACCGACATCTTTATTGTGTGCAGTTGGGCCGTATTCCGCTCACCGGACATTGAAACACTCATAATTATTTTCAAGCAGATATATACCCATTTCAAACCAGAGAGCATCATTGCTTTCTGGACAATGCGTCCAGCATGGCTGCTGATGATGGCTTGTTGTGTTCTGCTGCTATGCATAAGAGAAAGGTGTTATAATAGGATGATGATAAAGTTCATCTACTCTCCCTGGCTTATGAAATTAATGGCATTCGCCTTTGTTGTCCAACTGGCTATAGAGTTTCACAGTAGTAACATCACCCCGTTCCTATATTACAACTTTTAAAATAAAGATTTTAAAATAAAGAGTGAAGAATAAGAGTTACCAACGGTAAACAGTAAACAGTAAACGATAAACAGTAAACGATAAACAGTAAACGATAAACAGTAAACAGTAAACAGTAAACTGAAAATATACAAGAATGAAAGAATTACAACTTAAGTACGGATGCAATCCCAATCAGAAGCCTTCTCGTGTTTATATAGAGGCAGGTGAACTCCCCATTGAAGTGTTGAATGGCCGTCCTGGCTACATCAATTTCCTTGATGCCCTGAATGCTTGGCAGTTGGTTAAGGAACTGAAGGCTGCTACCGGTATTCCTTCTGCTGCCAGTTTCAAGCATGTTAGTCCTGCCGGAGCTGCCGTAGGTCTTCCACTTTCCAATACATTACGTCACATCTATTTCGTTCCTGAAAGTATTGGTGAGCTAAGTGCCCAGGCTTGTGCATACGCCAGAGCCCGTGGTGCTGACCGTATGAGTAGTTATGGCGATTTTATTGCTCTATCCGATTGCTGCGACAAGGCAACAGCCTTACTCATCAAACCTGAAGTTAGCGATGGCGTGATTGCTCCTGAATTTACCGAGGAGGCTTTGCAGATTCTGCGTGAGAAGCGTAAGGGTACTTACAACGTTATCAAAATTGATCCCACTTACAAGCCCGAGCCCATAGAACGCAAGCAGGTCTTTGGCATTACCTTTGAGCAGGGTCGGAACGAGGTTAAGTTAGATGATCCCGCTCTCTTTGAGAACATCCCCACCCAAAACAAGAACTTCCCTGCTGATGCTAAGCGCGACCTCATTATCGCCCTCATCACTCTAAAGTACACCCAAAGCAACAGTGTATGTTACGTTAAGGACGGCCAGGCCATTGGTATCGGAGCCGGTCAGCAGAGTCGTATCCATTGTACCCGCTTAGCAGGAAACAAGGCCGACATCTGGTGGTTGCGTCAGAACCCAAAGGTAATGAACCTGCCCTTCCTACCCAATATCCGCCGTGCCGACCGCGACAATACCATTGACATCTACATCAGCGATGACTATATGGATGTACTGGCCGACGGAGAATGGCAGAAGTTCTTCACAGAGAAGCCCGAGCCACTCACCCGAGAGGAGAAGAAGGAATGGATTGGAAAGAATACAAACGTTTGTCTGGGAAGCGATGCTTTCTTCCCCTTCGGTGACAATGTAGAACGCGCCCACAAGAGTGGCGTTCAGTACATTGCACAGGCTGGTGGTAGTGTTCGCGACGACCATGTTATTGACACTTGCGACAAGTATGGCATTGCTATGACCTTTACTGGTGTCCGTCTGTTCCACCATTAAGCCCCCCGTCCCCCTAAAGGGGAAGGTTAGTTGAGAGTTGAAAGTATAGAGTTTAGAGTTGAAAACGAAAGACGAAAACGAAAACAACCAACTCGTCAACTCATCAACTTGTCAACTCGTTAACTAAAAAGAATCAACTGTCAACTATCAACTAAAAAAAGTGAAGAAAAATGAAAATCTCCCCTCTATGTCGGGAGGGGCTGGAGGTGGGTCCGATGACATTGCCTCTGTTATTATGAATGGTATCACTTTCAAATCAGGCGGAGGCAAGGGCCCTAAGCGAGAAGAGCAGGGCAAGGTAAAAACCAAAGCCAAAAAGAAACAGTACATTACAGGAGCGCACGGAAGCGGGTCGGCCAAAATGAAGGCCGACATCCGCAGAAAGCGCGCAAACCGACATAAATAACACAACCTAGTTATCCTTAAAACCTAAACACAAATGAAACAAAAATTATTTCTTTCTTTCGTTATTCTGATGACATACATTTCGGCACATGCCCAGGAATTCAGCGTCATCACCTATAACGTCAGGTACAGCAATTCCGGCGACACAGACGCTGGCAATGGTTGGGCCACCAGAAAAACATACCTCATTAATTTGGTGAATTTTCAACAGCCCGACCTGTTTGGTGTACAAGAAGCCACTAAAGGACAGATGTCAGATTTGGACGCCGGGCTGAAAGCCTACGGACGAATAGGCGTTGGTCGAAACGATGGAAAAGACAACGGTGAGCATTCTGCTATTTTCTACAAAAAGGAGAGAATGATGCTTATAGATCATGGAGACTTCTGGTTGAGTGATACCCCAGACAGTCCATCTAAGGGTTTCCCCAGCAAAGGTGGTTCCACCACATACTATCGTATTTGCACCTGGGGCAAGTTCATAGACAAAGTCATAGGTTCGTACATCTATTACTTCAACACGCACATGGACCTCGACGAGACAAACCGTCAGCAGTCTTATTACCTGATAAGGAAAAAGATTATGGAGATTGCCGGAACCCTGAATGTCCCTGTCATCATTTCAGGTGACTATAATGCTGTGCAGACAGGGGATGCATACAAGTTGTTCTACAATTCAGGATTCCTCTATGATTGTTTCCATCGTGCCAAGCAGAAATTCATGACCAATGGAACTTGTCCTGGTTTCAATGCAGGCAGCTACAGTACAGTTTCCGGAGAGTTGCGCCGTATCGACCACGTTTTCGTCACCAAGAACTTCGATGTCAACCATTATGGTGTACTGAATCCTTGCTACTTCTCCACCGCAGGAACAGCAGATTATCATCAGAGGGCTTATTCCGACCACAGTCCCGTGGTAGCAAAACTTTCCATAAGAATTCCTGATATGGCTGACCTTGATACCGTACAGCCACCCATTGTTAACGGAATATACCAGATCTCTACAGCACGTGAACTGAAAGCTTTTGCAAGCATTGTCAATGGATTGTCAATATTTGGACAGAACTCCGCAGCTAAGGCAGTTCTGTTGAATAACATAGATATGACCGACGTTACTGATTGGAATCCCATAGGAACAAGTGGTAACCCCTATACCGGTACGTTTAACGGTCAAGGTTATTCCATTCTGAATCTTCTCATAGATACTGGTAAGAGTTATTCCGGTCTATTCGGTGTTACATCAGGTGCTATTATCAAAGAATTCTGTCTCAGTGGTACACTTAACGTTAAGGAGGGAACTGGCGAGCATGGTATTGTAGGATATGCTTCCAGCTCTACCATCAAGGATGTGCACTCTTCTTTAAATATCAACACTGGCAAGGCAAATGCAGACACCAAACACGTGGGCGGTATTGCAGGTTCATTGTTTAATAGTTCTACCGTAACAAGATGTTCATTCACTGGGACACTTTCCGATGCTGGTACCAACAGCGTAGGCGGAATTACGGGATATGCCGACCAAACAGCAAACAATATCTCTTATTGCCTCAATTACGGAACTGTTCATTCAGATGGTGCTACCACCAATACAGGAGGTATCCTGGGATATGTAAACCACGATGGCTTTAAGATTTCTTATTGTGCCAACGTAGGAATCGTCAGCGGGAACAAGGAATATGCAGGACAGATTGTGGGCAGACAAGTGAAGGCTATGAGTGCCATTCCTTCGTATATTTATTATCTGGAGGGAGAACAGTTAGCAGGTTTCGGGTCAGCATCAGATGCCACCTCTGCAAAAGGTGCTACAGCGCTTACTCTGAACGATGTAGCTCGCGGAGAACTAACTGCCATGCTTAACCGAGGAAAGAGCGTCTCCAACATGATTTTCTTCCAGAACATCAATGAAGGCGAACTGTCTGACCCATATCCCCTCTTTGGCGGAAATCCAGAGCATAAGGTCGTATACCAAGGAACGTTCGGAAAGAAGAAGTCATCTTCCGATATTACAAATTATAATTTCTATGTCAACGCGGGTGGTCATCTTCCCGAACTTGCCCTCATTGATGCTTTCACTTCTTCTGTGGCGTTTATTGCTGACCACGTCAGCTATCGTTTTGAACCCGCCAACGCGTGGGGAACCATATACTTGCCATTCTCTGTGGAATCTTCAGAGGATTTGCAGTTCTATGAGGTTGTTCCCGAGCAAACAAGTAACACTGTTATCACCATTACGCCATGTGCCTCGCTTCAAGCCTACACACCTGGTTTATATCACCTCACCGGAAACGAATTTAATGTTGAAGCATCCGATGTTACCATTGCCGTTCCACCCACCAAAACTGCCTTTACATATGGTGATTACATACTGACAGGAACCCTCGGTAAGAAGACCAGCTATAGCGGAGGTTATGTGCTTAACGGCGATGCTTTTCAATACACTACCGATAACGTCGTTACAAATGCATTTGAAGCCGCTTTGACAACCGACAACGGCACACCGCAGGAAGTCAAATTGTTCATCAGCGAGGAAGATGGAATCAATACAATTAAAAATGAAAAGATAAAAGAGAAAAATGATATTTACAACCTTGTAGGCCAACGCTTGAGCAAAATGCAGAAAGGTGTAAACATCGTAAACGCAAAGAAAGTTCTCTATTAATTCTTAATTCGAAAAATGGCAATGAAAAGGACAATATCATTCATCATCATATCTATGGTTGCGTTCTGCGCTTTTGCTCAGAACCTTTACATAGGCAGTTTTTACGTTACCTCAACCGACGAGGAAAAACAATACGGAGATGGAGGTGACAAGTGGGCAACCCGTCGAAACTACATCAGCGACATGTTTAATTTTGAACAACCCGATGTACTGGGATTGCAGTCCGCAACACAGGTTCAGATTAATAATTTAACTCAACGAATGTCAACATACAAAGCTGCTAGAGATATTCTATACAGCAAGACTCTTGAACTGGCAGATAGCGGTCAGGTCAGTGACATGCCGGAGGGCAGCACATGCTTTTGGGTAAAGCTGAAAAAGGAAGAGGCTTCCTTCTTCGTTTTTAATGTATGCTTCTCTACAGATAACAGCAATGCCAGCACATCGGCAACACGTATCCTTGCTGCTGTTGATGAGATAAATACTGAAGGTTTACCCTTCTTTGTTATTGGCAATCTGGGCGGGAACGAGAAGAAATCAGCTTACACCAAACTGAGTAGCCGTTATCTTGACTGCTATAAGAAAGCACCTGTCGCAAGCGCGGAATACGGAACTGTGAATAACTTCGACCTTGAGGCTAACCACGCTGCAGACCGTTTCGATTTTGTTTTTGCTTCCAAGACTGTCACCATCAACGCTTATGGACAATTGCAGTACGGATATTTTACAAAGGAATCTGATGGTTCTTATAAACGTCGCCTCCCTTCCACACATTTCCCCGTAATGGCAAAAGTCTCTTTGTAACGAAAACTATAACTGTGCCCGTCGGACCGACAGGAAAAGATCAATAATGGTGATTATAATAGGGTACGCGAGGTAGATTTATTTACATCATTTCTGCTGCCCCGAGGCAGCGGCTTCAAACTCGCGGATGAAGCGGTCCTGTGGATGCCCCTCACGGTGCATCGCCTTGTATTGCTTCATCAGGCGGAGGAGATCGGACCACGTTCCATCCTGCAAGGACGCTGCCTTGTGGCGCATACAGTGCAGATAAAGGGGCTGCATCCTTACACGGTCCACACGCTCACGAACCTCATCCGACTCAGCAGCCTCCAATGCCTCGCTCAGCAGGGAGAAAGCCTGCTGGATGAAATCATCGGAATAAATCTGGTGATCCTCGCGGATGTAAATGCCGTAATGTACATCGGGCTTCACCAAGCTCTGGCACAGGCGGTAATAGTCCATGATACGAGGCGCGGCCTTTCCGTAATAATTGCTGATAAAGATGTTGACCAGCGAATCGACGTTCTGATCGGGGTTCCAGAGGAGCTGGTTCACCGTCCAAGCCTTCATCTCATCGAACTCGGCTCCTGCCGATTGATACTGCGCTTCCTCGAAAACGCCAATGGCCTTGTTCTCGCCAAACACGCGAATGTTGGGCCCCAAAACCTGGAAGTTGGGCCAGGGAGCCATGTACTGGGCATAATCTACAATGTAATCCCAGATGAAAAGATGCGGTGCCAGTTCGGCCCAACCCTTCAGGTCGCGCATGAACGCCTCGTTCTGCGGACAGCCGGCATCCAAAGGGTGGGCAAAGCAGCACTCTATGCTACAGAGGCGGATGACCACATTCTCACGGGGCTTGATGCCGGTGGGCGGCTGGCGTGAATACTGATAGGCAAAGGTGCCCACGTACTTGTCGGGGAACTCATCCCTTACGGCATCGGCCACCTGATTAACAAACCAGACGATGATGCCGCTGTGTCCTCCGTACTGCTGCTCTATGGCCACACATTTCTCGCACTGGCAGAACAGGAAGTTATCGTTCTGCGAGAGGCTGTAGATGCGATAGTCCGGATGCTCACGCATGAAGTTCGAAAGCCGGGTCTTACACAACTCCAGCACCTCGGGATTGGAGAGACAAAGCTGGCCGTAGCCGCTGTATCGCTTGCCGTCGCGCAGGCAGAAGTACTCGGGGTGCGACTGGTAGAACTCCTTGGTGGGGACAAACTCTCCCATGGTGTGAGCCCCCCAGTAAGCCTCCATGTTGCCGTACTCGTTCTGTACGGGATCCCACTTGGTGTTCTCCTTCGTGTGGGCACTCCACTGGGGCACCCTTGCCACAAAGTAATTGCTGTATCGGTAGCCGATGAAGGGACACTCGGAATGATTCAACTTAGGCATTTTCCATTCCGTGAGCTTCGGCACCACGGTACACTTGGGCGTAAGCCAATGAATGCCCAACTCCCTCTCCAAGAATGTGAAGACGCCATACATGGTGCCGCGCTGCGAGCCGCCCCAGATACAGAGGTCGTGCCCTATAGTGCAGTAGGTGAAACTCTCGTCGTCCTTTTCCGGCTTCCGCGCTCCACTCAAATTGGCCACCTTCTCGTTGTATCCTACAAAGATGTGGCACCCTTTAGCCTTCAAGTCGGAAGTGATAGGCAACTTTACCCCACTCACTTGCTGA
This sequence comes from Bacteroidaceae bacterium, assembly GCA_017541025.1. GTDB lineage: Bacteria > Bacteroidota > Bacteroidia > Bacteroidales > Bacteroidaceae > Physcousia. Next base: position 35,059 of record JAFXZY010000032.1, on the reverse strand, counting down.
ATATACTGCTGTAACTCACGCGCTGCTGTTTGTTCCGACGAAGAAGCCTCTGCCAAGACAACTATCTGATAATTACTCTTGCCGTTGCGGAAAAGCCAGCCGGCAGCATTGGCATTGGCTGCAAATGCCATCAGACATAATGCCAAAAAAGTTCTTGTTTTCATAATATTTGGGTTAGAGTTTAGGTGATTATCATTAACTACTCTGCTGTGATCTCTAACACATGACTCTCAAGTTTGTGAGTAGTGAGAACATCCAAACCTACGGTCATCAAGAACTGACCACTATATACCTTATCGTTACATCGTAACCAACTTTGCTTGCCTGGCATCATATTAATTTCCCTGATGCGATACATCTGATTGGGCTCCAGTCCGCGAAGGGTAACGGGCACATTACGCTCAGCGTAGCGGGGATAGGTATTGAAGGTGAACATCACGCTCTGCTTGCGGTCCTTGCTGACAAACTGCGTGGCGGCATGGGGACCATCGTATGGAGAATACAGGCGGAACATATCGCCCTCCATGATAGCAGGACGCAAACGCTTGAAGTTCTTGACAGCCTGCTGGCAATACTTCAGGTCATCAGCACTCATATCAGAGAGTTTGATGTCAAAGCCCATCTTTCCCATCATGGCAACATCCGTGCGGAACTTGATGCTGGTATTACTATTCCATGTGGTAACATGGCAACAGGTTGCCTTGGCAGGATAGAAATAAGAATAGGCGTACTGAATATAAAGGCGCTCCAGAGGATCTGTATTGTCGCTTGCCCAGAATTCGGTAAAATAGTTCAAAGCCTGGTAATCAATTCGGCCAGAACCACCAGAACAAAGCATCATGGGTAGACGGGGATATTTGGACTTGATGCGGTCAAGCACCTTATAAAGTCCGCGAACATAATCCACATACAGGTGCTGCTGCTTTTCCTTCAGGTATGGAGAATAGATGTTGGTGATGGGCGAATTGCAATCCCACTTAAAGAAGGCTATGCCAGGATATTGCGTCATCAGGTTATCCACAACGCCATACACAAAGTCTTGTACCTTGGGATTGCTGAGGTCAAGCACCAGTTGATTACGGAAGTAATATTCATCGCGGTTGGGCAACGTAATGACCCAGTCCTTGTGCTTCTCATACAACTCGCTCTTGGGATTCACCATCTCGGGCTCAATCCAAATACCAAACCTGATGCCTTTCTGTTTAGCTGCATCTACCAAAGCCTTTACCTTACCAGGCAGTTTGTCGCGGGTCTCTTCCCAATCGCCCAAGCCTTGTGTATCGCTATGACGTGGGTATTTGTTTCCGAACCAGCCATCATCAAGCAAGAACATATCTACACCCAATTTCACGGCATCGTCCATCAGACCTATCAATTTATCTTGGTTGAAGTCGAAATACGTTGCCTCCCAGTTGTTGAGCAACGTCAGACGATCCTCAGACCCATCCTTTAACTGATACTTGCGAGCCCAATCATGGAAGTCACGACTGGCACGACTCAAACCTTCCTGACTAAGCGTAAAGAAGAAATCGGGCGTACGGAAGGTCTCGTCTGCCTTCAGTTCATATTCCGAGAAATAGGGATTTATACCTGAGATGATGCGCAGGTTATCCTTCTCGTCCATCTCAAAGGTAAAACGGAAGTTGCCCGTCCAGCCTAACTGTCCCAATAACACCTGTCCGGCATCTTCTGTGGCAGGAGCACCAAGGGAGAGTATAAACATGGGAGGTGTGAACAGATTGGCACGTGTGCCCAGTTTCGTGTCCATCACCTTCTTGCCAAAACTAAGCGGAGTGGTTGTGATATGAGCCTCGTCCGCCCAGTTGCCAGAGAACTCACTCAGGAAATACTTGCCGCCAGTAAGGTGCAACATGGCGCTAGCATACTTCACCAGCGAGACAGACTTCTTTTCCGTATTGGTGATTTCCGTCCAAGCCTTGATGATATTCTCCTGAGTATATGCAACAAAATGCATGGCTACCTGCGTCCCGAAAACAGGGTCTTTCAGCCAGATAACAGTTTCTGTGGCACCATCACCGGCTTTACGCTGTTCATGACGCGCATATTTAAGCAAGGTGCTGGGGTTGAAATCTGTATGACGGACATCCAACGCGGGCTCAAAGTAATCTTCCATGCCATGCGTCAGATAAGCCTCTGTTCCATCAGGAAGGTGCTTCAGGTCACTTTCATGATTAAGGTGACGGCCCAAATAGTTCTGATACAAGCGCCCATTGTCTGCCACACGGAAGACCAGGTCTGTCTGGTTGGTACTCACTCTGATAATGCTTTGGGCATTTACTGCCATCGAAAATGCCATCAGGCATAATGAAAAAATGGTTTTAGTTTTCATATCAAATTAGGTGTTATTTGCTGCAAAAATAATTATTTTAAGCCATGCGCACAAGATATTCCAATAAAAACTCTATCTTTGCGTTTGTTTAACAAGCATATCCCATTATGAAACAGGAAATACTCCTCATTACATTGTCGTTTGTAATATCAGTTTGTTCTTTCTCGCAAAATATGTGGTACGAAACTCCGGCAGACGAATGGATGAAAGCCCTCCCCATAGGAAACGGCAGATTGGGAGCTATGATATATGGCGGCGTAACAACAGAAACCATTGCCCTAAACGAGAGTTCGATGTGGAGTGGCAGCGTGAATCCCAACCAGAATATACCCTTTGGAAGGGAACGCCTGGACTCCCTGCGACAGATGTTCTTTGCCAATAAAATTGCTGAAGGAAACAGCATTGCCTGGAACAATCTGATAGGCAACGAGCAGGACTTTGGCTCTCATGTCCCACTGGGCGACATCGAGTTAATGTTCCTTCATCCTTCAGGCACAACATATACCAATTACAGGCGTAAACTGGATTTGCAGAAGGCACAGGTGAGGGTGAACTATTCCATAAACAACATAAGGTACACGCGAGAATATGTTTGTAGCCATCCACAGCAGGTAATGGCGGCACACTATACGGCAAACCGGAAAAATGCCATCAGCTTTGATATGGGAGCCAAGCTGCTGCGCCCTGAAGCAACTGTACGAACAGAGCAGAACACATTAGTCATTACAGGAAAGGCTTCCCAGCCAGGAAGAACAGACAAGGGCGTTCTTTTTGTTGTCCGACTGAAAGTAGTGGCAAAGGATGGAGAAATTACAACTGGGGACAGCATTCTCTCTGTCCGCAATGCCAACGAGGTTACCATATATGCCGATTTACGAACCGACTACAAGCAACCTGATTACCTGAATCTCTGCAGGGAAACAACAGAAAAGGCTTCGGCGCGGACATTCGTCAGCATTCAGAACGAACATGAGACAGATTATACACCTCTCTTCAAGAGGGTAAGCCTCACGCTTGGCTCTAATCCAGAAGCAACCAAAGAACCTACAGACAAACGTTGGATGGCAGTAAAAAAAGGACGTGACGATGCCGACTTGCAGGCTATTTTCTTCCAATACGGTCGATATCTGACCATCATTTCCTCAAGGGAGGATTCACCTTTGCCGGTAGCCTTGCAGGGGTTCTTTAATGACAATCTGGCCTGTAACATGGGGTGGAACAACGACTATCACCTGGACATCAATACCCAGCAGAACTATTGGCTGACCAATGTAGGTAATTTGGCTGAATGCAACAAACCGCTCTTTACATACATTGCATCACTTGCAGAAGCAGGTCGGAATACAGCCAAGACGGTATATGGAGCACAAGGTTGGACTGCACACACAACGGCAAACATTTGGGGCTTCACCGCCCCTTGTAACTGCATAGCATGGGGCCTGTTCCCAACAGCAGGAAGCTGGATGGCTACTCACTTATGGACACAATGGGAATACACTCAGGACCTGGATTTCCTACGTCATACAGCCTATCCCCTCTTGAAGGGAAATGCTCAGTTCCTGCTAAGCTATATGTGCATAGACCCCAACACAGGGTATTTTGTAACAGGGCCAAGCATATCACCCGAGAACTCTTTCGGCTATGAGGGTCAAACTCATAGTGCCAGTATGATGCCGACAGTGGATTTGGTACTTGCACGTGAAGTATTTCAGGATTGTCTCAGGAGCACAGAACTTTTAAATACAGATGCTGCATTCGCTGATTCACTGCGTAAGGTATTAAGCCTGCTGCCCCCATTGCGCATAAATAAATACGGAGGAGTGCGTGAATGGTTAGAGGACTACGACGATGTGAACGTAAACCATAGGCACACCAGCCATCTTTTGGCACTCTATCCCTATTACCAGATTACTACACAGAACACGCCCGAGCTGGCAAAGGCAGCCTACAATACCTTAGAACGCCGTCTTACAGCCCAGGGATGGGAAGATGTGGAGTGGAGCCGTGCATGGGCTATCTGCTATTTTGCCAGACTCCGTCACAGTCAGGAAGCCTATAACAGCATCAATCAACTCATAGGAAATCTTTCACGCGAAAACCTGTTTACCGTCTCTCCTAAGGGTATTGCAGGAGCACCTTGGGATATCTTTGCGATAGACGGAAATATGGCTGGGGCTGCAGGTATGGCAGAAATGTTGGTTCAATCACATGCAGGATACATAGAATACCTACCCACCCTTCCAAAAGCGTGGAGCGAAGGACAGTTCACGGGTCTTTGCGTTCGCGGAGGTGCTGAGGTTTCTGCCAAATGGGCTTCAGGTAAAGTGCTTAATGCCAAACTGAAAGCTACCAGCAACGGCGAATTCAAAATTAAAATCCCAGACGGAATACAAGTAATAAAGGTGAAGGGGAAGAAAATGAAAGGTTTCACGAACGATATTATCCGTGTAACCTTACATAAGGGAGATGTGGTGACATTCAGTTAAGGCCTGACCATTTTTTTCCCGTTCACGATATTCACGCCCTTCTGTGGCTTGCTTAGGTACCGCCCACTGAGGTCATATACAGCATTATCTGATTCTTCACTCTTCACTCTTAACTCTTCATTCAAAGAGTCCTCGGAATCAATGGCATGATATTTCAGCACAAAGTCTGTGGCGCACCACCACCCCTCGCGATTGTCGCTGGTAGCAGTGGCATTGCCGAAGGAGTGCCATTTGCCCTTCTGAGCCCCCGTCTTGGAACCAACGAAGCCCACGGTGAGCGAGCCGCCATCCTTCACATAGATAGGAGTGGTGGTGAGGATGTCCCAATGATCAGAAACAGGAAGGTCAAAGTAGTCCTTGGTCATGATGGGTGATACAGCCTCAGCCTCTCCACTGCGAAGGAACGCGTGCTGGTTAGCAATGCAGAAATGCTCCGTTGTAGCCTTGCACTCCAACTGGTAGTAACCCTCGGGCAGGTTGGTGAGTGTCTGATTGATTTCCATGGTAGCGCCCTTGTCGGTAGTACTCCACCAGGCATTCCAGCAGGTCTTTCCGAACTTGGTAGCCGTGCGTTGATCGCCATCCTTATAGGTTCCCTGCTTCACCTGCCAACCGTCTGACTTCTCGTTGGCAAACGAAGGCGTTCTGGGTTGCTTGCTGGAACGGGTGAAGGCGAGGTATTTGTCCATCAACTCCTGCAACTGGTTAACGGATGCTATCACATCGGTGCAGGTCTGAGCCTCATCGGCATTGTTCAGAAGAGCCAGCATCTCATCGTAAGCTGGGCAGGGCTTCTGCTCAACAGCCTTCAACGTAGCAGCCAAAACCTTGGCCTCGTTCTTCTTGCTGATAGCTGTCATGTGATTGGAGAGTACCGTTTCTGCCTCGTTAATATCTGTAACGGCAGCCATACATGCTGTTAAGTCATCGTTAAGGGCGGGGTATTCCGTATTGTAGGCCTGCTGCGCCTCGACTCTGAGCCTGGCCTTCTCTATGCCATCGGCAATGGCCTCCTCACGGGTCGGGAAAAGCTGGCGTAACTGCACATCGTCAATCTGAGCCTTAGCCGCCAACGAATAACATGACAGGATGCCATAGGCGTAAGTATCGGTATTGAACAGGAAGGTATTCACACCCCAGTCGGTACTATTGGCTGCCTTAGCAACCTCCTTACTGTTGGCTGAGCCATCTGCAGAAAGATAGAACTTTATGGCGCTACCTCCATTCTTAGCAGCGATGCGGAAAACATACGGTTGGCCTTCCTGCAAAGAAACGGCAGTCTTGACGGAAGCAACATTGCTGCTACCTCCAGTTAGGTGAGACTGCAAATAAGGCCCTCCTTGATAGCCACCATCACCCACAACCTGGAACTGAGGCTCAGCAAGGATCTTGCCTGTCCCGCTTATCCAGGTGGTAAAGCCGAGGTCGAACTGTCCGTTGGGAAACAGATTGCCACCAGCATAGAAAAGCTGGCCGTCTATCTCAAAGGCATCGCCCAATTCCAGTTCATCGGAGGTGAAATATTCCTTTCCGTTCAAATCTATAAGATGAAGTCGGTAGAGAACAGACTCATCATCGTTATCAATTTCGTACGTATAGTTTGATGCCGCCTCTTTTTGTGCAATGGTATCCAGCACCACCCAAAGGCCCTGAGCATCCTTCATCTGAACTTCCATCAACTGGTTGAACTCTCCGTTAGCATCGTACCACGAAAGGCGAGTCTTGCCAGTGGAGAGTACTTTCTGCGTGAACTTAGAAGGGCCATACTGTGGAGGTGTAGTGGGAACAAAGTCATACTTGCCGTTATAGCCCACGCCGGAATTGATGGTGGCGTAGTACTCGCCGGCCTTGGTCAGGGTGTTGTTCTTGTAGAGCTTAGAGGGGTCGCGCTCCTCGTTCCAATAGTAATAACGCTCTATGCAGTCGTTGTTGTTCAGTACGGGACAGATGCGCTTCAACGTCTCAGCATTCTGTGCTTCTGTAATACCGCTGGCAAAGGCACCGTTGCTGTTCCAAGATGCGCCCCATACCCACTCGGAAATCCACACAGGACGCCCCGTGGAATTGGTCCAGTTCTTAATGGTGCCAAAGTTGCTCTCTGGCCAGTAACAGTGCAGGTCTATGATATCACAACGCCAACCGCGGGCATCAATACTGTCAATGAAACGTTTTATATAACCCGTTCCATTGGTATAATCGCTACCGTCCCACGAAGAAGGTGAGCAGAGGCGCATACCCGTAGCCATCAGGTCTTCCCAGTTAGCCAGCACAGCATCCACATCTTCGGTTTTGCCCTTAGGGTCATCGGCTGTGTTCATAGGCTCGTTGTTAGTTTTCATGTGAGGCGAAGTAGTGCAAGTACCGAGGGAAGCAGGCGAAGGATAGTTCTCGTAGATGTGATGAGGAACATTCTCCACATCGGGCGACATATCAGAGGTGGTGCCCCAAGTATAAGTGCTGGTGACCTTTAAGGCTGAGCAGATAGCATTGTCGCCTCCCCTTGCAGCCAATTGCTGCTTGCCCGTATCATACCACTTGAAGATTCTATACGAGGTAATCTTCTCGTCAAGAACGGGAGGCAGGGAAGCTATCTCTAAATCCTTGTTGGCCGCAATGAAGCAACGGCTGTAGCCGCGCCCTTTGGCAAGTGTAGAGAACGTGACCATGTAGCCCCTTTTCAACTTGAAGGAGCGAATGCGGTTGTTCAGTTTCTTAGTGGTAAGGGTATTCATATAGCCACTGGAATTCTCTGTACCATAATCATCACAATTATCGCCCTCGAAATTCTGCTCGGCATAAACAGTCAGTGGTTTGAAGTTCCTACCATAGGGCATAATGATACAGCCACGGTTGTAAAGCTTCACCTGGCAATTGTTGTTATTGGAAGCCCTTACGCCATTAATCTGAATCTTACTGAGCCATTTGCTGATGGCAACGGACGGTTTAACCTGAGTAAGAATAACCACTGCATGCTCTGTATTCTCAATGTTCACCAGTCCCTCGGCATCGAACGGCGTTGTACTAGTGATATTGTAATCTACATCCTCTGTCAAGGTGACAGGCTCAGAAACTTTTGAAACTGTGGTTTTCTTGTTGGCTGCCATCATGCATAGCGGAAGGCAAAGCGCAAGAAGTAAGAATAATCTTTTCATGTTATTGGTTTTTGTCAGGTTTTACGGTTTACGGTTGGTAATTCTTATTTTTCACTTTTCGTTCCCCCCTCTCTCAGAGAGGGCTTAGGGGTGAGGCTGTTTTTACTTAATCATTATTCCATTGATAACACGTCCTGTATTGATGGTCTCTCGTCGGGCGCTGTAGTAAAGCGGACTCTTCATAGTGTCAACATCAGAAACCTGGATGTGTCTTACCCCATTTTGTTCTAAGAGCCAACGGTTGGCATTCTTCAGGTTGATATGCCATCGTTCCCCATCGTAAGAAGGGTATTTTCTGGCCAAACGTTGCATAGGAAAATCTGCCTGCAGGAATTGTTCGTAAACCTCATCGCCCACCTCAAAACTTTCTTCCGAAATGCCAGGTCCGATGATAGCATGCAAGTCTTCAGCCTTGCTACCCATCTGCCTTAATGTCTTTTCCACGATGCGTCCCACAGTTCCCCGCCATCCTGCATGAACGGCAGCGACAAGATACCTACGTACATCATATATAAGGATAGGTATGCAATCTGCCGTCTTTACGGCTATGCACAATCCCTTCTCGGAGGTGATGACAGCATCGGTATCCGGCACTTCACCAAAGGTATTCACCCATCTAACGTTTGTACTGTGCGTCTGACGGGGAATCATCAGGTGTTCTGGCCTTATTTCTAATGTTTCACCTTGCAAGCCGACTTCACGCGCATCCACTCCCGGTTCTGTACCATGTACACCCCTCCCCACTGAGAAGGCCAATAGCCATGCAGGTGTTTCGTAAATCATTCGTCTTCCTCGTATTCAAAATCCTCAAGGTCCTCTATCTCATCCTCGTCAATGAATTCTATCTCTTCGTCCTCGCCTTCGTCTTCCATTTCGGAACGCAACCAGGCAAGGTCTTTGTTTCTGTGAACAATAGTCTCCTGCTGTGTGATGGACTGCAATTTGTTACTCTCGCTATTAAGGGCCAGCCAAAGGATATCCTTCAGTTCCATAAGTCCCTTATTGGCAACGGCACTGATAAAGACGTGTGGGAGGTCGTCAGGTAAGTCTTCTGCCAGCATCTGTTGCAATTCCTCGTCCAGCAAATCCGTCTTAGTGATAGCCAGCACACGCTGTTTGTCCAACAGTTCCGGATTGAAGGTTTTCACCTCGTTCAGCAGAATTTCATATTCCTTACGGATATCATCCGTATCACTCGGCACCATAAAAAGCAACAGCGAGTTACGCTCTATGTGTCTCAGGAATCGAAGGCCCAGTCCCTTACCTTCAGCAGCGCCTTCTATGATACCAGGAATGTCTGCCATCACAAAGGACTGACCGTCTCGGTACGAAACGATACCCAATGAAGGTTCCAAGGTAGTGAAGGGATAGCCTGCAATCTTAGGACGGGCACTGCTCAAGGCACTCAGCAAGGTACTTTTTCCAGCATTGGGAAAACCTACCAATCCCACATCGGCCAAGAGTTTCAGCTCCAGAATGACGGTCAGCTCACGCATCGGCTCACCAGGTTGCGCAAAGCGCGGAGCCTGATTGGTGCTGGTGGCAAAATGCTTATTGCCCAAACCGCCTCTGCCGCCCTTCAGCAGCATCACAATCTGACCGTCCTCTGTTACGTCGCAAATATATTCACCGGTTTCAGCATTATAGACTACGGTGCCACATGGTACATCTATGTAACGGTCTTCGCCATCGGCTCCTGTGCTTCCGCTTTTGCCTCCGTTTCCACCATGAGTGGCAAAGACATGACGTTCATAACGCAGGTGCAACAGCGTCCAGTAGTTGTGGTTGCCCCGAAGGAACACGTGACCACCCCGACCGCCATCGCCGCCATCCGGACCTCCGTTAGGAACATATTTGGCACGATGCATGTGCATAGATCCGCGACCGCCCTTACCAGAGCGGCAGCAGATCTTAACGTAATCTACAAAATTGCTCTCCATTTATCTTATTTCAATGTATCGAGGAAGGCAAAAATATTGGCCAGCATCTGGTCTTTGCTACCTTCCCATGTAAAAGTATGGCGGATGCCTTCCTTCTGGAACCAAGCAGCCAAAGGCTCTGTCTGACTGTGATAAACGGAAAAACGCTTCTTGATAGTCTCCTCGTTATCATCAGCACGTCCCTGCTCGATAGCACGATTCAGCAAACGCTTCATCAGGGTATCTTCATCAACAATTAATTCAATCATCACACCCATCTCGTGCTTACGCTCGGCCAGCATCTTCTTCAAAGCCTCAGCCTGGGCAATCGTACGGGGGAAACCGTCAAAGATAACGCCCTTACCAGCAGGCTGCTCATCATAAACCTTAGCCAGAATGTCAATCATCAGCTCGTCTGGAATCAGCTGGCCGTTGTCGATGTAACCCTTTGCCGTCTTACCCAATTCCGTGCCGTTCTTGATTTCTGCACGCAACACATCACCTGTACTGATGTGGCCCATTCCGTACTTTTCTACAATTTCATCGCTATAGGTTCCTTTACCTGAACCTGGAGCACCAAAGATAATAATATTCTTCATCTCTTTTTTTATTTATATTGGTTTACCTTAAACTCTTTTCATCCTTCACTTTGTGACTAACGTATAAATGTCTCTTGTATTGCGTCCGAAGCCATCGTAATCAAGGCCGTATCCCACAATAAAATCGTTGGGAATCTGCAGGCAGCAGTACTTAATATCCAAATCTACCTGCAACTTTCCAGGCTTCAACAATAGCGAGCAAATGTCTATGCTGGCCGGATTCTGCTTCTTCAGCTCCTCAAGCATGTGGGCCATAGTCAGGCCCGTATCTACAATATCCTCTACTATGATAACAGGACGGCCCATAAGGTCGACGTTCAAGCCAATCATCTCGCGAATCTCCCCCGTTGTGCTAACGCCCTGATATGAAGCCAGTTTTACAAAGGAAATCTCGCACGGCAGATCCACCTCTCTAAGCAAATCAGCAGCAAAGATGAACGAACCGTTCAGAACGGCCAGGACTACAGGTTCCTTTCCCTCAAAATCCTTATTGATTTGCATGGCAACACGCTTTACTTCCTTCAGAATCTTCTCTTCCGAAATAAAGAGGGAAAAAGTCTTATCCTTAACCTGAATTGTCTGCATGATTTATATTATTTGGGGACAAAGGTACGAAAGATAATTCACAATTCATAATTCATAAATCATAAATTACACACGAGAAGCGAAAAAAATACACGATATCCTTATCACATTCATTGAAAAACCTTATCTTTGCATGCAAAACAAATGAGTTATGAAGCTAAGAAACATTTTAGGACTTGCACTCTGCCTCTTTACTTTAGGGATGCAGGCACAGACCGATGTGACAGATTTTGTACCAGGAAGCACCCTTGAGGGGGTATCTTACTTTCTTCCCAAAACAGCTTTCCGCATCACCATTATAACAGAAAAGACGGTTACCAAGCCTGGCGATTTCAACAAGTATGCCAACCGTTACCTACGCCTTCCCAATGTACCTACGGAGGAAAGTATGGACTGGAGCATCAAGAGTATTAAATTAGAGCCTTTTGGTGTGCCAGACAAGGATAAGGCCTACAGTATTAAGATTAAGAGCAAGACAGTAGCACCTTTAGTAGGCTTGAGTTCCGATGGTCTTCTTTTGAGCATCAACACAGAAGCCGAGGAAGAGTTCCTGCCAGAATTGCCTAAAGTCATTCCTTCAGCAAAACCAGAGGATCCTCGCTCTTACATGACACAGGAGATGTTAGCTGCAGGTAGTACCGCCAAGATGGCTGAACTTTGTGCCGAGGAGATTTACGACCTTCGCGACAGTCGTAACTCCCTCATCAAGGGCGAAGCTGATAATATGCCCAAGGACGGTGCTCAGTTGCAACTCATGCTAAACCAGTTAGACAAACAGATTGCTGCCTTGGAATCTATGTTCAAGGGCACACAACTGACCAGCACTGAAGTTACCTCGTTCAATTTCCTTCCAAACCAGGAAACCGATAAGGAAATACTCTTCCGCTTCTCTCAGAAGTTGGGAGTTGTAGATGAAGATGATTTAGCCGGTGCTCCTATCTATGTTAGTGTAAAATGTATGGAGTCACTACCCAAAACCGTCATGGACGAGGATACTGCCAAAAAGAAAGCCAAGATGGAGAAAGGCGTATTCTATAATGTTCCTGCTCGCACCAAGGTTAGTATCTTCAATAACCAGCAGGAATTCTGTACTACCGAGCTCCCCATGGGGCAGTTCGGTGTTGTAGAGATTCTTGCCAACACACTTTTTGACAAGCAAGCTACCACCAAGGTAACCTTCTTCCAAAGTACAGGAGGAATCAAGGATATTATGAAGTAATTTATTCAAAGGACAGCCTCGCTACTGATGTGGTAATGTTACTTTCTAATGCTTTCCTCGAAAGGACATTCCTTAAAAGCGTCCTTCTCTATTTTCTCCAAAGTTGATGGCAAGTGAATATTCTTTAATTTGGTGCACCATGAAAATGCTCCGGAACAAATCTTCTTGACACCTTCTGGTATATTAATAGTTGTCAGGTTCTTGCAGTTATAGAAGGCGTAAGGTGCTATTTCCTCTATTGGTGCCTTAAACTGAACGGCTTGCAGATTTTCGCAACTGCTGAACGCATTTTCGCCTATTTCCGTTACAGTTGACGGAAGGGCTACCATACAGATTGATTTGTTGTTAACGAAAGCACCCTTGTCTATGGTTTTTATGCCTTCGGGCAGGGTTAAAACGATGTCAGTACACCTGCCATTGAATGCGTCGAATCCAATTTCCTCAACACCTGCTGGTATTTTTGTGGTGCGACAACCCAGGACCAGCTCCTTTCCATCCTTGGTAAGAATAGCATTGGAGCCTTCTGGCGAGATATACTTGGGATTATCCGGAGCTACGGTAAGCGTGTCAACTTCTGTACAGTTGAATAAATTATCTCCATGAATATGTTCTACTGATTTGGGAATCCTTATAGCGTGAACGGTAACACCTTCAAAACCACTGCAAAGGTCCTTTATACCTTCAACTATCCGGGTTGTCTTACAGGCAGCCAAAAGTCTGCTATCCCTTGTATCTATAATTGCATTGCAGCCTGAACGGGAATCCAGGTACTTGTTCTCCTTATCAACAACAATAGATGTAAGGCTATAACACCCTGCAAATGGATTTCCCTCTATTTTGTAAACATTCTTGGGAATGAATACGGACTCTAACGAAGTGCAGTTACGGAAGGCATCTACCCCAATAACCCGGAGTGATTCTGGCATTTTAATTTCTTTCAAGTTACTGCAAAAGGCAAAGGCATCAAGCCTAATGACTTCTATTCCTTCGGGAACCACAAACTTCTCCAGATGTGTAAAACCTGCAAAAGCAGAAGTCCCTATCTCTTTTACAGAGGAAGGAATCGTTGTGCTTGGGCAAACTTCCTCCAAAGAATTGCGCTTAGTGTCAATAATGGCATTACAGTTGTCGCGAGAATCATAAATCTCATTCTTGGAGTCAACCACAACCTTTTTCAGGTTATTACAGTTTAGTGAAATATTATTGCCTATTTTCTTTACGGATGCAGGAAGGTAGAGAGATTCCAGATAATAGCAGCTGAGAAAGGCATTATCACCAATCTTTTCTATGCCGTCCTCTACAACAATCTCCTTGACGGAAAGAATACCCTCAAGGGCACCTCTTTTGATTTCCTTTACCCGATATGTCTTGCCATTATGTATGACTGATCCAGGAATGCGGAGCGGCTTTTTGCTGTCAAATTTGTCTGGCTTCTCGTAGCCACAGACCATTACAACAGAGCTGTCTATCGGCTCTGGATTCATATCAAAAGGATTTGGGAGAATATACGAATACTCCAATCCGTTCAAGGTAAACAGCACATTCTCATCACCCATAGAAAAGGATGGAAGTGAAATGCTGAGGCTCATAAATAGAATGAGAAATAAAATTTTTGTTTTCATAATATTGGCTTTTTGTTAATTTTTCGCTATAAAGGTACGGAGTTTTTCATGACCTTGCAAGGAAATGAGGTAAAAAAATATATACTTACACATGCTAAACTATCATATTTAGGGAGAACAAGTAGTATGTTAAGCATTGAGAGTTTTCGCTAAAACCGCTTAACCCCGAACCATAGATGCCATCAGACATTAGCCTTTAGAGCATTATACACAATCTCCTCTAATCATGTAAATAATTTTTCAAACGGCTTTTGCGATTCTGTTTTACCGTCACGTTAGGAAATAATTGCTGCCTAATTAGGAAATTTTTACCGCCACGTTAGGCGGCAAAAAATCTTATGCTAAAGAACATGTTATGCCCTTTCTGCCGACTTTCCGACTGTCAAAAAATTTCCATTTTCGCACGTTTCTTTGTCTTCAGTTGACAGTTGACAGTTTCTGTTTCAGGAAATGTATACACTATACAGTATACAGTTTTTTTCACAAAACGACTCAGATATCAGTTATATCAGATATCAGTTTCCTTTTTTGAGTTTTAGACGTGGATTGACTAAAGCACGCATACTACTTACTATTTAATATATACTATAATGTATAACAACAAATGCTGTGGCCTCATTTTTCATTTTTGGAAACTGATATCTGATATCTGATTCCTAAAACCAGTTTTCAAAAACAAAACTGTCAACTGCCAACTGTCAACTGAAGAAACTGTATACTGTATACTGTATCTGTCTTTTGTGCAAAAAATGCACTATCCTTTGTCCCAATTGTCACAACTCTGCTAATATACGAAGACACAGGGCGAATACAAAACAATAAAGGAGGCAAATCTGCCTCCTTTATTTTGTTATCGTTAACGTTAGCGTTAGCGTTATTCAATGGATTACAGCTTGTCGTTGCTGCCCAGCACATCGATAATCTTGTGCATGTACATCTTCTTCATGTTCTCGCGAGCGGGCTTCAGATACTGACGGGGATCGAAATCACCGGGCTTCTCATCGAAGTGCTTGCGGATAGCAGCAGTCATAGCCAAACGAGAGTCAGAGTCGATGTTGATCTTGCAAACAGCGCTCTTAGAAGCCTCGCGCAGCTGCTCCTCGGGGATACCTACTGCATCGGGCAACTTACCGCCGTGAGCGTTGATGGTATCAACCTCGTCCTGAGGAACTGAAGAAGAACCGTGCAGTACGATGGGGAAACCAGGAAGACGCTTCTCAATCTCGTGCAGGATATCAAATGCCAATGGAGGAGGAACCAACTTGCCAGTCTTGGGGTCACGTGTGCACTGCTCGGGAGTGAACTTGTAAGCACCGTGGCTGGTACCGATAGAGATAGCTAGAGAGTCGCAACCAGAACGCTTGCTGAAGTCCTCTACCTCTTCGGGCTTTGTATAGTGAGATACCTCGCTGGCAACCTCATCCTCAACACCTGCCAATACACCCAGCTCAGCCTCAACGGTTACATCATACTTGTGAGCATACTCTACAACCTTCTTGGTAAGAGCGATATTCTCTTCGTAAGGAAGAGCAGAACCGTCGATCATTACACTTGAGAAACCATTGTCGATACAGTCCTTGCAGAGTTCGAAGCTGTCACCGTGATCCAGGTGAAGAACAATCTGAGGATTCTCGCAACCTAGCTCCTTAGCATACTCAACAGCACCCTGAGCCATGTAACGGAGGATAGTACCGTTAGCATAGTTACGGGCACCCTTAGAAACCTGCATGATAACGGGAGACTTGGTCTCTACTGCTGCCTGTACGATAGCCTGCATCTGCTCCAGTGTATTGAAGTTGAATGCGGGGATAGCGTAGCCACCTGCTACTGCCTTGGCAAACATTTCACGGGTGTTTACCAGACCCAATTCCTTGTAACTTGTCATAGGATTTACGATTTTATAATTTACTATTTACAATTTTATTCTAAATTTGCGGCTGCAAAGGTACACTTTTTTTATGAATAAACAGAAACTTTAACTTATTTTTTTACCAGATAGGTAACAGTTGGCAAATGGTCGCTGTATCCGTTCAGCCACACACCGCCTGAATGAGTACGTTTGGGCGTACCTTTGTATTTTCCTTTCTGCTGTATCAGATAGTCACGCTTGAAGATATGATAGTTGTAAAGGGTAAGATGGCTGTAGTCTTTTGACCCGTCTAAATCCAGCAGATTCCTGCTTAACACAATCTGGTCGAAAAGATTCCAAGCACCCTGATAAGAAAGAGTGCCCTGACTCTTTTTACGCAGCACATCCCACCACGGGTTGTAAAAGTCACCGTCGTTTACATCCTTCATGTTCCGTCTGGCACCCAAACACTTGGCCATAGATTTGTTATCGGGGTCGTCGTTCATATCGCCCATTACCATAATACGCATATCTGGATCGGCAGCATGAATACTGTCTGTGAGTGCTCTCACTTGTCTTCCTCCCGCTTCACGGAAGGGACTCTCAACGCCTCTGCTGGGCAAGTGGCATACAATCACAGTCAGCGGATCGCCCGCCAGAACACCTTGTACACAAAGGAAAGGACGGGTGGCATGTGTTGTATCTCCGTTCTCGTAAACATATAATTTATGGAATACTTTTGTTACCCGAAAGGCTTTGGGATTGTAAATGAGCGCACAATCTACACCTCGCTTATCGGGACCTTCCAGGTGGGCAAACTTATAGCCACGCTCCTTCATGTTGGGTTGGGCGCATAGGTCTTCCAGCACTTTGTCGTTCTCAATCTCAGAAACACCAATGATGCTGGCTCCGTACGGAACTCTGTCAGTACCCAGGTCGCAGATAACCTGAGCCATATTCTTCAGTTTGTTCTCATACTTGTTCCTGGTCCAATGAAACGATCCGTTAGGCAGAAAGTCGAAGTCGTTCTTGCCGTAGTCGTGAACCGTATCAAAGAGGTTCTCGAGATTGTAAAAACACACGGCATGGCACTGAATCTGGGCTCTGACACAAGCCGATGCAGCCAGCAGCATTGCGCACATAAGGGCTAATGTTGTTCTTTTCATTCTTTTTTCTATGGTATCTTGTTTATGTCTATAGCTATTCACATTAATTGATTCTTTGCAAAGATATGACATTTTTACATAACATATATAACATTTTGGTTTTTTTCTCATTTTTTTGTTATTACCTTGTTTGAAGACAAAAAAAAATTTGTAAGTTTGCATAAATATATCAACAAAAAACAACTATTATCATGAGAAAGAAGCATCAGCTTTTGGTCTTGACATTTCTTGCTGCGCCATTATGCTACGCTCAGACTGAAACTGACACCACTGTCGTCAGTAAATTAGAGGAGGAAATCCATCAGGAGAGTTCCTCGTTTGTCTTGTCGGAGTCGCAGTTGGGCCAAGATGATGACCAGACCGTTAACATCATTCAGGTTGGCTCGGCCAACAATGTTTACACCAGCAACATCGGCTATCAGTGGAGCCCGGTACGCTTTAAGTTCCGTGCTTACGACTCCCGTTACAATGATGTCTACATGAACGGTGTATTGGTGAACAACATCGAGAACGGGCGATTCAACTACTCTACCATTGGTGGCATGAACGATGCCACGCGTAACCAGGATGCGGCAAGTCCCTTCGAGGACAACTCGTTCAGCATCGCCAACATGGGTGGCAGTAACAACTACGACTTCCGAGCCAGTTTAATGCCTGCAGGTCATAAGGTAACCGTTTCCGGAGCCAACCGTAACTATACCCTTCGTGGTATATACACTTACGGAACAGGACTCACCGACAAGGGTTGGGCTTTCTTCGGAACCATTGGATACCGTTGGGCCAACATGCAAACGGCAGCCGTTAGAGGTACCTTCTATAACAGCCTCGCTTACTTCCTGAGCGTGCAGAAGGTGTTTAACCAAAAGCACTCACTCAACCTTGCCACTTGGGGCAATCCCACAGAACGCGCTCAGCAGGGTGCTTCTACCGACGAGGCTTATTGGCTTGCTAACGACCGTCAGTATAACCCATATTGGGGTTATCAGAATGGCAAGATGCGCTCCAGCCGTGTTGTCAACAACTTCGAACCCACAGCCTTGCTGACCTGGGACTTCAAGATAAACGACAAGATGAAGCTTACCACCAGCCTCATCGGTAAGTATGTGAAGTACAGCGCTACCCGTCTGCAGTACAACGACTCTCAGAACCCAGCCCCAGACTACTGGAAGAACTTCCCCAGCGCTCAGTACGATGTATGGGATGTTGCTGACGTAGAGACAGGAGATGAAGGAAACAGGCGAAACTGGGACTATGCCGTAGATGCATGGCAGGAGAGCTACGATTACTGGACACGCAGCGAGGCTAACCGTCAAATCGATTTCGACCGCCTTTACGCTGCCAACCGTACCAATAACGCTCTGGGTAAAGATGCTGCCTACTTTATTACAGCCCGTCATAACGACCATTTGAACTTCCGACTTGGCAGCACCTTCGACTACAGCATCACCAAGAACCTTAAGTGGCGTGTAGGTGTTCAGTTGGGTACCAATAAGGGTATGCACTATCAGACCATAGATGATATGATGGGAGCCAAATACCTGAGTAATGTCAACAACTATGCTATTGGTACTTATCTGCCAGGATCTGACGAGACCTATTACAACCTGTACGATAAGCTTTATACCTCTCCTCACCGTCTTACCGAGGGCGACTGTTTCGCCTATGATTACAGCATCACTGTTCGTGATGCCAAGGCATGGACCTCTATTTCTTGGGACAAGGGAATCGGTCACTACTTTGCTTCTGCTAAGATTGGCGGTACGGATATGTGGCGTGTCGGTTATATGAATAATGGTATTTGCCGTAACTATGTGGATGAGAACGGACACGAAGTGAAATTCTCATACGGAAAGAGCAAGAAGGCCAACTTCCTGGATGGTGGAGCCAAGCTGGGGGCTACCTTTAATTTGAGCAAGGGTCATGGTATTACCCTTGGTGCAGGATTCGAGACTCGCGCTCCTTTTGCCAGCACAGCCTTCGTAAGTCCTGAGATGAACAACAACTTTGTAAAGAACCTCTATAACGAGAAGATAACTACCGCTGAGTTGGGCTACCGTCTGAACAACAACTGGTTACAGCTGAACGTTACGGGTTACTACTCTCGCACCTTCGACGGTACAGAGTGGCAGAACTTCTACTTCGACGATGTAAACAGCTTCACCTACGTTTCCCTGACCGATGTCAGCAAGAGCTACTATGGTGTGGAAGTGGGTGCTAAGTTCAAGATTACCAGCAGCTTCGATATTACTGCTATGGGAACCTGGAGCGACAACCAGTACAACCACGATTCCAAGTGTGTTTATACCATCAGTACTTACGGAACAGAGGGGAACGACATTTGTCGCAACAAGGGTATGCGTGAGAGCGGTACTCCCCTATCCGTGTACAGCTTAGCACTTAACTATCGTATTAACAGGTGGTACCTCTCACTCATTGGTAACTATTACGACCGTATTTACCTCTCTTACAGCCCCTGTCTGCGTTACCACGAGGCTCTCAGGAGTCTGAATCCTGAAGATGAATATGGCATCCCCTATATTACCACCGACCCCGTTACAGGTTTGCAGGTTACCAATGACAGAGCCATACCTGAACAGAGCCGAGGCAATGGCGGTTTCATGCTGGATGCCAGCATAGGTAAGCAGATAACCGTTGCTCATCACCCCATGAGCATCAACCTCACGCTTACCAACATCCTTAATAACCGCAGCATCTGTACAGGCGGTTACGAGCAGAGCCGAAGCAACTACAGCACCAATAAGAACGGCACACAAGGCAACGAGCGTATTTACGATTTCCAGAAGAACCCCAAGAAGTTCTATGCTCAGGGATTCAACTTTATGCTGAATATCAACTACCGCTTCTAACCCCTATACATTATTATATTAAAAGAAAAGAGATATGAAAAAGAGTTATATACTGTTCACCTTTATATTGGGCCTTGCCGTTTCTTCCTGTCAGGACAGCGGTTGGGAAGATGATGTGTACACCAATTACACCATCTGGAACAAGACGCTCCTGGAGCATAACGTTATCTCCATTCAGGAACTCAAGAGCAAATACCAGGGCTATATCACCGGTCAGGATATGTTTGCAGAGATTACCACAGACAGTATGCTGCGTGGAACCGTTATCTGTACCGATGATGGAGGAAACCTTACCCAGCAGCTTGTGCTGCAGGATGGCACCAAGCAGAATCCCGGATTCATCATTCTTGGCGTCAACATGAACGCCCTTTACAATTACATTCAGCCAGGGCAGGAGATTCTTTTCAGCCTGAAGGGAGCCTTTATTGGCGGATACGGACAAAACGGGCAGTTGGGCTATCCCACTAAGAATGCCAAGGAAAGAGAACGCATTGGCCGTATGAGCCAACAGGACTTCTGGAGTCGCGTAAAATTCTTAGGCACTCCAGACCCCTCTCGCATCGACACACTCGACTTCGATGCCGTTAAGAATCTCAATAAAGACCAATGGGCAGGCTGTATTGTCCGTGTACGTGGAACCATCACTACCGTGAATCCAGAACACATGGTTTTGGCTTCTCCTGAGGATGCTGACGATGGTAACGGCGTTACCAATACCATCCATCTGCAGGGTGGCGGAACGTTGGCTGTTCGTACCAGTACTTATGCCGATTTTGCCAGCTATCCCATCAAGCCAGACCATGTATATACCATCTATGGCGTGCTGAGCCGTTACGTAGATGACTGGCAGTTAGGTATTCGTACCATGAGCGACATTGTGGAGTAAGTCAACGATAACGTCAACGTCAACGATAACGATAACGTCAACGATAACGTCAACGATAACGATAACGATAACAAATAATAAAACATTATACGACAATGAAAACGACTTTTAAAAACATTCTCCTCGCTCTGTTAGGCGTATTTGCCTTCACATGCTGCGAGGACGTTCCGGCACCGTATGAGATACCTAATAAGCAAGAGAAAAAACCAGATCAGGAAATCATTCCTACAGGTGATGGAACATTAGAGAACCCTTACAATGTGGCTGGTGTTCTGAAATTTATCAGCACCCTGCAGCCCGATGTAGAATCAGACAAGCCTGTTTACGTGAAGGGTAAGGTGGCTGCCAACAAGACGGATGAGGCGACCATCACACAGCATGGTAACATGAGTTTTACTATGATTGATGAGGGTAACTCCACCAATACCTTCCTTGCCTGGCAGGTTATGGCACCAGGTAACCAGAGGTTTACGTCGGTGAATGATATCAAGACAGGCGATGAAGTTATTGTTTACGGCAAGGTAATCAACTACAAGGGCAATACCCCCGAGACCGTCAACAGAGGTCAAGCCTACGTATATTCTATTAATGGCCAAGGTGGCGGAGGCGGTGAAGAAACACAGTCATCCACTAAGGAGAAGCCCTTCACTGTTGCTCAAGCCCAGAAGGCTAATGGCAAAAACTATGTTAAGGGCTACATTGTAGGATGGGTCGATGGCGCAAGCATTGCCAGTGGTTCCAGATTTGATGTACCCCCATCTCCCGAAACCGAAGTCCTGCTGGCTGACTCACCTGATGAGACCGACCCTGCCAATACACTGCCCATTCAGCTACCTGTTGGCGATGTTACAAATGCCGCAGAACTCCATGCACATCCCGAGCTTCTGAAGCAGGAAGTAACGTTCTATGGCTCTCTGGAGAGGTACTTCGGAACCGCTGGTATGAAAGGTACCTCATGGGTGAAGATTGGCGACAAGGCCTACGGTATAGACCCCGAAACAGGAGAACAAGAAGGTGGCGGTGAGCAAGGTGGAGAAGAAGGTGGCGAGCAAGGCGAGGCCATAGAAGTCACTTGTGCAAAGGCCGTTGAACTTATCATGGCTATGGATAATGGCGCCATCTCTAAAGAAACCTATACCCTTACGGGTTACATTACAGAAGTGGTAGGCAGAGTCGACAAGAACCAGCAGAGCTTCTGGATGGCAGATACCCAGGATGGCGGTCATGTATTCTATGCCTTCTGGACCAATCTGCCCGAGGGTGTAAGCCAGTTTGTTGCTGGCACAAAGATTAAACTTACCGGCCAGCTGCAGAAGTACGTTAAGAATGGTGAAGTTACTCCCGAGATGAAGAACGGAAACGTGGTGATTCTGGAAGAAGGCGATCAGGGCGGCGACCAAGGTGGAGGCGATCAGGGAGGCGAACAAGGCGGTGACTCAGCATACAGCATCGACCTCTCTTACACAGGTGGTACCAACTTCTACGACAATGGCGTAGCTACCATTAACGGTGTGGCAGACTGCAAGGTGCTTAAGATTGGTACCTCTAAGGCAGCTGGCGATTTCACCCTCACGGTTCCTGCAGGCAAGCACAGCTTCTATGCCGTTACATGGAAGGGAGCCGGCACCGCCGATGTAATCCTTAAGAAGGGCGAAGAAGTCATCAAGACCATTACGGTGAAAGAGAATGATGGCGCAAATCAGAACTCACCCTACACCCTCACCGTTACAGATGCCGACAAGTACGAGTTCGAGGTGGCTACAGCGTGCACCGTTACCGTAACCTCTGACAAGCGCATAATCTTCTTCGGAATCAAGTAAAACGTATGAAAAAGAAGAAACAAACCTTACTGGTACTGGCTATAACGCTGTTTTTCTGGTTCGTACCAGCTTCATGGCTGGGGCTTGATGCCATGACCGTATTGCAGCAGCGTACCCTTGCGGTATTCATATTTGCAGCCCTGATGTGGATATTCGAGATTATCCCGGCATGGGCCACATCAGTCTGCACCATGGCCGTATTGCTATTCACCGTTAGCGACGAAGCTATCCTTCTTACACCCCTTACTGGCGGAGGTTTCGCCGAGGGTACAGCTGTGCCCCACCCTGATTTGATGGCTTCATTTGGTAACCCCATTATTATCTTGTTTCTGGGTGGGTTTATACTGGCAAACTGCGCTACGAAAGTCGGATTCGATTCAGACTTGGCCAGAGGCATGCTCAAGCTACTTGGCACACGCCCCGCACTTGTCCTGCTCGGATTCCTGCTGCTGAACGGTCTGATGTCTATGTTTATGTCCAACACAGCCACAGCTGCCATGATGTTCACCTTCATGATACCCGTTCTCAGCAGAATGCCCCAGAATGAACGTGGGCGCATAGGCCTGACGCTGTCCATACCCATTGCAGCCAATCTGGGAGGCTTAGGCACCCCCATCGGAACACCGCCTAATGCCATAGCTATCGGACAGTTGTCACAGTTGGGTATCGAGGTAGGTTTTAGTACCTGGATGCTGCACATGGTTCCCTATGTGCTGGTAATGCTGCTTCTGGCATGGGGTCTGCTGCTCCTGCTATATCCGTTTAAGACGAAATCCATCGAGATTGATTTTGGCGAGAAGAAACCCCACGACCGTAGTTACTGGATAGTGGTCATCACCCTACTCTTTACCATAGCGCTGTGGGTTACTGAGGAATGGACAGGTATTGATTCCAACGTTGTTGCCATGGTGCCCTTTGCCGTATTTGCTGTCACAGGTATCTTCGCCAAGGAAGATTTCCTGCAAATCGACTGGGCTGTACTATGGATGGTAGCGGGTGGTTTTGCCCTTGGCACCGCCTTCCACCACACGGGGTTAGGCGATATGTTCATCAACGCCATACCCTTCAAGTCGTGGTCAGTTTGGCTGGTATTCCTCATGTCGGGATTCGTTATTTACGCCATCTCAACCTTCATTTCCAACACCTCTGCGGCCAACTTGCTTATGCCCATTCTGGCTTTGGTAGGAACCGCTATGGGCGACAATCTGGCAGTCCTTGGTGGTGTAACGTCAATGCTGCTTTTTGTAGCAGTCAACACCTCTCTGCCCATGACCCTGCCTATTTCCACACCCCCCAATGCCATTGCCAGTTCCACCGGCTTTGTTCCCACGCGCGACATGCTCATTGTGGGGCTCATCATTGGCATTGTTGGATTCGTCCTCGGTTTTGGCTGGATTCTACTTTTCCCCTTATAAGCACTCCCCCGCATACATAAGGGAAGATTAAATAACAAAGGGACAAGCTTGATTTCAAGTCTGTCCCTTTGTCTGGTTAATCGCCATTTGAGATTGCGCCCCTAGTATACCTTTTAGATAATTATGAAAATAAGTTAAATTTTGTTTGGCGCATATTGCAAAAACTCTTATCTTTGCAAAAGAATTAACTAAACGAGTTATTATTAACAAAATTATTAACAAAACTTTATTTTATTATGAAGGCAGTAAAATTACTTTTCGCCGCATTGGCAATGACTTTTGCTATGAACGCAAGTGCAGAAGATGGACACTTTACCCTTGATGTTAAATTTGGTGGTGTTGCTGGTGCTGGCGGTTTCGGCGCTGGCTTTGGCTATCAGAAGAACATTAAGGAATTCAACAACTGGAATCTGGCATGGGATGTAGTAAGTGTTGACTATGCAGCTCCATTCAACTCTCCTGCTGATTTCGACCTGCTGGCTGTAAGAACTGGCTTGCGTCTGTTCACTCCTACTTTCTGGAACGACAACTTCCGTGTTTACACCAACTTGGCTCCTGGCTATAGCTGTGGTATATGGAGAGAGGGCAACATTGGTGCATGGTATGATCCCACAACAGGTGCGGTTATAGTTGTAGATGATTCTATGAAGGCTCACCACGGCTTTGGTCTGTCTTTCGGCGTTGGTATTCAGTTCAAGGAAAAGTTCTCTCTTGGCTACACTCTGCAATATGAGACAGCTGGTAAGACAAAGTGCCACTTCGCCACATTCGGTTGGACATTCTAAAGTAAACTTTAGTCAATGATAAAAGGGCTTGACCTTATGGTCTTGCCCTTATTTTTTGCTTCAAAAATCGGTAAAAATGCAAAAATTACCTTTTTTTTATGGAATTTTGACAGAAAAAACCTAATTTTGCATTGATAAAGTGGATAACGTATAACATTAACATAACATAATTACTAACTAAAATCATTTTATTATGAAAGCAGTAAAATTACTTTTCGCAGCATTGGCAATGACTTTTTGCATGAATGCAAGCGCAGAGAATTTCTTTAACGGCAACGTAATTGCTGACATTAAGTTAGGTGGTGCTAACGGCACAGGCGTATGGGGCTTTGGCGTTGGTTACCAGAAACCCATTACCGAGTTTGAAGGCTGCACATTGGCATGGGATGTGCTGAACTTTGAGTTCAATGCCCCCTTTAAGAAGCCCGGTGACGGTTGGATGATGAGCTTTAAGACTGGTGCTCGCCTGTTTTCTCCCTCTTTCTGGAACGACAATCTGCGTGGCTACACCAATCTGGCTATGGGTTACAGCTACATTGGCGGTGCTAAGACAAGTGCATTCGGTATAACTTACGGACTTGGTCTGCAGTTCAAGGAGAAATTCTCTGTTGGCTACACTCTCCTATATGAGACAGCAGGCAGTTCTAAGACTCACTTCGCCACATTCGGTTGGACATTCTAAAGTAACTTAGCCAAACAAGAGAAACTTTTTTTTGAAAAAAGTTAAATTTTGTTTGGATGTTATTGCAAAACCTCATATATTTGCAGTAATAAAAGAGGAAAAGAAGATGGCTTTTTGCCGTTTTTATAAAAAAATACCTATAATTAACTAAACATTTGGGGTGGACATCTGAAAAGGTGCCCACTCTTTTTGCAGAAATATTTGGGAAAACTTTTGGTGGGTATAGAAAAAAAACGTACCTTTGCACGCAAAATTATTAATAACAGCTCCTTATCACCTTCCGTTTAAGGAAATTCGGGAGCACAAAACAAAAGAAAAATGAAAGAAGGAATCCATCCAGACAACTATCGCCCCGTAGTGTTCAAGGACATGAGTAATGGCGATATGTTCCTGAGCCGCTCTACCGCTAAGAGCAATGACACAATTGAATTTGAGGGCGAAACTTACCCCCTGATTAAGCTTGAAATCAGTAACACCTCTCACCCCTTCTATACCGGTAAGAGCAAGCTGGTTGACACAGCCGGTCGTGTTGATAAGTTCATGAGCCGCTATGCTCGTACTAAGAAGTAATACGAGTTGGCCTCAGACAAGAAGATAACAGATGAAGGGGTGTAGATGAACAAATGTCTGCACCTCTTTTTCTTTACCTCCCCCTACTCTAATCCCACAAAAATGAAGAAACGCTATTACATTCTGACTCTACTTTGCGCCATTGCCTGTCTAACAGCATGCAACAAGGATGAAAATGAGACCCCAAAACAAAAAGGGGACTACCTGCTTTCCCTTATAGGCAACGAGGCTAAGGCATACATGCAACGTATGGAGGTGCCTGTAGTTAAGGACCAGAGCATGTTTATTGTACACATCACTAATAAATATGGTGTCACCTATACCGAGGAGTGGGACAAGGAGCAGAAAACACAGCGCTGGGCAGCCTACTCCATTACGGACCAGAATGCCGTTAGCAACTGGAGCCGCACCAACTGGAAGAACACCATCTGGAAGGGGGCGTACTACGATGGCGACCCGTTTCAGGAGGATTCTATCATCCCTTTGATGTATCGTACGCGTTTGTCAGACTTCTTCAACAGCGGCTACACGCGAGGACATATTGTAAACTCGGCAGACAGGCTGATGTCTCAGAATGCCAACGGACAGACTTTTTATCTCTCCAACATGCAGCCTCAGCTATACAACTTTAACAGTGGTATCTGGGTGAACATGGAGAACTGGGTGCATAATCTGGGCTATAACAAAACGAAACGCAAGATGCTCTATATTTCCAAAGGCGGCACTACTACCCCAACGGAAAGCGTACCCAATCCGCTGTTCAGCAAGGAAGAGCTGGGGGCCAGAATCAACATCCCCGTGCCCAGATATTTCTGGATGGCGATACTGCTGCAGGACAATAACGATAAGTATCACGCTATTGCCTTCTGGGCTGAACACAAGAACAACAAGGCTAGCAACATTAAGGATTACACCATCAGCATTAATGAATTGGAAGCCAGAACGGGCATAGATTTCTTTCCCAATCTGCCCGATGATGTGGAGGCTGAGGTGGAGGCAAAAAGAAATCTAACGGAGTGGACGTGGTAAGAGGGCGAGAAGCGCCAATTGAGAATTGAAAATTGAAAAGTGAAAATTGAAAATTATTCTTGCACTATGAATAGATTATTGATTCTGCTTTTTATGCTTCCGGGCTTCTGCTGTACGCTTTCTGCACAGGAGGTAAAGATGCGCGATGTGTTTGCTCAGGCTCCTGACAGCATATTCCCGTTAATGACCAAGAATAACAGACTGGACTGCATAGACTTTATAGAAAACAGCATGAGGGCAAGGGTAAAGAACAAGTTCGACACCTATTCTGAACTGACAGCCCTTACCAATGATTATCTGTGCCTTCAACTATCAGAAAAAAGCACCATGGAAATGAAAATCTTTAACGACTCGCTTCTTTGTATGGTGCATACCTTCCAAGGGCCTGCGGCTGATAGCGAGGTGCGATTCTATAATGTAAAATGGCAACCTGTTGACTATGTTTTGGAACGCCCCAAAGCTGATGATTTCTTTCAGGCTGATGCCAATTCAGAGATTTGCGGTCTGCTACGCCAACTTCCGCTTATAAAGGCCAGTCTGAGCCCTGACGACACCACACTGACATGGGAACTCCAAACCACAGAGTTGACTAAAGACCAGAAGAAAACAATAGAGAATTCCTTGCATTCTATTGCAGTGAAACTGTAAATTCATTGAACATTATCTCATTTCTCACTTTTCACTCTTTCACTTCCAGATTCTTCACTCTTCACTAAAAAATGTGGATAGTCTACGCCTTTCTTTCAGCAACCTTATTAGGGTGTTATGATGTATGCAAGAAGCATTCGCTGAGGGAGAATGCCGTAATTCCTGTCTTATTCCTGAACACACTGTTCTGCTCCCTAATCTTTTTACCTTTGGCACTTAATGCCCCTTTTGGAGGATGGGAGGTGCAAAAATACATCATATTAAAGGCATGCATTGTGCTCAGCAGTTGGATTTTAGGCTATATAGGTATAAAACATCTGCCCCTTACGCTGGTGGGCCCCATCAATGCTACAAGGCCCGTCATGGTACTGTTAGGCGCGCTTCTGATATTTGGTGAACGCCTCAACTTGTACCAATGGATAGGTGTGGCATTGGCCATACTGAGTTTCTTCCTGCTTAGCCGTAGCGGCAAGAAGGAGGGTATTGATTTCCGTCATAACCGATGGATTTTCTGCATTGTGGGCGCAGCTATAACAGGCGCTTTGAGTGGCTTATATGATAAGTTCCTGCTGGCCTCTCCCCAAGATGGCGGCGTAGGATTGGACAAACTGACGGTGCAGAGCTATTACAACTTTTACCAATGCCTGATGATGGGCATTGTGTTACTGACCCTCTGGTATCCGCGTCGACAAAAGGGAACGCCTTTCCGTTGGGTGTGGAGCATTCCCCTGATAAGTATCTTCCTGAGTATTGCCGATTATGCCTACTTCTGTTCCTTGCACGAGACTGGAGCCCTGGTAAGCGTGGTCAGTATGGTACGCAGAAGCAGCGTAGTGGTCAGCTTTATGATTGGTGCATTCCTCTTTCACGAGAAGAATCTTAAGAGCAAAGCCATTGACCTCTTCCTTGTTCTATTAGGAATGGTATTCTTGTTCTTAGGAACGATATAAAGCCCCCTCTCCGCTTTGCCCACCGTCGCGAAGCTCCCCAATCGTTTGAACGCATAACGCACGATTGCCCTTGGGGGAGAATAAACATTAACACTTTTCTTTGAGGCACTCCCCCAAAGGGGGAGATGGAGGGGGCCATTCAATATTGACCAGAAAAAGCGCATTCCCTGGTACGCTCTCACCAGCAGAGCAACGGTCTTGCTGCTCTATTACCTTGCAGAACTCTTCCTTGGTCATTCTGCCACGACCTACCTCTATAAGTGTTCCAACGATGGCACGAACCATATTTCGCAGAAAGCGGTTGGCTGTAATGGTGAATCTCCATTGCCCCGGAGCTATCTCATCCCAATGCGCCTCCGTGATAGTACAGAGGTTGGTCTTGGTATCTGTATTGACCTTGGAGAAACTGGTAAAGTCAGTGTACTGGAGCAATAGCTGAGCCGACTCGTTCATAGCCTGAAAATCAATCATTCCATGCAAGAGCCAACTGTAATGACGACAGAAAGGGTCTTTGCGCGTATGCACAAAATAATGGTAAGTACGACTGGTAGCTGAGAAGCGTGCATGCATATCATCAGCCACCTGTTCTACCTTCTGCACTGCTATATCCTGAGGAAGAATCTTGTTCAGCCGGTATGCCAATTGAGGGCAATCAAGCGCCTCACTGAAATCAAAGTGTGCCACCATCATACGGGCATGTACGCCAGCATCAGTTCTGCCAGCCCCTACCACCTCTATTTCGCAACGCAGGAGGGTAGAGAGACTTTGCTGCAAGGTCTCCTGCACACTAACGCCATTAGGCTGAATCTGCCAGCCATGATAGCGTGTACCATCGTATGAAAGCGTTATAAAGTATCGCATAGGCGTTTTGCGTACAAAATTACAATTAAGCACGAAGAATACAAAATAAAAGCTTGGAAAAAACTTCCAAGCTTTTATTTTCATCTATTAGACAGTCTCTCAATAAAGTACCTTCTTGCCACCAACAATATTGATACCCTTCTGCAACTTGCTCATACGCTGACCAGCCATGTTGTAGATTGCTGCATTATTGAGGTTATCGTTATCGTTAACGTTAACGTTTTTAATGCCGTCGGGATCCTCGTCGCCCTCGTTGTAATAGCCGTTGGTTTCATCATACAGAACTACCTTGTGAGTAGAATCGAGAACAGGATAAGCATCCTCGTTTAAGGTCTGATACCATGCAGGAACCTCTGCGTCACCATTCAGCTTGAAGCAAACCTCACCGCTTGCCAGTTGTTCAGCATTGACAACATTGGCTGTGATACCATTCTCACCACTAGCATTTGGAGCACTACCCTGAAGCCAATAGTTGTTCAAGAACTGAGCGTTAGCATGAGAACGCAGACGACCAACGAATGCACCACCATAGGTAGGAGTGCCATTTGCCATCTGCACAGTTCCTACGTTAAGACAGTTGAAGACACCCGTGAAGGAGTCGTTGTTTACATAGCCGCAGATACCACCGGCGTATGCATTGGCAACACTATAGGTTATGGTACCGTAGTTAGCACAATTCACATACTTAACACCATTGTTAGAATAAGCACCTATACCACCGATACAGTCATGACTTCCGGCTGTCTCGTTAATGGTTCCGCTGAACGAACAGTTGGTAGCTGAACTGTTTTCGCTCAAATGTCCGCAGACACCACCAATATGGTGAGCAACACCTATAACAGTTATGTTAAGAGCAGAGTGGATGTTTTCGAGAGTAGAACCTGTTGACCATCCAACAGCACCCACGCCTGTACCAGTAGAATATTCTATGGCACCTTCAATCTTGAAGTTCTTAATGGTAGCCTTACTTGCATATCCGATGAATCCTGCAGCATTGTCAGTTGTTGACAGGTTGAAGCCTTTAATCTTATAACCCTGACCATCAAACTCGCCAGAGAAGGGAGCGCTCTCATACGTACCAATAGGTATATAAGCCTCTACCTCGCTCATGTCAATGTCGTTTGTCAGAACTGCCTTTGCATTAGCCTCACCATTGTTTACTACAACTGAGAAGAGCTGAACCTGCTTAGAAGTTGACAACTGGTATATACCATCTATCTGAGGCATCATCTGATCCATAATGTTCAGTCTTTCTGCAATGGCAAGAGCTTCTTCGGTAGAAACGGTTCCATCTACGAAATGACCTATAGCATCATAAATCTCTGCATCCCATTCATCATATTCATCCTCAGTAATAATACCCAAACCTAACAAGTCACTAATAGCATTTGCCAGATTCTGGGCAGACACAGCCATTGCGACATAAGCCTTCCGGCAAGCATGAACCTGGTTAAAGATATCTGAGAAGGTGTTAATGAGAGCCATTTTCTGCTCACCAGTAGCAGCATCAGCCACGCCACTTATTGCCTCTATCAGGCTTGCCTTCAAATCGGCAGAGATATTGGGTTTCTTGGCAACATCCTCATAACCATCGCTATTCTCGAAGTCCACAATAATCTGAGCACGGGCAACAAAGCCTTCCAATACTTCAGCAAGTTTCTCGTTAGCCTCTTCTGCATTACCCAGATAGTAAACATGCATATTACCGAAAGGCATCCAGTCGCCCTTACCTGTTGCACCAAGGTTACGCATACCAATGGTCAGCGTTCCGTCTGTTACCTCTGTTGCACAGAAGTTGAGGTAACGGCCTGCATTGTAAGCATAAGAGCAGCCCTTGAACGAAGAGGGAACATAACCAATTATTTCTTCATCCTCCTTGTATTCTTCATCTTTGATGTTATCAGCCTCATTTATCAGGCAGTTCTCCTTATCTATGGCATCGCCCTCACCAACAATATCCTCACTGGAAGACATGAAGTAGTTATAGGTATTGTTCAAGTAGAGCTGGCCGGCATAGAACTGAGAGTAGATATCACTACCATCAAGGAACAAACCGTTCAGTGCCATCATGTAGATACCGTTGGGTAGTTCGTTCACAGTCTGCTTAATATCGAAGGTGCCGTCCTTACCGCGGGCAATTTGCATGATTTCAGGAACGCCGCCAGTAGCAAAGGTGGCACCCTCGCCAGCTTCCTTAGTCCATCCATCAAACTTATCCTCGCCTTCTGTAAAGTCAGGATTAACAATCAGACGGGTAATCTCTGTTCCAGGAGTTACACCACCAGCAAGAGCATTCTCCAGCATCTTGTTCACAAAGGCAACCTCAGCAGCAAGAGCTTCGTTATTAAGATTACAGTTCTCCATGATGTAAGGAGCGCTACCATTAGGATAGTCGTTGTTAGGTTCAATGGTCTCCTCCAGATAAGTTACCAGGAAGTCAGTATATTCACCTTCCAGACCATTATCCTTAACATAGTTGGCTGCATACTCACATGCCTTTGCGTAAACAGCATAATTAGTAGCAGAAGTCTTAATGTTCTCCTTTACTTCGGCAGCAGCCTTGTAAGCAGTCAGGAAGTCTGTAATATTATCAATTTTCTCCCAAGACTTAATGCACTCCTTATATTCATCTACCAATGGACGATAAGCAAACAAATTTTCATCCTCAACGAAGGCAGTCTCGTTGGCAATTATTCCATCACGGAATGCATCGAATGACTCAGGATGGTCCTCAGAGATGCAGGCATATCCGTCAGGAGTCTGATAAACAAGTGCACCAGCACTGGTGGGCTTTGGATAGTTATCTTCACCAATAGACTGACGCCAAACAGCATCCAGGAAGTTCTCCCCGTTCAACTTCCATGCAATTTCACCGCTTGCCAACTGGGCATTGTCAACCTGTATAGGTGCTGCGCCACCTGCTGATTTGCCGCTTGCTGTACCATTAACAAATTCGCCTGCATAATAATTGTTGTCAAAGACAGTGTTGCTGCCATTGAGACGACCAATGAGTTGTCCGATGTTCCCGTCACTGGAGACTATCGTACCAATGGACAGGCAGTTCTTAATCGTAGCTTTGCCGCCGTTGTTGTAACCCACAATACCACCGCACTGTCCGTCTGCTGAGTTTCCGTTCTGAATTTCTCCATCGAACAGGCAGTTAGTAATGTTGACGATTGCTGCTGAATTGTTATTAATATAGCCTACAATACCACCGATGTTACCTGTGTGCTCTCCCACGTTGAGTGTGCCAGAATAAATACAGTTTTCGATAATGGTTGTACCATTGTTTGCACTGCCCACGATACCGCCAGGTCTTTCTGCAGTTGTTGCCGCTTCTGTGACATTAATGGTCATGTAACTGTGAATGTTTCGGATGGTACAAGTGGCATCACGAGTGTAAGCAACCACAGCACCAGTCTTGTGACCGAGATTCATCGTGCCGTATATGTCGAAGTTTTCAACAAGGCTGCCTTTTGATACAACACCGAAGATACCATAATAGTTGTGGGTTGAGGTGACATTGAAGTTCGTAATGGTGTGTCCCCGACCATCGAAATGACCTCTGTAGGCAGCATTGGAAGTTCCACTGATGCCTCCCCAGTCGCCAATGGCTGTCCACGCAAACTTTGGATCTTCAATCAACGGGGCGAAATCGATATCGGCTGTCAGCACAGCATTCAGGCTGTCTTTACCGGAATTAACCATCCGCTCGAACCAAGCCAACTGTTTGGCATTTGCAATTTCATAATAGCCTTCTGCATTGGGCTGCATGTAAGTCTCGTCGAAGAGACCACAGTAAGTACAGAAACCGTCCACGATAACATGGTCATCCTTCACAAGGCCTGTATTCTCGTTAGAATAAATAACACCTTCGTATGCATCGCCGTTGCAATGCTGATGACCGTTCATATAAACTTGCCCGTGTGTAGCATCATATACAGGCATTACGTCGGTACCCAAGGTCTGATACCATCCAATCTCAGTCTGGTCGGCGTTCATGTAGTAACAAATCTCTCCGCTTGCCAACTGCTCAGCAGTAACCGATACTGTTGTTGGCACACTGTTCTCGCCACTTCCTGTAAGGGCACTGCCTTCCAACCAAACACTGTTCTGGTGTCTGGCAGGGTTGTTATCTCTCAGTCGGCCGATGATAGCACCACCGTATGTAGGTTCTCCTTCACCTATATAAGATACCTTGCCTGTGTTTAAACAGCCTATTATGGTAGCACCGCTGCTATTCAGATAACCCACAATACCACCTACATATCCATTATAAGCAAAGTATGAAACGCTACCATAGTTGGCGCAATTAACGATGCTGTCGCTACCCATGTAACCCACTACACCACCAAAGCAATCAGTATTGCCAAATTGCTCTGACAAAGATCCGCTGAATGAACAGCAACGGATTACATTACCACCATTTTGGGAAGATCCTACAACACCACCTACATGGTGAACCTCGGTTTCGGCAATGGTAATCTCCAGTTCAGAGTGAACAGCTGAGATGTGGCTACTCTCTGACCAACCGATGGCTCCTGCACCATGTGCTGCCGAACCATCTGCGTTCGACGCAGTCAGTTTACCGGAAAGACTGAAATTCTGCACAGTAGCTTGTTTAATGAAGCCAAAGAGACCGAACTTTCCCCGACTCACTCCTTCGAAGCCGGTAATCTTATGACCCTGACCATCAAAGAAGCCGGTAAAAGCTCCGCCCTGAGCACTTCCGATGGGAGTCTCCCAAACGCTGGTAAGAGCGATGTCGGAAGTCAAGACGGCTTTTGCGTCAAATGTTCCGCCACTGATAACTGCAGCAAAATCAATCAGATCCTGCTCTGTACCAATCTGATAAACGCCGTTAGCATCCTGCTCCAGCGCACACACTCTCATACTGCCTGCCATATATGCACACAGCACAAGAATACCATAAAGTAATCTTTGTTTCATGCTAATAATGTTTGGTTTTTCGTTTTTAGATTTAACAGTTTACGAGCGCAAATATAGCAACCTTTTTGATTTCTCTATAAAAAATAACAGAAAAATATGTCCGTTTTTCAGAAAAACGATGGATTAGGCGTTAAAATAGTAAAAAATTACAATGAAAAAGGAACAAAATATCAGAATTTATCCCGTAATCACCCATTTGACGGAAAATATGATTTCCCTTAAACTGAAACAAAATAAATGCCACTTTTGGAAGAGCAGGTAGCCGCATAAAATAAGAAAGCCTCCACATCTTAAAGATGCAGAGGCTTCTCAAATTTTATAAATTATAAAAATGGCGGCTACCTACACCCCTCCGTCGTAATCACAGATTACTCCCCTCATCAGGCACGGAAAGACATTCAGTCTTTCCTCTAAAGGCCCTCTTCGCCCACGGACCCGTGGGAGAGTAGACGTGATAAAATAAACGAGTAAAGCCCAAAGAACATTCGTTCCTCGGGCTTTACTCATTTAAAAACGGCGGCTACCTACTCTCCCACGGGTGTGCAGTACCATCGGCGCGGGCGGGCTTAACTTCTCTGTTCGGAATGGGAAGAGGTGGAACCCCGCCACTATAACCACCTGAATATCTTTCAGTGAAGAGTGAAGAGTG
>JAFXZY010000031.1 GCA_017541025.1 Bacteroidaceae bacterium | reverse complement strand
TGTTATCAGCCGTAACATTGCCGTTTGTCTGACACACGGAAATGCCATCACAGCAGTCCGTAGTCAGGAAGCTTTTCTGGTCAGCGAGAATGGGAGCTCCAGTGACAGCTATGTTCCCCGTGAGAATCTACTCAGAGCCCAGACACCTCACACTTTCCCACTAAAGACCCTAAAGGAAATGATGGAAAAAGCCAATGAGCGTGGTATCACCAAATCCCAAAGCCTCTTCACCCTTGCCAACGAATTGGAATTCCTACCCCTTCACATAGCACAGGGTGATATCATGAACTTCAAACTCACCTACCCCAACGACATCCTGATTTATCAAGCCCTGAAAACACTGGAAGAGTAAAGCCTGTCTCCTCCTAAAGAGAACACGCCACCTTTCCCTCATTGAGATAATCCCTTTACCCCCATAGAGATTATCTTAATGACTCGTTAACCCTATCTGGACGAGGCATAAGACTATCTCCTTCATTATTGCCTTAATTCCTGCAAAATGATATCTACACATAGCAAACCTGAAACTTAAGCATTATTTCTGTAGAAAGAATTTAACGTTCTTTTAATAAAAAATGTATATTTGCGAATTAGAATTAAAAAAAAAACATTCACATAATACTATGAGATGTAAAGATGGCTTAAAATTCATCGCATTGATTCTCACGCTTTCATTCTGTCAGCATGCATATGCGACATTAGTACTGGGTGATACACTTCAAGTACAATTCCGCGTGGGACAAAGCGATATAGACCTATCATATGCAGACAACGAACGACATATAACACAGTTCTGTCAGCGTGTTTTGCGCAATCTGGCCATAACAGACCAAGAAGAGATGCAATTGAACATTTACACAGGAGCCTCACCCGAAGGTCCTGCCGAGTTGAACCGACGCCTGGGCGAACAGCGCGGTATTGCTTTAAAAGAATTGCTCACAGAGCGTCTCAAAGGGTTGGTTCTCCATTGTGCCGTCATTAACGAAGGTGCCCGTTGGGGACATTTATATAATATGGTGGAACAATCCACCGAACCTTGGCGCGAAGATGTACTTACTATTCTGGGTAAACGTCCGGGGGCAGACGAGTGGAAGACAGATGATCGCGAACAACGCCTTCGAAAACTGAAGAACGGCCTTGTGTGGCGAGAACTGAACGACAAATACCTCCCTTCGCTCCGTACCTCAGGCTCTGCAGTAATCTTCCCTATACGTGATATACCTGTATCGCAGCGCGACACCATCGTCATCCGCGATACCATTATCTATCTTCCCGAGCCTTGCCCACAATATGAACCACCCATTGACCTAAGCCCTGCTTGGGCCATCAAGACCAATTTGCTGCTTTGGGGTGTCATAGCTCCTAACATACAGGTGGAACGTTCCTTGGGCAAAACCAATCGTTGGAGTATCGAAGGCGAGTTCTTCTGGCCCTGGTGGACATGGAGCCATAACGCGCATGCTGAGCAATTCTTTAACATCGGTGCAGAACTACGCTATTGGTTAGGCAACCGCCAAAAGCACCACACCCTTGACGGATGGCACATTGGCCTTGGATTGGCTGGTGGTTACTACGACTTCGAATGGAAGAAAAGTGAGGGCTGGCAGGGTGAATACCTTAATGTCTACTTCAATGTGGGCTACCAGCACCGCTTCGGACGTCACAACCAGTGGGCTATCGATGGCGGAATAGGTTTGGGATGGATTCCTACCAAGTACCGTCACTATGTCGGTAGTTCCCAAGCCATGGACTATGCTGAGCAACATCCTGGGAAGAACTATTCGTTAGGTCCTAACGAGGATTATGACAATCACCTTATGTGGTTGGAGAACGACAGTAAGCATATCTTGGGTGCTACCCACGTGAATATAACTATTTCATATATTATAGGTGCAAAAAAGAAAGCCACAGGCAATCACGTTAACAGGCAATCTGATAAAGAAACCAGGGCAGCTGCCAAGGCCTCAAAGAAGGAAGACAAGGCCATAGCAAAACAGCTAAAGGCTGACACTAAGGAAGCCGAAAAGCAGGCCGCTGAACAGGCTAAGGTTGCCGCGAAGCAAGCTGCTGCTGACGCTAAGGCCGCTGAAAAGCAAGCCGCTGAGCAAGCCAAGGTTGCAGAGAAGCAAGCTAAGGCCGCCGAGAAAGAAGCACAGGCAAAAGCTAAGGAAGCCGAAAAGCAAGCGAAAGCTGCTGCCAAGGCTGCCAAGAAAAACGCTAATAATAATTAATAAGGAGGAAGAATGGCTACGAGCAAGATATATACCAAACGCATGAAGAGCATGCTATCCATTGCAGCCCTGCTGCTAACACTGCTCACGTTCACCAACTGTGAGCGCCGCGACCTGTGGGTCTATGGTGATCAGTTCCACTCCTTACGTATTGATGTGGACTGGAGGAAGTACCACGAGTACGATCCAAACGGTATGACCGCCTATTTCTTCCCTGCCGATTCCACACAGGAGCCCAAATACTTCACTTCCGCTAACGTACACTCATGGACCGGTTATCTCTCAAAAGGTGCATATACCGGTGTAGTATTCGACTATTCACCTCTCGAATATTCGCATCAGGAATTTGTCAGAATGGATCAAGGCTCCACAGCCGAAGTAAGATCGAAACCTGCCGCCTATCAGCCCGACTCGCTGGTCGAATTATATGGTCCCAACAGCTACTACCGTGAATTGCCCTCGGTTGAGCCAACAGGTCTTTACACCGTAATGTACGAACCTCAGGAGATGGCACTCGACACGCTTCACATGCAGGTTTACAATGGAGAATATGACGACTACATCCCCTATGAAGAGCGTGAATCATATCAGTCAACACTTGTTGAGCAGATGTACAAGGCAGAGCCACTGCCACTCATCTGGCAAATGCGCATCCGTTTATTCATCACAGGTATCTACTATCTCTATGAGGTAAAGGGTAGCATCGCAGGATTGGCGGATGGTCATTATCTGGCTCGTAACGAAAACAGCAAAGTGCCCTGCCTTCTGGCACTCGACAACTGGCAGGCACAGGTTACTGGCGACAATATCGGTTATATCTCAACAACGTTCAACACGTTCGGGCTTCGTTCGGACGCACAGACACGTGCCAGCACGACTACCGACTACCCTGCCCAGGGGCTGCGTCTAAACCTGCGGTTCCTGCTCCGTGACCAGAAAACAGTTGTCAACTATCACTTCGACCTCGGAGACCATATTGCAATTAACGACGACCAACTTGTGCTGCGCATTGATCTCGGCGACAACTTCAACGAACATCCCGACCTTCCCTACGTAGATGCACATGAAGGAACTGGCTTTGGTGCCGTAGTTATACCTTGGCAAGATGGTCCTCATGTAGATTTAGATTTTTAATCCCTTATTCCTAATCACAACATATTACAGAGAATTATAGTTTTTTTTATTCACTTATTGTTAAATTTATCAAACATGAAAAAAGTTTTCTTTTTTGCAGTTGCTGCCGCAGCTTTGGTAGCCTGCTCGAACGAAGAGCTGAATCTTCAGGAGAATTCAAACCTGAATACAAGTGAGGCTCCTATTAACTTTTCTGTGTACACCCAGCGTGGTTTGACACGTGGTGGCCAAGCTAATGATCTTACCAATGAAAACATTGGTACTGCCGGTTTTGGTGTGTTTGCATATTATACCGCTGGTGAGGGGTATGATCAAAAGGCTACACCTAACTTTATGTACAACCAGAAGGTAACTTGTACGGGTACAGCTACTGCTGGAACACTGTGGACCTATGAACCAGTAAAATACTGGCCAAACGAATATGGATCTTCCGCAGTTTCTGAGGAGGTTGACCAACTCACATTCTTTGCTTACGCTCCTTGGACTGAGGTTGAGCCAACCACAGGTAACATTGTTCCCAAAAGCACTGATCCAAAATTTGATCAGACCCACAACATCATTTCTGTCAACAAGAACACAGCAACAGGCGATCCACTCATAAAATATATCGTGGACACCGATCCTAAGACTTCTGTTGACCTCCTCTGGGGTGTAGCTGCAGCAGATGCTGCTAACCAATACTCCCCAATTACAACAGAGGGTGCTGCTCCTACACTGACTCCAGGTCTTCCGTTCATCAATCTCGTGAAGCCCAACAAGCCGGCAACAGACCGCTTACAGTTCAACTTGAGACACGCTTTGGCTAAGGTAAGAGTTACCATCGACTACATCGACGATGCAGCAACTCCTGCTGGACCTGCAGCCAAAAAGATCAATTCTCAAGAGACTCGTATCTTTGTTCGTAGCTTCAAGATGTCTGGCTTTGCCATGAAGGGTGCCTTGAACCTGAACAACACTGAGGCAAACAAGCCTCTGTGGAAGGATTACGACGGTATAAAGGATCTTGCATTTGATGAAGTAGTATTCCAGGATGGCCGTAAGGATGGTAAGGAAGGTGAGACCAACGGTGCTCAGACAAATGAGACTCCTCAGGGTCTGAACCCAGACATCATTGAGAACTTTGACCAAGCTTCTACAACATTCGGAACAAAGAAGAATTTAGGTGTAGGAGCCATGACTGATGATGTCGTTGCCAAGGCTACAGTTACTGATAAAGCGGCAGTGGGTACTGTTCTTCTTTTCGGTGGCGATCCAACTGTGAACGGTGGTTACTTCTATGTCATCCCACGTAATGAACAAGGTGGCAAAGTTGATGTCCAGATTGCTTATGATGTTGAGACTATCGACAAATCTCTTTCTGGCAAGATTTCTGATGGTGAGACTCATGGTATCTCTGTCGAGAATATCATCTCAAAGGCAGATATCTTCGGCGGTCAGGATTTCATGCCTGGTTACGTATATGAAATCAAGCTTCACCTTGGTATGACCAGCGTAAAGGTTGAAGCTACAGTTCAGCCTTGGGAAAATGTTAACAGTCAGCATGTTGACCTCCCAGACAACCAGAAGGAAAATGGTGCTAACAACCAAACCGCGAATCAAATGATTAATAGTGCTTTAAGCTACCAGTATTCTCCTGCATATATATACAAAGGAACTTACACAGTAAATGACAACAATATTACATACACACTTACTGGTACAACTCAAGAACAAATGGGACAAAACATGATGAATGACCTCGCTCGCTTCCTTGGAGGACTCTATCGTGGTGCAAATGTTTCATCGATCGTATATGATAGTGAAAGCTACGTATGGGATGAAAACCATGGTTTGCTAGGCAGCAACTGGGTTAAGGATGGAACTCAAACGACATTGGTTAGTGTTATA
>JAFXZY010000006.1 GCA_017541025.1 Bacteroidaceae bacterium | reverse complement strand
TCAACGGCAAAAGCTTTGCAGAATACAACAAAAAGTATGAGCCGCGTATCCGTCTGCGCTACTCGCTTCTCAATATCAAGCGAAACGGAAATATGGTCAATTTCCCCATCTTCCTCTGCGACTGGCTCAATGATGTTCTTCTGTCGCTGTAATAGCCTTAGGTCTAAAACTCCTTAAACCACTTAAACTTCTTGAACCGCTTGTTGGATACCGTTGACGTTATTAACTAAAGTCTAAGGTCAAAAGCATAAAGTCTAATATTTCACTTCTCAAACTCTGATTTGCCTGGCAAGACCTCTTCTAATCGGTTTATCAGGAGTGGCTTACCATAGTAAATATTATCACTATTATGGATTAGACTCAAAATAATGGATTTTTATGTAATTTAGCAAGGATAAAATTTGGTTATAACCTAATTATAGCCTATTTTTGCAAAAATAATAATGAACTATATGGCAAAAGTAACTATCAAAACACTAAAACAAACAGAAAAGAATGGCTTATTTTCTCTCGTATTTGAAAATGAAGCATATTCCGAATTCGAGAAGTTTATTGAAATGTTCAAAAACGAAGCTGATGTATCTAGGGACTTGAATGTTATTTTGTCTTATATTGAACAAATGATAAACGGGGCAGGCTTTCTTGAAAGATACTTCCGACCTGAAGGGAAGATTAAAGATAATGTTTGTGCATTACCCGTTGTTTCTGGTAAACTTAGGTTATATTGTCTTCGACTTTCAGATAGTGTACTTATCGCTGGTGGCGGTGGAAGAAAATCAACAAAGACCTACAATGAAGATTCTAACCTAAATGGCTATGTGATAAGCCTTCAGAAATTGGATGAACTTATTAAAGTTGAAGTAAAAAAGGGAAATATTACAATAGAATCAGGTACAATCATCGGAGCTGACAATAAATCTTTTGAATTATGAAACCGGGAAACGCCTATCTGGAGGCAATCAAAAACATTCCATTAGAAATCCAGAAAGAAACTGCATTTACTTTTGCCGTGTCAGACAAGATTCACCAACTACTAATTGATCAAGGTCTGACCCAGAAAGAACTTGCCAAGAAAATGGGAAAGACTGAAGCTGAAATTTCAGTATGGCTTTCAGGTCAACACAATTTTACTTTGAGAACACTCGCTAAAATATCGTCTGTTCTCGGATGTGATTTAATACAAATCCCACAATAATCAGCCCAAAAAGCCTGCTACTCCTCCTTCTTGTGAGTGTAGCAGGCTTTATAACTGGTTATCGTTGACTAACGCCTAAGGTCCAGTCTGCGTTCCAACTTCACACGGTGCATGGCTTGTTTTTGATAACATCAAAACTGATGTAATTAGAATAAGGCTTTTCATGTATTTCCTTTTTGAGTTGTCAAAAGAAGGGTACCCCGAATGCTTATTTTATACATTCGGGAATCACCTCATTAATAATCAGTGCTCTTCTGGCCAGAAGGCAGTACCGGGATAGACCCCATTCCTAATTCTGTATGCGACAGCGGAACTTACCCATACTGAGCCTATGTCCGACTTCGCTCTAAAATCCTCTGTTAACTTTCCAATTGTGTTCCGTTCTTTGTTTATATACCAAGCTTCCCATATTCGTTCGCTATGGTCTATCGCATTTTTCCGGTAGCTTCTAAACAATATATTTTCCGTATCACCTACATCCTCGCATGTACCAACTTTTTGCCAATCGCCATCTGAGACCCCTATTTTTAGTAATGTAAGAGCATAGAAATCCACATCATCGGACACTACTTCTTCTGGGTTCAACTCATATCCTTTCGGATATTCTTTTTTAAATACACGTATTACTGAACTATTTAGATTGGTTAAGTCATTTGCGACATATTGAAAGAAACGGAGATTCCCATTATCTAATGTAACAGAGAATATATCTCCTATTTTCGTTACTATCCTTTTTGCCATTGGCTTACATTATCCTTATTAGATTTCCATCATCAAATCCAGTTGTAATAATCATATTGTGAAATGGAGATAATGGATTTATGCTCCTTTGTTTTAGTTCATCTGTAAGAATACGCGCGGTTTGCTCTTGAAAATCCTGCCAATCACACTGTGTCACTATTTCAAGGAAAAACTCACGGGGAACATTCTCTACCTCTTCTGCCCAACTATCATCATCCTCATCATAATTACATGCTCCCACAAGATATATGCAAAACCCCTTTTCTGTTTCATATAATCCAAAATTTAGGGCGATTATACGTTGAGGGACAATTGCCTCGCGTTCTATTTGGTCAAGCCATACGTGAATATTCTCTTTCATCTTTAAATAATTTAATATCCAACAAGTACAAACCTTAATCCTGTATCAAATTTCTTTTGTTTGATAGCTTGGTACACATCCTCAGAAACAATGATGTCGTTAATAGCAGGCTGGCTATTGAATACTTTTAGTCCCTTTGCTTTCTCTAGGTCTATCCGTACTTTTGTAATGATATCTGTGCCAGGGACATAAACAGTTTTTTCTTTATCTATAACATCGTAGATAATCTTAAAATGCATGATATAATAGGTTCTGTCACCGTATTCTTTACTTTTTGTTGTTACTGGCAAGAATTCTATATTCTCATTTTCTCCGATGAAAGAGAGTAGTAAAGCTTTCATCTCTTCGCTAACCAAATTTGCACCGGCATCGCAGGAAAGGAATGGGCAATATATTCCATTTCTTAATTCCAAAATTAAATTCTGCCAATTCTCCACTTCCATAGCATCTACTGCCATCGGACATGGCCAATCTGAAGGCGCAAATAGCATACCCCCTATCTTGTCGTAGCCATCTTCTGTCAGTTCATAATATTTCATAGTGCAAATTTACAAAAATTATCGTAATAAAACTTTTTTGGGGGGATGGATTATATCTTTTATTGCCAATATTTCTTATAAAGCATATCTGGATTATTCCTAATTGGCATTTTGACACGCTGTTCGAATTCCTTAATGAATCTCGCCTGATTCATATCCGGCATCATGTCCATTATTTGCATATTTTTATAAACCCAATTATTATAGCCATTAGAATGTCTTCCTTGATGAGGTAATTTTTCTATATTCCATTTTCCATTTAGATCAAGACCATACTTGTTTGCAATTTTTTCCATCTTTGGTGTAAATTTTGAATTCTTATTAGTTGCGAAATGATGATTTTGAAGCGGTTTCTGTTCTAACACATCTGTAGGATCCGCATGAGAATATATGGGGAGATCATCACTCGGAAGAGGTGCCAATTTGTCTGGCTCTGTCATTAAAGGTCTGTGACGTGTAGCCATAACATTTGATTTTCCCATGCCTGTCCACCCGTTTAGTCCGTTTGCTTTTGCTAACAAATATCCTTCCATTCCTGCGGGAATTCCCCAAGTGGCCATTGTCATAGCCAAGCCATTCCAGCTAAATTCGAACGGAGTTCCGTTCATGGCACTATTCAGGCATCCATCATAGAAGTAATAAACAGCTCCGGCTGCGGCATATGCAGTACCTAAAGCAACAGCAGACTCAGCCGCGACGCCTAATACTCCAGCTATATATGGCGCTGCACACGCAGCTGCGGTTCCCAAGACTGCTGCGCCTCCAACTGCTGCGCATGTATATAATGCGCCCATTCCAAAACAACTAAAGAAATCAGATGCGCTGTGAATATTCTCACTATTAAT
Organism: Bacteroidaceae bacterium; assembly: GCA_017541025.1. Classification (GTDB taxonomy): domain Bacteria; phylum Bacteroidota; class Bacteroidia; order Bacteroidales; family Bacteroidaceae; genus Physcousia. The sequence goes on along the minus strand of JAFXZY010000006.1, from coordinate 26,397 downwards.
CGCGCAATTAACGAGCCCACCACCAATAGCAATTCCTAGGCCGACTAGTAAGAATGGGAACTCACCATTTCTATCAATATACTTGTACGGGTTATTCCTTGCATAAATATAAGGATTGTAGTCCAAGGGGCCACCCTCGCTATTTAGTAACGGGTCGGGACTGATGAAGCGGCCCAGATACGGGTTGTACAAACGAGCGTTAGCATTTATCAACCCGAACATCCACAAATCCTCATGCCCTGTATAGGTTCTATAGAACGGGCCGAAAGGCGAGTCGTCACCAGGCTGGTAAAAGACCGTATTGCCTTCTACGTGATGAGTTCTTACTCCCCAGGGAGAGCAGGAATACCTGTATCGTACACCTTACCTGCATCTTTTTTCTTTTGGTTTGTGTGTTCATTCATTTTTTTGTACCTTTGCGTTCGCAAAAGTATCAGAAGAATAAAATGACACAAGATATACCTATAGGTAGGACTAAAGAAGAGATAAAGATTAGAGAAAGACTCATAAAAGAATTCTATTCACAATGGATTGCAGAACATCCAGATAAAAAGGTTCTTAACTTTGCTCTTGGAAAATTTATTTCTGTTAAGTTTCTTTCTATTAATGAGACCTATGAGAAAGCCGCCCGTAATTATGAATCAACACTTGCGGTTTTCAATCTAACAGAGATTCTTCAAAACGCCATGTTGGTTGAAGAACTTCCCGCTAAACGTAACACCCGTAATCAGAAACAATTTGAAAAGTTACTGGTCTTGCAATACAAAGATGTCAAGCTAACAGTTGGACTCCAACGCTCCAACCAAGATCTTGTCCAATATTGTATCACTGTTCCCCAGAAACAGAATCCGACATAAAAACAAAACCATCAACTCCGAAGAGTGATGGTTTGTATATTTGGGGCTCGAAACGACTTTGTGAGCCATAAAGGTTGTCATCCTTTCTGCGAATTCCCCTATTTGACTTTGCAAAGGTACGTACTATTAATGATACCACCAAACTTTTTCCCATTTTTTTATTCAAAAAACGATTAATAACAAGCAAAAGCCTATGGGCTAAACATTAAATGATGAGCTACCGATGTGGTAAAGACTTTAGACCTTAGACTTTAGTTAACGTAAAACGAGAACGTTAATCGGTTATTGGTTATTGAATAATTAAAGGTTATCGATTATTGGTTATTGGTTCAGGGTTTCAGGTTATGTGGTTCCCTCAGACATCATACATCAGCCATCAGACATGTCTAACCCTTAACCATAAGTGCCATCATACATCTTCCATCTATTACCAATCTAATGACCAAGCTGCTTCTGAGAAAAAGATGCGGGAATTATCAACAACGGACCGTTCGTTCATGGTGGCATTAAGCGGGACTATTACCTGTCTTAGTTTCGGGCAGTTGTAAAACATGTCTTGACAGAAAGAGTTCTTGACGGTATGAGCCGTTAGTAGGTATTCGTCTCCGTTACGCACCAAACAATGTCCCTTAAAATGAATTGGCTTTATCTTCATGGTTTTCCTATACGTAGCATTCTCGGAATTACCCTCAAATAAACAAATAGCCGTCTGACCGTAAGAACTTGAATCACCTGACCACCATTTTTTGAAAGAATTCCAGGCACCGCTCACGTGAGTTCTTTCACGATAAGGAACCTGATATGGTGTAGGTCGCATGTATCTTCCGGGATTGTTAGTATATTGTTTATTCTGATTTGCCCCCCACTCTCTATTTCTCAGTTCATAATATTCTTTACGTTCAGAATCTGGAATTCTAATCCAACTGGGTGTATATGAATATTCTCCCTGAACCAGATGCGACCAGAGAGAAAGTTTCTTCTCCGCATTCTCAACCCGCAAATATGGTTCCTTGCTTGCCAATATGCGGGCACCAGAAAGGTCCAGACTCACCAAGCATCCGTCCTCCCCTGCCATTTTCCTGAGAGTAATGATATCTGCGGAGTTTATCTTTCCCATAATCCTGAGCTGCGAACATGTATCCTTCTGCTCCTGAGTAAGCAGCGATTCCAAAGTGCCGGCCTTTTTCACATTTATACAGGTTATCTCATCGTTAAAATCACTCATAGGATTAAAACTGATGAATATTACCGTCTTCCATTGTTCTGGCACAAAGGTTCCGTCATCGGCATAATGTCCTCCAGGATTCCACTTGGGCATCATCTTTATAACCCGTTTAGTCTCGTTGGTTATCTCACGCTTAGGATTGTCTGGCTTCAGAATATCGAAAAACGTTACCGTACCATCCTTTGCCACCAGTACCTCTGCCTTAACATTGTATGTCTTCCGGCTGTTCATAAAATAAGGGTACTGCACATTTTCTTTCAGGAACTGCTGTAATTTCTCCTCTCCACCAGGAAACTCTGGTCCTTTCGACTGCGCCGTAACAAAAAGACAAGAAAAGATATAAGCAAAAATTAAAATCCAGCGTTTCATAGGCATTGCTTCATGTTATTTGCCACAAAAATAATGTATTCAACACAATATTCCATAAGGGTTTCACCTAATTTAATGGGGGAAATTCCCCAGAGTCCTATTTTCAATTAAGCCACCACTACTCTTAATGTACTGTAGTATCCATCATATTCTATTCTCACATTATCCTCCTTACAACAGCTTTCCTCTCCAACCGATCATTTTTACGGACATGAGTGATTCGCTTAAGGATAGGAGATCCTTCTTCTTCATCATACTCGGCATGAAAATGTTCATATTTCCAGGGAATGCTTGACTCCCTACGAAAATCACCCTTAAATTCTTTTATCAGCAAAGTGTTACAATCAAAATATACTGTATCAGAACTATCACCAAACCAAAGCTCTCTGTCATTAGACCTATATAATTTCCTATCCTTTTTCTTGTCAAGGTGTATGCGATACACACTATATGTGCCATAGGTAATTTTAAAGGCCTTTATCTTATACCATCGTATGGTTTCATCATAATATACGAATGGAGCCGGGGGATATCCTCCGCTACCATAAAAGTGACTTGGATGTGGTGGGCTGAAATAGATATTGCGTACAAGTTCACCTTTTATAAACGAGCTATCACTGCTACTTATTTCCCGCGTTCCTTCATAGCAAAAATCCTCGATGGTGTTACCGTGTTGAATTTCCAAACCATTGTCCGATTTTACTGGATAAATGCAACTTGCAGAAAAAGGAGGAAGAGGGTCAAAACGATAAGTCCCTTCTATCTTGTATTTTCTGGCTCCATGTTTTTGTTTCAGATCATCTTGGAGACGTTCCATAATCTGCTTTACCAGTTTCTTTGGCTTACGTATAGGCTTAATGGTAAGCAATTTCATAGAATCCTCCTGCTCCACCATATCATCAGAGTCATCTATTATCTGGGCACAAACCCCTTGTGCCCAAGATAAAAGCAGGAGTATAAACGCCAAACATCTCATAGATGTTGCAAATTTAAATAAAATTTTCGAAACAATCTGACAAGACAAGATTATGAAGGAACCTTCGCAGGCTTCCAAATACGCCTGAATCTCAGCCCAGGCCTTATCGTCCAACTTCAGTTTCAAGCGGGTTTCCTCTTTACGTTCATCCTTGCTTTTGGAAATATCTTGTTTATCTTTTTCTTTTTGTTTTTTCAGTTTTATTCTGTATTGTTCCACCTCTTGCAGAATGCTTACCATGTTTTTTACATAAAAGCGAGTTCGCTCCATAATCTGCTCTTTGTGTTCTTTCTCTTGACGGAGCATCGTCTCTTCAGCAAGAAGCCGCGCTTTCTCAGTACGGAAAAGTTCCTTTTCGACTTTCTTTGCACGATGATATTGGAGGAAAAGCCAGACGATAAGTACTAAGAGAACAATAGAGAAACAGAAGCATAATGCAAATGTCTTCCCACGGGATTCTGCTCGCTGTCGCTCCATCTCCTCATGCATGTTCTTATCATGAAGTAGCAGTTTATCCTTCTGAGTAGATAGATACATATCTGCGGCGACATCAATGGAAGAATCATAATACTCTTGAACAGCATCGGCATCACCGGTTTTAGCACTGAGTGCATGCTGTAGGCTTAACTTAACCATATGAGCTTCCTTAGACTCACCTGACGGAAGAACATTTATAAATTGGCGCGCTTTATCATATTCTGCATTTTCTAAGTAGCATAATGCATACAAATTAATTAATGGAATATCTAAAAATCCACCCTTATAATGTAGGGTTTGTTGTGCATAGTCTAAAGCAATATCCTTTTGTTTATAACGCAAATAATAAAGGGACATCTGTTGGCAGACTGAAGCCATAGTTAAGGAATCATTTGATTGTCTGGCCTTGGCTAGTGCTTTATTATAATAATATAGTGATGAGTCCTTTTCATTGCACCTTCTAAAACTATCACCTATACCACGTAAAAGATACACCTCATTTACATGATTAATTGCTCCATACTTTATGTAAAGTTGATACGCTTCTTTAGATAAAGCCAAACACAAAGCCGTATCAGAGACTTCTGCTATCCTACGTAATCTATCAGTTGCTAAATATGCGGTATAATAATCCTTTTCTTTCTCTGAAGCCGCTTTAGCCTTTAGCAAACAAGAATAGGCACTATCCTCCTGCGCGATTAGATATAGATATTTGCCCATATAATACTGGCTGCGAGCGTAGAGGGAATCACTTGGGTGCAGGCTATAGTACTCATAGGCTATGCGGAGTAGGGAATCATTGGTAACATCCAGGCCACTCTTATCCTGCGCTATGGAATAGACAAGGGCATAGCGGGCAAGGGTCTTACCACGGAGAGAGTGACGATTGATAGTTTGCAACACACGCAACGCACTGTCCGGCTGCTCCTGCATCAGCATTTCTGCCTGATGAATGGTTGCCAACTTACTGCTATCATTGCACGCACTAAGGGCAATGACAAACAGCCAAAACAGAGATGTTCTAATGGTATTACTCATAAGTTGCATAGTTTAGGCACTGCAAAATTACAACATAGGTACCATTTTTCATTTAGACTTTATTAAAGACGTTAACGGGAACGGGAACGATAACTATATTTGACTTTAGATGAAAAAGGTGGAACCGAGGTGGCTCCACCTTTTTTATATACATGCGCGTGAGAGGATTACTCCTTATCAAGGAGAATCTTCATCATCTCGATAGCAGAATATGGGATGGGTGTACCAGGACCGAAGATGCAAGCTACGCCAGCCTTGTAGAGGAAGTCGTAGTCCTGAGCAGGAATTACACCACCGGCAGTTACCATGATGTCCTCGCGACCCAACTTCTTCAGCTCCTCGATAAGCTGTGGGATAAGGGTCTTGTGACCTGCTGCCAAACTGGAAGCACCTACGATATGTACGTCGTTCTCAACGGCCATACGGGCTGCTTCCTCGGGAGTCTGGAACAAGGGTCCCATATCCACGTCGAAGCCGCAGTCGGCATAACCTGTTGCAACAACCTTAGCACCACGGTCGTGACCATCCTGACCCATCTTAGCTACGAATATACGTGGGCGGCGACCTTCCTTCTTAGCGAACTCATCGGTAAGGCGCTTAGCCTCCTCGAAGTCCTTGTCATTCTTTGATTCTGAACTATACACGCCTGAAATTGTTCTGATTACTGCTTTATATCGGCCTACGATTGCCTCGCAAGCGTCACTTATCTCACCCAGAGTAGCACGATGGCCTGCTGCTGTAACTGCCAGGTCGAGCAGGTTGTGCTCTGACTTCTTGCCCTCGTTGAACTCGCGAACACACTCGGTGATAGCCTCCAGGTCTTTCTTCACCTGAGCTTCATCACGATTAGCCTTCAACTCCTTCAGCGAAGCCTCCTGCTGGAGACGAACAGCGGTATTGTCGACCTCGAGGATATCGATAGGATCTTCGTGATCCAGACGATACTTGTTGATACCAACAATGGTCTGAGCGCCTGAGTCGATACGAGCCTGTGTACGTGCAGCAGCCTCCTCGATACGCATCTTGGGCAGTCCGGTTTCGATAGCCTTGGCCATACCGCCCAGCTTCTCGATTTCCTGAATATGTTCCCAAGCCTTGTGAACAAGTTCATCGGTCAGCTTCTCTACGTAGTAAGAACCTGCCCATGGGTCGATGTGCTTGCAGACCTGAGTCTCGTTCTGGATATAAATCTGAGTGTTACGTGCAATACGTGCAGAGAAGTCGGTAGGCAGAGCGATAGCCTCATCGAGGGCGTTGGTATGCAAGCTCTGGGTGTGACCCAGTACGGCAGCCATAGCCTCGATACAGGTACGACCTACATTATTGTATGGATCCTGCTCGGTGAGAGACCAACCAGATGTCTGAGAGTGGGTACGCAGGGCCATAGACTTAGGATTCTTGGCACCGAAGCTCTTAACAATCTTAGCCCACAACAGACGGCCGGCACGCATCTTGGCAATCTCCATGAAGTGGTTCATACCGATAGCCCAGAAGAATGATAGACGGGGAGCGAAGGCATCTACGTCGATACCGGCATTGATACCGGCACGTAAGTAATCCATACCATCGGCAAGGGTGTAAGCCAACTCAATATCAGCTGTTGCACCAGCCTCCTGCATGTGGTAGCCGGAGATAGAGATACTGTTGAACTTAGGCATCTTCTGAGAGGTATATTCGAAGATGTCGGCGATAATCTTCATAGAGAATGCTGGCGGGTAGATATAGGTATTACGCACCATGAACTCCTTAAGAATATCGTTCTGGATGGTACCTGCCATCTCTTCGAGCTTAGCGCCCTGCTCCAGACCGGCATTGATGTAGAATGCCAAGACAGGCAATACGGCACCATTCATAGTCATGGAGACAGACATCTTATTCAAAGGAATACCATCGAACAGAACCTTCATATTCTCCAAAGAGCAAATACTTACACCTGCCTTACCTACGTCACCAACCACACGAGCATTGTCGGGGTCGTAACCACGATGGGTGGGAAGGTCGAAAGCTACAGAAAGTCCCTTCTGACCAGAAGCCAGGTTACGACGGTAGAAGGCATTACTCTCCTCAGCGGTAGAGAAACCTGCATACTGACGGATGGTCCATGGGCGGAAAGGATACATCATACTATAGGGGCCACGCAGGAAGGGAGGAATACCGGCAGCAAAGTCCAGATGCTCCATACCCTCGAGGTCCTCTTTCGTGTAAACGGGCTGAATGTTAATCTGCTCAGGAGTCTTCCAATTGGCAGAGATACCATTCTCTTTTTGCCAGTCGCGGCCATTCTTGGCTTCAATCCCGGCAAAGATATCGATGTCTTTGAAATTCTTTTTCATGATCAAATACCAAGTTTAGCGTTATACTCTTGCAGTGTCTTCAGCTGATCGACACGTACATGGATAAAGTTCTCAATACCAGCGGCCTTCAGATCCTCTGAGCAAGCAGGAGCACCAGCTACAACGAACATGGCGCGACCGTTCAGATACTTAAAGGCGGGGATAGCGTACTCGGCATACTCATCGTCGCTTGAGCAGATGACAATAATGTCGGCACCAGCCTCCAAAGCTTTGTCAACACCTTCCTCTACGGTTGCGAAGCCTAAGTTATCAATAACCTGATAACCGGCAGCAGCCAGGAAGTTGCAAGAGAACTGGGCACGAGCCTGACGCATAGCCAGGTTACCGATGGTGAGCATGAAGGCAACGGGTACCTTCTTAGCCTTCTCGGTAGTGAGACGCAGGGTCTCGAAGTCGCTGGCCAGACGGCTGGTCTTCAGAGCAGGCACATCAGCATCGCCAGAGTGCTTGCAACAGCAGTCGCATGCCAGAGGTTCCTTTCCTTCGCTCTTCTCGGTGAAGTTGGGGAACTGGTTGGTACCCAACAGGAACTCCTTACGCTTGCCGGCATTAGCATGACGTGTCTTATCTGTCTCGTTCAGAGTATTCTGAACAGTACCAGCCTTAACAGCTGCCAGGAAACCACCCTCTTCTTCAACAGCCAGGAACAGCTTCCAGCCTTCCTTAGCGATAGCGGCTGTCAGTTCCTCTACGAAATAAGAGCCACCACTTACGTCAACAATCTTGTCGAAGTGACACTCTTCCTTAAGCAACAGCTGCTGATTGCGGGCAATACGCTCGGCAAAATCCGTAGGTACCTCATAAGGTGTATCGAACGGAGTGACTACCATGGAGTGAATACCTGCAAGGGCTGCACTCATGGCCTCGGTCTGCGAACGCAACATATTTACGTAAGAGTCGAATACCGTCTGGTTGTAGGTTGTAGTACTTGCATTGATAACCATCTTGCAAGCACAGTCGCACTTAGGCTCGTACTGCTTTACAATCTGTGCCCAAAGCATACGGGCAGCGCGGAACTTGGCGATCTCCATAAAGTAGTTGCCGCTAACACCCATGTAGAACTTAATCTTCTTGGCTGCCAGGTCAACAGGAACACCAGCTTCTACCATCTCGTCGAGGTATTCCTTACCCCAAGCCAAAGCATAACCCAGTTCCTGATAAACATAGGCACCAGAGTTGCAGAGAAGGTCGCTGTGTACCATTACACAACGCAGGTTGGGGAAGTCCTTCAGTTTTTCCACCAACTTAGGCATGTCGGGCAACAGCATAGTGGTATCCTTGCCCTTCATGAGCATACGCTCGAAGGGGTCGAAGCCAATGCCACCGACAATCTTCTCCTTGTCGTAGCCCTTCTTCTCGTAATAAGCTACTACGATATCTGCCAACTCCAAGGCGTGACGCTGACAGGTGCGGAAGCTTACCTCTACACAGTCGCACAGAATACCATCGAGCAATGTCTCGATGAACTCCTTGCTGACCTTTTCACCAGGAATGCGGAAACCCAGCGAGTCGATGCCACGGTTCAGAATATCAAGGGCCTTAGCATTAGCCTCCTTGGCATCTTCAGCCTTGATGTTCTGGCGCACATACCACTGGTTGTCTGCCTTCTTGTTACCTCTCACGAATGGGAACTCGCCGGGAAGAGCATTAACGAGGGGCAATTTGTCCACGTCCTCCTTCCTGTAGAACGGTTCCATGGAGAAACCTTCATTGGTTCTCCAAACCATCTTCTTCTGATAATCAGCACCCTTGAGGTCAACCTCAATCTTATCACGCCATTCCTGACGTGTGGGCGCAGTAAAGTCAGAGAAGAGTCTTTCTTTACTATCTGCCATATTTTTATTAAAAATAAATAATGTTATCTGCTAAAAGCGGACACAAAGTTAAGGCAATTTTGGTACAACAACAAATAAAACCAAATAAAATGAATAATTATGCATGCAAAAGAACAGAAATACCATCTGTGGATAACAATCTATTCTTTTTTTTGCGTACCTTTGCAGCCGAAAAGTGAATAGTGAGCTTTGAAATATGGAATGGTTTCTTAATCTGTTGACCAACACCTCTGGTGTAGGGCATATTGTTATGCTATACGCTTTTGTAATAGCTGTTGGCATTTCATTGGGACGTGTTAAAATAGGCGGAAAGAAGAACGGCATAGCCTTGGGCGTGACCTTCGTTCTTTTTGTGGGTATCCTTATGGGACATCTTCACAAAAGTATTGGATATGTTTCTGACGAGGGTTTTGCTGCTCCAGGTAACGTACTGACATTCATCCAGGATTTTGGTCTGATACTTTTTGTATATTGTATTGGTATTCAGGTGGGGCCTGGCTTCATGGAATCCTTCAAGACAGGAGGTCTGAAGATGAATCTCATTGCCATAGGTATAGTGCTGCTGAATGTGATTTGCTGCATAAGCCTTTTCTTCCTGATATTTTACAAAGGAGGCAGCATGGCTGGCGAGAACAGCCGAAGCCTGGCCATGATGGTAGGTGTGCTTTGCGGAGCCATTACCAACACCCCCGGCTTGGGTGCTGCCACAGAAGCTTGCGGTACTATATTCGGTGCTGACGCTCCCTCTATAGCCAACGGATATGCCTGTGCCTATCCCCTTGGCGTGGTAGGTATTATCCTGGCCATTATCACCGTACGTCTTCTCACACGTACATCGCTCAAAGAAGAGCAAGAGGCACTGGAACAGGAGAAAGCTGCTAATCCCCATGCAACCCCTCACCGTATGACCATCAGTTGCAAGAATCCTTATATCGTAGGTAAAACCATCATGCAAATCCGCGAGTTCCTGGGACACGACTTCGTGTGCAGCCGAATCCTCCAACAGGGACACGTTTGCATCCCTAACCGTAACACTATTTTGGGTGACGGTGACCTACTTTATGTCACATGTGCCGAAGCCGACACAGAAGCGGTTAAAGCCTTTATCGGCCCTGAGGATGACAGCATTGTTTGGGAAGAGCAGGATGTTCCTATGGTAAGCAAACACGTGTTGGTAACACAGCCCAAGATGGCTGGCAAAACGCTGGGCGAGATTCACTTCAGTAGTGTTTACGGAGTAAATGTAACGCGTGTCCGCAGAGGCGACCTGAACCTCTTTGGAGAGCGTAACCTTCGCCTTCAGATAGGCGACCGCGTGGTAGTGGTTGGTCCTGAGGATGCCGTAGACCGCGTAGCAGCCAAGATGGGTAACAGTATGAAGAAACTGGACCACCCCAACCTATCGGCCATCTTCATTGGCATACTCGTGGGTATTATTTTTGGCTCCATTCCTTTCGCCCTTCCTGGTGTCCCCACTCCTGTTAAGTTGGGTTTGGCCGGAGGTCCACTTATTGTAGCTATCGCTATCGGCGCATATGGTTATAAGTTCAAGCTGAACGCCTACACTACTACCAGCGCCAATCTGATGTTGCGTGAGATTGGTCTGGCTCTCTTCCTGGCCAGCGTAGGCATCAAGGCGGGCGCCAACTTTGTGGATACCGTGATAGACGGTGACGGACTTACCTACGTATGGTGCGGATTTCTTATAACCGTACTTCCGATTCTTATTATGGGAATTGTAGCACGCAAATGGGCAAAGATAAACTACTGTACACTTATGGGTCTGATAGCTGGAGCCACCACCGATCCACCAGCATTGGCCTTTGCCAATCAGACAGCAGGAAACGATGCTCCAGCCGTAGGCTACAGCACCGTTTATCCACTGAGTATGTTCTTACGAATCCTTACCGCCCAGCTTATTATTCTGCTGCTCTGCGTAGCGTAAAGAAACTCTTATTTTCCTTAACGATTTAAGACGGGGATGCCGTTGAGGTCGTAGCTACTGCCGTTTACGTCTCTTATAATGACCCTTGAATGGTTTAGCATCTTGCGTGCAGATGTTTCACTATTATGAATTGAACCAATGCCCGTAACGTCAGGGAGCAAGAGTAGCATCTGATACTCCTCCTCCGTGATGGGGATAACCGTTCCGTGACGAGGCGTAAAGGCTCCCTGCGTAGTAGTATTCTTACGGAAGGTAAAATTGAAAAGGTCGGGCGATGAGCAGAACTGGTAATGGCCGTTCATATAGCAGTCGTACATCAAAATCCAATCGTCGCTGTTGATGAGACGGAAGATTCCAGCCCCTTCCACAGCCTCAGTAGTCTGTTGCAGGGAACCTGAAGGCCTGCTCCACTGTCTACCCTCCTTACCCTCGGGAGCAGTAAGACTGGCAGCAGTAACCTGACAGATGCCACCATCACCTTCGTTCTTGTAGAAGGCGTGGTATAGGCTATCGTTCTCGTTGAAGACAATATCCATATCTATTGTGGATTTGCCTCGGTCAAAGAAATAGGTAGGCGTGCCTTCCAAGTCGGTAAAGTCTTCATTGGCATAAGCATAGAATACTTTATCGTAGGGCACTTCACCGTCGTTTGTCAGGATAGAGAAATATACCATGTACTTCTTTGCCACAGGGTCATAAATGGTCTCCGGAGCCCAGACGCGGGTTACATTAGCAAAATATGTGCCTGCATAGCGCGTGGGGAAATGAACGGTGCTGGTCTTCCAATTAACAAGGTCATCGGAACGCATGAGCACCATACCGCGATTGCTGCTCCATCCCAAGGAACTGCGCATATCGGTAGCCACCATATAGAAGCGTCCGTCTTCACCACGCAGGATATGCGGGTCGCGAAGACCACCCATTACAGTAATGTCCTTAGCGGTAATCACAGGCTTGTTATTATTAATGACCTTGTAGTCATAGCCATTGTCCGATACTGCATAGTAAATATTCTCGTCCGTATTGCTGGGGAAGAAGGTGAAGAGGTAGTGAGCGTATGGACTGTCCTTCTGGTGTACATATACGTCAAACGTCTTGGTACCCGTCTCTTCCCCATTGGTCAAAGTGGCAGTAAGTGTAACATGCGTACGTATCTCCTCAGGTATGCCAACCACCTTTCCTTCATTAGAAAGCAGATCGGTATTGTCTGATTCCCAAGTGATGGTGGAGCCATAAGCGCCCTTAGCAGGTAGTGTGACTCCCTCGTAGAGGTTATTGATGTTACTGGGCAGAGTCAGTGCTTCGATGTCCATGTTGATAGCCTCCTTATCACCGAGATGGTTCAGCTCATCGGCCTTTGCAGCCAGTTCAGCCAACTCACTTTCGGAGAGAACCGTGTTATACATACTGAATTCGGCATAAAGGGCATCCTTGAGGAAAGCATCGCCTTCGTAACAGCTCCTACCCAAATAGTTCATGATCAGTCTATTCAAATCGGCAGGATGAGTCGATATGTTTGTATTCTGCTGTTTCTTCTGACCGTTCAGATAAAGCGAACCCAAGTTGCCATCCTGAATATAGGTAACATTTACCCATTCGCCCTGACTGATAGGCATCGCCGCGCTGACGCCGGCTTCACCACTCCAGTTAGTAGGTGAGATGGCATAACGTGTATCCTTGGCACTAAGGAAGAGATAGCCCTGGCTGGAACTTCTGGCAAAACACCAGATAAAATTACCGGCACCTGAAACCGATGTAGTCTTAGGCACATAAAGTGTGGTGCTGATGGAGAATGTATCATCTAACTTGCCTACGGCTTTTGCGAAGTCTTCACCGAAATCGAAGTAACCATCTGATGAGCCAAGATTCAGCACAGGCGTCGAGCCGAAAGTTGTCAACTGAGCTCCGTTCTGTAAGGTACCAGTAAACTGTCCCTGAGCATCAGACAAGGAAGAGAAGTCGTAGGTAATGGGGAACTTTACATCTTCCGTCTTCTGCTGCGGACGCGCATCATAAAGTATTTTCACCTCTTCTGCAGAGAGTGCTTTATCGAAGATGCGGAAGTTGTCCATCATTGTATTCGTCATATAGGCGTCGGACTCGTAAGGCGAACGTCCCAACCAACTCTGAGTAATGCTGGAAGCGAAGTTAGAAGGATGTAAAGAGGTAGAAGATGTTCCGAGTTTCTCACCATCCACAAATATGATACACGTACTATTCTGCTGAACAATGGTGACTGTATGCCATTCATCTTCACGAAGTCCTTTATTGGAATGTGCCATATATGCGGTAGAGTTCTTAATCTCGTAATACCAGTCGGCATTGCCTGCTTTATTGACAAGGGCCGTGTACTGATTTGTGCCATTACCCATGGCCCATGCCCAACAATAGCTGCCCAATGAGTTATTTATGCCTACATTAAGGTCGAGCGAGATGGTATAGTCACCCTTGAGTTGTCCCAGTACATTGCGTGCCATTTGCGTACCAAGGTCCAAGTAACCCTTATTGTTGCCTGTGGATAGAACACGGTTGCCATCGTCAAGGGTAACAAATGAAGCTGAACCCTTAAGGGTAGCAGCAAATGTGCCGCTGTCATCACCGTCACAGTCAAAACTATAGTTCACTAACCGATTACCTATCTTGGATACAGGATCTTCAGGACCTTGATTTTCAAAACCGATGATGAAATCGCCTACGATAGGCATGTGGTCTGAGGTAACCTTGTCGTTTACCACTTCGTAACTCAATTTCTCCACGCCGCCTATTGGGTCGTAGCTGATAATGTGGTCTATGACGTAGATTCCATCGCTCCATGTAGGAGTCTTCATGTCGGAGTGATAAGTAAAGCCATTCTCTTGCAGGTACTTGGTGAGTACACCTCGGGCTCCTTGCATCTCCTCATCGGTACCGTCGTCGTTAAAGTCACCGGCAATGATGATGGGTTTGCCTTTCTCCGCCCATTGTTCAGCTGCCGCCTTGATGATGGGGCCTGTCCCGCGTCTTGCATTTGCAGAGAGGCCTACGTGCAAGCTGGCAAAGACATAGTTTTCGAACTCGGCCATCAGCATGCGACGAGGTTCACCGTCGGCTGTAAGCGAAACGGCCTTGATGCTGAGCGGTATTTCCTTACACAGGATACCGATGCCGTAACCCGTGAGAGCACTACAGAATATGCCATACATACCTGTGGCCTCAGCCAGTTCCTTAATCTGATATTTGTAGTCGGAACGTGAAGAGAAGACGCTGTCCACTTCCTGCAGAGCCACCACATCGGCATTCTGGGCTGCAATGACCTTAGCCGTTCTGGGCAGATTCAGGCCATCCTTGTTTCCTGCGCAGTGCTTCACGTTGTAACTCATCACACGCAATGGCACTTTCTTGTATTTGTCATAGATGGGCTCCGTGTATTCACCCTTTGCTGCCGCCTCTAAATTCTTGATGTCGCTTTCATAGATAATGTCATAGGCGCTCTCGGCCAGGTCTTTGTCGGCCTTTTCCCACTGGTTGCGGTATGCCTGCAACTGCTCCTCGCTTAGGTTGCTGTGGTCTGTGAAGTCGGGGTGTCCCACTTCGTCCAACTTCTTGGCAAGAGTCAGCTTCAACTGGGCTGATGGACTATCCAACGATGCGGCATCCACCTTCTGTACCTTCCATTGTTCCACCAAAACCCCTTCTGTACCGATATGGGTGTAAGGCGTTCCTTTAACTGGAGTGAACATTTCCCCGTCGGAATTATAGATTTGACACTTCTTGCGGTCACCTGTCACACTGGTGAACAGCAGCGGCTCTTCAGCATCGTCCGCCATGTACACAAGACCGTCAATCATTGAGCCGCTGACGTATTTGCCCGTCACATAGTTGCGGATATTGTACAGGCCGTTCTTCCTGTCCACAGCCTCTATACGGTAGATGCTGCGCGGGTCGCCGTTATGCATATTATCCAGAATCAGGCTGGCGCCCAGTTCGTATGCAGGCGCATCGGCTTTCA
This sequence comes from Bacteroidaceae bacterium, assembly GCA_017541025.1. Classification (GTDB taxonomy): domain Bacteria; phylum Bacteroidota; class Bacteroidia; order Bacteroidales; family Bacteroidaceae; genus Physcousia. The sequence continues at coordinate 11,333 of JAFXZY010000006.1, read as the reverse complement.
GGTCAGTCCAGCACTTCTTCTCCGAACTGTTGGCATAGATGATGTTGTAGTAGCCGTTCGACACGTTGAAGTAATCAGACGGTTCCTCAGGGCCGGGATTCACCTTCATCAGCTTCCAGCGCCCGGGATAGCCATTAGTGGCACCGTCGCCAGGATAGTCATCGTCGCCCACATTCTGCTTGGCAAGGCTGTTATTCGGACGGTCGTTACGTAGATAGCCCTGCACGTGGGGCGAATGTTCCGACTCGCTGTTGGTCATGAAGAAGCGACCCTCGCCGTCTTCCAGGTCGGTCAGCGTGTAGCCCACAGGATCGTCAGAGAATACGACGTCATCCTCTACGGGACTGGTATTCATGTTACCCAGGTATTTGTTGTTCTCCTTGTTTCGGAATGCCCACTGGTCGCCCACCTTCACGGCAAACCAAATAAAGCCGTTTGCTTCTTTATCCAGGTCGGCCCAATACACGTACTGGTCACCCCATTTAATCTTGAAATTATCCTGCAAGCAGGCCATAGCCTTGGGCAGGGTCGTGCTGCTGCCGTTGAATTTGGTACGGTCGCTGACGATGTAATACTGCTCAAATTCCTTAATCTCGCTTATGTCCGTAATATAGGGATTTCCCGTGTAGCTGTCCACCTCGTAAATTTGCCAGCGTCCAGGGTAGCCATTGGCTGCTCCGTCTTTTGGGTAGTCATCATCTCCCACGTTCTGTTTGGCCAGACTGTTGTTCGGGCGGTCGCTACGCAGATAGCCCTGCACGTGGGGCGAATGATTGTCATCGCTGCTGGTCATAAAGAAACGGCCCTCACCGTCTTCTAAGTCCGTGAGCGTGTAACCCACAGGAGTAGCAGAAAAAAGCACATCATCGTCATAGCTGTTCTTCACTCCAATGTACTCACCCTTCACCTTGTTCTTGAAAGCCCACTTACCGTCATCCATTTTCTCGGCAATCCATTGGAAACCTTCCTCGTCAGCGTCGAAATCTCCCCAATAGACAAAGAAGATGCCTTCCGACGGCTTATCCCAGTCGATTATGTAGCTGTCCAGCTTGTACGACATGCCCTTAGGCTTACCTGAAGAGTTGCCTGCGTACTTGGTGCGGTCGCTAATCAGGAAATACGTCTTGCCGTCCTGTAGGTCGTCGGCATAAAAAACACGCTTGTACCCCTCGATAAGGTCTTGAGCGCTGATATTTGTTCCGTTCAGCATTATTGCTGCCAAGAAGAGTAGTAAAGAAGATTTTGCCCGTTTCATCATTAAAAAATAATTTAAGGTTGATATTTATGGAGACAAAATTATAAATAACTATACGGAAAACAAAATAAAAGCCTGTTTTTATTTTCGTTTCCGGACAGAAGTTACAAAAAAAAGAGACTCACGCCGCTCTATTCACTCTCGTTGCCGTAGCGATCTAAAGCGGTAACAGCGAAGTGCATGCCTAAGAGGGTGGTGACGAGCAGATTGTAATGATACTCGCACCGGGGCGTTACCGCTACGATGTTGGCTGGGTCGGCTGTGTTTACCGGAAACTGCTTGCTGGCATAGATGACGTAGCGGCAATCCTTGACGGGCTCCCAACGGAGGCATCCCGTGGCAGGACCGGTTCGCTCCACGCTGACTATAGGTGCTGCCGGCTTTTCCTTGCTCTCCCACGACATGGGTGGCAGCAAAGCGGGGTAAGGATAGTAGGCGGTCTTTAAGTAATCATAAAGTCCCTTGGTATTATCGGTGAGGAACTGGCTGCGGAAGAATGCCTGACCTAACAGACCTTGTTCACGCAGATAGCAGAGCTCACGCTGAATGATGCCAAAGTCCCAGTCCTTCTCGTTAGGCGACAGGAAGTAAATGCCCAAGCCGGGGACAACGGGGCGACCGTAGGAGTTCTCCATCCAGTCGGCAGCAAAAGGATAGAAATGATTGCCTTGAAAATACATCATGGGGAAAAGAAGGTCCATGATGCCATCGCGCAACCATCCCTGCGCATCCTGATACACAGCTGTATAGGCGTTCCATCCGTAGGAGGAGAAACGTCGCATATCCTGGAATTTGCCCACAGGTGAACAGCTGAGGCGAACCCACGGCTTGAGAACCTTAATGGCGCTATGTGCCTTACTGACGATGCGGGTGATATTGTCGCGGCGCCAGTCGGCCTTCATTCCGTTCTTCCCGTATTTCTTAAAGGTGGCCGCATCAGGGAAACCGTCGGCGTTCTCAGGGTAGCGGATATAGTCAAAATGGATGCCATCCACATCATAACGGCTCACAATCTCCTGGCAAATGCTTACCAGATAATCATCGGAGCCTGGCAAGCCTGGATCCAGATAATACGAATCGTTGTGTTTCTTCAGCAGTTTAGGGTGAGTCTTAAGCAGCCCTTTAGGGCCCATCTTGGGGGCATCCTTTATTTTAAAACATGGTACTGTTACCACCCAGGCGTGTAGTTCCATACCTCGGCGGTGCGTCTCTTCTATGGCAAAAGCCAACGGATCGTAGCCTGGATCCTTATCGAACTGTCCTGTAAGGCAAACATCCCACGGCTCTATCTTGCTGGGGTAGATAACGGATCCTCTGATACGCGTCTGCAACAGTATGGTGTTTATCCTTGCCGCCTTCAGTTGGTCCAGAATCTGGCACAGCTCCTGCTTCTGCTGCTCTCGTTGGACGGCAGATGTTGCTTTTGTTTTTGGCCAATCCAGTCCCATTAAGGTGGTGAGCCAAACGGCTCGTACTTCGTATTTTGGGGCAGTATGGGCTGGAGAGAATAATTCCTGCGCTACAGAAAACTGTGCCATTACCAGTAGAATGGCGGCTAAAAGAATGTGTAAATACTTTTTCATGCTGCAAAAATACGAAAGATTATTCACAATTCATAATTCATAATTCATAAATTTTCTCAATTCACAATTGGTCGCCATTCATAACAACTTGATAACGAAAAAAAAGGTTAAAATATAAAAATGTAAATAGTAATTGTCAATTTGTAAATTATATCGTATCTTTGCAGTGGATTAGCATAAATAAAGAAAAAGTATGATTACATTCTGTATTGCATTGGCTTGCCTGGTACTGGGATATTTTATCTACGGTACTTTCGTAGAGAAGGTGTTTGGCGTAGATCCCGATCGTAAGACGCCTTGTTATACTCGCCGTGACGGCTTCGATTATATTCCCATGCCCACTTGGGAAGTTTATACTGTTCAATTCCTGAATATAGCAGGCACAGGTCCTATCTTTGGTGCTTTGATGGGAGTCTTATATGGTCCGGCTGCATTCTTGTGGATTGTTTTTGGGTGTCTTTTGGGTGGAGCCATGCATGACTACATGTCGGGTATGATTAGCATCCGTCGTGACGGTGCTTCTTTACCAGAGATTATTGGTGATGAATTGGGAAGTACCTGTCGTCTGGTGATGCGTATTGTATCGCTTGTATTGATGGTTTGCGTGGGTGCTTCATTTGTGCTGATTCCTGCCGGACTGATGGACCAGTTAACAATGCGATTGTTTAATGTGGCAGATACCAATCTGATTTGGACGGTGGTGATACTCATCTTTTATCTTGCAGTCACTGTCTTTTCTATTAATAAGGTTATAGGAACAGTTTATCCCGTTTTTGGTGCCGCTCTGCTCATTATGGCTGTTCTCATCGGTACTGGTATCTTTACCCACGAGGGAAATATCCCAAACATTACGGAAGCCTTCAGTGACCATTATCCAGTACCCTATACTCCGTTGTTCCCAGGATTGTTTATTACGATAGCCTGTGGTGCGGTAAGTGGTTTCCATGCTACCCAGAGTCCCATGATGGCCCGTTGTATTAAGAATGAGAAATATGGCCTGCGATGTTTTTACGGGGCTATGGTAACGGAGGGTGTTGTAGCGCTTATCTGGGCAGCTGCTGCCATGAAGTTTGTAGATACAATGGATATTGCAGGAGCTACTCCATACGAGAAATTGTACAACGCTATGACAGCCTGTGGAACCACGAAGATGAATCCGGGCCTTTTGGTAGAGCGAATGTGCAGCGATTGGTTGGGCAGTGCCGGCCTTGTGTTGGCAGTGCTGGGTATTGTGGCTGCGCCCATGAGTACAGGTGGCTCAGCTTTCAGGGCAGCCCGACTGATTTGTGCCGATTTTAGCGGCTTTGGTCAGAAGACAGTCATACGTCGCATTATATTGACGACCCCTCTGTTTCTGTTAGCTATCTTGATGCTCAACATCAGCAGTTTTAAGGTGCTGTGGCTTTACGTCAGCTGGTTCAATCAGGTTCTGGCCACCTTTACTTTCTTTACCATCACACATTATCTGCATCATCGTGTGGACGGAAAGGGTATCTTGCCCCGTTGGAGTTGGGTGATTGCCTTCCTGCCTGCCGTGTTCATGCTTAGCGTAAGCAGTGAGTTCATCTTGGTAGATAAAGAGAACGGTTTCGGGCTTTCGGTACAGACCAGCGAGGCCTTAACAGCTCTTATAACAACAGTTTTTACTGTTCTGTTTGTATGGTATGATAATAGGAGGACCCCTGCTTCCCCGGATGAGAGAGCTGAATAGCTAAATGTTGAAAAATGTTTTTAAATAGAATATGATAACCTTTACTTTTGCTTTGATTTCCCTGTTATTGGGATACCTGTTTTATGGAGTTGTTGTGGACCACGTTTTCGGTCCGAAGCCTAATTCTACCATGCCCTGCTACTCCAAACGTGACGGTGTGGACTATATGCCGCTAACCCCTTGGCGTGTCTTTCTTATCCAGTTTCTGAACATAGCCGGAACGGGGCCAATCTTTGGCGCTATCATGGGTATTCTGTTCGGACCTGCTGCCTACCTGTGGATAGTGTTGGGTTGCATATTTGCCGGCGCCGTACACGACTATATGTGCGGCATGATATGTGTTCGAAAGGGCGGAATTTCCCTTCCTGAACTGATTGGCGATGAACTGGGACTTTTTATGCGAATACTGATGCGCCTCTGCTCGCTGATTCTGCTAGTGCTGGTAGGAACTGTCTTTATCACCACTCCGGCGGCGCTGCTCGACCATATGATTCCCGATAACGGCTGGCTATGGAGCAACTGGTTCTGGGTAGTACTGATACTGTTCTATTTTCTGATTGCTACTTTCCTTCCCATAGATAAACTCATTGGAAAGATATATCCTTTGTTCGGAATAGCCCTGTTGGTAATGGCCATCGGCATAGGATGGAACATCTATACGGCAGACGGATGGATGCCCGAGTTGACCGACCAGCTCTTTACAAGCCACCATCCTAAGGGGTTGCCTATCTTTCCTATGCTGTGCATTACTATTGCCTGTGGAGCTATCAGTGGTTTCCACGGTACGCAGAGTCCGCTGATGTCCCGTTGTCTGACCAACGAGAAGTACGGCAGGCCTGTTTTCTATGGCTCTATGATTACCGAGGGCGTTGTAGCTCTTATTTGGGCTGCGGCTACCATTAAGTTTGCCAGTACACTGCCAGGTGAGGCTGGTGCTACGGCTTACGAGAAACTGGCATCTTTAGGTAACCCTGCCATTGTAGTAAATAAGGTAAGTACCAGTTGGATGGGAACTATCGGTGCCGTACTTGCCATTCTTGGCGTGGTGGCAGCACCTATAACAAGTGGCGACACGGCCTTTCGTAGTGCCCGACTGATAGCTGCGGATTTCCTGCACATGGGCCAGAAGAGTGTTTTGTCGAGGTTAGTACTCTGCATACCCCTCTTTGCTATTGCCACAGCACTTATGTTTATAGATTTTAATGTTCTGTGGCGTTACTTTGCCTGGTTCAACCAGACATTGGCTTGTATCACACTTTGGGCCGCAACGGTTTGGCTGGCCCGTAAGCGTAAATTCTATTTTATCTGCCTGCTGCCTGCTATGTTTATGACGGTGGTATGTACCTCATATTTTATCATCGCTCCTGAGGGATTTAGCTTGCCCTGGCTGTGGGGTATAATTGCAGGTCTTGTGACGATGACGTGCTTCACTGTACTCTTCTGCATTTGGAATAAAAGGAATACAAGAAATAAATTAACTTAAACTGCCGCAGACCTTAAAGCAGTTCTCTTTCGATAGGGTTAAAAGAGGTCTTAGAATAGTTATGAAAAAGATTTTTTTACTTCTGTTGTTTGCTTTAGTCTCCATGGGGTCTTATGCTCAGTTCGAGAAAGGAACAAAGTATGTAGGTGCTTCTCTTACGGGTCTGAACCTCTCGTACAGTAGTGGTGAGAAGTTTGGCCTTGGACTTCAGGGCGTGGGCGGATATTTCTTTGCTGATTCTTGGATGGTAACAGGAGCATTAGAATACAATCACCAGTGGCAGCCTGCTCCTCTAAACGATATCAATGCTGTTTCTGTGGGTGCCGGCGCTCGTTACTATTTTCAGTCTAACGGTATTTTTCTGGGTGCTGGTCTGAAGTATAAGCATGCAGCTGTAGATGCCGATTATCTTCAGTTACCCATCGAGGTTGGCTATTGCTACTACCTGAACCATTTTGTCAGTATCGAACCAGCTATTTACTTTGAGCCCTGTCTGAACAAATTCTCGGACGGTACAAGAGTGGGCCTCAAGATAGGTTTTGGATTCTATTTCTAAACCTTTGACTTTCCTGTTCCCCCTTTTAGCTGTTCCTGTTATGGCACAGCCAAAAGAGGGTTGCCCCAACATTATATATATAATGTGTGATGATTTGGGGTATGGCGACCTGTCGTGCTATGGTCAGCGGCACTTCCGAACGCCAAACATAGACCTTTTGGCTTCACAGGGTATGCGTATGACATCGGCTTATGCCGGCAGTCCCGTTTCGGCTCCTTCACGGGCTTGTTTCATGACAGGGCAGCATTCAGGCCATACCCATGTACGCGGCAACAAGGAGTATTGGAGCGGACGTGTACAGTACGGCCAGAACACTGACTATGCCGTTGTGGGACAGGAACCTTATGACCCTGCTGTGCCCATCCTTCCGGAAATCCTGAAGGCTGCAGGTTTCCATACGGGTATGTTCGGCAAGTGGGCTGGCGGTTATGAGGGCAGTGTATCTACACCTGACAAACGTGGAGTGGATGAGTTCTTTGGCTATATCTGCCAGTTTCAGGCGCACCTCTATTTCCCTAATTTTCTGAACCGGTACAGTCGGTCTATGGGTGACACCTGTGTAGTGCGTGAGGTGTTGGAGCAGAATATCCGGCATGCTATGTTTGGGGCAGATTATAACAATCGTCAGCAGTACAGTTCTCAACTTATTCACGAGAGAGCTCTGGCATGGCTGCGTAATCAGAAGAAGGAAGAACCCTTCTTCGGCATTTTTACTTATACTTTGCCACATGCCGAGCTACACCAGCCAGATGATTCCTTGTTGCAATCTTTCCGCGGGAAACTTCTTCCGGAGCGTGAATACAAAGGTGACAATCCGTCGCGCTACAATCCCACACCAGAAGCACATGCCCAGTTTGCTGCTATGATAACAAGGCTAGATGCTCAGGTAGGTGAGATTATGCAGGTGTTGGACGAACAAGGCTTAGCAGACAACACGGTGCTAATCTTTACCAGTGATAACGGCCCGCACGAGGAGGGTGGGGCAGACCCTAAGTATTTTAATCACGACGGGAAATTCCGGGGCCTTAAACGCAGTACTCATGAAGGTGGCATACGTATCCCCTTTATTGTACGTTGGCCCGGATGGGTGAAAGCAGGAACTGAGAGTGATCTCCCCTTTGCCTTCTACGACCTCCTTCCCACCTTCTGCGATATAGCAGGAATAAATAACTCTCAACTTTCAACCGATGGCCTTAGCATTCTTCCTACCCTAAAGGGAAAAGGCCGTCAACGTAAGCATGACCATCTCTATTGGGAGTTTCATGAGACGGATATGTTAGGCATTAGGCAAGGTGATTGGAAACTGGTAGTCCATCGTGGTAAAGCGGCATTATATAATCTGCGCAAAGATCCGCATGAAGACCACGACCTGTCACAAGAGCGACCTGCCCTTGTGCGCAAGCTAATTAAGAAGATTTATGAGGACCATACGGACAGTCCTCTTTTTCCCGTAACTTTACCGGCACTTTGACTTATTTCAGTTGTTTCATAAAGAACGAAACAGCTAGTTTCACTGCCTCTTCGGGATGCGGGCCTAAACCATGGTCGTAGCGGTCAAGCAGATGCCACTCGCTCTTTTTCCATAGCTGATGGAAACGAAGGCCATAGGTATAGGGAACGGTTCGGTCGGCTGTGCCATGTATGATGCAAGCAGGCCCTTTGTAGCCGGCTGCTGTCTCGTAGATGGGAAGCCAGAAAGCACTCTTGATGTAGTCACGTCCCAAATGATGTCCTCCCCAAACCTCTACGTACTCGGGTGGATCAAGCGGATCGCCTTGGCCGACAGGTTGTCCGGCTAATGTCCCACGAATAGCATCATCACGTATCACACCAGCGGGAGCTAATAAAACCACGCCGCCCTTAAAAGCTTTCTTTCCTAACTGACCTGCTAACATAGAAGTGACCACACCGCCTTGTGAATGTCCGGCTATACCGATTTTCCCAAACCGGCCGTCGGCTTTCAGCCAGTTGTACACGTGGCGGGCATCCTCTATCTCGTTGGGGACAGTCATCTGCACGAAATCGCCTTCACTTTCGCCATGACCGTTAAAGTCGAAACGTATGCTGGCAATACCTTTTGCTTCCAACTCTTGGGCTATTCCTCGTTCCAAACCTCCGTTTCTGTTGCCTGTAAAGCCATGGCAAAACATAACTATGGGGCATTTCTTTGGCATCACGTCAGGTGTCTGCAAATCAGCAACCAGTGCCCCGTGGTCGCCTTGAATTATCACTCGCTCCGTACGGGCATTTGCAAATCCCGTTGTGAGCAGAAAGACTAAAAATAGAGTTTTTTTCATAAGTTCCTAAAGAAAATCAACCACGCATCCTGGTACCTGTACGGGCCTCCACAACATTAACCACATAATCTCCCAACTTTTCGCAAGAATTGATGAGGTCCATGTATATGGTGCCAACGGCATAGGTGTATTTGTGGTTGTTGACATCAATGATATTTTGTGATTTCAGTTGGTCGCGGAAGTTGTTTATCTCATTCTCGATGTTATAACAACGGTTTACATCGAAATAATCCTTTCGTCCGCTTATCAGCTGGTTCATTTGTGTCAGCGACTGGTCGGTAAGCCCCATCATCTGATGCAGGTGGTTATACTGCTCCTCGTTGAAGTGGTCTTCCTTCCCTTGGTACTTGCGGCTGATGGTACGTGCCATATTGTAGCAGCTGTCGCCGATACTCTCCAGTTCGGAAATCTCACGCAGCATGCCACGTATCTTGGCTTTCGTGTCATCCGAGAGGTGTGCATCGCTTACTTGATCCAGATAATTGGCAATCTCCAGTTCCAGGTTATCGGAAATGCTCTCGTATTTTTCGATACGAGAGAACAATGTGTTAAACTCTGTTTCCTGATTGCTCTTTTTCTTGCCACCGGAAGTTGACGACAGTGTCAGCAATTCTTGTACCATTGTAAACATGCGCTGCATACGGTCTGCGAATGCCTGTATCTCTTTCTGGGCCTCAAGCACAGATAACTCGGGGGTCTTCATGATACCAGAAGTGATAAAATGCAAGCGGAAGTCCTCTTCTTCGTCGATAGTCTTAGGCTTGATAATCCAGCATACCAGTTTCTCAATTTGAGGGATGAACCAGATGAGGATAAGCGTATTAGCTACATTGAAACAGGTGTGGAAGGCTGCAAGGACAAAGTTCAACTTACTTGCATTGGCCATGAAAGCTGCAGCTCCTGCTGTTTCCTTGGTCATTTCCACGTCGTAGCCAACGAATCCACATACGGCATCGACAAATGAACGGAATACAAAGAGAATCCAGAACACACCGAAGAAATTGAAGAACATGTGCGAAAGAGCAGCACGGCGGGCAGGTGTGTTAGCAGATAGTGCAGCCAGGTTTGAGGTGATGGTGGTACCGATATTCTCGCCCATCACCAAGGCAATACCTTGATAAATTGGCATTGCGCCTGTAGAACAAAGTAGCATGGTAAGAGCCATTACAGCTGCTGATGACTGTACACAGAAAGTGAGAACACCACCTAATAGCAGGAAAATGATGGTGGTAGAGAAAGAATTCGGATCGAACGACATAAAGAAGTTGGTTACCGATGGATTGTTGCCCATATCCATTGACGTACCTGTAGCCTTCAAAGTAGTCAGTCCTAAAAGTAAGAGTCCCAATCCGAAAAGGAAATCACCGATATAGCGGTGTTTCTTCATGTATATCAGGATGATACCGATGAAGAAGCCTATGTAGGACACGAAACCTATGTCGAATGTTGTGGCTTCACCGCCTCCTGCGGTACCTATGGCCATAATCCATGCTGTCAGTGTCGTACCGATATTGGCACCCATAATAACGGATATAGCCTGTGCCAATGTCAGTAAACCTGCGTTGACAAACGATACCGTCATGACTGTTGTTGCAGTGGAGGACTGTACGGAAACCGTAACCAGCATACCTGTTAGAACGCCCGTAAAACGGTTTGTAGTCATTGCACCAAGTACATGTCGCAACTGTGGGCCCGCCAACTTCTGTAAAGCCTCGCTCATGGATTTCATACCGAACATGAGCAGCGCCAGAGAGCCCAACAACTTAAAGATAATAAGCAAAGACATAAATAATATAATAATGTTAAATTATCATTGGTGCTGCAAATGTAAAAAAAACTTAGGCAACTGCAAAATAAATTTGCTTTTTTCTATCTCTTAATAAAGAAAAAACATCCTCATAACTATATTTTTTTACCACCCAACTTTAAACACAACATTCATTTCCACGTTAGCACAAAAGAGAAGGGGGGGATGCCAAAAGCACCCCCCCTTCTCTTTTGTCGTGTTATATTACAGACTCCAGTCTTCCTGTGTCTTGCGAACGTAGCTCTTATAGCGGAGCTGGGCCATGCGCTGGGCCTCAGCAAAGAGTTCCTCTGCCTCGTCGGGATAAGCCTTCTTCACTGACAGGTAACGAACCTCACCCATCAGGAAGTCGTGGAAGTTCTCCCAGTTAGGCTCCTTAGAGTCGAGGCTGAACGGATTCTTGCCTTCCTCTACCAGAGCAGGGTTGAAACGCCACAGGTGCCAGTAGCCGCACTCGACAGCCTTCTTCTCCTCGGCCTGGCTCTTACCCATACCACCCTTGGCCTTCAAGCCGTGGTTGATACAGGGAGCGTAAGCGATGATGATAGAAGGTCCGTGCCATGCCTCGGCCTCGCGGATGGCCTTCAGGGTCTGAGCGTGGTCAGCACCCATCGCAATCTGAGCCACATATACATAACCGT
>JAFXZY010000030.1 GCA_017541025.1 Bacteroidaceae bacterium | reverse complement strand
CCTTTTCACGCACCGCGAGATGCTGAGGTTCTTGAAGCGTAGCGGAGAGGTTCTCTGCACCTCACGGTGCGGAATAATTCTCAGATTTGACGCTTCTTTAATTGACTTTTGGTATTTTCGAATGCAAACATAGTAACTTTGACCTTCGGTCGAAGATACTCTCGTTCGGATTATCTCAAATAAATTTGGATAATCTCTCACTTATTCGTAACTTTGCACCCGCAAAATAAAATATATTTTATTATTATTAAATATGGCAAGAGTAATCAAATTACGTAAAGGCCTGGATATCAACCTGAAAGGCAAAGCCGCTAAGGAAACTGTTAGCACCAGTTGCCCCGGAGAGTATGCACTTGTTCCGGACGACTTCTGCGGATTGAAGCCCAAAGTGGTAGTCAAAGAAGGTGATGCCGTAAAGGTCGGGGATGCGCTGTTTGTTGATAAACTGCATCCCGAGGTTAAGTTTGTAAGCCCTGTCAGCGGTACTGTTTCTCTTGTTGAACGTGGAGACAGGCGTAAGCTAATGAGTATCCGCGTTCAATCTGATGGCAAACAGGAAGCTCGTCAGTTTGATGTAAAGGGCGATGTTAAGTCTTTGCTTTTGGAGAGTGGTTTGTTCGGATTCTTCCGCCAGCGTCCTTACGATGTGGTGGCCAATCCCGAAGACGCTCCTAAGGCAATTTTTGTAAGTGCATTCAACAGTATGCCTCTGAGTCAGGATTTTGAGTATATCCTGACAGGCCAGGAAGATGATTTCCAGGCAGGTATCACTGCACTGAGCAAATTAGCTAAGGTTTATTTGGGCGTAAGTGCTAAGCAGACTGCTAAGGCTCTGACGGCTGCCAAGGACTGTGAGGTAAATGTTTTCGATGGTCCTGCTCCCGCAGGTAATGTAGGTGTCCAGATTAACAATGTTTCTCCCATCAACAAGGGTGAGGTGGTTTGGACGCTGGGTGCCGAGGAGGTAATCTTTGTCGGTCGTCTGATGAAGAATGGCACAGTCGACTTTACCCGTACTATCGCGCTTGCCGGTAGTGAAGTGACTTCCCCCAAGTATTACAAAATGCTGGTCGGTCAGAAGCTCACAACGTTGGTAGAGGGTAATGTAAAGATGGAAGGCAGTCGTATCGTCAACGGTAATGTGATGACTGGTATCAAAACTACTGCCGATGGTTTCCTTGCAGCTCATGCTACAGAAGTGAATGTTATTCCCGAAGGTGATCATGCCGACGAGATGTTGGGTTGGATTATGCCTCGTTTCAACACTTTCAGTACCCATCACAGCTACTTCTCCTGGCTTTTCGGCAAGAAGAAAGAGTATGTTCTTGATGCTCGAATCAAGGGTGGTGAACGCCACATGATTATGAGCGGTGAGTATGACAAGGTATTTCCGATGGATATCTATGCGGGCTATCTTGTGAAAGCTATCATTGCTGGAGATATCGACCGTCAGGAAGCTTTGGGTATTTATGAGGTTGCTCCCGAGGACTTCGCTATTGCCGAGTTTGTTGACAGCAGCAAACTGGAATTGCAGCGCATCGTTCGCGAGGGATTAGACATCCTCAGAAAGGAAAATGCTTAATATATTTACAAGTTGACAAGTTGACGACATTACATTATTATTTATAATATGAATCCAATAAAGAAACTATTCGATAACATTCATCCCTACGTTGAGGAGGGTGGCAAGTTCCATGCCTTCCGTTCGTTGGTGGACGGTTTCGAGACGTTTGCTTTCGTCCCCAATACCACCAGTCGCGTAGGAAGCGTGAATATCCACGATGCTATCGATAGCAAGCGTATCATGAGTCTCGTTGTGATTGCTCTGATTCCTGCCTTGCTCTTCGGTATGTATAATGTGGGTTACCAGAATGCTCTGGCAACAGGTCATTTGGCCGATGCTACATTCTGGGGCATGTTCTGGTACGGCTTCTTGGCCGTTCTCCCAAAGATTATTGTCAGCTACGCAGTTGGTCTTGGTATTGAGTTTACGGTAGCTCAGTGGAAAAATGAGGAGATTCAAGAAGGTTTTCTTGTGTCAGGTATTCTTATACCTATGATTGTTCCTGTTACTTGCCCACTGTGGATACTTGCTATAGCAGTTGCCTTTAGCGTTATCCTTGCTAAGGAGATTTTTGGTGGTACAGGTATGAACATCTTCAATCCTGCTCTTATTACCCGTGCTTTTCTGTTCTTCAGTTATCCTTCTGCCATGACAGGCGATGCAACCGTATGGGTGGCACAGGATACAATCTTCGGACTCGGTTATAAGGCTACAGATGCTTACACCGCTGCAACACCTCTTGGCGAGGCTGCTCAGGCAGGCTTTGCAGGCTTTACGCCAGATACTGTTCAGAATGCCATTACAGGTCTCATCCCTGGTTGTATCGGCGAGACCAGCTTTATCGCTATTGCATTAGGCGGTTTGTTACTGCTGTGGACTGGCATTGCCAGCTGGAAGACCATGTTAAGTGTCTTCGTAGGTGGTGCAGCAACAGGTTATCTTCTGCAGGCTTTAGGCCTGACGCAGATCCAGTGGTACGAGCAGCTGGTTATCGGCGGCTTTGCCTTCGGTGCTGTATTCATGGCAACAGATCCTGTAACGAGCTGTCGTACAGAATGCGGTAAGTATGTCTATGGTCTGCTCATCGGTTTCATTGCAGTGTTGGTTCGTGTTCTTAACCCCGGTTATCCCGAGGGTATGATGCTGGCTATTCTGCTGATGAACCTCTTTGCAAGTCTTATCGACTATTGCTTCGTACAGAAGAACATTAACATGCGTGCTAAACGCGTATCTAAAAAGTAAACAGATATGGCAAAGAAATTTATATGCGAACAATGCGGCCAGACATTCGAGGCTGCATCAATGCCCGATAAGTGCCCTATCTGCGGCGCCGACTCTTCCAAAATTAAGGAAGTAAAGTCGAAGGGTATCAACACAAACAGCAATGTATATACTATCTGCTATGCGGCAGTAATGGTTATCATCGTTGCCTTCCTGCTGGCTTTTGTGGCTTCTGCTTTGAAGGAGACGCAAGACGCCAACGTGGCAAACGATACCAAGGGACAGATTCTTTCTGCTCTTGGCTATGACAAGGCGACTGTTGATGTAGGTGCCATCTATGCTGAAAAGGTGAAGGATAATGTCCTTGAAAACGGTGAACTGACACCTTATGAGGGTAAGTTCAATACCAGCTATGGCGCTCTTATTAAGAATGGTGAGCTGCATGTCTTCACTGGTACTACTGCCAATGGAGAGAAGGCTTACGTGATTCCTGTCGTAGGTCGCGGCCTTTGGGGTGGCCTTTGGGGCTATATCGCAGTAAACGAGGCGAAGGATAAAGTGCTTGGCACTTACTTCTACCACGAAAGCGAGACAGCTGGCTTGGGAGCCCGTATCAGCGAGAAGTGGTTCCAAGACCAGTTCATTGGCAAGCCCATCTTCGGCGAGGATGGCAAGGTTGCTCTTACAGTAGTAAAGGCTGGTGCTGCCCAACAGGAGAACGAGGTGGATGGCGTAACCGGTGCTACCCTCACCAGTAACGGTGTGGCTGCAATGGTTAAGGACGGCCTGACTGCTTACACAGACTTCCTTGGCGCTACCGGCGAATGTCCGAACAAGGAAAAATGTCAGGGCATCTGTCCTAACGAAACAGGTTGTCAGGGCTGTAAAGAAGAGTGTGAAAAAACCAATGTTGAACAATAAGAAAAAAGGAGGAAAAGAATATGAGTAAATTGTTTTCTGAAGAGAATAAAGCCGCATTCACAGGCCCCCTTAATGTGAACAACCCCGTTGCCGTTCAGGTGCTGGGTATTTGTTCGGCATTGGCTGTTACCAGTCAGCTGAAGCCCGCCATAGTAATGGGATTGAGTGTGACGGTTATCACGGCATTCTCTAATGTGATTATATCTCTGTTGCGCAAGACTATTCCCAACCGCATCCGTATTATCGTACAGTTGGTGGTTGTGGCTGCTCTTGTGACGATTGTCAGTCAGCTGCTTAAAGCTTATGTATATGATGTAAGTGTACAGCTGAGTGTTTATGTAGGTCTTATCATCACCAACTGTATTTTGATGGGCCGTCTTGAGGCTTTTGCTATGCAGAACAGCCCCTGGCCTTCGTTCCTGGATGGTATTGGCAATGGTCTTGGCTATGCTGCCATTCTGGTTGTCGTTGGTTTCGTTCGCGAGCTATTTGGCTTCGGAACCCTTTTCGGTTTTAACGTTATTCCCCAGTTCATGTACGATGCAGGTTATATGAACAATGGTATGATGGTGATGCCTGCCATGAGTTTGATTATTGTAGGTTGTGTAATATGGGCACATCGTGCTTATAATAAGGAGGAGAAGTAGTATGGAACACATGATTAGTCTCTTTGTCCGCTCCATCTTTGTGGACAACATGATATTTGCCTTCTTCCTGGGTATGTGCTCTTATCTGGCCGTATCCAAGAATGTGAAGACAGCCCTTGGTTTGGGTATTGCAGTTACTTTTGTGCTGCTCGTCACAGTGCCAGTAGATTATGCTTTGCAGACCTACGTACTCGGTCCTGATGCCATAGTGGCAGGTGTTGACTTAACATTCCTTGCCTTCATCCTGTTCATTGCCGTTATTGCCGGTATGGTACAGTTGGTGGAGATGATAGTGGAACGCTTCAGTCCTTCGCTCTATGCATCTCTGGGTATCTTCCTGCCTTTGATAGCTGTGAACTGCGCCATCATGGGTGCCAGCTTGTTCATGCAGCAGCGTGTTACCATGGAGCCCACCAATGCTCAGTTCATTGGCGGTTTCGGTGATGCTATTGCCTATGCTCTTGGCTCTGGTATCGGTTGGCTGCTGGCTATTGTGGGCCTTGCTGCCATTCGCGAGAAGATGGCTTATACCGATGTTCCCAAACCCTTGCAGGGTCTTGGTATTACATTCATTACCGTAGGTCTGATGGCACTTGCTTTCATGTGCTTCTCTGGTCTTAACATCTAAAAGTAGGAGGAATAACAATGGATATGAATTTGATTTTAGCGAGCATTGGCGTATTCCTGGTGGTCATTATTGCCTTGGTCATCATCCTGCTCGTAGCTAAGGCTTATTTGTCACCCAGTGGCAATGTAAATATTACAATTAACGGAAAAGACACGCTCTCTGTAGGTCAAGGTAGTTCTCTGCTGAGTACGCTGTCACAGGAAGGCATATTCTTGCCCAGTGCCTGTGGTGGTAAGGGCTCTTGTGGACAGTGCAAACTTCAGGTTCCTGCAGGCGGTGGTGAGATTCTAGACAGCGAGAAGGGCCATTTCACCCGTAAGCAGATTAAAGATCACTGGCGTTTAGGTTGCCAGTGCAAGGTCAAGGGCGATTTGCAGGTTAAGATTGACGATTCTGTAATGGGAGTTAAGGAATGGGAGTGTACCGTTATTGGAAACAAGAACGTTGCAACCTTCATCAAGGAGTACAAGGTAGCTCTGCCTGCTGGCGAGCACATGGACTTCGAGCCCGGCTCTTACGCACAGATTAAGATTCCTGCATTTGATTGCATCGATTACGACAAGGACTTCGATAAGAGTCTCATTGGCGATACCTATCTTCCCGCATGGGAGAAGTTCGGTCTGTTCCCCTTGAAGTGTACCAATCCTCAGGAAACTATCCGTGCTTACTCTATGGCTAACTATCCTGATGAGGGTGACATCATTACGCTGAACGTACGTATTGCCACTCCTCCATTCAAGCCAAAGGATCAAGGCACAGGTTTCATGGATGTTAATCCCGGTATAGCCTCTTCATACATCTTCAGTCTGAAGCCCGGCGACAAGGTTATCATGAGCGGTCCTTACGGAGAATTCCGACCTGTATATGGTTCTGGTCGTGAGATGATTTGGGTTGGCGGTGGTGCCGGTATGGCTCCTCTGCGTGCTCAGATTATGCACATGCTCAAGGGACATGGTGTCAGCGATGAAGATCGTCAGCGCCCCATGCACTATTTCTATGGTGCTCGTGCATTGGAGGAGATTCCTTTCTTGGATGACTTCCTGCAGTTGGAAAAGGATTTTCCCAACTTCCACTTCCACCTGGCTTTGGACCGTCCCGATCCCAAGGCAGATGCAGCAGGTATCAAATATACTCCAGGCTTCGTAGCTCCTGTTATGGGCGATACATACCTGAAGCAGCATGAGGCTCCAGAAGATTGCGAGTACTACCTCTGTGGTCCTCCAATGATGGCAAAGACTGTTCTCGACCTGCTGCATAGTCTGGGTGTTGAGGACGATATGATTCGTTTCGATAATTTCGGTGGTTAATTTCCCGATTCACTCATAAATAATGGTACATTCCGTTTGGGATGTGCCATTATTTGTATATATTTGCACCATGAAACCAGAAGAGTTAATACACCGTTATTGCGAGGGGAACCCTGCACTAGAAGATATTTTGCTAAAGCATAGTAGTGATGTTGCAAACAGAGCATTGAAAATTGCAGACAAACATCCGGAGTTCCAGTTGGACCGTCAGTTCCTTTACGAGGCAGCCATGTTGCACGACATAGGCATTGTTTATGTAGATGCACCGGCTATTTTCTGCTATGGCGCTGAACCATACATCAAACATGGCTTGTTGGGTGGAGAAATACTGCGTAAGGAAGGGCTTCCTACTCATGCGCGAGTAGCAGAACGTCATACCGGTACTGGGCTTACACGCCTGAACATCCTGCAACAGGCATTGCCGCTACCGCCTGACGACTATGTGCCGGAGACTTTGGAGGAACAAATCATCTGTTATGCAGACAAATTTTACTCTAAAACCAAGCTCGATGAGGAGAAAACTTTTGAAAGAGCACTTGCCAGTTTAGGTAAGTTCGGAGAGGACGGGCTGAGGATTTTTGAGGATTGGAAGTGTCGTTTCGAGTGAAAAAACTTTAATATTCTCTTATCCTTCATGAAGTGTCAGTATTATTTTGTACCTTTGCAAATTGAATCAAATAGTTTGGGAAGTTGAAGACCAGGGTACTGACATTTTTTATAGCGTGCATAGCCGTAATGGCTTTTGCGTCTGGTCCGTATTACCGTTTTTCTGGTAATATGGAAGATGAGGATTCTGATACGCTGTCAGTTCCTGATTCAGTGGTTCCTAATCGGTCGGACACATTAAAGCGACCCGTTCATTCTTTAAAAGGTGGACGTTATATCAGCAAGGAGGAACTTGATTCTTTGCTTAAGGATACCATGCCAGAGTATTCTTTCACTATTCTGCCAGATACGACTCAAAAAGATACTGTCCCAGTCGACACCTCGGCAAACGATAATGTACTTGACTCGCCAGTTAAATATGAAGCCAAAGACTCTATCGTGTTTGACTACCGTAATTCCCGAGCCCATCTTTATGGTGACAGTAAAGTTAATTATCAGAATCTGGAGTTGGATGCCGAAGAGATTGATATCAGTATTGACAGTAGTCTGGTTTATGCAGCAGGACGCAAGGACTCTACTGGTGTTGTTCAGGGGAAGCCTTTGTTCAAGCAGGGAACCGATGAATACGAACCGGATAAGATTGCATATAATTTCAAAACACGTAAAGCTTTCGTATCTAATGTCTATACGCAAGAGGGTGAAGGCTTCATGCAGACTACAGACGGTAAACGTGACAGTTCTGGTGTTATGTACATCCGTCATGGTAAGTATACCACTTGTGATGCAGAACATCCTCATTTCTATTTGGCATTATCCAGAGCCAAAATGCATCCTGGAAAGAGCGTAATTTTTGGACCAGCGCATGTCGTAGTTGAGGATGTCCCCCTTCCGTTGGCTCTTCCTTACGGCTTCTTCCCTTTCAAGCAAAAGTACAGCAGCGGATTTATTATGCCTACCTATGGTGATGAGACGAGCCGAGGGTTTTACCTTCGTGAAGGAGGTTATTATTTTGCCATTAATGACTACGTGGATGTCAAGTTGTTAGGCGACATCTATACAAAGGGCTCGTGGTCGCTTTCTGCTCAGAGTACCTATAAGAAACGTTATAAGTTTAATGGAAGTCTGTATGTCAGTTATCAATATACACACGAAGGAGAAAAGAATTTCCCCGATGAGGTAACCAGTAAAAGTTTTAAGGTTACATGGACCCATCGCCAAGACGCTAAGGCTAATCCCTCACAGAGTTTCTCTGCCAGCGTTAACTTTGCTACAAGTAGCTACGAACGTAACAACCTCACCAGTATGTACAATCCTGAGAGTTATACACAGAGCACCAGAACCAGTAGTCTTTCGTATAGCAAGTCTTTCCCGAACATTGGCCTTACCCTTAGCGGTTCCTTCAACTTGAGCCAGAATGTTCGCGACAGTTCTATATCTGTTACGCTTCCAAACCTTACCATTTCACTGAATCGTTTCTATCCTTTCAAACGTAAAAAGATGGTAGGAGCAGAGCGCTGGTATGAAAAGATTGCTATGAGTTACACGGGTAACCTTACCAATAGTATTAATACGAAGGAGAATCTTCTGTTTAAGAGCAGCCTTATCAGGGATTGGCGTAATGGTATGCGTCACCAGATTCCTATTAGTGCTTCGTTTAGCCTTTTTAAGTATATTAATGTGACGCCTTCGTTCAACTTTACCGACCGTATGTATTCTAATAAGGTTATGCAATCTTGGGATCAAGAGAAACAGGCTGTAAAAAGAGACACCTTATATGGCTTTTACAACGTATATAATTTCAACATGGCTGTAAGTGCCAATACCAAGATATACGGTATGTTTTACCCTTTACCCTGGGCAGGAGGTAAGAAAATCTATGCTATCCGTCATGTCTTAACGCCTACTATAAGTTTCTCTTATGCACCAGACTTTAGCAAGCCTGCTTTTGGATTCTATGATTCGTATGTAAAGACGGACAAAAACGGAAATGTTTCTACCGTCACCTATTCTCCCTTCAGCGGAGGTGTATACGGAACTGTGGGTACAGGTATGACTGGCAATGTGTCAATTGATATATCTAATAACGTGGAAATGAAGTTGAGGACCAAAAGCGATTCTGCAAACTCCTTTAAGAAGATAAGCCTTATTGATGAGTTCGGACTGAATATGTCATACAATATGGCGGCAAAGGTTCGTCCTCTTAGCGATTTGAATATGCGTGTCCGTTTGAAATTGACGAAAACCTATACTTTCTCCCTCAATGCAGTGTTTGCTACTTATGCATACGAATTTGATGAAAACGGAAATGTACGGGTTGGTGAAAAAACGGAGTATAGCCAAGGACGATTCGGACGCTTTCAGGGTATGTCTCAAAACCTTTCGTATACGTTTAACAATCAGACGTTCAAAAAGTTACTTGGACTGTTTAACAAATCGAAAAGTGTGAACGTAAATCAGGATAATGATGAAGTTGACGATGAAGAAGACGAGGATGAGGACGAAATGGATATGCCGAATGTCGACCCCGACCGAAGGAAGGGTAGAATGGGGGGAAAGGAAGGTAAAAGTTCAGGAGAAATAGACGAGGACGGTTATCTGAAATTTAGTATGCCATGGAACCTTACAGTCAGTTATGGTATTTCTATGCGTGAGGATACATCGGCTCCCATTAATCCCAAAAGAATGCGTTATCCATATAAGTTTAGTCAGACACTCAACTTCTCTGGTAATCTGACAATATCCGAAGGATGGAATATCAATTTCTCCTCAGGTTACGATTTCAATTATAAGAAACTGAGTATGACAACCGCGAGTTTGAGTAGGGATCTTCATTGTTTTTCAATGTCGGCCAGCATGGTAATATTCCCATACACAAGTTATAACTTTACTTTCGCTTGTAAAGCCGGAACGCTGGCTGATGCTTTAAGATGGAAGAAACAGAGTTCGTATAGTGGAAATATTCAATGGTATTAATAACAAGAATAACAAAAACTTTAACAATTATATATCATGAAAGGAATTGTTTTAGCCGGAGGGTCCGGAACACGTCTTTACCCCATTACAAAGGGAATTAGTAAGCAGTTGATGCCCATATATGACAAACCTATGGTTTATTACCCCATATCTGTGCTTATGTTAGCAGGTATCAGGGATATTCTTATCATCTCTACACCCTTTGACCTTCCTGGCTTCAAGCGTCTTTTGGGTGATGGCTCGGATTATGGGGTGCATTTCTCGTATGCTGAGCAACCTTCCCCAGATGGCTTGGCCCAGGCGTTTGTCATTGGTAAGGATTTTATTGGAGATGATTCTGTTTGCCTTGTTTTGGGTGACAACATATTTCACGGTTCCGGGTTTACTGGAATGCTTAAGGAGGCAGTCCGTACAGCCGAAGAAGAGCATAAGGCAACCGTATTTGGTTATTGGGTGAGTGATCCAGAGCGCTATGGAGTGGCTGAGTTTGATGCAAAGGGCAACTGTCTCTCTATTGAGGAGAAGCCGGCAAAGCCCAAGAGCAACTATGCTGTGGTAGGCTTGTATTTCTATCCCAACAGAGTGGTGGACGTGGCTTCTCACATCCAGCCCTCAGCACGTGGTGAGTATGAGATTACGACTGTTAATCAGGAGTTCCTTTCTGCAGGCGAACTTAAAGTGCTTCCTTTGGGAAGAGGTTTTGCCTGGTTGGATACCGGAACTCATGATTCGTTAAGTGAAGCATCCACTTATATCGAGGTTCTTGAGAAACGCCAAGGACTTAAGGTGGCATGTCTGGAGGGTATTGCCTATCGTCAAGGGTGGATAACAGAGGACTGTATGCGCCAGCTGGCCCAACCCATGATTAAGAATCAGTATGGGCAGTATTTGTTAAAGGTTATTGATGAGATGAAGGAGACGGGTCTACCTAATATTGATTTTTAATATATTGAAATGGAAGTAATAAAAACAGCTATACAGGGACTTCTGGTTATTAAACCACGAGTATTTGAGGATGCGCGGGGATATTTCTTCGAATCATTCTCCCAACGAGAGTTTGATGAAAAGGTGGCATCGATTCGTTTTGTCCAAGACAACGAAAGCATGAGTTCTTACGGTGTGATGCGCGGACTTCATTTCCAACGTCCGCCTTATACACAAAGCAAACTGGTGCGTTGCGTAAAAGGAGCTGTTCTGGATGTTGCCGTGGACATTCGTAAAGGTTCACCAACTTACGGGCAGCATGTAGCTATAGAACTTTCTGAGCAGAACAGGCTCCAGTTCTTTATTCCTCAAGGCTTTGCCCACGGTTTTTCCGTTCTTTCTGAATCTGCTGTTTTTCAGTATAAGTGCGATAATTTCTATACTCCTCAGGCAGATGGGGGGATCTCTATTTTAGACCAGTCTCTTGGTATAGATTGGCGTATACCTGTAGAAAGTGCCATTCTGAGCGAGAAAGATACAAAACACGAGTTGCTTAAGGATTTTGATAGTCCTTTTGAATATAATGTTGAATCAAATAAAATGAAATAAACATGAAAAATATTGTTATCACAGGAGGAGCCGGTTTTATCGGTAGCCACGTAGTAAGACTTTTTGTCAACAAATATCCCCAGTACAATATTATCAACCTGGACAAGTTGACGTATGCCGGAAACTTGGCTAATCTTAAGGATATAGAGGACAGACCTAACTATAAGTTTGTTAAGATGGACATCTGTGATTTTGATGCTTTCTATCAGCTCATGCAGGATGAAAAAGTAGATGGTATTATTCACTTGGCAGCAGAGTCACACGTTGACCGTTCTATTAAGGATCCCTTTACTTTTGCACGTACCAATGTGATGGGAACACTCAGTCTTCTTCAGGTAGCCAAGCTCTATTGGGAATCGCTTCCAGAAAAATATGAGGGAAAACGTTTCTATCACATTTCAACTGATGAGGTTTATGGTGCTCTTGAGATGACAAATCCTGAAGGAATAGAACCCCCATTTACCACCAAGGCTTCTTCTGGCGAGCATCATTTGGCATACGGAAGGGATTTCTTCTACGAAACCACCAAGTACAATCCTCACTCTCCCTATTCTGCTTCCAAGGCAAGCTCCGACCATTTTGTCCGTGCATTCCATGATACATACGGAATGCCTACCATTGTCACCAACTGTAGTAACAACTATGGCCCTTACCAGTTTCCTGAGAAGTTGATTCCTCTCTTCATCAATAACATTCGTCATCGCAAGCCCCTTCCTGTCTATGGTAAGGGTGACAATGTTCGCGATTGGCTTTATGTAGTAGACCATGCTCGTGCCATTGATACCATCTTCCATAATGGCACCATTGCTGAGACCTACAATATTGGTGGTTTCAACGAGTGGAAAAATATAGATATCATTAAGACCGTCATTGCTACAGTGGACCGTCTTCTTGGGCGTCCCGAGGGAGCCGACCTCGACCTCATCACTTATGTAACAGACCGCCTGGGCCATGATGCTCGCTATGCAATAGACAGCACTAAATTGCAGAAGGAGTTAGGGTGGGAGCCTTCGCTCCAGTTCGAGGAAGGTATAGAAAAGACTGTTAAGTGGTATCTCGACAATGAGGAGTGGCTGGACAATGTCACCTCAGGCGACTATCAGTCATATTACGAAAACATGTATAAAGGCCGTTAAAAGCGTATGAATATTCTTGTAACAGGGGCAAATGGACAGTTGGGTAACGAAATGCGTATCGTTGCCCAAGGCTCCATTCATCATTTTTTCTATACAGATGTGTGTAATGCCAGTCCTGAATCAGTCTCTATGCTCCATAAACTGGCTGGTCAGAATGTCTGTACGGAAACATCTATGCTGGATATAACTGACCTTGCCGCTATTCGCAATGTGGTTGAGCAGAACCAAATTCAGGTTATTATCAACTGTGCAGCTTATACTAATGTGGATGCTGCAGAAGAGAATCAGGAGTTGGCCATGAAACTTAATGCTAAGGCACCAGAGAATCTGGCTTTGGCTATGAAAGAAGTTAATGGCCTGTTGATACACATATCTACAGATTATGTTTTTGGTAAGGAACCTTATAATGTTCCATGCAGAGAGGATCAACAGGGAACGCCAACGGGTGTATATGGTCAGACCAAACAGTGTGGCGAGAAGGCTATTCTGGCAGTAGGTTGTCAGCACGTCATCATTCGTACAGCATGGCTGTACAGCGAGTTTGGCAAAAACTTCTGTAGGACAATGCTCAACCTTACTGCTTCTAAACCTCAGCTAAAGGTTGTTTTCGACCAAGTCGGCACTCCCACCTACGCCTATGACCTTGCCAAAGTCATCTCCGTTATCCTTGAGGATTATAACAAAGAAATGCCCAATGTTCAATGTTCAATGTTCAATGCTCAATGGGAGAAAAATGGAATCTATCATTTTTCGAACGAGGGTGTCTGCAGCTGGTATGATTTTACCAAACAGATACAAGAATATGCGGGACAGGCAGATTGTGATGTACAGCCTTGTCATTCAGATGAGTTTCCCAGTCCCGTTAAACGGCCTTCATATAGTGTTTTGGACAAGACAAAGATTAAGCAGACCTTTTCTGTTGTCATTCCTTACTGGACGGAAAGCTTAAGGCATTGCATTAGTAATCTGAAATAAAAGTCTTGCCAATTAGGAGAAAAAGTTGTACCTTTGCGAGCGATTTTAAATGCACAAGAGATGATGAAGGTGATTTATCTACACGGATTTGCATCAGCTGGTAGCACAGGGACTGCTACTACAATGCGCAACCTGCTGTATGGCCGTGATGTCTCTGTGGTCAGTCCGGATATACCGGTTATGCCACTTGAGGCTCAGCAAATGCTTTCTTCATTTGTGCAGGCAGAACAACCAGACCTCATTTTGGGTACCAGCATGGGTGCAATGTATGCTGAGCAGCTTAGAGGTATTCCTCGCATTTTGGTGAACCCTTCTTTTCACATGGCTCGTCTGCTAACATTCCGTGGTATGGGCAGGCGTGAGTTTAGAAATAAGCGACAAGATGGCGCACGTGATTTCAAGGTCGATAAAGAGCTTATCCGGCAATTTCAGCAGATAGAGAAGTGTTCTTTTTTGGACATTACTCCAGAAGAGAAAAAGTTGGTATGGGGGCTTTTCGGAACACAGGATAAGTTGGTAAACTGCCAACCGGATTTTAAAAAGAACTATGGCACAGAGCAGATGAGATTTTTCGAGGGAGAGCATTTTCTTAATGATAAGATACTTTCCCGTGTAGTTCTTCCTCTTGTAGAGCAGATACTGCAATTGCCACCACAACAGTAAAGAAATAGCATATATAAATAAGGTTTAGAAGAATATGTTTGAAAATTTAAGCGAAAGACTCGAAAGATCGTTTAAGATACTCAAGGGTGAAGGTAAAATTACCGAAATCAATGTGGCCGAAACCCTCAAGGATGTGCGCCGTGCACTCCTCGATGCCGATGTCAACTACAAGGTAGCCAAGAACTTTACCGATACCGTTAAGCAGAAGGCTCTTGGCCAGAATGTGCTCACGGCTGTCAAGCCTCAGCAGTTGATGGTCAAGATTGTGCATGATGAGCTGGCATCCCTTATGGGAGGCGAGACTACCGACATGCAGCTCAAAGGCCATCCAGCCATTATTCTTATGGCAGGCTTGAACGGTGCCGGTAAGACCACCATGAGCGGTAAATTGGCAAAAATGCTTAAGGAGAAGCGTCATTTGAATCCCCTTCTTGCAGCCTGTGATACCTTCCGTCCTGCTGCAATGGAGCAGTTGCGTGTCTTGGGTGAGCAGGTGGGCGTTCCTGTATATATGGAAATGGGAGCCACCAATCCAGTAGAGGTGGCACGTCATGCCATTCAGGAAGCTAAGGCTAAGGCACATGATGTGCTGATAGTGGATACTGCTGGTCGTCAGGCTATTGATGAGGAGCTGATGCAGCAGATCCAGGACATCCGTGATGCTGTTCAGCCCGATGAAATACTCTTTGTAGTTGATGCTATGACCGGCCAGGATGCTGTAAACACGGCCAAGGAATTTAATGACCGTCTTGATTATACAGGTGTTATCCTTACCAAACTGGATGGTGATACACGTGGTGGTGCTGCCCTCAGTATCCGTACTGTAGTAGATAAACCTATCAAATTTGTGGGTACAGGTGAGAAGATGGAGGCTATTGATGCCTTCCATCCCAGTCGTATGGCAGATCGTATTCTGGGTATGGGCGACATCGTATCTCTCGTAGAACGTGCCCAAGAGCAGTACGATGAGGAAGAGGCACGTCGCCTGCAGAAGAAGATCCAGAAGAATCAGTTCGACTTCAACGACTTCTATTCTCAGATTCAGCAAATCAAGAAAATGGGTAATCTCAAGGATCTTGCTGGTATGATTCCTGGTGTGGGCAAGGCACTCAAGGATGTTGATATTGATGATAACGCTTTCAAGAACATTGAGGCTATCATTCTCTCTATGACCCCTAAAGAGCGTGTTAATCCAGAATGTTTGAATACCAGTCGTCGTATGCGTCTTGCCAAGGGTTCTGGTACCAATATTCAGGAGGTAAATAAGCTCATTAAGCAGTTTGATCAGACGCGTAAAATGATGAAGCTTGTCACTAATAACAGCAAAATGGCTCAGATGGCCAAGATGATGAAAGGCAGAATGCCCGTTAATGGTTAATGGTTGTCTCGGTTAGTGGTTAGCGGTTAGCGAAGATGGATAAGTTTACATTCTTTGATTTGAGGGGATATAAGGAAGCAAAGTTGCTGGTTAGGGATGTGTATTCTTTCATAGACAAATTTCCTAATCGCGAGATATATGCGTTGAGCGACCAACTTCGTAGAGCCGTTGTGTCGGTACCTTCAAACATTGCAGAAGGATCTGGCCGCATCAGTTAAAGAGAAAATTCGCTTTCTTGAAATCGCTTATGGATCATTAACCGAAACACTTTGTCAGCTTGACATAGCTCTCGATTTAGGATATATCAGTGAAAAAGAATTCGCAGAAGAAAAAGAAAGAATAAATGTTATCGGGAAGCAGTTATCTGGTTTACGGTCATCATTTCAAAAGCAACTTGAAGCCGCTAACCGCTAACCGCTAACCGCTAACCGTAATACGAAAAGAAATGGAACTAATTGATGGAAAACAGACTGCTGCTACTATTAAGGCAGAGATAAAGGAGAAGGTTGAAGCTATAGTTGCTGCAGGTGGCAAACGACCTCATTTGGCTGCTGTTTTGGTAGGCCATGATGGTGGAAGTGAGACCTACGTAAAGAATAAGGTACTTGCGTGTGAGGCTTGTGGCTTTAAGAGTACCCTCCTACGTTTTGAGGATAATATATCAGAAGCAGAACTGCTTTCGTGTGTATCGCAATTAAATTCCGATGCCGACGTAGACGGCTTCATAGTCCAGTTGCCTTTACCCAAGCATATTGATGAGCAGAAGGTGATAGAGGCCATCGATTACCGTAAGGATGTTGACGGTTTCCATCCTATCAATGTGGGACGTGTTGCTATTGGTCTGCCTGCCTTTATTTCAGCTACGCCAAAGGGTATTTTGGAGTTGTTGCGTCGCTACAATGTAGAGACTAACGGAAAGAAATGTGTCATTCTGGGGCGCAGCAATATTGTGGGTAAGCCTATGTCGCAACTGATGATGCAGAAGGGCGTAGATGCTACGGTTACCGTTTGTCACAGTCGTTCCAAGACACTCAAGGAAGAGTGTCTGCAGGCAGACATTATCATTGCTGCCATTGGAAAACCTGGTTTTGTGACAGCAGATATGGTAAAACCAGGGGCTACTATTATTGATGTGGGTACTACCCGTGTTCCGGATGCCACACGTAAAAATGGTTTCCGTCTGAGTGGTGATGTCGATTTCGATAATGTTGCTCCTCTCTGCTCTTACATTACGCCTGTTCCTGGTGGAGTAGGGCCGATGACCATCTGTATGCTTATGCAGAATACCCTTGCAGCCGGACAAAAGTTATATTATTGAAAAAAAGGTAGCCAATCGTTTGGCGGAATCAAAATATTGTACTACCTTTGCACTCGCAATTGAGAGATACCTCTCAAGCGCTCTATTAGATGGTGACTATAGTTCAGTTGGTTAGAGCGTCAGATTGTGGTTCTGAATGTCGTGGGTTCGAGTCCCACTAGTCACCCAAAAGCCTTGGTTTTCCCAAGGCTTTTTTTACTCACAAAACAGATTCTATCTATGCATCCGCAAATATGCGTCCATCGTTGAGCATAATCTGTAGTTTAGTGTATTCTGAGTGGAAATAGTTCTTCAGACGATCTAAGTAACGGCGGCACTCCCAATGGCACATGGGAAGGTCGTGGAGCAGGTAGTTGCCACAGGTTTCTGGTGTTGTTGCGGGCACCTCTGTCTGTGTGAGTATCCACTCCAGGCACTTAATGGTAAGTTGGCGCATATCCTCAACGGTGTAGGAGCCAGTCATGATGATATACATACCAGTGAGACAACCCATTGGGCCTACATATACAACATCGTCCTTAACCTGCGAGTTTCGGAACCATGTGGCCATCAGGTGTTCCATGCTATGAATAGCGGCAGGAGCTACAGCAGGTTCTTTGTTGGGCTCAGTGATTCGCAGGTCAAACGTTGTGAATCCCTTGTCCTCACGCGACACATAGATACCTGGTTTCAGATGTGTGTGGTCGATTGTAAAACTCTGTATGACTTCCATATTTGTGTTTTGTTAAAGATAATTCTTTTTTATCGGCTTCATCTTCCTCGGAATCTGGAGCCTCAGGATAGGAGAGTCCATCGGTAAGTACCTGTATGGCACGTTGCACAGTGGGGTCGCCTTCGTTGAGAAATTCCAGATAGTCTTGCATTTCTTTGGCATTATAGATGATTAAGCCATATATGTTACGTTCGAACAGCGTACGGCTCTTCTGCAGCATCAGGTTGCGGCGCTTTAGGTCGTGTTCCTCTCCAAAGCGTGCAAAACGCTCCAGCAGATTCTCTTTGCGTAAGAACTTCTCCATTGCCTCTACGTTGGGAAGGGCATTCAGCCGCGCTCTGTTCTCGTCGGTATAGGCAAAGGCAAACTGCCTGATAAGGCCCGTATAGGCTGCCTCTTTATAATATGAGGTAAGGGCTGTAGTGTCCTCTGGGATGAAGATGTCAGGTGTAATGCCACCGCCACCATATACCACGCGTCCTAAGTTTGTATAGTATTTCTCCCCATCTTGGCGGATGCTGTCCTGATAGAAGTATTCGCCGCGTTCATAACGGGCAATCAATTCGTTCAGATACTCCTCACCGTGTCCCTTTTCGTATGGCTTCTGTATACAGCGTCCACTTGGGGTATAGTAACGTGCTATGGTCAGGCGTATCATGCTGCCATCGTGGAGAGCCCAAGGCTGTTGTACTAATCCCTTTCCGAAACTCCTTCGCCCAATGATGGTACCGCGGTCATTATCTTGGATGGCACCTGCAAATATTTCGCTGGCACTGGCGCTGATTTCGTCCACCAGAACCACAAGAGGCAGTTTCTGGAAAGTTCCTCTGCCGTCAGAACGGAACTCCTCACGTGGACTCTTCCTGCCCTGAGTATAAACAATCAGTTGGTTTTTGCTCAGGAATTCATTAGCCATTTGAATGGCAATATGCATATAGCCACCCTGATTGCCTCTTAGGTCCAGAATAAGGTTCTTCATGCCGTTTATGTTCAGGTTGGCAAGAGCCACCAGCATCTCAGCATAGGTTTGTTCACCAAAGTTCTTAATATGAAGGTAGCCTGTTTTATCATTAATCATGTAAGATGCATCTACACTTATTACTGGAATATCTCCTCGTGTAACGGTGAAATA
Organism: Bacteroidaceae bacterium; assembly: GCA_017541025.1. GTDB lineage: Bacteria > Bacteroidota > Bacteroidia > Bacteroidales > Bacteroidaceae > Physcousia. The sequence goes on along the minus strand of JAFXZY010000030.1, from coordinate 13,466 downwards.
CTTTATTTGCTTTGAACCATGCCTACGGATACCCAGTTTAACGTCAGAGCCTTTTTCACCTTTGAGATGTTTCATGACTTCGTTACTTTCCATACCTACGAGCGAGATTTTGTCGGCTGTTACAATACGGTCTCCTGCCAGTATTCCCACTTTTTCTGCCGGACCGCCATGAATGACAGACATTACGTTCACGGTGTCTTTCTCCATAGTAAAGCTTACACCTATTCCGCTAAAGCTGCCTTTGAGTTCCTCTGCAGCCTCCTCTGCATCCTTTGCACTGATATATTTGCTGTGAGGGTCCAGCTCGGATAGAATCTGAGGCATGGCGTCCTCTACAAGTGATGCCATATCTACCGTGTCAACATAATGGTTGTCTATAAGCTGAAGCAGATAGTTTAGCTTATTGCTGCCCGTGTTGATAATGTTCAGGCGATTGCCTGAATAGTGGCTGGCATAAAATGTGCCGATAACGATACCCACGACCAAACTGATGGCCATTAAAAGTGGAGTAAGACGGTGCTTATTCATTGTCCTTGTCAGAAATAGGTAAATTAATAACTTCAATGCCGGCGCGGCGTAGCAGATCTACACCGTCCATAATTCTGTATTCTCGATTATAGATAACTCGCTTTATGCCTGCCTGAATGATGAGTTTGGAACACTCAATGCAGGGCGAGTCGGTAACATATAGGGTAGAACCGTCACTGTTGTTGCCGCTTCTGGCAATTTTGGTGATGGCATTGGCTTCTGCATGTAGTACATAGGGTTTGCTTACATTGTTTTCATCTTCACAAATGTTCTCAAATCCCTGAGGGGTTCCGTTATAGCCATCACTGATAATCATTTTGTCTTTTACTACCAAGGCGCCCACTTGCCGGCGTTGGCAATAACTGTTCTCACTCCAGATACGGGCCATTCTCAGGTAACGGATATCCAACTCATGCTGCTTGGTGTCAGACAGACCGTTGCGACGTAACAAAGCGTCTATCGTAGGCTCCTGACCACGGAAGCGCTTGTATAGAGTAAAAGGTGGCTCAGTACCGCCTTTCGAGAGCACTTCATCACGGAAACGCTGTGCAGTCTGTCGGTCCATGATACCATTCTTGAGGAAAAGACTGAAAGCATCGGCATCCAGAACCTCGGCCCATTTATAACTATAATAGCCTGCTGCGTAGCCTCCGCTCATGATGTGGCTAAACTGAACGCTCATACATGTTCCTTCTATGCTGGGGAGCAGTTGGGCTCGTTTCCATGCCTGCCGTTCAAACTGTATGATGTCTTCCTGCAACGATTCCTGGCGTGTATAGTAAGCCATATCCAACAGACAGAAGCTAAGCTGACGCACACAGGCATATCCACATTGGAAGTTTCTGCTCTTACGGATACGCTCAATGAGGGATGTTGGAATGGGTTCTCCTGTTTGGTAGTGGAAAGCAAAGGTGTGCAGGAACTCAGGCTCTACGGCATAGTTTTCCATAAACTGGGAGGGAAGTTCCACAAAGTCCCAGAATACGTTGGTGCCGCCTAAACTCTGGTATTTCACTTTAGAGAACATACCGTGTAGTGCGTGTCCGAACTCATGCAGGAAAGTTTCCACCTCTCCCAACGTGAGTAATGATGGACGCTCAGCTGTGGGTTTGGTAAAATTGGTGACAATGCTCACATGGGGTCGAACGTCGTTTCCGTCTTCATCAGTGTACTGTTCCAGATAGCTTGTCATCCAGGCACCGCTCTGCTTGCTTTCACGAGGGAAGAAGTCTGCATAGAGTACAGCCAGGAAAGAACCGTCGGCATCAAAGACCTCAAAGGCTTCCACATCAGGGTGATAAACCTCTATCTCTTCATTCTTCTTAAAGGTGATACCATACAGTTTGGTGGCCAAAGAGAAGATACCCTCGCGTACCTTCTGTAAGGGGAAGTAGGGACGTAGCATCTCAGCATCCAGATTGTAACGCTCCAACTTTAGCTTGTGGCTGTAGTATGCCCAGTCCCAAGGCATAAGGGCGAAGTCTGGGCCTTCCATCTGGCGTGCCTTCTGTTCCAACTCACGTAATTCTCCACGTGCTACAGGCATATAGGCCTTCAGCAGTTGGTCTATAAGTTGGTTTACATGTCGGGTGTCCTGTGCCATACGGCGTGTCAGTACATAATCGGCATAAGTTTGGTATCCCAACAACTGAGCTATTTCCTGACGCACATTAACAATACGTTGCACGATCTGGCGATTATCGAACTCATCTCCATGAGCACAGATGGTCATCTTAGCCATGTAGAGCTGTTGGCGCAGTTCACGATTGTCGGCATACGTCATGAAGGGTTGATAGCTGGGGAATTGCAACGTAATGAGCCATCCCTGAAGTTGTTTTTCCTCTGCTGCCTGTGCTGCAGCTTCGATAGCTGTTTGGGGAAGACCAGACAGTTGAGCCTTGTCGGTTATATGAAGTTGAAAGGCGTTAGTCTGCTTCAACTCATGCTGGCTGAACTGCAAGGTTAGGGTTGCGAGTTCCACTTGTAAGGCAGAGAAGTGTTCCTTGTCCTTAGGGCTAAGGCGGGCTCCGTGACGCAGAAACCCTTGATAAACATTTTCCAGAAGCGTCTTTTCTTCGACAGTAAGTTCGCCTGGATGTTCGTACACATGTTTGACACGCTTAAACAGATCCTCGTTCAGCAAAATACGGTTGGCGTGTTCAGTAAGCAGTGGACTAAGTTTCTGAGCCAATGCATCCATCTCATCGTTTGTGTTTGCACTTGTCAGGTTGAAGAAGATGGTGGTGGCAGTGTCCAGCAGCTCGCTGGTACGCGGAGCTATGGTGTTCTGGAATGTAGGCTCCTCGGGATTGGATATAATAGCCTGAATAGCTTCGTCTTCCTGTCTCATACCTTCCATAATAGCAGGCTCAAAGTGCTCCAGTTTAATCTGGCTGAAAGGAGCCGTATTATGCAGTGTACTGAAGTTGTTGTTGAACAATGGGTTCATATTTTGCTTTTTCTATTTTATTTTAACTTTTTAACTCTTTAACCTTTATAAGTTTTACATCTGGTATAACAATCAGCGAGCGTTTCAGCTCTATGATATGTTCTTCCGCCAGTTGGTTCAGTGCCCGTGATGTGTTTAAGCGGGTCTCGCCAATATAGTTGGCAAGGTCAGTCATTTTAATAGCAATCTCGCCTTGTCCTTCGCATTCGGCAAACTGCCTTTGCAGGAAAGACACAATTTTCTGGTTCACCGTTAAGTTACGCATGGGTTGCAATAAAGCATCCTTTTTGTGTATAATGGCAGAGAGCAGATTAAAATAATTGATCCTGATGATTTCTACCTTCATGAGGTGTTGCATCACGTCTTTCTTTTTTACAGTGATGTAGGAGACATTCTGAAGTGGTGTGTATGAACACCTAAAGTTACAGTCCAGCCCATACAAATTTTGAGGTTCCAGCAGGGCGGGGGCTTGAATGATGGATTTGGTTACAAACAGTCCGTCGTCTGATTGGTATTGGCGTATCAGTGTTCCCGTAGCCAGAAATATGAGATGTGTACAAGGGTCGTTTTGGCGAATCAGAGGCCTTCTCATTGAAGGTACCTCATTTACCTCCAAACCAATCACACTTTCTATGTGGGCCAGTTCCTTTCCGCTTAGTCCTTGCAGCAGCGGAAGTTTGGTCAGTAGCTCATATTTTTTTGTTAAGGTTATCATTTGTTTCTTTCCGTTTCGTAGAATAGGGGGGTATGCCAAGTTTGATACTGGCCGTTCTCGTCGGCGTAGATGAAGTAAGCCTGAAGTTGAGGGTGTTTCTTTAGAAATTCCTGAGCGCGTTCCATTCCCATTACCATAAAGGCTGTGGCGTATCCGTCAGCCATAGCGCATGAGGGTGCCTTAACGGTACTGCTCAGGATACTCTGCTGGGCAGGATAGCCTGTTTTGGGATCTATGGTGTGAGCAATCTTACGTCCGCCTTCCATATAGAAGTTTCTGTAGTTTCCACTGGTAGCAAGTGCACCGTTGTGTACTTCTATCACCTCCTGTAATTCGTTATTTGTTCCAGTACTGTCATCGTCAGGTTTGTTGATGCCTATGCGCCAGGCTTCACCTTTAGGATTAGTACCATTTGCCACTATTTCACCGCCTATCTCCACCATGAAATTCTGAATGCCCATATTGCGGAAAAGATTGGCTACATGATCTACGCCAAAACCTTTGGCTACGGCACTGAAGTCAATCACCATTCGGGGGTCTTCTTTGCAGAAGCGACCATTCTGAATGGATATTCGCTGCCAACCTACCAACTCACGCAGGCTGTCTATGATAGCTTTATCAGGGATTTGCCTTTTCTTAAAACCAAACCCCCAGATATTAACAAGCGGAGCTACTGTTGGGTCGAATGCTCCCTCTGTTTCCTGACAGATAGACTGCGACATGTTCCAAACGCAAGTAATGAGTGAGTCTGCCTCCATGCTCTCTCCTCTGTTTATGCATGAGACAGTACTTGAGGGGTTGAACATAGATAGCGAATGGTCTATATCCTTTAATCGAGCAATGATACTGTCGTGCAAGTCCTTTTCGCATTGGTATTTTATATGATAAGTAGTGCCAAATACAGAACCTTCCTCCATCTGGAACGGAACCTCATTCTTCGGTCCGTGTTCACGTCGTGCTATTACAAAAGTACCCACAATTAACAATGCCAGTATGGCGATGTGATAGGGTCGGAACCGGTTCTCAGCCGGTGTTTCGGATACATTGTTAGTTTTCATATAGGTGTTCTAATAATATTTTTGATCCAATACAAATGAGGATAATACCTCCTAATAATTCGCTTTTGATGTATAAATGCCGACTGGCTTTGATACCTAACCACAGGCCTGCAATACTGAATAGGGTAGAGCATAAACCAATGATGGCGGAGGCCTGCAGGACAGCAGTTGTTGTCACTTCCTGCAGACAGGCAAAAGAAATGCCTACAGCTAAGGCATCTATGCTGGTAGCTACGGAAAGTGTTATGATATTCAGAGGCTTTAGCATATTGGCGCTTTCTTTTTGTTTTCTTCGGTAGCCTTCCCAAATCATTTTCGCTCCCAGATAAAAAAGCAGAATGACGGCCAAATAGTCTAAGTGCCGAAAGTGATGGCAGAAAACCGATGTGCCCAAATAGCCCAGCAGTGTCATGCCGCTCTGGAATATGCCAAAGGAGAGAGCCAAAGCTGTCATGGGAGGCCAAAATATTCGTTTTGCCGCCAAGCCTTGGGCAATGCTTACCGAGAAGCAATCCATAGCCAAAGCTACTCCTAAAAGCCATATTTCCAGTGTTGTTATCAATTCCCTCTTCTTTTTGCTGCCCTTGGAGCAGTTTCTTCAGGTGGCGTTTCTGCCTTCTTGTTAGTATTCTCTTCTTTATTCTTTCGTTTGCCAAACAACGACTTCAGGCCCTTTGTGTTGGCAGATTTTCCAATGTCAAATGTTACGTACACTGTTCCACCAAAGGTGTTGTTGTCGTTCTTACCGAAGCCAGGTACGAAGTATGGCTCTCCCAACTCTGATACACTTTGTAGCGTACGTGTCTTGTAACGGATGTTGTAGCCTAGACGCACAATGCTCCACAAACGGGTTTCAAAACCTACGCAGAGTTCCAACCACTGATTATTACCTTTCAGGCCTTCCAGTTTCAGAGGCATTGCCGTTTCGTAAACAGGGTCGGCAAAATCTGGAGCATAGAAGTCGTATTTGTAACTGGTGAATCCATACCGGAAGCCCACCAGAAAGCGGTTACCGTTTACCTTTTTATTCACGTTGTAATCCATACCTATACGCCAGTAAGGGGCACGTGTGCTGAATACGTTCGTTGTTTCTCCTCCGTTACGCGTACAATCGCCTATACCTATTTCAAAGATGGGAAAGAACTTCTCCTTCAGTCCCACACGTCCACATATTTCCATGTTGGCAAATCGGGCACCTACACCCTTCATAGCCAGTCCGCAGAGGTCTATACCCACTCCCGCACCACTCAGCAGGGGAGCTTTCTCCTTAGGTGCGTTGTTTTTCTTGTTCTGCCCCCAAACATTAGGAGAAACAAAACTAATCAGCAGAAGAATAGAGATGTATCTGAAGATTTTCATGTTCTGCGAAGTTGACGTCGGGTTGGGTTATGGTTACAGAATCTATAAACAGATGCGTACTTCTGATATTTGTTATGTGGTGAAACATGTTCACAGGGCAGTCGGGACTCTCAAAATGGTTATAGGATGTCTTCTCTATCCACAGTGTATCAGTAACTTTGTAGCCATTGCCCGATATAATCAGCAGTAGGGTATCTGTGGGCAGAAAATAGCTGAGGGACAGTTTAAGTTTACTCACATCACGTTCGCGGTTCAGCAAAACTACCGAGCCATCCGCGTTTGTAATAGTAAGTGTATCGCTAATAGCTACTGTCTTTCCATTCTGGTAGAAATAGGATATCATCACCACTGTATTCTCCAACGTACAGTCTATGGAGTCGCAACTGCTCAAACCAGTCAGCGTAATCAGAAATGCCAGAATGAACCCTTTACCCTGCTTCATTATATCTCCTTCTCGATGTGATAATTGTTCCGTTCAGGCGCATTCCTGCTAATGAGTTCACCTAAAAACCCTGCCACAAAGAGCTGAGTGCCCAGAATCATGGTGGTAAGGGCAATGTAGAAGTAAGGACTGTCCGTTACCAACGGATGTGCAATACCATTGCTTATGCAGTATAGCTTAGTGGCACCCACCACTATTACAGCAATAAAACCTATCATAAACATCAGCGTACCTACAAAGCCGAAAACATGCATGGGTTTCAACCCGAAGCTATCCAGGAACCAAAGGCTCAGCAAATCCAGGTATCCGTTCACAAAGCGGTTCCAACCCATGAACTTCGACTTACCGAACTTTCTCTTCTGATGGTGAACGCGCTTTTCACCAATCTTGCAGAAACCGGCATTCTTGGCCAGATAGGGGATGTAGCGGTGCATCTCGCCATACACCTCAATGTTCTTCACCACATCACGGCGGTATGCTTTCAGGCCGCAGTTAAAGTCGTGCAGATTGTGTATACCGCTCACCTTGCGTGCTGTAGCATTGAAAAGCTTTGTCGGAATGGTCTTTGACAGCGGATCACCCTTGCTTCGGTTCATCTTATACCCGCTTACCAAGTCATATCCATCCTCCTTAATCATACGATAGAGTTCTGGAATCTCATCGGGTGAATCCTGCAAGTCGGCATCCATAGTAATAACCACATCGCCTTGCACACGGTCAAATCCGCAGAACAGGGCAGGACTTTTTCCATAGTTACGGCGGAACTTAATGCCATGCACTACCTCGGGATTTTCTTTACGTAGCTGTTCAATTACTTGCCAGGAGTTGTCCGTGCTACCATCGTTTACAAAGTAAACTTCGTAACAGAAATGGTTCTCGTCCATTACCCTCTTTATCCAGCTAAAAAGCTCGGGTAGCGATTCCTCTTCATTGAACAGAGGTATTACAACAGATATATCCATTGTTATTGTTCTTTTTCTTTTTCTATTGTTTGTTCAGACTGATTTATGCTTGTTCTGCTTATGGTAGGGTACGCAGCCAAAGCTGCAGTAATTAACGATACAGGTACAGACAGCAGAAGATTCATGAAAATAATCTGGGTCATCAGCGTTGGTACGTTTAACTGCTGGAAGGCTGCGTTCAGTTCGCTCTGTGAAATGCCGGTGAAAACCGACTTAATCATCTGCTGATATTCAGGTGATTCCATAATGGTTGCCAAAGAAGACAGAAAGAAGCCGTTGTCGAAGAACTGAAAGTAAATGTACTGCACCACGTTGGTCAGCAAACCTGCAAAGATGCAGATCAGAAATGCCATCTGTAAGCATTTACCAAACTTAATGTCTTCTACGAACAGTCTATATCTTACAAGGCTCCTCAATATTTTATATACGGCAAGTATTGCGGCAAGATGTCCTATCGTAGCTATGCCGGGAGATGCAATACCCCGTACGCTACATAAGAAACTAACGCTGCACCAGAAGCCTATATTGATAGCTTTTTGCTGAGCGTTCTTTACTATTGTTATTGGATGTGGCGTATTTTCACTCATTTCCATTTAACTTTGAATTAATCTTTAATTACCTTTTTGACAAATATCGCGCAAAGATACAATTTAAATTTGAGTTATGTACGTGTGTATGCGAGAAAATTTGGCAAGAAAAAAAAACAAGGCAAAAATTTGTGTTTTCCGCTAAATATATCTACCTTTGCACCCGCAAAACGGGAAAGTCCTGTACGGCATGCTCCTGACGAATCCCCCAGGGCCTGACAGCAGCAAGGGTAGTCGGTTGTAGCGGCGCGATGCAGATAGCTTTCCCACCCGCCTCTTTAGCTCAGTTGGCCAGAGCACGTGATTTGTAATCTCGGGGTCGTTGGTTCGAATCCGACAAGAGGCTCAAGAATTCAAAAAAGAAGCCGGCGAAAGTTTACTTTCAGCTGGCATTTTTTTTTGAAGGTTTTTTTCTTTTATTTTTTCTGTAAGGTAGAGAAAACATTTTTTATCCAAAATGGCAAAATTTATGCCTGCTTTTGTTTGGTCTAAAGAAAAATTGTTAAATTTGTAGCCAGAAAAATCGAATAAACATTATTATAAACCCTAAAAACTCATTACTTATGAACTACAAAATTGTTGATGTGGAAGGTATTGGCAATGTATATGCCGAGAAGTTAATTGCAGCCGGTATTGAGAGTACCGATGCTTTGTTGGAGAAATGTGCAAAACCCGCCGGACGTAAGGAATTGGCTGATGCTACCGGTATTTCGCCAAAGTTGATTCTTACTTGGGCAAATCATACCGACCTTATGCGTATCAATGGCGTTGGCCCTCAGTTTTCTGAACTGCTGGAAGCTGCTGGCGTGGATACTGTAAAGGAACTGCAGCATCGAGTTCCTGCCAACTTACAGGCTAAGTTGGAGGAGGTAAATGAGCAGAAGCATTTGGTTCGTCGTGTTCCCGCTCTCGTTGAGGTGGAGAAGATGATTGCTCAGGCAAAGGAACTTCCTGCTGTAATGGAATACTAACCGCATAACCTCTTACAAATGAAACTTACAGGACGAAGAGAGAGCACCAATGTTGATGACCGCCGTGGTATGTCGGCTGCCAAGATGGGTGGCTTGGGTATCGGTGGTATCGTTATTGCTCTTTTGATGACATTCCTTTCCAAAGGTAGCATAGATCTGAACGATATTGTCAGCAACATCGGAGCGATGAATGTTACCGAACAGGCCGAGGGCGGGCGTGAGTTTACTGCTGAGGAGCAGGAACTGGCCAAGTTCTCAAAGCAGATTCTGGCAGGAACAGAAGATGTGTGGACCGAGGAGTTCAAGAAACTGGGTCGTACCTATGAGCCTCCCAAGATGGTGCTTTATACGGGAAGCGTACAGACGGCTTGCGGTAACGGACAGAGTAGCATGGGTCCTTTCTATTGCTCAGCCGACCAATGCCTGTACATCGACCTTTCTTTCTTCTCTTCTATGAAGCAGCAGTTAGGTGCCGATGGCGATTTTGCCTACGCATACGTCATTGCTCACGAGGTAGGACATCATGTGGAATACCTGTTGGGTTCGCTGGGTAAGGCACACGAACAGATGTCGCGTATGAACTCAACGGATGCCAATAAGGTAAGCGTACGTTTGGAGTTGCTGGCCGACTTCTATGCCGGTGTTTGGGCTTATCACGACAATAAGATGTTTGGCAGTATAGAGGACGGTGACCTGGAAGAAGCCATCCGCTGTGCCCAAGTGATAGGCGACAATTATCTGCAGGAGAAGGCACGTGGTTACTCACAACCCGAGACCTTTACTCATGGCACCAGCAAGCAGCGCATGAAGTGGCTGAAGCTGGGCCTTACAACAGGTGATATCCGCCGAGGCAACACCTTCGAGTGCAGTGACGCAGAGCTCTGATTCTGGTTCGCATAAGTTATTCCATTATAAATTGTAGTTCGCCACCTACAGATATGTAAGGTGGCGAATTGTTTTTAAAAAGCTTTTGTCCACAGAAATATATTCAAAACAATAAATTATAAGTCTATGAAGAAAATTATTTTATGCATGACGGCTGCCATGTCGCTTTTGTCTTGTACGAGTCGCCAAAATCCTTTCCTTATAGAGTGGGATACTCCTTATGGTATACCTCCTTTCGGGGATATTCAGGTCGAAGACTACATTCCAGCTATTCAAGCTGGTATTGATCAGCAGAAGGATGAGATTGACGCTATTGTGGCTAATGCAGATGAACCTACTTTTGAGAATACGGTATTGCCGTTGGAACTCTCTGGCAGTATTTTACGTAAGGTTACGGGCGTTTTATATAATGTGAGCGAGACTGATCGTTCTCCTGAACTGGATTCTGTGATGGAACAGACCATTCCTTTACTCACAGAGCACAATGATAACATTTCGTTCAATAAGGCTCTCTATAAGCGTATTGCCAAACTTTACAAAGGGGATCAGAGTACGCTTACACGTGAACAGCAAATGGTACTGAAGAAGCACTTCGAGGCTTTCGAACGTAACGGTGTTGGCCTGCCAGAGGAAAAACAGGCTCGACTTCGTGAAATTAACACCGAGATGGCTGGCAAGACGCAGAAGTTGGGTAACAATATTCTATCAGAAAGCAATGCTTTTAAAGAAAAGTTTGGAATCAGCGTTTCTGACTATCCAAATGCCATGACCACTACCGAGGACCGTTCCCTACGTCAGGAAATGTTACAGGCATACACCATGCGTGGTCATAACGGCAATGAGTTTGATAACCGCCAGCTTGTTCTTGATATCATGCGTCTTCGTATAGAGAAGGCGCACATTATGGGCTATAAGAATCCTGCTGCTTACATTCTGGAACCTAAGATGGCACACGACCCTGAGATGGTAGACGCTTTCCTGAGTGATATTATGGTAGCTGCAGTGAATCGTGCTAAGGAGGAGGTCTACGATATGCAGAAACTGATGGACGAGGATGTTGCTGCTGGTAAACTGCCTGCAGGCAGTAAGATTGAACCTTGGGACTGGTGGTACTATGCAGAGAGAGTACGTAAACAGAAGTACGACCTAAACGAGGAACTCACCAAGCCTTACTTCAAGTTGGAGAATGTGGTAAAGGGAATCTTCGTTGCTGCCAATACACTTTATGGTGTGAACATGGAGAAATTGAAAGATGTTCCTTCGTATAATCCCGAAGTGGTGACTACTTATAAGGTTACGGATGCTGACGGACAGTTGTTGGGAATTTTTACAACCGATTATCTGCCTCGGGATAGTAAACGAGGTGGTGCATGGATGAACAACATCCGTGAGCAATATGTGGATGGCGAGGGTAAGATGGTTCGCCCCATCATAGTTAACGTAGGTAATCTGGAGGAATATCTTACCATAGATGAGGTTGGGACGGTATTCCATGAATTTGGTCATGCTTTGCATGGATTGCTCACGCAGTGTAACTACCCATCAGTTAGCGGAACCAATGTAACGCGCGATTTTGTAGAGACATTTTCACAGTTCAACGAGAACTGGGCATTTCAACCAGAACTTCTTGCTCAATATGCTGTAAATGATAAGAATGAGGTGATTCCTGCCGAATTGGTGGAGAAGATAAACAATTCGTTAAAGTTCAATCAGGGGTTCATGACAACCGAACTCTGTGCCGCCTCTATCTTAGATATGAAGTGGCATGAGTTGGAAAGCATAGAGGGTATCGAAATAGATGCCTTTGAAGAGAAAGTTTGTCGCGAGATGGGACTAATCCCAGAGATAGGTCCACGTTATCGTACGACATATTTCAATCATATTTTCTCGAGTGGTTATAGTGCTGGTTACTATGGCTATCTGTGGGCTGAAGTACTTGACAAAGATGCCTTCTCAATTTTCGAGGCGTCAGGTAATGTGTGGAACAAAGAACTGGCCACGAAGTTTAAGCAGACCTTCTTGGAAAGAGGTGGTTCTGAGGAACCAATGGTACTATTCGAGCAGTTTGCCGGTCGCCGACCAGACAATACAGCCTTTCTTAAAGGTCGTGGCTTGAAATAAAATAAGTAGGTGGGTCTGGGAGAGTTTTTACTCGTCGCGCTCGAAAGTAGCGATGTTGCCAGAACTCTCCTGAACATCTACCTTATAGCAGTGGGGAACTCGGTCGCAAATCCAGCGGGCGATGTTCTCCGCTGTTGGGTTAAAGGGTAAGATGGAGTTGAGATCCTGGTGGTCGAGGGCACCATGAACCAGTCGTTTCACCTCGGTAAAATCTACCACCATGCCGTCCTCATTCAGTTCTTTGGCTTTACAGTAAACAGTAATCAACCAGTTGTGCCCGTGCAGTCGCTCACATTTGCTTCCTCGTTCCAGCGTGATGTAGTGACTGCCGGAAATCTCCATCTTTTTTGTTACGTAGTACATATCTTCTTGTATTTTATTTGCGAAGGTACGAATAATTATCTTAATAAACTATAAAAGCATCGTTGTAATTTCCCTTTTTAACAAAAAGATACTACCTTTGCGAGGCAAAAACAACAAATCACTTATATTTAGGTATATGAAAAAGATTTTTTTCGTGCTGCTGTTTGCAGTTGTATCAATGAGTGCCAAGGCACAGTTGAAGGTTAACAAGTATCATGAGCCAATTAAGGTGGAGAAGAAGTGGCTGAACTACGATCCAGGAGAAGTTGTTTTCCGCGATGAGGCTCCTCAAACCGAAGGTTCAAAGATTTATCATAGCATTATTCCCAATCCTACAACTTATATTCAGGAAAATGCTCGCCGGGTACTGCAGACTTTGTACTATGGTCCCAAAGACAAGAACATTCCTAAGATTAAAACCATCAATTACAGTCTGGTAAATCAAGATGGTATCAGCTGGAAGTATGGTGGCGGAGATATGGTAGGTGTTTGCTATACTACCGGCTGGATTGAGAAGAGTTTTCAGAACAACGATACCATGCGTCTGGATTACGAGACCCGTGGTGTGCTGTATCACGAGTTGACCCATGCTTATCAGCTGAATCCTCAGGGTTGTGGTAACTACGAGGATGGCGGTGAGAACTGGTGCTTCATCGAAGGTACTGCCGATGCTGTTCGTCTGGCTTGCGGTTGCTTTGAGCAGGATTTCAAGAGCAAGGACCGCCCCCGTGCTGAATCATGGCGTAAGGGTTACCGTGTCGCAGGTTACTTCCTGTACTGGTTGCAGTTGAACAAGGACAAGAACTTTATCCGTAAGTTCAATGCTTCTGCTGCCGAACTGAATCCTTGGTCGTGGGACAAGGCTATGAAGCATATCCTAGGTGACAAACCAGAGAATGGCGTAGAGGAACTTTGGAACGAATACCTTCATGCTATTGGAGATAAGTAAAAAGAAAAAGCCTTGCGAATCCGCAAGGCTTTTCTTTTTATAACGATAACGATAACGAAACCTGAATCTTGAATCTT
>JAFXZY010000005.1 GCA_017541025.1 Bacteroidaceae bacterium | reverse complement strand
GGTAGATACCAAGAAGACGCTCTCGCTGCGCGGTTTTGCCCAGCACATGGTTGACCATGGCAGTATCTACACCAGAGATATTGTGGAGGGTGTACTGCTGAAAATCACCGACTGTCTGCCCGAACTGGTGGCTCAGGGCGTACCTGTACAGTTGGGTTCGCTGGGTACCTTCTACCCCACTGCCGAGGTGGTAAAGGACGGTGCTGTACAGAACATCGCTGCAATGGACGGTCTGAACCCCAACGATGTGGTGAAGGCTATTCACATCCGCTTCCTGCCGGACAGCACCAAGCTGGACAACCTGTGCGGCCCTCAATTTAAGAACCGCTGTACGCTGGAGTTCCGCAACATTGTGGACACCATTGAGGTAACTGTTGACGGTAAGAAAAAGAAGATGCAGACCCTGAAGCCCATTGCAACGGCAATAGCAGAATGGAAAGCTGCACAAGGTGGTGGAACAGGCGGAACCACGGATGGTGGAACCACGGAACCTGTGAATGGTGGCAACGACAACCCGGGCGGTGGCGGTGACAACGGGCCCGGAGAAGATGAGGATTAAAAGAGTTGCAAGCTGAAAAGCGTAATTTCCCGTACTTCATGATGGAGGTACGGGATTTTTTTGTATATTTGCAAACGATATACAACGAACCATTTATTTAAGCGTAATAAAAATGAAAAGAATTAACCTGCTTTTACTCTCAGTTCTTGCCCTCTGGCAAATGCCTGTGGAGGCTCAGCCTGAAATTAAAAATGTGTCTGGCGTATACGTGGGCGGGCATATCCGCAGAGAACGCCCCCAGACCATTACTAACCTGCGCAACTCGGGTTTTACATACGCGTTGCTCTTTAATGTGAGCGTGGAAACGGATGGTACGCTGACCACCGATGGTGAGACTATCTGTAAGAACGGTGAATATGTTTTCCAGAAGACTCAACCCAACTATCAGAAGGACATAACGAATCTGAAGACACCGCCAACAAGTATTCAGCGTTTGGAAATAGTTATAGGTGGATGGGGAAACGAGTCGTATAACCGAATTAAAGCCCTTATAAATGCTAATGGAACGGGTAAGAATACCATGCTGTACAAAAACTTTAAGGCCCTGAAGGAGGCTGTTCCCGAGATAGATGCCGTGAATAACGATGATGAACATTGCTACGATTTGGAAACGGGAGCCAAGTTCCATATTATGATGTACGATCTGGGTTATAAGACTACATTGGCACCCTACACCAATAGGAGCTACTGGCAGAACCTCTGTACAAAAATTCGTGCCAGCCGTTCTCAGGCCGTTGACCGTGTAATGGTACAGTGTTATGATGGTGGTGCAGGAAATGTGAATCAGGTGGGCAACTGGAACTTCACTGGGGTATCAGACCGTCATGCAGGACTTATGTACTACTCTAACGACTGGAGCGTGGAGAAGAACATGGCTCAGTTTCAGAAATGGTACGATGATGGTGTGGCTAAGGGCGGCTTTGTATGGGTGTACAATAGCGAGGAGTGGGACCTGAATGCCTGGGCATCGGGTATGAACCGTGTGTTCAAAGCTGTGGTAGTGCCTGAGGAAGATGCTATGATAGAAGTGTTCAGCGATAAAAACTTTGGCGGCTACAGCGTGAAACTGCCCGTGGGAACGTACACAAAGGCTGACATGGCTGTATATGGGATTAAGGCGAACGACATAGAATCCATTAAGATGCTGAAGGAAGGTGCCAGCGCACGCTTGTTCAGGAGTGTTGCTAATACGGGCTCCAGTATGCTTTGCAAGGCTGACCGTAAAAACATTACCACCACCTACGGTAACGCAGTAAACAGCATTACGGTGATGTACGAAGATCCCGTTGGCATCAATCAGATTGACAGTGAAAAAATAAATGCGGACAATTTCCCCGTATATGATCTTAGCGGACGTAAAATAAACTCTCTGTCACCCACGAAGGGCATTTATATCCATAACGGTAAAAAAATAGTTAAACGGTAAGTATCTTATACCTGAACTGTTTATCGGTCTGATTCCCTAACGTCATATTGTTTCTGAAGCTTCAAGAGTTCCTTTTGCAAACGTTTCTGAAGCTTCTCCCTACCCTTCTGTCCATATATGTTGTGCATTTCACGAGGATCATTATTCAGGTCGTACATTTCCCACTGGTCGATTACATCTTCGGGTTTTTCATCGCCACACGGATAGAAATGAATCAGTTTGTACCCGTCGGCTGTACGTACTCCGTAATGCCGTCTTACACTATGTTCGGCAGGATACTCGTAATAATGGTAATACAGACTCTGACGCCAATTCTTAGGGTGTTTACCCTCAAGTAAAGGTAACAGACTGACTCCTTGTATATCTTCGGGAATGGGTACTCCAGCCAAATCGAGGAACGTAGGGGCATAATCGATGTTCTGCACCATCTCAGTGATATCACCCTTAGCAACAGGCTTGCCGTACTTGGTGGGCATACGCATAACAAGGGGCGTAGAGAAACTCTCCTCGTACATAAAGCGCTTATCGAACCATCCGTGTTCACCCATATAGAAACCTTGGTCGCTGGTATAAACCACCAGGGTGTTCTCGGAAAGACCAGTCTTATCGAGGTAGTCAAGCAGTCGGCCTACGTTATCGTCGAAGGTCTTTAACACTTTGGCATAGTCGCGCATAAAGCGCTGATACTTATGCTCCTTAAGTGTCTGCCCCTTAAGGTTGCGTTTGCGGAAATCAATGGAGAGAGAATCGTAGAACATATCGTATTGGGCACGTTCCTTACTGTTCAGCCGACCGATATATCTCATATAGTCTGGAGTAAGACGTGTGGGATGAGCGGGGTCATACACCTTACAATCATAATCCATAGTCATGTCCACATCGGATGCTATGGCCATCTCCTGACGCTGGGCAGCCTGACGCCCCTCCCATTCATCATCGAAGTTCTCTGGAATCCTGAACGTAACATCCTCGTACTCACGAAGGTATTTAAGTTCGGGAAGCCAGTCGCGATGGCATGCCTTCTCGTGCAGGAACAGAGCGAAGGGCTTATTGGTTTTCTGCTGGGCATCCAGCCAGGCAATAGCCTTATCGGTAAGGATGTTGGTAAGGTAACCATTCTCATCATGACGCTTACCGTCCATGGTAATGAAGGTGGGATTATAGTAATCACCCTGCCCGGGAATAATCTCGAAGTGGTCGAACCCTGTAGGCGTACTTACCAGGTGCCATTTACCTATCAGGCAAGTGCTGTAGCCTGCCTTTTGCAAGAGCTTGGGCATAGTCTGCTGAGAACCATCAAACACGCCATGCTCGTTATTGGTAAAACCGTTCTTATGGCTGTGCTTGCCCGTTATCATACAGGCACGACTGGGACCGGAGAGTGAGTTGGCTACAAAGCTGTTGACAAAACGCACGCCATCATGGGCAATACGGTCCAGGTTTGGGGTCTGTACATGGGTCTTATCGTAGCACGACATCATCTGTGCCGTATGGTCATCCGTCATGATATACAGGATGTTGGGGCGTTGCTGAGCGTGAGCAATTGCAGGAAGAATTCCCAGCATAGAAAAAGGTATAAGCTCTTTTTTCATGGTTTTATAATTATGAATTGAGAATTATGAATTATGAATTATTTTTTTTAGGAACGGTGCTGTGGCACCAATGTTGCTGCGAGCAAGGTCCTCAGGGGTACCGGAGAAGATAAGTTCACCACCTCCCCTACCACCTTCGGGGCCCATATCTATCAGCCAGTCGGCACACTTGATAACATCCAGATTATGCTCGATGACAACCACCGTATTACCCTTGTCAACCAAGCGGTTCAGTACAGAGAGCAAGACACGGATATCCTCGAAGTGCAAACCCGTAGTGGGCTCATCAAGTATATAGAAGGTCTTTCCCGTATCGCGCTTGCTGAGTTCGGTAGCCAGTTTTACACGCTGACTTTCACCGCCCGAAAGCGTTGTACTGGGCTGACCCAACTTAATATATCCCAAGCCTACATCTTGCAAGACCTTAATCTTATTCAGGATACTGGGTACATTCTCGAAGAACTCTACTGCCTGGTTGATGGTCATATCCAGCACATCGGCAATGCTCTTGCCACGGAAACGAACCTCAAGCGTCTCGCGGTTATAACGCTTTCCACGACATTCCTCGCAAGGTACAAAAACATCGGGCAGGAAGTTCATCTCGATGGTCTTATAGCCGTTTCCGCTGCAAGCCTCGCATCGCCCACCCTTTACGTTGAAGGAGAAACGACCCGGTTTATAACCACGGATGCGAGCTTCCGGAAGTTCAACGAAGAGGTTGCGAATATCATTGAAAACACCGGTATAAGTGGCTGGATTGGAACGGGGAGTACGCCCAAGGGGGCTCTGGTCAACATCTACTACCTTATCTATATATTCAAGCCCTTCAATCTTCTGATAAGGAAGAGGGTCACGTAAAGAACGGTAGAAATGCTTACTGAGAATGGGCTGAAGAGTATCATTGACAAGCGTACTCTTTCCACTACCGCTGACTCCAGTAACACAGATAAACTTGCCAAGCGGAAAAGCAACATCTACGTTCTTAAGGTTATTGCCAGTGGCACCATGTAAGACAAGATTCTTACCATTGCCAGACCTGCGTATAGAGGGAATATCAATACAAAGTTCACCTGTAAGATACCGACTGGTAAGGGTATGCTGCTTCAACATGTCGGTATAGGTACCCTGGAATACAATTTCCCCACCCTTTCGTCCTGCCTTGGGACCTACATCAACGATATAATCGGCATTCTCCATCATCTCCTGATCGTGTTCCACCACAATAACGGAATTACCAGTGTCACGCAGTTTCTTAAGCGAATCAATGAGCTTGATGTTATCCTTCTGATGTAAACCGATACTGGGTTCATCGAGGATATACAGCACATTTACCAACTGACTTCCTATCTGAGTAGCCAGACGAATGCGCTGGCTCTCGCCACCGGAAAGACTTACAGAGGAACGCCCCAAAGAAAGATAGTCAAGTCCTACATCAAGCAAGAAATGCAGGCGAGTCTTAATCTCCTTAAGTATCTCTGCTGCTATCTTCTGTTGCTGAGGAGAGAGTTTATCATGGAGATGCGTAATCCAATCGTAAAGTTCCTGCAAGTCCATCTGGCAAAGCTCTGAAATATTTTTGCCGGCAAGAAGGAAGTGCAGAGATTCACGGTTCAGGCGCTGCCCTTTACATTCGGGACATACTGCCGTACAACTGAACTGCTCGGCCCACTTCTGAGCACTGGCAGACATATCAGCATCCTGCATCTGACTGATGTACTTACCCAACCCATCATATGAAGCATAGTAATCGTTTGTGAGCTTTGCCACATCAGCTGATATACGTAATCGGTCGGTACTGCCGTCAATAATCTCCTGCAATGCATCATGAGGCACATCGGAGAGCGGTGTATCAAGGGTACAGCCATACTTCTCCAATACGGCTTCTATCTGCCAGAATATCATAGCTGAGCGTGCCTTACCCAAAGGAGCTATACCACCTTGCTTGACTGACAAGGATTTATCGGGGAAGACCTTATCCTCGTCTATTATGCTTACATAACCAAGACCTTTACATCTGGGGCAGGCACCCTGTGGACTATTAAAAGAAAAATCATGCGGCGCAGGCTCCCTATAGGAAATACCAGTGGTAGGACACATCAACTGCTTGCTGTAGTAGCGCACCTTCTCTGTCTCCATATCATAAACCAGCATCAGTCCGTTGCCTTGCTTCATGGCTGTAGCAACACTCTGGATAAGGCGCTTGTCGTCCTTGTCCTGTACCTTCAGCCGATCTATGACAACCTCTATATCATGGTTGCGATAACGGTCAAGTTTCATGCCAGGAATAATTTCCTGAATCTGACCATCCACACGCACATAAAGATACCCTTTCTTCTGTATGTTCTCAAACAAATCCTGATAATGTCCCTTCCTGTTCTTCACCAAAGGAGCAAGGATGCATATCTTCCGGTTGTGATAATCCTTAAGGATGAGGTCGATAATCTGCTCCTCGGTATAACGAACCATCTTCTCACCCGTTTCATACGAGAAAGCTTCTGCTGCACGGGCATAGAGGAGGCGAAAGAAATCGTATATCTCGGTAGTGGTCCCAACTGTACTTCGGGGGTTCTTGTTGGTAGTCTTTTGGTCTATACTGATAACCGGACTAAGCCCCGTTATCTTATCTACATCCGGACGTTGCAGGTTACCCAGGAAGTTGCGTGCATAGGCACTGAAAGTCTCAATATAACGACGCTGTCCCTCCGCAAAGATAGTATCGAATGCGAGAGACGATTTACCGCTACCGCTAAGACCTGTAATTACAGTAAGACGGTTTCTTGGTATCGTTACATCAACGTTCTTAAGATTATGAACGCGTGCTCCAAAAACAGAAATCTTACTGTTACTCATTGCCGCCTGTGTCTGTTCCTGTGTTGTCCTCTTCCTTATTATATCCGGAAATAACACTGATGGTCTTTCTGTATTTAAATATTCGGCCATCGGCACCTTTGGCATTTACTACCAGAAAATACACGCCGTCTTTAACAACCTTCCCCTTATAAGTACCGTCCCAACTTCCGCTAAGGTTATCCCAAGAATACAACTTATTTCCCCATCTGTTAAAGACGGCAGCATGAAAGTCCACAATGCTCTGATAACCGTCTTTTGGCTTTAACACGTCATTCCATCCGTCTTTATTAGGCGAAAAGCCATTGGGAAAATCCAAGATACTCTCGCTAATGCTAAAATGTATGGCTTGGGGATCTTCTCCCTCCTCAGGGAACTCGTAGTAAATACTGCCGTCAGCATTGTAGAAAGTGACATACAATTGAGCCGTGAATGAACCACTGGTAGTAAAAGTATGCTCAACATTTTCTTCGGTACGGTAAATAAGAATGTTTGACGGGTCATCGTCATTCCATATCTTCCATTCATAACGAGGCTGGCCGTACCCTTCCAGACCTGAGGGATTGGCCTTAAGAATAACTTTCAAGGGTGCACTCTGAGCCCCTGCGCCGGAGATATCTATTGTATCAACTGTTCCGTCCTCATTTTCTACCAGGTATTCACCCGAAGGTTCAACTAGGGGTTGTGCCCAAGCATATAAAGGAAATATCAGCAATAATAAAGTTATATAACGTGTCATATTTATAAATATTTTTGCAAAATTAATGAATTTCTTTGGATGATAGCTATTTTTTAATCTCAAAAAGTCTAAAATGGAGAAAAAAAAGCATTATCTTTGCGGTTATGAAAAGGCTCATTATTACAATACTCTTGTGTATACCATTCATATTGGATGCACAGAACACCATGTTGGAACTAAACAGGTTACATCAAGTGGTTAAGGGAGAAACGCTTTACGGGATAGCAAAAAAGTACAATATTACCGAGGAGGAACTGCGGGCTGCAAACCCCGATATTCCTGAAAATGGCAAAGTAAAGAAAGGTAAGTATCTGACCATCCCTAAACCTGCTTCCACCACTCAGGCAGAATCCGTAATACCTCAGGTAACAGAAAAGCAAACCCCTTCGGTTCTAAAAATTGGCGTAGTACTGCCATTTGAGGAAAAAAGCGAAAAAGGAAAGAAAATGGTGGAGTTCTATCAAGGATTCCTAATGGCAGCCGATAGCGCGAAAAAAGAAGGATTGAGCCTGGAAATCTATGCCTACAGTAGTGGGAATAAGGAAGCAGAACTGATGGAGGTGCTGATGAAACCAGAATTGTCAACCCTTGATATGTTTTTTGGTCCGGTTGATGAACAACAGATACCGGCAGCCATTAACTTTTGCCAGCTAAACAACATTAAGCTGGTATTACCCTTCACCAACGATCAGGCACTAACAGAAAGGCCTATGGTTTATATGGCCAGCCCAAGCTATACAGTATGTACTACAGAGGCTGCTGAGATGGTATCAAAAGCATACGCAAACAAGAATTTCATCATACTTAAAACGAATAGCCCAAATAGCAAAGGACAATATTTTACCCAAGAACTGACAGTAAAGATGGCACGGCAAGGAAATAATGTCAGAGTTTTAAACATCGACGGAGATGACTTTGCGTATGAAGCAGCCATGAACCAGTTTAAGGACAATGTCATCGTGCCCGATAATCCCAGCATAAAGTCCTTAAACATACTTATATCCAAGTTAGATACCTTCAGACAGGAACACTCTAATTACAACATAACGCTATTAGGCTACCCAGAATGGCAGACTTATACCAATACATTGTTGAACAGCTTCTTTACTTTTGATACATACATTTACAGCTCATATTATTATAATGCACTGGCACCAAGTACTAAAGCATTTGAACAGGCATTCACAAGGAATTTCAATACGGCTATGGCTATCAACTATCCACGATACGCTATGATGGGTTTCGACCTGGGCTATTATTTCATGCATGATATACAGGCAAAAGAAACTGCCACATTAAAGGAACATGAACCTTACCAGAATATGTTCCGTTTTGTTCAAGAAACAGATAATAGCGGATTCTGTAACCGATTCGTGCAGTTGATACACTTCACCAAGAACAATCAAATAGAACTTATAAGATGAAGAAGATTGTTATCTTAACTCTACTATATAGCTTATTTTCACATAACGTACTGGCTCAGGTAGGTGATGCGCGCAGAGACCTGGCAATAGGTATAAATGGCGGCTATGCACTGAATCAGGTGAGTTTCAGCCCAAATATAAACCAGAAAATGCATGGTGGTATAACAATGGGGGCAACTGTAAGATATACATGTGAAAAGTACTTCAGTATGATATGCGCCGTACAAGGTGAAGTGAACTTTATACAATTAGGATGGACTGAGGATATAACGTACGGAGATAATTTATCAGGCACATACAAACGCGATGCTAATTATATTCAAATGCCCATTCTGGTAAATCTTGGTTTTGGAAAAGAAAAAGGAGGAGTCAAAGGCTGCATATTAGCCGGACCACATATAGGATTCTGCGTTGGTGAAAAGACTTCAACAAGTGGAGAATGGAGTGCTATCGACCTATTAGAACGCCAGATTAAACTGCATGATACACCTATACAAAAGAAGTTTGATTACGGAATAACCCTGGGGTTGGGAATGGATGTCAGCACAAAGAAAGGACACCACTTTACACTTGAAGGAAGGTATGGGTTAAGCCTAAGCAATATCTTAAATAGTACAAAACAAGATACCTTCAGCCGTAGTGCCAACAATGTTATTACGGTGAAGGTAGCTTATTTATTTGATATACTAAAGACGCGTAATTAACGCAAACGGTCTAAGGAACGTACCAGTTTCTCGTCCTTAAGGATAGCACGGAAAGCAAGATATAAGAGTATAATGCTTACACACGGCAGTGAAGCCCAAACCGCTACTCTAAAAGATACTTCTGTGTAGAACGCATCTAAGAAATACCAGGCAAAAAAGGCATAAGTAGCATACCATCCTACCAACAGAATCATACAGAAGGTGCATACACGCATCTGCAATGCCCTATACTTGAACAGAAAGATATTCAGGAACGATAGCGTAGACTCTATAAGCAAAATAACAAATAGAGCCCATGAGCCACCACGACTTGATAGCAAATAACATCCTTCGTCCTTAGCGCACCAGCAACCAAGGTTGAACAAACGGCCAGTTTCACCATCTTCTGAAATGTAATAACCTATACAACTTGACATGCAGACAACTATCAGAATAGTTGCCAACAAAAGGTATAGGGTTTGTATGCGCTGAATCATTAGTCAAGTAATGAGGCTGCTTCCTTACTGGGATTGCGGAAATACACCTTACCCTCAACAAACTCCTGTGTAGCCATAAGAGTTGGCTTTGGAAGCTTCTCGTAGAAACGACTGATTTCTATTTGCTCGCGATTCTCAAATACCTCATCAAGATTATCCTGAGAGCTGGCAAACTCCTGCAGTTTCTTGCTGAGCTCATTCTTGATATCAGCAGATATCTGATTAGCACGCTTTGCAATAATAACAACGCTTTCGTAAATATTACCTGTCTCTTCACACAACTCCATAACATCACGGTTTACAGTATTTGTTGGAGCAGTTGATTTTTTGTAATCCATCATATTTTATTTATTTTTTTTATGGTTCTTCTTTTTTGTGTTATCTGTCTCTATATCGTTTTCATCTATTTTGCCTTTTTGGGCAACAACACGTTCTGAGTGATTATAGATACTATTTGCCTCTTTCATGTATTGGCTCTCCGGAAACTCATTCTGGAAAGCATAATACTCGTCAATTGTATCGCGAAAGCGTTCGAGACGTTTTTCAATAATACTTTGACGTGCCAAATGATAACGAGATCTCAGTATAAGAATCGAAAGTTCTTCTTTTCGCTCGGTAGAGGCATAAGGATAATCCTTCAGTGCATTCTGAGCCGTAACAATACAAGCCTCGTAGTTGCTGCAGCTAGACGTTGTCGATGTCATATTACCCAGGTATGTTCCCAAGTCATAATACAACTTGGCAGACAGGAATTCTTTTTCTACCAGTTTATCTTGCAGGTTGAAAATCATTTCTTGTGTCTGAGATTTCAATGCGGTATTAGGATAATACTCAAGGAAAGTAGAAAACTCTGCCAGTGATTCCATTGTACTGCTCTGATCAAGTCTCGTGTCTCTAACACAATTATAGTGAGACATAGCACAGTAATAGCGGCTCAATTCTACATATTTTCCCTTTGGATAACTCTGATAATATTTCTTGAAAAATTCTGTGGCAGATTCAAAATCACCAAAGCGGTAATTACTCATGCCAAGCATAAAAAGACATTCATCGCCATATTGTGTTCCCTTCAGAATTGCAAGAACATCACGAAAAGCCTCTGCTGCTTTTCTATAGCTTCCATCTGAATAATAGCTTTTGGCTGCCTCGTACTTATACTCGTAATCAGCTGTTTTCATAACAGAGTTGTAATCACCACAACCAGCTAAAAACGGAAGAATAAATAACAATATGAGACTATATCTTTGCATGTATATACTTTTTACGGGGTGCAAAGGTAATATTTTTTTTGAAAAAAACATAAAAGTAAACTCAACAAATATTGATTATTACAATATTTTTAACACAAATTCGCTTTCATGCGCAACATTTCGTCTCTTAATAATGCAGCCTCGACAAAATCCAGACGTTTAGCTGCCTCTTGCATTTTCTTTTCGACTTTCTTTATGCGGGCCTCTAATTCATCCTTTTGGATTCCAGTATAATCCTGCTCTGCTACCTGCAAATAGTCTATGGTTGGCTCTATATACGCTCTACTCTCTGATTGCTGCTGAACCTGAATGAGGTCACCCATTGTGCGCTCCTTCTTTATCTGCTGAGGTATAATGTGGTGCTCTTCATTGTATCGCAACTGAATTTCCCTTCTTCGGTTGGTTTCATCGATTGTTTTTTGCATACTCTCTGTAATGGTATCACCATACATTATGGCTTTCCCGTTAAGATTACGAGCAGCTCTTCCAACAGTCTGAGTAAGACTTCTGTGGCTACGAAGGAAGCCTTCTTTATCGGCATCAAGGATGGCTACGAGGCTAACCTCTGGAAGATCTAATCCCTCTCTCAACAGATTTACACCAACCAGAACATCATATTGACCTTCTCTTAGGTCATTTAAAATCTGTACGCGTTCCAATGTATCAACATCGCTATGAATATAAGCCGTTCTGATTCCATTACTGAGCAAGTACTCTGCTAATTCCTCAGCCATACGTTTGGTTAATGTTGTTACCAAAGTTCGTTCGTCGCGTTCAACACGCTGCTGTATCTCCTCCATTAAATCGTCCACCTGATTTTCTGTCGGTCGGACTTCGATAACTGGATCAAGCAGCCCTGTAGGACGAATCAACTGTTCAACCACAACACCCTCGCTCTGTTCCAACTCATAGTCGGCAGGAGTGGCACTGACGTATATAACCTGATGTGTCAGTTCGCAGAACTCCTCAAACTTAAGCGGTCTGTTATCTTTAGCAGCGGGAAGGCGAAATCCATATTCCACCAGATTACTTTTACGGGCTTGATCACCTCCGTACATTGCACCAATTTGAGGAACTGAAACATGGCTCTCATCTATTACCATCAGATAATCTTCAGGGAAGAAATCAAGCAGACAATAAGGGCGGGTTCCTGGCTTTCGACCGTCAAAATAACGACTGTAATTCTCGATTCCGGAACAATGCCCCAACTCACGAATCATCTCCACATCATACGTTACTCTTTCGTGGAGACGTTTGGCTTCCAATGTCTTACCGACTTCCTCAAAGTATGCAACCTGTTCACGCAGGTCATCCTCTATCTTGCGTATAGCCTGCTCTTGCATGTCGTGACTAGTCATAAACAGGTTAGCAGGATAAACCTTGTAGCTTTCATAGACAGAAATACGAGCCAAACTAATAGGGTCAACTTCTTCCAGACTCTCTATTTCATCATCCCAGAAAGTTACACGCAGCAGATAATCACTATAGGCAAGAGCAATGTCGATGGTGTCACCCTTGACACGGACTTCTCCTCGATTTAATGTCAAATCATTTCTGACATACAAGCTATCCATAAGCTTACGTAGAAGGTCGTTCCTGTCTATCCTCTGTCCTACCCTAAGTTCGATTACATTTTCATAAAATGCCGACGGGTTACCCATACCATAGATACATGATACACTACTAACCACAATTACATCCTTCCTGCCGGAGAGAAGAGCACTCGTGGCTGCCAATCTGAGTTTATCAATCTCATCATTTATAGCAAGGTCTTTCTCAATGTAAGTATCTGTACTCGGGATGTATGCTTCAGGCTGGTAATAGTCGTAATAGCTGACGTAGTATTCAACAGCATTGTTAGGAAAGAATTGCTTCATCTCACCATACAACTGCGCTGCCAAGGTCTTATTGTGGCTAAGGATAAGCGTAGGTTTTCCAACGTTAGCAATTACATTGGCAACTGTAAATGTTTTTCCACTACCAGTCACACCCAATAGGGTTTGGGCAGGAACACCTTGAAGTATACCGTCAGAAAGTTGACGGATAGCCTCAGGCTGGTCACCTGTTGGCTTGTATTTTGATATAAGTTGGAACTCTTTCATGTTAATAGAATACAAAATTACACATAAATATTCAAAAATAAACATACATTTCGTAATAAATATGTAATTTTGACGTCAAAAGAATAAAATGATTAATCAAATAATACAAAAGAAATGAACATTAAAGTATTAAGCATCTTGTTTGCTGCATCATTGCTGACTACGATACCAGCAATGGCAAGGGAAAAGAAAGAGAAAGCCAAGACTGAGCAAACAACACAGCCCAAGAAGCCAAGTAAGAAAAGTAAGAAAGGACAGCCTGAGGCATCGCCTAAAGACACCGTTAAAGTTGAGAAGCCATCTATAGACAGGGACGGCATTTTTCATGTAACAAAGGAAAAGAATGACTGGTTCTTTCATATTCCCGACAGCCTCTTAGGTAGGCAGTTTTTAACTACCACACGATTCACCAGTACGCCTGCAGGAAGCGGCAAATTCGGAGGAGAGCAAGTAAACGAACAAACCGTATATTTCCAGAAAGGTGTTGATGAACAGCTTCTTTTACGCGCAAACCTTATTATTAATGTTGCAGATAGTACAGACAACATTAGTCGTGCCATTACCATCAGCAACGAGAATCCTATCATAGGTTCATTCAAAATAGAGAGCCACAAAGATGGGAAATACAAAATCAAGGTTACGCAGTTCTTCAACCAGGACAACGCAGCAATAGCATTGCCCCAGAACGCCAAGAAACAATATGAACTTCAGGGTTTGATACCCGATATGAGTTACATAGAAGACATTAAATCGTTCCCTATGAATACAGAGGTTCGCACTGTTAAGACATTTGCCACCAATGGCACAGCCCTACCCTCTGCCAGATATACGGGAAAGGTTACCATCGGACTAAACATCAGCTTTGTACTCTTACCCGAGAAGCCAATGATGCGTAGATATTACGACCCACGTGTAGGTTTCTTTACCGACCGCTTTACCAGCTATACTGATGATCAGCAACGTGTGGAAAGTAAGACTTTTATTACGCGCTGGTGCTTGGAGCCTCGTCCAGAAGATGTTGAGAAGATGCGTCGTGGTGAACTGGTAGAACCCATCAAGCCTATAGTTTACTACATAGACCCTGCAACACCTAAGCAATGGCGTAAGTATTTGATTATGGGTGTAAACGACTGGCAGGCTGCCTTCGAGAAAGCCGGATTCAAGAACGCTATCAGAACTGAAGAATGGCCTGAGAACGACTCGACAATGAGCATGGAAGATGCCCGATTCAGCTGTATCCGATATCTGGCTAGCCCCATCGAAAACGCTTATGGTCCCAATGTTCACGACCCAAGAACAGGCGAAATCATAGAAAGTCACATCTGTTGGTATCATAATGTAATGGCATTGGTACATGACTGGTATATGATTCAGGCAAGTTCCATTGATGAGGCTGCTCAGAAGATGAACTACGATGAAGAATTGATGGGTCAGCTTATCCGATTTGTCAGTTCACATGAAGTAGGTCACACTTTGGGCCTGCGTCACAACTTCGGAAGTTCAAGTACCGTACCTGTAGATAGCCTGCGCAACAAGGCATGGGTGGAGGCACACGGCCACACCCCCAGCATTATGGACTATGCCCGTTTTAACTACGTGGCACAGCCTGAAGATGGAGTATCGCGCATAGGTATCTTCCCCCGCATTGGAGATTATGACAAGTGGGCCATCACATGGGGATACAAGCCCATGCTGGATGCTCAGAACGAATTGCAGGATCATAAGATGTTGGAGCCTATGGTTTTAGAGTCACTCAAGAACCGCCGTCTATGGTGGGGAGATGGCGAAGGCATATATATAGACCCACGCCGTCAGACAGAAGACTTAGGTGATGACCCTGTTAAGGCCAGCTACTACGGTATTATGAATCTAAAACGTCTGGCTGATAACCTGCGTCGTTATACACTTGATGACGAGAAAGATATCTACGATGAAAACATTAGAACCATGTACAACCAGATTCGCACCCAACTGATGCGATACTGTGGGCATGTAACCCGTAACATTGGAGGCTATTTGGTAGAGCCTAAGACACAAGGCATGGGTGGAGATGTTTATGACCCCCAACCACTCAGCAAGCAGAAGGCTGCACTGAAGTTTATTGACGAGCAATTCCTGCACGAACCCATTTGGTTGCGTGAAGTATCCTATGCTAAGCGTCTTACCACAGACCCACAATCCCTAACCAACTCTATTGGCGAAAGTGCAGTAACTGGACTGATGAACCGTTTGGACGCGCTGAACAACTTGTATAATCCTCAGCAGTATCTTACAGATTTGAGCAAGCTTGTATTTACGGAGTTAGACAACAACAAAAAAGTTACTCCCTATCGTATTGCCCTGCAAAACAACATGCTCTTCCATCTGAGCCGCGCCTTTGGAAATGGGAACCAGAAGATACATCCTGCAGTTCTTTATACTCTGCAGCAACTACAGAAGAAATCAAAGACAGCTTCTACTTCTGCTCCCGATGCTGAAAGCCGTGCTCACTGGTCAAGCATCTACGACCAGATAGGACGTCTGCTGGTTTGGAAGTAATAAGAAAAGAGGATATTACAATTTTGCCACATCCTCTTTTTAGTGGGTGATGAGATTTTTTCGTCACTAAAAGACCATAAAAAAGCTGGCTCGAGCCAAATAGGACATTGGCTCGGGCCAGTTTTTTTGCATATCATAAAAGGCACTTAAAACATCTGCCTCTTCCTTTTTCTTCTATTTAGTCAGAAAAATGAAAACAGTAATGTAGACAGCAGCAGACATATAAAAAGCCTCTCAACGGTGAGGCAGAAAGGCTTTTTGATTAGATTTTATTACGGAGCTACTTCATCCACTTCTTCCTGTACGGCTTCTTTACGTGTAGTACGCGGAGAGATACCAGTTTCAGTATAATAACCTTTCTGTCCTGGCATGCCATCAACAAAATCACGCATTGACTTCATACCATCAGTCTGTTCATGCCATAACTGTTCATAATCTCTTACATAATCGGCACGAGGAACGACATTCGTGTCAAAGGACATTTCAATGCAAGTAGAATCTTGGAAATTGCCATAACAGTATATGTAATGACTTACATACCCAGTATTCTTAATAGTGTTAAAGGTAAGATCAATAAAACCAATCTTATGAGGAAGCACTACAATGGGAAGCTCATCTCTCGGAACAAGACATCCGCATGTTGTCTGCACCTCCTGAATAAAAAGCGGGTTATCAGATGTATTCTCTAATTCGTAGCTAATAGACATCATTTCACCTTGAATTACAGGATAATAATGTCTTACAGGGTCCACTAGAATAAAACTAGCAGGCTTCAATTGTTTTTCGCACGAATACAAAAAGCACATTGAAGCAATAAACCCCATAAACTTTAGCATTTGCAATATATGATGCTTATTTGTTCTCACTAATAATGTTTTTATTAAATATATTATTAAACTTCAAAAATCACAGAAAAAAGACACCTAAAATCCTTCTATCTCATCTAATGCCATGGTTCGTTCCGACTGGTCTCTATATACAGAGAGTATGAGTGCATCCTTACAAAAAGATGGGATATCAAAATCTGCAACAGCCCTATGAATATTACCAGGAATGGAAACGGGCTCAACACTACCTATTATATGTCCACCACATGAGAGCGATACATTGAGGGGGAATTCAATATGATAAATAGAATTCTTTGTCATATTAACTCGTAAGCGTTTCATTCCATGAATATTAGGAATGGAAATGCGTAGTGCAGAAGATGCTGATGAGAGCATATGTCCACTATGGTAACATGAAGGAATACCCAAGAGACCGTCAGTGAGGATAGATATATCATTATAATCCTCGTCTAAGGCTGTCAATGGTGTCAGTCTGACACCTTTCAATAAGTTCTTTCCCCATGTCTCATCAGCCTTACGAAGCATATATCGGTAATCAGCCACGTAGTTATCAATAGTTCCGCCGGCTTCGCTATATGCAACAATGTCAATATCGTTGAGTTTCTCAAATTCATCAAGCATCCATTTACATCCTATAGTATCAGAAGCCATACGATTCAGTTCCAGGTGGGTGAACATTAAAGCTCGGCACAATTTCTCGATACTCTGATGTTCTCTGTCCTTGGTTTTTGGCAAAAGAGAAATGAGCTTGTTGTGAAATTTGATGAAATCTTCAGCGGGAAGATAAGTCTTAACTGCTTTTGGAACGCCTTCATATAATGAAAGTATATCTCCCTGTTTCTCCACCATATTTTCTTGCTTAACCACGAAGTCGCACAGAACATCGCCCGTCACAGGATAATACTTCCTACAGAACTCCCTCAGCTTTGGACGCCAATCAGCATCAGGATTAGAAAGCAATAACGCCATGACATGTATCTTAAGTCCGTATAAAGTGCTATAATCATGACCGCTTCCGTTCAAAAAGATTCCTTTTACGCCAGCCTCAGCATATAAACGGAGACGATGCTGGAAGATACAGAGAATGGGGAAAGGAGTAAAATAGTCATCGAAATTGTTGATATAGTCCCATACGTAAACATGTTTTGTATAAGAAGACCATTGATTCAGCAAGTCCAAAAAGTCAGCTTCTTGGGCTGTATAGGAAGTAGAAAGTGGGAAGTCAATAGCACTGATAAGAATTCCGGCATTATCAGGAAGCGGTTCCTTAGGAAGACTGCATGTGGTCCTATAATAAGAGGCAAAAAAGAAATGCTTGGGGAATTCATTAGCTAAACGTTCCAACATATAGTAAACGGCCCCAGAAGCATCTTCCTCTGTATTACCAGCTTTTACACAACGGTTACACAGGCAAACTACATTATTATCATTAGGAAGGATAGCAAAACGCATAGGGTCACCCTTTCTGTAATTATCCTTTATAAATTTACAGATGTATTTATACAGCGCATCGGACGTGAAGCATAATTGGCTATGGTCCACACCACTACCACTCTTGGCAAAAACGCTGGAAGAAGGTTTCTCGGGAAGTACTACAGAGAGATTGTGTCCCCAAATACCCCAGTCACGGTCTATACAGTTAAGACTCAACGGTATATATACATCGCTGGTTAACTCTGGTAGATAGACCTCGCGGTAATCAAACGAAGATGTACCTATGGACTGATTTTTCTCGGTACAGCCAACAAGTAACATTGCAGAGAAAAGCATTATGCCTTTTATGCAATGCTTTATCATCCTATGTGAAGATACAATAGTTTTCATGGTTAAAAAGCTAAATGAAGTTGAAGTGCTATGGAATAGATATTTCGGTAAGAATCGGTAAGGATACCCTCTGAATTAATAAATGGATTATAATAGGTGTTCCAATTGCCCGCAAGACCCAGGCAGAAGTGACGTGAAATCAGATACTGTATATCAAAGCCCACCATGGCATTGGTATGTGATACATTACGGAGGGCGGTTTGCTCGAAGAATGTCAGTTCAGGGAATGAACCAACACCTGTAACAAGTGAAACGGACGATATATTGTCATTGTTGAAATAGAGTTTACCTTTCAGTCCGACGTTATAGAAGAAATTGCCAGACATAAGGGCAAAATCAGTATTGCCTGTCAAGCTAAAACGCTCCCAAGATTTCTCAAGGGATGGTGTAATAAGGAACAAATCGTATTCGCTCCTCTCAATCTGTCCCCAGTTTATACCACCTAAATATAGGTATGTAGGCGGTGTTCTGCGGTATCCCACACGTAATGATGGTGTCCAGCGTTTAGGGGCATGATATGATACAGACACATTAAAGCCAAACCTATTGAAGTATTTGGTAGAAACAGAAGCATTAGCCATTCCGCTCCATTTTGCATTAAAGATATGTTCCCATTGTGCCATGAACTCCAAAGCAGGTCCACCCGACTCATTCTCTTTGGCTATATGATAGCCATCTATACCTTTATAGCTTATCTGCCCGGTATATGTGTTACGCAAAGTAAGTCGAGAATAAGAAATAGATGCAAGAGAATAAAGGTGAGCTATGGATGAAAGCGTCTCATCATAAGCATCATAGAAAGAGCTGGTATAAGAAGCATCCACCCTGTTCCTACATCCTCTGAAGCCCAGATAACGCATGTGCTGGAAATAATCTTCCTGTTCTGCATTGCTGGGGTTATAGTAGCGTTTCTGATATTCATAAGCCTTTTGGTACATTTTCAAATACTCATAGGCTATTCCCTTATCATAGAGTAGGTCACGATTATCAGCATCAAATACCAAAGCTGAATCTATCACCTGCATAGCAATGTCAGGTATGCGATTTTTTAACAGTTGACTAGCCCATTCATGACTGAGACCAGAATATGCAGCCACAATCTGAGGGTCAATGAATTTACCAGAACGCTTCCGGGGAGAAAGCAAATCCAGAGCATCAACATCTCTACCTTGCTGCTGAAGGGATACAGCTTGCTTAACCACGAAGTACGGTGTATTGGGATACAATTCATACCCCTTTGCAGCATAACTGCGGAACTCCTCATCACGCTTCAATGTCTGATTTACGTTAATCAGACAACGTAAAGCTACCTCACTACCTGGAACTACCTCAAGAAGTGTCTCTGCTTCATGAATTGCCTCTTCATAACGTTCTTCGTCGATTAGATATTTTATACGATTGGCCGCGAAATCCTCATAAGCAGAAGCAAATCTGCGACGATTCTTGGGACTCAACTCAGATGATTTGATAAAAAGTTTATATGCTTCTTCCTGCCGGTTCAGATGCCCCAATACGATTAACTGTCGGGAAACAGCAGCAGGCCATGAATCAACCGTATCAGGCAGCAACTCTAACACACGACTAAGATGCTGATAGGCTTCCTCCCATTGCTCTGTACTAAAATCATATTCAGAGAGTTGCATCATCATTTCGGCATAGGCCTCAGAGAGTTCTTCGTCCTCAGGATTTTGTTCATACAACTCAGAAAGAATCTTATAACAGCGTTTTTCATTTCCCGATTTTTTTTCCAAAGTATAGAGTTTCATCAGCAGACCAGGGGTGCGGCCATCTAACTTCATGGCTTCCTCAATATAAAGGCGAGCATCATCATAATATCCTCTGGTAAGTGAAGTGTTAATCAGATAGTTTAAAGCATCGCGATTATGTGTAGCAAGATAAAGACGGCCGTTTGCCTCATAAGGGTCATGCATGCGGGCATCATCAGCAACCTCCTGAAGAAGATTATTATAAAAATTTGTACCTAAATTTTTACTTTTGACAAAAGCTAAGGCCTGAGTATAGAGACCTAAGTCTGTCATAATACCTACAACCTTATTAATTAATTCAGGGTCATTAGGAAAATTAAGAAGTCCTCTATTCGCTGCTCCGATTGCCTTTTCGTATTCACCTAATTTTACGTATGTGTTTACCAATTCCAGATAATATTCGCGCATATTCGGATCTTGGTCAATCCATTTCTCCAGATTATCCGCAGCATCACGGAGGGTGCTCTTCTTCAGCACGTTATTCCAATTCTCGTGGTTACGCCTTCTAACATCAGCTACAACAATAGAATCGTTAGGATATATGTGAGCCAGACGCGTCAAAGCAGCATCAGCTTCAACATCGTTTTTTAGTTTTCTGTACAAGCCGATTTTCCGTCGCCAAAGATCACGATCGTATGGCTGAAATTCAAGCAACTCATTAATGTAACAGATTGCACTGGAATAGTGTTCCAGTTTGTCCTCAACGTCAACCAATATACGTTTGGCCTTAAAATGTAAATCATTAGTCTGAGTAGCTCGTACCAAATTGTAACGAGCCTCTTTCATATCCCCAATGATATAATAATAATGTCCGTTGAGATAACGCAAATCTGGGTCGTCCGGATATTCTTTCAATCCTGCATCAATCTCGCGCTTTGCAGTATTCCATGCATTGGAACTTACATAACCCTCGGCACGATGAATATAATATCGAGGTGTATGCGGTATTTCCTGAGCATATGACAGGGAATACGACATGGAAAGAATTGATAAAAGTATAATACAGAACCTGATTTTCATGATTTTTTCTTTTTAACTCCTCGACGCTGAATGGGTTTCCATACAGATGTCTGATTGCTAATAAACTGCCAATAACCCAAATTTGAGCAATATGTAATAATAGGATGATAAATAAACGGTTCCAACAGAGTTACAAGAAGTAATTTAAGATAGCTTATCTTAGTATTTCTCCAATTGACCGCCTTAGTTGAATAATCGCAGAATAAAACAAAGATAGCCATGAATACAGAAAAAACATAAATCATGCCAAAGAGCAGAATTGCAGAATCCCAGTTAACACCTCCAGTAAATATCAGCCATATCATAAACAGGAAACCCGTCATCTCCAACACTGGAGCAATGAACTCGAAAATAAAAATGTATGGTAATACAAAAGCCCCAATAGGTCCAAAGTGCGGATTAAAGAACATCTTTCTGTGATTAGAGACAATCTCAAATAGGCCACGAGCCCATCTGATACGCTGGCGGCACAAAGTTTTTATCGTACTAGGCCCCTCCGTCCAGCAACACACCTGTGGAACTTGAGCCAAACGGAAGTCCTGGCCGGTATTCTTCATATATGTAACCATTCTAAGCATCATGTCAACATCCTCTGCCATACTGGTAGGGTCATATCCGCCGGACTTTACAGCAACGTCTGTATCGAAAAGTCCGAATCCACCGGAAATATTGGGCAAAGCATTAATCCCAGACCATCCCAATTTACTAATAAGGAAAGAACGTAAATATTCCATTTGCTGAAACATAGGAATTAATGTGTTAGGTACGGCAGCCTCCACAACTCTACCATCTTCCACAATACAACCGTTACTCATCAACATTGTAGCTCCTACACCTATCATAGGTCTGTGGCTGTTTACTACCAACCACATCATACGATTTAAGGCCATCGGTTCAATGATGCAATCCACGTCGGTACAGACAAAATATTTATTGTTGCAAACGTTGATACCGGCATTAGAACCGTCAGCTTTCTTTCCTCCATGTTCTTTGTCCACAACGACCAGTTTGCTGTATTTTGGATCTGTAGACTTCAACACTCGCTTAATGGGTTTAGACTGTACCTTCATGGCAATATCATAAGGAACCTCAACCAATTTGTATTCGTTGATTAGTAACTCCATGGTACGGTCGGTACTGGCATCGTTGACAATAATAATTTCAAAGTTGGGATAATCAATCTGCATCATCGAATTCACGTTGTCCAAAATAGTTACCTCCTCATTGAAAGCAGGTGCTATAATAGACACGGCCGGTGTAAGCGGTGAACCTTGTAAGAAATATTTTATGGTATCGTCATCAGGGAGATTAACGGTGATATGTTTTTGCGAAAGGCGACTCATATATACCAAATACAGATAACTGAGCATAAGCAGCATCGTATATCCGAATACCAGATAACAGAAGATGTAATAAATTGCTATCCACATAGGCGTATTAATTCTATATATAACTGTTATACACAGTCTCTACTGAGGAATGGTAGGCCTGCTCCTTGTCAAGACGTATCTTCTCAAGTGTGATGGGATTATCAAAGAATTCAAACAATTTCTGTTCTGTTTCCATCGCATTCTGTTTCAATTCGTTGAACTTTGCACGTCCTTCATCACCATAGTTATAAAGACATCTGATTGCTTCAAAACGGACATGCGGATTAGTAGTATTATAATATCCTTCCAACAAAGCACCCAGACTTCTACCAGTAGCAAAACGAGTTAACGCATGCATAATTGCCACTTTTGTATCATCAGGTTGAATCAACAAAGCATCTACTAACAAATCCTCTCCGTCTGTATAATTAAGATATCCCCAAGTTCGTGAGATTTCCTCTATCAGTTTTTTCTTTCGCGGCTGAGTCTTGTACAGTTCCGTCAATTGGTCACAATATTGCAACTGATCAAATCTTCTCATCAAACGCACAAACATACACTGTGAGCGCTCGTTCTTCTGTAAATTAGCCCACCTTGCAAGATTAGGTAGTTTACGACCCGCTTTACGCCTACGCTGCAATGAGTATGCCAACTCTATCTCATCCTTGATACAACAATACTTATCAAAGAAGTCTGTTTCAAAGTAATCAAGGTCACTATCTGAGCTAAGCATGATATTAGAATACATAGCCAAACGTTGAACACGTATGTATTTGGAACTGAGAAGTTTATTGATAACCCAAGGGCTGACAGGTAACTTGAACGTACGAATCATACTCATATATCTTACTTTCTTCTCCATACTTCTCAAGCTTACTTCTTTCTCCAAAAATTCAGGAATTCCAAACAAGAATAGGAAAGTGGTAATATTATCTCTGTTTGCTAACTTAGATCTTTTCGTTATGAAGAGTTGATAAAAATAATTAACGAACGCTTCCTTTTCACGATTATTCTTTAATAGATCCTTACCAACATTTTCTCGGTCTATTTCAAAAACATCTGCTATTTCATATCTTGACATACGTTTTTGAGAACCTTCCGAAAGCATAAAATCAATTCCACTGCCAAATCTTTTCTCAATACGTCGGTCAAGTTTTCTTCTTCTTTTTTTCTGATATGATAAGTAGAATATTGTCGTGATCATAATAATGATCAGAATAATACTAAATACCGAAACAGAAACAGCGACTTTAATTTCAGCAGGATAGTCAGCAAACAAACTTATCCCATACTTAAAATAATATGTGACATATGCCGCAATTAAGTTAACATAGTATTTTAATATAGAGACACTATTCACTTTCTAAATATTAATCTGAACAGATAAAAATATATAATTATTTTGAAAACGGCTGCAAAATTATACAAAACATTTTATTCACCCAAAAAAAGTGTTTTTTTTTTCAAACTTTATTGATACTAGTTAATAAATCCGAGATGAAAAAGGTACAAATAGTTTATTTTACCAACATTTTCTTAACTTTACCATCTCTACTTTTAACAATCACTAATCCACGGGGAACCATAAGTCTTCGACCTTCCAAATCGTAAAAGGTATCGAAGTCTTGTTTTAAAGGTGTATTTACGATGGTTTGTAATTCAGGATGCAGAGAGATCTCACTCTCAAGAAGCAGATTATATGCTTCATCTATATCCGGGGCCATTGAGTAGTTGTCCAGCAACTGATAAGAATCTGACAACGTACCAAACCTGTATCCGCTTCCAACGGAAGAAATACTGATAGCTTTCGGCTGTGCTGTTTGCACAAGTTTACCACCCTCAACCTTCAGGTAAAGACCGGTACCTACATTATATATATAATATTGGTTGTATGCCTCCGAACGCAAGATAAGCCAATTAGCACAAGAATCCATTGCATTCTCTTCTCCATCTTTGACTATCTGGGTTTCTGTACCATGCATCGAAGCATAGAGCACAGATTTTTTTGAAATATTGTGTAACTGATAACAGCGTGTCGTACTGATATTCTGTAACTTATTTACTACACCATACTTCAATGGTTCTACATTTATTAATCCTTCAAAGGCTGACTTCAAGGCATCCACATCTGTGCAATTACCATCGTCATACACATCAATCAGTTGTTGCAAATCAGCCGACCTGTAACCACCTAATCTATCTGCATTATTTATAATCTCACAGGCACCGTTCTTCATCTTATCCAGATTATAAGGACAGACAAACGTTACCTCGTTAATGGCAAGCACATCGCCTCCGTAACTTGACAAAATGTCCAACTTAAAATAGCGACTTGTTATCTCCATACCAAAGTCAACCTCAGGGCTGTTGGAATCGGCAAAATAGCCAGATTTACGGCTTCTCCATGTTTTTCCGTCTTCCGAGGTATAAAGACGGTACATTCTGGCCCTGTACCCCGATTCCCTGGACTGATATAGCGAGATACCTGTGACTGTGGTTTCCTCTCCTGCATCCATAATAAGATAATGAGGGAAAGCGGCCTTAGTTGGTTTCCATTGAGAATGCCAATACGTAGAGCTGAGCCCGTCTATTGCTTGAGCAGCCCTGCCATTGTCACCCTCTCCCTCCGTTTCCTCGTCAGAGAACTTAACCAATGTCCATTTTGTCATGTCAATTTTCCTGTATGAGTCAAGACGCGAGGCAGCTTGTGCTGCTTCATCCACACGGATGGCTTCATCCACACGTGCAATAAGTGCCTTGATATTTATGGTGTCAACCCAAGGCATTTCTTTTGGCAAAGGTAGCACCTTGGCACTGTCTTGGATATTGCCAAAGCCTCCAGTCTGTAGAAAGAAACAGTTGTCATAAAGCTTAGTCAGTCCATGCCCATAGTCCTTGCGCGAAAAGCGAGTGCCGTCGTTTTGAGTATGGCCGAAATCGACCGAATTTCTTGCATACCATTTACCTGATGCCAACGAACGCATAGCACAATTACGGAAATAAGCACGATGAATCAATTCGCCGCCCACATCGTAAAAGTTCTCCAGAAAGGAGTACAAGCCTGTGAAGTAATGGCTACGACCACTCTCGCGGAGTGTAGCCATGTAGTGCCATTGAGGGTCGTCCTCATTCTTATACCAACAGCTCACCAAGGTATTCTGATAATTGACAACCGAATCATTTCCCTCATGATCCTTTAGCGTTACCTGTATCTGCTCGGGACGAGCATTCCACAAGAACTGTACCCACTTGCCTGGTGTCCACCAGCTGCCGTTAACGAGACGGGCACTGCTACCGGTTCCTTCTGACCCAAATCTGACACCTACAACATCCTGACCTTTATCTATAACACCAGATTTCAGATATTCTGGCATGGCAGGGTCTTTGTCCAAGTCGCCATTATCCCAGATTGAAAAAAGAATAGGACGTTCCCAAGTGCCGTTGCTATTATAAATTGACTGGAAGCCCGAATACCCGCCATCAATTCCAATTACCATTGCGTATGTACTTGGGCGTTCAAATTCGGGTGGCATCATTCCTTCCTGATAAATCCAGTCGTAGGATTCGCCAGAAGGAGCGTCCTTGTCTGTTGTAGCATATGAATGCAGATG
This sequence comes from Bacteroidaceae bacterium, assembly GCA_017541025.1. GTDB lineage: Bacteria > Bacteroidota > Bacteroidia > Bacteroidales > Bacteroidaceae > Physcousia. The sequence continues at coordinate 58,569 of JAFXZY010000005.1, read as the reverse complement.
AACACTTGGTGCCATAAAGATGGGAGAATCACCTACAGCAAGAGTAGATTTGCGTTGGAATCTTAGTTTCGTAAACTGAGAAATACAGGTATTCCCCCTGGGACTTGTAATCTCAAAACGGTACCATGTATCTGAGGGGAAAGAAACGTCGGGAAGAATCTCAAGCGTCTCTTCGGTAGCGGTCTTACATGCCAGTGAGCACGTATGTTCGGTTATTACCTCGCCAGTGCTGGCCAGAACCACTCTCAGGTTAAATGTCACAGTTCTACCTGCTCTTGGGGTAAAAATAGCGTCTGCCCTTACGTGTCCCCTGGGCACTCGTAGGCAATAAACCATCACCGTTTTGTCGTTGGTTGGCCAAGATATACCAGCATCATTTCGTGATACGCCTGCATATCTGCCATTCAGTTCCATAAACACACGGCCTCCCCAAATTTCATCAACCGTTTTATTATACGTTACGTCTTGAGCAAACAATAAAAAAGTGAATCCCCACAGAAGGGTAAACAATGAAATCCTTTTCATATCTTTTTCTTCTTTATTACCAAATATCTTCTGGTTCGTTAGGGTTATCATATACTTCCTTAGCCACATACTCGAAATAGTCCATATAGAACTCACGGTCTTCCAAGTCAAGCACCGACTTAAACCTGATGTAATAATTCTGATAAGGAGTCATGTATGTATTAACCACAATACGGCGCGTCATGTAGTGGAAGGTACGGATAGATGTACTGCTACCCATTGAGTTGGTCCATAAGTTGGGGGCTTTCATGAATCCTTTAGCCCTCATGCGCTTAGCAACCTCGTCATTGTGTTCCTGATCGTCGGTATCCTCTTCCCAACCTACACCGGAATCGGTGGTAATAGAACCGTCACGTTTTTCCTTTCCGCCCAAACGAAGGTCCATAGGAATACCTGCAGCAGGCATCATGCTGGGATCAGAACCGAAGTAAACCTGAGCCATGGAGCGGACACGGGAACCCGTTGCCACACCAAAGCGAATCTCGTACTGACCGGCACGAGGCACAGGAGGCAACTTCATGGTAAAATCATACCTGCCGATGATATTGTATTCATCGCCCTGAAGATTGTGCCAGCTGCTCAAATAGCCAGGAAGATAATAGAAGAGTGTACCATCTTTAATCTCTATATTCTCTATGTATGGATAGTTGGTAGGAATACCACGGCAGTTAGTAGCGCCATATGAGTAGTAGGCACGATGAGACCGCACATCGTTGTTCATCAACTCTGGCATCATACAGCCGGCATCTATTCGGATGCGTTGGTTAGCCATCTGATTCACCACGTTCTCCGACCAGCAAAGCAAATGTTCAATCGGGTATACGATACCGTTAGCCACGCTGCTATTATCGGTTCCGGTCTCCGAATAGGTAAGCACTTTAACACCTTGATTTTCATCAGAAGCCGTGGCTAAGCCGCTTAGATTCATAAAGTCACCGCTCTCATGATAGTCGTTCTGATTCTCCCTTGACTTACTGAACCGTCCCACTCCATTTCTCAGCACGGGAAAACGGTTCAGGTAGATGCCCTTGCTCTCATGACTCTCATACGTTTTGATTAAACGAGGCAGGCCCATAGTCTGATAAAAATCACAGATGGGAACCGTTGGAGCACTGTTCTGCGTATAGTTATAACCTAACTCGTTATAATGTATCACCAGCTTCTCACGACCTATGCGCTGAGGTATAAGATGGTACGTAACAAACTGGTTTAGGTAGTTCATCTGAACAGTATGGTCATCATCGAATGTTGTACCTTCTACATGGTCAAAGAGTCCGCTTTGCTTCAGATAATCACATACATCCTTAACTTCAATCTCAGAAGCCGATTTCCCCAACGTTTTCTCCCAGAAATGATCAGTCTCAGCAAACAGTGTAAAACCATAGTAACGATGTTGAGGAATGGTTCCGACTTGTCCTACAGATGTATGTTTAGGTAAATCTAAGACACCGCCCGTCAGATATAAACGTTCCCATGTATCATCACGGAAGGCATTCAATGTATCAACCAGTCCACAGGCCATAACCAACTTTGCCATCACACTGTAACCGCTTTTTGGTGTTCGAGACCATTGGGTAATGAACTCGCCCAACCGATCGTTGCTGGGAGCGATTACAGCCTCCACCTGATGTATATATCCATTAGTAAGCGTTATACCCCTATTCTTCTTATTCACCAAGGCCGTTCCGTTTATACTAATGCTGTCAGGATCTTCAGTACCATAGAAAACCCGAAGTTTTCGGTCGTTCATATTAGCCTGCCCAAACTCATGCTCATGGTCTGGAAAATCCAGAATGTCAAATGCCTGCTGGTCTCCACTGTCCAGAATGCTGTTAAATACAATTACACGGCATATACTGTCCTTATCCTTCTGACTGGTAAAACCATCCCATGACGGTTCTGTAATAAGTCCCTGATTGCAAAGCGAGTCCAAATATGCCTGTACAGCATCATTCGTTGGAGCAAACACCGTATAATGACCGCGTGCCGAGAGTAGCTGCTTCAGTGTGGTTTTTGAGAAATCACTCACGGGTACCTCACCCAGCAAATTCAAGTATTCGCTATAGTAATCTTTGCCTTCAAGATATTGTGTAATGGTTTTATCTTTGAAAACATAGCGGGATGATGTATCTATATCCTCCGTACAACCCACTAAAATTGCGACAGACAATAAAACTATAAGAGAACGTTTCATATGTTAGTATAGTTGGACTCGTAATGATTTTAGGTTTACATGGGGACAAAGTTATAATTAAGTAACCGATTATCCAAATAAAAATCAAAAAACATGTTTTAATATATGAATAATGTAAATATAATACAAAAAAAAGAAACCCTTAGGCTTCTTTCTGGTTGCGGGAGTCCGACTCGAACGAACGACCTCCAGGTTATGAGCCTGGCGAGCTACCAACTGCTCCACCCCGCGATATTTCTGTTTTGCGAGTGCAAAGGTACATATATTTCTTGGAATGGCCAAATGTTTAACTTAAAAAATCTTCTTTATCATATAAAACAGAGGCGCAAACGGCACAAAGTGTTAAATTTGTGCAAAAAGTTAGCCGTTTTTTTGCACAATATCACAGAATTGTGCTAACTTTGCAAACGATATGGCAGTAATAAAAACAAGAAAGAAATTGGTTGATGTAGCCAGACAATTGTTTGCAAAGAATGGTCTGGAGAATACCACAATGAACGACATTGCCCAAGCTTCAGGTAAGGGAAGGCGGACATTATATACCTATTTTAAAAGTAAAGAGGATATTTATTGGGCTGTAATTGAGGAAGAATTGGACATTATGTCGGAACGCATGAACGCGGTAGCCAGCCAAAAGATGGAGCCTGAAGACAAACTTGTTGAGTTGATCTATACTCATCTTGATTGTATTAAGGAAGCTGTACAACGTAACGGTAACCTTAGAGCTGAATTCTTCCGTAATATTGTTATGGTTTCTAAGGTTAGGAAGAACTTCGACCGAAACGAAAGAAACCTATTTTCCAGCATTATGATGGAGGGGGTACAAAGCGGCCGATTTGTGGTGGAAAGCATTCCTTTAGTGGTGGATATACTACATTACTGTATTAAGGGTCTGGAGATTCCGTACATTTATGACCGTCTGTCAAAAGGTTTGCCAAGTGGTGTGAGTCGAGGTATTGTGCAGAAGATTCTGCATAAAGCTCTAGCCAGAAACGACAGACATGTGAACTATTATTTGTAGACTTCAGACACTAGACTTTAGACATTATGAATTACGAATTTTAACTTTTGAATTATAACAAAATGGGATTATTAGAAGGAAAGACCGCAATTGTAACTGGTGCGGCACGTGGTATTGGTAAAGCTATAGCATTAAAGTTCGCACAGGAAGGTGCAAACATAGCATTTACTGATTTAGTATTGAACGATGAGATGGCAGCCGGAATGGAAGCCACCCGCAAAGAGATAGAGGCTGTGGGCGTTAAATGTCTTGCTTATGCCGGCAATGCTGCAGATTTCGCTGAGACAGAAGAAGTTGTCAAGAAGATTAAGGAGGACTTTGGCACCATAGATATATTGGTGAACAATGCAGGTATCACCAAGGACGGTTTGATGCTACGCATGACTGAGCAGCAATGGGATGCTGTCATTAATGTAAACCTGAAAAGTGCATTCAACTTCATCCATGCTTGTATCCCCGTTATGATGCGTCAGCGTGGTGGCTCCATCATCAATATGGCCTCTGTGGTTGGCGTACATGGTAATGCAGGTCAGGCTAACTATGCTGCCAGCAAGGCGGGTTTGATTGCATTGGCCAAGAGTGTTGGCCAGGAGATGGGCCCCAAGGGTATTCGTGCAAATGCTATTGCTCCCGGCTTTATAGAGACCGCCATGACTGCAGCTTTACCTGAGGAGGTTCGTCAGGAGTGGGCCAAGAAGATTCCTCTGCGTCGGGCAGGTCAGGTAGAAGACATTGCCAACACAGCTCTATATTTGGCAAGCGACCTGTCAAGCTACGTTAGCGGTCAGGTTATTCAGGTTGATGGCGGCATGAATATGTAAAAGAAAATTCTCAATTCATAATTATTAATTCATAATTAAGACTTGAACGTATTATACGAAGATAATCATATCATTGCTGTAAATAAACAGAGCGGGGAAATCGTCCAGGGAGACAAGACTGGCGATATTCCCCTCTCTGATATTCTGAAGGCATATCTGAAGGAGAAATACAACAAGCCTGGGAATGTCTATTTAGGTGTGGTTCATCGATTGGACAGGCCAGTAACCGGTGTCGTGCTTTTTGCCAAAACCAGCAAGGCCCTTCCCCGCCTGAACAAACTCTTTGCAGAACATGAGAGAGTAAAGAAAACATACTGGGCCATTGTGGGCAACAAACCGCCAAAGGAGAGCGGCACACTAACACATTGGCTGACACGCAACGAAAAAACCAATACCGCCAAAGCCTACGACCGAGAGGTACTCAACTCAAAGAAAGCAGTACTGGACTACCAACTTATAGCCGCCAGCGAACGATATTTCCTTTTGGAAATACAACTGCATACAGGCAGACATCACCAGATCAGGTGCCAGCTGGCAAAAATGGGCTATCCCATAAAGGGCGACCTGAAGTATGGTGCTCCACGTAGCAATCCCGACGGCAGTATCTGTCTGCATGCCAGAAGACTGGAATTGGAACATCCTGTAACACATGAGACTCTAATCATTACAGCTCCCGTTCCGCAAAACACATTATGGAGAGCGTTCTGCCAAGATTAACATTTTTTTTCGCTCATAGAGACCTCTATGTAGCAACTTTTCACTACCTTTGTATTTGAAATATAGAGGCTTCATTTATGAAACGTGCACTAAAATGGGCAAGTGCCCTTATTCTGACACCAGTATTGCTAATTGTAATACTGATGGCTGTCTTCTATATTCCACCTGTGCAACGTTGGGTAGTAAAAGAAATTAGTGAATATGCAAGTGAACAGAGCGGCCTCGACATAACAATGGAAAAGGCCACCATATCTTTCCTGTTGGATTTAGATTTACACAACCTGAATGTCAGTGACCATGGGAAGGACGTGCTGAACGTAGAAAAGGCTGTGGTAGACCTGAATCTATGGCGCATTCTCGCCCTTAAAATAGGCGTTGAAGCTGTTGAACTGCAGAACGGAAACGTTGACACCCGAGAACTGATAGCTACACTCCGTCTAAAAGGAAAGTTAAAAGACTTTAACCTGAGGGCTGACAATGTCGACCTCAAACACAACAGCATCATTTTGAACGGAGCCAATATAACAGGGTGCGACCTCGACATTGCCCTAAAAGACACCACCATTATTGACACCACAGAAAGCGTTGTAACGTGGGGCTTTGACATAGAAAAAGTGGCCATCAAGGAAAGTCGTATTATGCTGCATATGCCCTCCGACAGTATGATTCTACAAACGGGACTTAAGGAGGCGCTTTTGGAGGATGGTGATATAGATTTGGAAAAAGGTATTTATAGGGTAAAGAAACTACAGGTTGTGGCTGATTCCTTGCATTACGACCTACCCTATCGGCCCATCCAGACAAAAGGTTTCGATCCATCTCATATATCCTTGTATAATTTCAGTACAGACCTTGAGAACGCCACATTCAAGCAGGAGGAGAATTACCTATCTGTGAATCTAAAACAACTCCAACTGAAGGAAAGATGCGGTCTAAGTATTGATACGCTACAGGCGAATGTAATTATGGACAGCACCAGCCTGATGGTTCAAGGCTTAAAACTGGCTACTATACACAGCCGGGTCAGTGGCAATGCTGACATCCACTGGAATGCACTCAGCCCTCAACCCTCACATCCCAGAAGAGAACTTTCAACTGCCTTGAGAGCGCGCATAGGGCATGAAGACATCCTGGCATTGGCAGGCAACTATCTTCCATCCGACCTGAAGCGTGTCTATCCAGCACAACCCTTGGAACTGGACATTGCCGCATACGGTAACATCGACAGCTTAAATATTGCCGAGAGCCGGATAACTATTCCTACGGTCATCGATATCCGTACCAATGGTAATGCAACCAACCTGACAGACAGCTTGTACCTTTCTGCCAACATGAAGTGGGACATCAAGACCATGAACCTGAACTTTGTGAAGCAATATCTGGGACTACATGACGTAAACCTTCCACCCATGACGCTGAATGCCGACATCAAATTGAAAGATTGCAAGAAAGTGACGGCTGATGCGCTACTACAGGAAGGAAAAGGCAACATTCATCTAAAGGGAAATATAGACCTTAGCCGAATGGCATACCAGGCGAAGATGCACATCAACAACCTGCAGATACATGATTTCCTGCCTCATGACAGTATTTATAACCTAATCGCTAAAGCAGACGTACAAGGTGTGGGAACCGACCCGCTATCGCCTTATACAAGTTTTGAGACAAGAGCCGACATTGAACACCTAAAATATGCCAGTTGGGATTTGGACAGCGTTCAGGTATTGGCAAAGCTGAAACGTGGTGAAGGCAAACTGGAAATGAACAGCAACAATGATCTGTTACGACTGCAAGCTTGCGCCGAGACCTGCATTCAAGAAAGGAAGATGAAAGCATCCAGCTTTTACCTCGACCTGAACCATATCAACCTCTACGCTTTAGGGTTGGCAAAGAAAAGGGTAAAGGCCAGCATGGTTCTGCACATGGAAGGCGACTCAGACTTTGAGCAGACACATAATTTAACAGGCAGCATACGGGCTCTGGAAATGGTGGTCAATGATACCGTATTCCATCCCGAAGATACGGACGTTTCTGCGCATCTCACGCCCTCCAGCATAAATGCTAAAGCTTCAACCGGTGATTTGAAGTTCAATATGCTATCGACGCAAGGATTGGATTCGCTTCTCGCCCGTAGCAATAACTTTATGACTGAACTGGGCAGAGAAATAGACAGCCTGCGCCTAAATCAAGATACACTAAGACTGCTACTTCCCTACGTAGACGTCCATCTACACAGTGGACAGAAGAACCCTGTTTTTAATATTCTTAACCACGTGGTTGGATACCAATACAAAGAATTCCACCTAGACCTTACCAGTAACCCTGAAAATGGTCTGAAGGGTGACGGATACATGCACCATTTGAATACAGGAGCCATTCAGCTTGATACTATAACATGGAACATCAGACAACAGGAAGAGGGCATCAGCATGATGAGCAAGGTGAAGAACGGACCCAAGAACAAAGTGGCGTGCTTTGAGAGTACAATAAATGCCAACCTAACCTCTAACGGAGCCTCCGCCCATCTGTTATTCTTGGATGCAAAAGGACTGAAGGGAATAGACCTTGGTCTGCAAGCCGACGTGGCCCCAGAAGCGCTGAATGTTCACTTCAAACCCTTGAACCCAGTCATTGCATACAGAAACTTTAAGTTGAACCAGGACAACTATATCAGGTTGATAAAGGGCAATAAAGTTAACGCCTTAATCGATCTGTTAGCAGATGACGGAACAGGACTGAAACTATACTCTACAGATAACGAAGAGGCACAGCAAGACCTTTCGTTAAGCATAAACAGACTTAACTTGGGCGAACTCTCGTCGGTTATCCCCTTCATGCCCATGATAGAAGGCTTCCTGCATGGTGACCTCCACTATATGCAAGCCGACAGCACCATCACTATCTCTACAGATATGACAGTGAAGGGCATGAAGTATGAGGGTACAGGGATGGGCGATATAGGCATGAATCTAATATACCTGCCTAATGCTGACGGCAGTCATTATGTTGATGGTATTATAACTCAGAACGAGCGTGACATCGCGTATCTTAACGGTAAATACTGGGAGAAGGGTCAAGAGGGACAGATAGACGCAACAGCCAAGCTGAGCCGACTCCCCTTTAGTCTGGCCAACGCATTCATGCCACCTGGGACAATTCAGATGGCAGGTTATGCGTTAGGAAATCTCGAGGTTACAGGGGCTGCGAGCAATCCCATCCTAACGGGAATCGTAACTACCGACTCGCTCTTCATAACAGCCGGGGACTACAACATAAACCTTCGAATCCCCAATGATACGCTTTACATCAACCAAAGTCATATCGACCTACAGCAGATAAAGGCATATGCTGCTGGTAATAATCCGTTGACGCTGGACGGCAGCATAGATTTCTGCAATCTGGACAAGATACAACTGAACCTGAATATGGCTACCAAGAACTACCAACTGATAAACGCGACCAAAACTCGCGATGCGTTGGCTTACGGCAAAGTATTTGTAAATGTCAACAGCAGAATTTGGGGTACATTGGACGATCTGAAAGTTAGGGGGGGCCTTACCGTACTGGGGAACACCGACGTAACTTATGTGCTCAAAGATTCTCCTCTCACAGTGGAGGACCATCTGTCGGAGTTGGTAACCTTCTGCGACTTTACTGACACAATAGCCGTAGAACCAGTGGTGACAGCCGAAAAACACATGGATGTTCAGATGAATGTTACCATAGACCCTACCGTAAAGGTACATTGTCTGCTGAGCGACGATGGTCGTGACCGAATAGAACTACAAGGTGGCGGCAATATAACCATGACCTACGATTTAGAGAATGAACTGCAAATGTTCGGCCGATACACCATCGACGAAGGAACCATGCGATACTCTCTGATGGCCATTCCGCTGAACGACTTTAAGATTGCAGGCGGAAGCTACGTAGAGTTTGTTGGTAACATCATGAATCCGCGACTTAATATAGCTGCCAGCGAACGTGTTAAGGCAAGTGTTACGGAAAACAGCGTGCCCAAGAACGTAGCCTTTGATGTCGGGCTGAAGATAACTCAGACACTGGATAATATGGGATTGCAATTTACTTTGGACGCACCTGAAGATATAACGGTTCAAAACGAGCTCACGGCTATGTCCGAAGAAGAGCGCGGACGTATTGCCATCACCATGCTGGTAACAGGTATGTACCTGAACGATAACAGCGATATGCAGGGGGGATTCAACGCATCCAACACCATGAATGCCTATCTGCAAGGAGCTATCAACAATCTGGCCGGTCAGGCCCTAAGCAATACGGTCGACCTAAACTTCGGCATAGAAAACAGTACTCGTCAAGGTGGTGAGCAGACAACAGACTACAGCTTCAGTTTCAGGAAACGATTCTGGGGTAACAGGGTCAGCATTATCATCGGAGGAAAGATAAGTACAGGAAAGAATGCCGTCAATTCTGGCGAAACAATTATTGACAATGTGGCAATGGAATATAGGTTGGACAAAAACTCATCCAGATATGTTCGTTTGTTCTATAACAGGAACTATGAGTCGTTGTTGGATGGAGAAATCACAGAAATGGGGGCTGGACTCGTATTAAAAAAGCGGGCTGAACATTTACGCGATTTGTTCATATTCCGTAATAGGAAGAAAGAAAAGGCAAAATGAGAAAACTCTTTATATTCATACCTGTATCAATCTTACTGACAGCATGTTATACAACAAAGAATCTGCCAGAAAATGAGGTGTTGTACCGAGGCATCAAGAAACTTGACTACGATGCACAGCCTAAACGTACTCCCTCACAACAAGAGGGCGTAATAACAGCTTTAGCAGTTGCATATAATACTGTTGAGGGGTTGCTTTCAGGAGATGCCAGCATGCTAAGGAGTGAAGAGGAAGATAAGGATGAGGTAAAAGACAGTCTGAAGAAAGTTGACAAAATAGATGCCGCAAACTATGAGACTGCCAAGGAAGAGATAAAGGCTGCACTTGCCTACTCGCCTAACGGTGCCATTATGGGAAGCAGTTATTATACACACCCCTTCCCTATAAGACTTTGGATATACAATAAATACGTTAACAGCACCAGCAAGTTCGGACATTGGATGATGAATCACTTTGCTGCCACACCCGTATATGTAAGCAGCGTTAATCCAAAGGTCAGAAGTGCCGTTGCACATAACGCGCTTAGGAACTATGGATATTTCCGCAACAAGGTGACATACGACACCATTCCGCTTCCCAACCCTAAAAAGGCAAAGATTTCCTATCATGTAATGCCCGGTCCTGTGTTCCATCTTGATACCATCAAGTACCTTCCCTTCTATCCGCAAGCCGACAGCATTATTCAGGCCACCATGAATGGAAGTAAGCTCAAGCAGGGCGAGCCCTTCAGCACAGCTAACCTCGAAGCAGAGCGTAACCGCCTACATAAGGAATTCCGCAATAACGGATACTTTTACTATAGGCCTAACTATATATCGTTCAGGGCAGATACCTTAATGATTCCGCAGAAGGTGCAGCTACAGATAACTCCACTGCCAGAAACACCGACACAGGCTAAGCATCCGTATTATCTGGGTAATACCCGTATCAACATCTATAAGTATAACATGTTCCAGCTTACAGACAGTATGACATTCAGGGGCCAGAAATACGCCTATAGCAACACAGAACAGAAGCCTCCTCTGAAATTACGTGCCATTCTGCCTAATCTCTTTTTGAAGAAAGGTGAGTTGTACCAACAGAGAAATAATGATGTAACACTACAGAAACTTTCCGATATGGATGTGTTTTCGTCTGTACGCGTGAATTACGTGCCCAGAGATACTACATTAAACAACGACACACTGGATGTAGTGGTTTCTGCTATGTTGGACAAGCCCTTCGATGCAGAATTCGAGGGGAAAGTTACCAACAAGAGCAACAACTACGTAGGTCCGGGTTTGAGTTTCGGTATGCGTAAGCGCAATGCCTTCCGTGGAGCTGAGACATTAGGCCTGAACGTATGGGGCTCGTACGAATGGCAAACCGGAGCCCACCTGGAGGATAAAGGTTCCCTCATCAACTCCTTTGAGATCGGGACTTCTGCATCACTGACCTACCCCAGACTATTGTTCTTTGGATTAGGAAAGAAACTATGGCGCAGATCTATCTCCAGTACCCATTTCGAGCTGAACGCCCGATGGGTGAACAGAGCCCGGTATTTTAGTCGGGTTTCGTTTGGTGCCTCTGTCTCCTACACCCTGCAGCGGAAGAAAAACATAAAGCACGAGTTTACCCCCTTTAGTCTAACCTATGACCTTATGCTGAGCAGTACGGAGAAGTTCGATTCTATCACACGGGCCAACCCTGCACTGTACGTATCTATGCGAGACCAGTTCATACCCAGCATGGAATACACTTTCACTTGGAAAAAAGAAAAGAACAGGCAGCAACAGACGCTGAAGATAAACGTAAAAGAGGCTGGTAATGTAACATCAGGCATTTATGCTATTTTCGGAAAGGGATTCAACCAACAGGGCAAGGAACTATTTGGTGTACCGTTTGCCCAGTTTATTAAGAGTTCTGTTCAATACACCCGTCAGTTCCCGCTTACCACCCGTACCTGTCTGGCAACACGCTTTTATGCCGGCATAATATATAGCTACGGCAACGCTCTGACAGCCCCCTATAACGACCTTTTCTCAATTGGTGGAGCCAATAGCATCAGAGCATTCGCTATCAGAAGCATTGGACCCGGTTCCTATCATCCCGCCAAGAGCACCTATTCTTATATTGATGAGACGGGTGACTTAAAACTGGAAGCCAATCTGGAATACCGTTTCCCTATTATTGCCAACCTGTACGGAGCAGCCTTCATAGATGCCGGTAACGTATGGCTGATACGCGAGAACGACAAACAGCCAGGCGGAAAGATCAACATGTCAGAATTCGGCAAGACCATAGCACTGGGCACCGGTGTCGGACTACGCTACGATTTGGACTTTCTGGTTATCCGCTTCGATTTGGGCATCGGCATACACGCGCCCTACGACACAGGAAAGTCGGGATATTACAACATGCCCAGTTTTGGCAAGTCGTTAGGCTATCATTTAGCCATTGGCTATCCGTTCTAAGCCAAAACGGATAAAAGAAGGAACATTTTTTAATCCAAATAGACTGAAATTCATAAATTTATTGTACTTTTGCCGATAATAAATTTATTAACATTAACAAATACAAAAATAAACATGAAACCCACATTGTTTCTTCTGGCTGCCGGAATGGGAAGCCGATACGGTGGTCTAAAGCAATTAGACACATTAGGTCCTCAGGGACAAAGTATTATGGACTACAGCATCTATGATGCTATTCAGGCTGGATTTGGTAAGATTGTATGGGTAATCCGCAAGGACTTTGAGGAGCAGTTCCGCACCCAGATTCTTGCCAAATATGAAGGGCATGTACCCTGCGAGCTCTGCTTCCAGAGCCTTGATGCACTGCCTGAAGGTTTTACTGTACCCGAAGGACGCCAAAAGCCTTGGGGAACCAACCACGCCGTTCTCATGGGTAAGGACATCATTAAGGAGCCATTTGCCGTTCTGAACTGCGACGACTTCTATGATCGCGACGCCTTCATGGTAATGGGTAAATTCCTCTCTGAACTTCCTGATGGCAGCAAGGGCAAGTATGCTATGGTAGGATTCAGTGTAAGTAACACGTTGAGCGAAAGCGGTACTGTTAGTCGTGGTATCTGCGAGAACGACGAGAAGACTCACTTCCTCACCAGCGTTGTTGAGCGTACTAAGATAGAGCGCCACGATGGAGTTGTTCAATATCTCGACGAGAACGACAAGTGGGTATCCATTCCCGACAACACTCCCTGCAGTATGAACTTCTGGGGCTTCACCCCCGACTACTTCACCTACAGCGAGGAGTACTTCAAGCAGTTCCTCTCCGATCCCAAGAATCAGGAGAACCTGAAGGCCGAGTTCTTCATTCCTCTGATGGTAGACAACCTGATTAAGAGAGACGAGGCAACCTGCGAGGTTTTACCCACCACCAGCAAATGGTTTGGTGTAACCTACCCCGAGGATCGTCCCGAAGTAGTAGCCAAACTTGCCAAGTTGCACGCAGATGGTCAGTACCCCGACCAGATGTTCTAACATATTACATTTTTTTTAACCGAAACCACCGCAACAAAACAACGGTGGTTTTTTTTTGCATTTTATTTTGATAATCTCACAATTATACGAACCTTTGAATTGCATTCGAAAGAACTTTCACTAGGGAAAGAAAAATAAATTAGCATTTCTTTTTGCTATCCGCTCGTTTATTCGTACCTTTGCAAACTCAAAGTGTAAAAAGATGAATGTTGCAGTAGTTAAATACAACGCAGGAAACATATATTCTGTTATCCACGCTCTTCAAAGGCTTGGCGTAAACCCCATTCTTACAGACAATCCTGAGGAACTGCAGCGAGCTGACAAAGTGCTGTTCCCTGGTCAGGGAGAGGCAAGCAACGCTATGAGATACCTTAGGGAGCATGGGTTGGATAAGGTTATCACCGACCTTAAGAACCCTATCCTTGGCATTTGCATCGGTCAGCAATTGATGTGCAAGCATAGTGAGGAGGGAAATACCGAATGCCTGGGCATCTTTGATGCCGATGTACTGCGCTTTCAGCCTCAGAAACATGAGGACAAGGTACCTCACATGGGATGGAACCAGTTGCACTTTGCGAAAAATGAAGAATTAAAAGTGAAGAATGAAGAATCCCATCTTTTAGATAGCGGGCTATTTAAGGGATTCGCAGAAGGTGAATTTGTTTACTTCGTACACAGCTTTTATGTTCCCGTATGCACTCAGACCATTGCTACCACGCATTACATTCTGCCCTTCAGTGCAGCCTTGCACAAGGATAATTTCTATGCTACCCAATTCCATCCGGAAAAAAGCGGAAGCGTAGGAGAACGTATCATTAAGAACTTTCTGGAACTATGATAGAACTGATTCCTGCCATAGACATAATTGACGGTAAGTGTGTACGCCTGACCAAGGGTGACTACGCTACCAAGAAAGAGTATGGCGACCCTGTGAGCATGGCTAAGGAATTTGAACAACTGGGCTTTAAGCGTCTGCATGTGGTTGACTTGGACGGAGCCAAGAGCAAGCATGTGGTAAACGATGCCACACTGAGAGCCATTACACAAGCAACGAGTCTCACCATTGACTTCGGTGGTGGCGTGAAGACAGAAGACGACCTGAAAAAAGCATACGAGGCTGGTGCCACTTTGGTAACAGCTGGCAGCATAGCCGTAACCAACCCCGAACTCTATCTGGAATGGTTGCAGAAATACGGAGCCGAACACCTGATCTTAGGTGCTGATGTCAGGAACGGAAAGGTAAGCATAAACGGATGGAAAGAAGACAGCAACGTAGAACTCCCCGATTTTCTGACCCGCTACATGCAGGCAGGCACACGTAATGTGCTTTGCACAGAGATTAGCAAGGACGGCATGCTGCAAGGACCAGCCATAGACTTGTACAAGCAGGTGATGAAGGCCCACCCTTCTTGCCACCTTATTGCCAGCGGAGGCGTAAGTTGCATAGAAGATATTGAGGCACTACAAGAAGTTGGAATCCCAGCCGTAGTATTTGGGAAAGCGATATACGAAGGACGTATCGACTTAAAAGAACTGATTAAAAAGTATCCTCAGACATGTTAGCGAAACGAATCATACCTTGTTTGGACGTTAAAGACGGGCAGACCGTAAAGGGAACAAACTTTGTGAACTTGAGACAGGCCGGCGACCCCGTAGAGTTGGGACGCGCCTACAGCGAACAAGGAGCTGACGAGTTGGTGTTCCTGGATATTACAGCCAGTCATGAGGGAAGAAAGACTTTCACTGACATGGTACAACGTGTTGCTGCTGAGATAAGTATACCCTTTACCGTAGGTGGGGGAATCAGCGAACTGCACGACGTAGAAAAGATGCTTTCAGCTGGAGCAGATAAGGTGAGCATCAACAGTGCAGCTATCCGTAATCCAAACCTCATAGATGAGATAGCATACAACTTTGGCAGTCAGGTTTGTGTGGTTGCCATTGATGCACGGCTCGACGAAAACGGATGGACGTGCTATTTGAACGGTGGCCGTATTCCTACAGAACACAACCTGTTTGACTGGGCACGTGAGGCCAACCAGCGAGGAGCCGGGGAGATTCTGTTTACCAGCATGAACCACGATGGGGTGAAGGCAGGCTTTGCCAACGAAGCATTAGCAAGATTGGCAGAAGAACTTTCCATTCCTGTCATAGCCAGCGGCGGTGCAGGGTGCATGGAACATTTCCGCGATGCCTTTGCCATAGGACATGCAGATGCAGCACTGGCTGCCAGCGTGTTCCATTTTGGCGAGATAGGAATACCCGAGTTAAAAGAATATTTAAGAGCAGAAAAGATAAACGTAAGATTATGAAGATTGACTATCAGAAATGTGGAGGATTGGTACCTGCCATCATTCAGGATGCAACCACAAAGAATGTGCTGATGCTTGGTTACATGAACCAAGAGGCCTTTGACAAGACAAAGGAATCAGGACTGGTAACTTTCTACAGTCGTTCAAGACAATGCCTGTGGACAAAGGGCGAAACAAGCGGTAACTATCTGCATGTAGTGGATATTAAGAACGACTGCGACGAGGATACACTTCTCATAACCGTTCATCCTGACGGCCCTACCTGCCATACCGGAACAGATACTTGCTGGGGCGAGAAGAACGAGAAGAATCCTCTACTCTTCCTCTCGGAGCTGAGCGACTTCATAGAAACTCGCTACAAGGAAATGCCTGAAGGAAGCTATACCACCAGTCTGTTTAAAGATGGCCTGAACCGCATGGCGCAGAAGGTGGGCGAAGAAGCACTGGAATTAGTAATTGAGGCTACCAACGGCACCAACGACCGGCTCATCTACGAAGGCTCTGATATGCTGTACCACCTGATAGTATTACTTACCAGCAAAGGCTTGCGCATAGAGGATATGGCTGCCGAACTGGCAGAACGACATAACCCGGGGTGGAAGAAACATTAAAAAGCCCCACCACGATAACCCCTAACCGATAACCGATGATAATAAACTATAAGAACATAAACGTATTCCAGGGCGAACACCAAGTTCTCAGAAACGTGAACCTAACTGTTGAGGAGGGTGAGATGGTGTATCTTGTAGGACAGGTAGGAAGCGGTAAGTCTTCACTCCTGAAGACCTTCTATGCACAGCTTCCCTGCCAAGGAGAAGAGGCCACTGTGCTGGGCTATAATATGCTCAAGTTCAAGACCTCACAGCAACCTGCTTTACGTAGGGAGATGGGCATTGTCTTTCAGGACTTCCAACTGCTTACAGACCGCACCGTATTTGAGAACCTGAACTTCGTACTGAAAGCCACAGGTTGGAAAAAGAAAGCAGAACGCGTAGAAAGAATCCAGGAGGTACTGAAGCAAGTGAGAATGGAGGATAAAATAGACAACTTCATCTTTGAACTAAGCGGTGGAGAACAACAGCGTATAGGTATTGCGCGTGCACTGCTGAACAACCCCAAAGTAATTCTTGCCGATGAGCCAACGGGTAACCTTGATGCAGATAACGGTGAACTTATTCTGGCTCTATTGGATGAAATCAGAAGACAGAAGAATACAGCCATCGTGATGAGTACCCACAACTGGCAATGGATAGATTACTTCCCTGGGACAGTATACAAATGTCAAAATAACGAACTTATAAAATAAAGACCATATACAAAATGAAAGTACTGAAATTTGGTGGTACATCCGTAGGTACCCCACAAAGAATGCAAGAAGTTTCTAAGCTGATTACAGCTGATGGTGAATCTAAACTGGTAGTATTGTCTGCTATGTCAGGCACTACAAATACGCTCGTTGAAATATCAGACTATCTTTATAAGAAAAACCCCGAAGGTGCCAACACACTCATCAACAGACTGGAACAGAAGTATATTCAGCATATTCAGGATTTATACAAAACTGATGAGTTCAAGCAGCTAACAGAAACCTTCATTCGTGAAGAATTCAACTATTTGCGTTCCTTTACCAAAGTTCACTTTACCTCCTTCGAGGAAAAGGTGATTCTGGCTCAGGGTGAAATCATAAGTACCAATATGATTACCAACTACCTGAAAGAATGTGGAATAAAGGCTATACTGCTGAATGCATTGGATATGGTAAGGACCGACAAGAATGCCGAACCAGACTTCCTGTATATTAAAGAAAAGAGCAATGCCCTACTGAAGGAGAATAACGGATATCAGATATACATCACACAAGGGTATATTTGCCGTAACGCTTACGGAGAAATAGACAATCTGCTCAGAGGAGGTTCTGACTACACTGCCTGCCTCTTAGGTGCTGCCATCCAAGCTGAAGAGATTCAGATTTGGACAGATATTGACGGCATGCACAACAACGACCCCCGTGTTGTGGAGAATACAGAGCCTGTACGCCAGTTGCACTTTGAGGAAGCAGCCGAATTAGCTTATTTCGGTGCCAAGATTCTTCACCCCACTTGTATTCAACCAGCCAAATTTGCCGGTGTTCCCGTTCGCCTGTTGAACACAATGGCTCCAGAGGCTCCAGGTACCATCATCAACAATGAGTTCCAAAAAGGAAAGATTAAGGCAGTAGCTGCACGAGACAACAATATCTGCATTCAGATTACCAGTAGCCGCATGCTTTTGGCCTATGGTTTCCTGAGAAAGGTATTTGAGATATTCGAGACCTACAAAACCAGCGTGGATATGATTTGTACCAGCGAGGTGGGAGTATCTGTAACCATTGATAATTCAACACATCTTACAGATATCCTTGACAACCTAAGGAAATATGGCACGGTAAGCATAGATAAGAACATGACCATTGTATGCGTGGTGGGCGACCTGGATTCTGACAATGTAGGATTTGAGACAATAGCTTGCGAGGCTCTGAAAGATATTCCTGTACGTATGATCAGCTATGGTGGCTCTAACCACAACATTTCTTTCCTGGTCAAGGCTGAGGACAAAAAGCGTACACTGCAGGCATTGAGTAAAACCTTGTTTAATTCATGATTCTCAATTCATAATTAAGACCATAATGAAAAATTTATTAAAGGATAACACCGTCCTGGTAGAGAAGTTCCGTTCTATTAGGACACCATTCTACTATTATGATACGGAACTGCTTGACAAAACTTTGCAAGCAATTAAAAAAGAGACCGAACAGCACGAGGGCTATCACCTGCATTATGCAGTAAAGGCTTGTACTAATCCCAAAGTGCTTAGTCATATCACAAAGGCTGGCTTTGGAGCCGACTGCGTAAGTGGCGGTGAGATTCAGGCTTGTCTGAATGCCGGATTCCCTGCCTCAGAAATTGTTTTCGCTGGTGTCGGGAAAAGTGACTGGGAGATAGAACTGGGTCTGAAGGTTGGCATTCAGTACTTCAATGTGGAAAGTATTCCTGAGTTGGAGGTTATCAACGAGATTGCCGCTGGAATGCAGAAAGTGGCTAAGGTGAGCTTCCGCATCAATCCCAATGTAGGAGCTGACACACACGCCAACATCACCACAGGCCTGGCTGAAAACAAGTTTGGCATTGCCATGGAGGATATGGAGAAAGTAATCACGCTGGCTAATGAGATGAAGAACGTGGAGTTTGTAGGTCTGCACTTCCACATCGGAAGCCAGATATTGGAGATGGATAACTTTATAGTACTCTCCAACAGAATAAACGAACTACAGGACCGTCTGGAACAGAATGGCATCCGTAACGTCAGGAATATTAATGTGGGAGGCGGACTGGGTATCTCCTATCAGGACCCAGACGGACAGCCCATTCCCAATTTCAAGGCATACTTCGACACTTATGCAAAATATCTGAAACTACGTCCTGGCCAGCATCTGCACTTCGAATTGGGACGTGCCGTAGTAGCTCAGTGTGGTTCTCTTATCACCAAATGTCTGTATGTCAAGAAGGCAGCCACCAAGCAGTTTGCCATTGTGGATGCAGGTATGACCGATCTTATCCGCCCCGCTCTGTACGATGCGTTCCACAAGATTGACAACCTTACCAGTAATGAAGCAGAAGAAACCTATGATGTGGTAGGTCCAATCTGCGAGAGTAGCGATGTATTTGTAAAGGATTATAGTATGAATGCCACCAAACGTGGAGATTTACTGGCCTTGCGCTCTGCCGGTGCATACGGAGAAATTATGGCAAGCCAGTACAACTGCAGAAGTCTTCCCGTAGGATATACCACAGAGGATATATAATAAATAATGTTAGGAACAGCAGTCATAATGCTATGTGTAAATGCCGTATTGTGGATAATCTCCATAATACTAATGCTCCATTATGCCAGGTTGGGTAAGATTGGTCGCATACAGAGCACAGAAAGCATTAAGAATACATCACTCCCCAGTGTAGCTGTTGTTATTGTAGCGCAGGAAGAAGCCGACAAGTTACGCAAGCATCTCCCCCTATTCCTCGAACAGCATTATCCAGCTGATTATCAGGTAATCGTTGTTGACATACATAGTTCTGATGATACGCTAAAACTGTTAGAGGAAATGGAGGCAGCATACCTGCATCTCAGTCATTCATCCATTCCTGCATCGGCCAGAGATATCAGTATGCAACGTTTGGCCATGACGTTGGGCATGAAGACGGCCTGTAACGAATGGGTAGTATTTACTCAGGCCGACTGTTACCCTGAAACAGGAGAATGGCTACTAAATTTCATGAATACTGAGCTACAAGGCAAGAATGCCATCATAGGATTCACCAAATATGTCCAAGGCAACAGTTGGATGATGAAGAAGCGCCAATTCTTCCGCCTGTGGCAACAGATGCTGTGGCTTCCGTTTGCCACTAATCACCATCCTTACAGAGCAGATGATACCATATTAGCATACCGCAAAGATTACTTCTTTGAACATAACGGATTTGCTTCTGATTCAAAGTTGCAAGTTGGGGCGGCAACACTGCTTGTCAACAAAAACATCTCACGCCAGCAATGTGCTGTTTCCATAGGCAGGAAAGCAATACTCCTGCAAGACAATCCCTTGCCCCACACGTGGCCACAGGAAGAGGTCTTCTTTATGGAAACGCGAAGACATACCACATACAAGTGTCTTTACAGAACATGGTATGCCATAAAGGTATTCCTTCCCTTACTTTTCACTTTATCAACCATCGTTTGTTGTTTACTTTGGCTTCAGAATGAAATAGTCTTGGGCATCTTGACTGCCCTTTGGATTAGTATTTATATCATCCGAGACATTTATTTCCGCAAAACCACCAAGCAATTCGATATTAAAAGCTACCACCTGACACTACCCTATTTCTGTTCCATGATTCCATTATGGGACATTCAGGCATGGTTAAAGTGGCGCTTTACAAATAAAAGAGAATTCAGGAAAAAATTTGTATAAACATTCGAAATGGAGAGTATACCTTTCATAGCATGGTGCTTGGAGCACCTTAATTATTGGGTTATCACCCTACTGATGGCCATAGAGAGCAGTTTCATTCCCTTCCCCAGCGAAGTAGTGGTTCCGCCAGCAGCTTATCTTGCCGCCACCAATGGGGAGATGAATGTGTTTCTGGTAGTTGTTTGTGCCACTCTGGGTGCTCTCATAGGTGCACTCATCAATTACGGGCTGGCTTACACACTGGGACGCCCGCTGGTATATAAGTTTGCTAATAGCAGATTGGGCAACATGTGCCTGATAGACCAGACTAAAGTGGAGAAGGCTGAGAAATATTTTAATGACCACGGAGCTATAGGAACATTGGTAGGCCGACTGGTACCTGCCGTTAGGCAACTCATCAGCATCCCTGCAGGATTGGCTAAGATGAAGTTGAACAAGTTTATCCTATATACATGCTTAGGAGCTGCTGCATGGAACAGCATCTTGGCTGCAATAGGCTACTATATGGCAAGTGTGGTTCCGTACGACCAGTTGGATGCCAAAGTTGCAGAATACAGCAACGAAGTAAAAATCGCAATGATTGCCTTAGGTGCCTTTGTGGTTATATATCTGGCATATAAGGGGTTTAGGAAGTGAAAAATAAAAAGTGAAAATGGGTAGATATCTGTTCTTTATACTTTCCTTATCATGTGCTTGTTATAACAGTATGGCGCAAGAGATGTGGGATGAACTGGCAACCTCTGAATACCGTATCGACAGCACAGACATTAAGGCATTACGCGTTGAGATTGACAATCTAAGCTTCTTCCACGATAATGAGTATAGCGGAAAACTAGTAAAAGGATATTCTCTTCCAGGCTTATGGATACAACCCAAACTCACTTTCAATCCTATCAAGCAGATTGGTTTGGAGGTGGGTCTGCATGCTCTCATCTTTAATGGTGCCAACAAATACCCATGCTACGCCTATCACGATATAGGCACTTGGAAAGGCAACCAATATCAGTCAGGTGCCCATCTTCTTCCATGGGTTAGGGCTAAAGCTCAATTCAAATACCTGACAATCGTTTTGGGAGATATATACGGAGGTCAGAACCACCAACTGATTGAGCCGCTTTTTAATCCAGAGCTAAATATCTCCCAAGATCCCGAGATGGGTGTTCAGTTGTTATGGGACAGGCCACATCTTCATGCAGACATTTGGTTGAACTGGCAAAGTTACATCTTTGAACTGGACACGCATCAGGAAGCCTTCACCGTAGGAATGAACTGGATGATTAAATACAACAAGCCAGGAAAAAAGATTAATTGGTTTTCTCCTGTACAATTAGTTATCCAACACAGAGGCGGAGAGCAGAATATTGCCATGCGTGGCGTTCAGACTATCTGTAATGCTGGCGTGGGAGTAGGAATGAAGTGGAATGCCAACCGCAAGGCCCTGAAGCACTTGGGAGCAGAAGTGAATATGCTGGCAGCTTATCAGCAAAGTGGTGAACTGTGGCCCTTTAAGTCAGGGCTTGCCTTGCATACCGGCGTGAATCTTAATCTGTGGAACCATCTTGGTATAAAAGCAAACTATCTGTATGCACCTAAGCATTTTATAAGCCTGTACGGAAATCCATTATATAATACTGTTAGTCAGATAGACCAAACTGACTTTGACGGGAACAACACCATTTCTGCAAGAGTCAGCTATCATTACGTCATAGCCAAACATTATGTGGTAGGTGCTCAGGCAGAAGCCTACCAGACTTGGCTTCCTAAACACAGTGAACTGAATTTCAACTTTGGAATTTACCTTAGGGTCAACCCCAACTTCTTAATTAAGAAGTGGTGATTAGAATTCTAAAACAAGACCATCATAAGCCAGATGAATGTTTTCTGGCAAAAAAGCATCTTCTACAGCGTGAAGCCCCAGATGATGGCTCATGTGGATAAGATATGTAGGAATATCTGGTGACAGACTTCTGGAAAATGCAATAGCATCTTCTACTGTCTGGTGGGTAGCATGTGGTTCGTGTCGCAACCCGTTTACCACCAGCATTTTTATTCCATTCAACAGTTCCATACTACGCGGTGTTATGCCGGTCATATCTGTTATATACCCTAAATCTCCTATTCTGAAACCAAGTATTGGCAACTTGCCGTGAATTACCTGTAGAGCTGTAACGGGAATATTGCCAAACATCACCTTATCCCCCTCTTTCATCTCACAAAGTTGAAGCCGGGGCACACCGGGATATTTGTTCTCCACAAAACAATAAGGCAAACGTTCACGAAGATGTTTGCAAGAATAAGCATCGGCATAGATGGGTAAATCATGTAAGTAGGTAAAAGGACGCAAATCATCTATTCCACCTACATGGTCGTAATGTTCGTGCGTTACAAGAAGAGCATCTATTTGCTCGCAGAAATCAATACGTAACATCTGTTCACGGAAATCAGGACTACAGTCAACTAGTAAATTAGTCTTATCGTCCTGAACCAGAGCAGAACAGCGCAACCTTTTATCCTTAGGGTCTCTGCTTGTACAAACAGTACAATGACATCCCATCTGAGGAATACCGCAACTGGTTCCCGTGCCTAAAAATGTTATCTTCATACCTCGCCAATAAAGTTTACTTCAGGAGATAACAGAATACCGAATCTCTCAAAAACAGATTGCTGTACGGCTCTGCATAATATAAGGATATCATTCCCCGTAGCACCGCCTTTGTTTAGCAGCACCAGAGCCTGCTTGTCATGAACAGCAGCAGGACCTACAGCTTTACCTTTCCAGCCGCATTGTTCTATCATCCATCCTGCAGGCACCTTCACATGATTGGTATCAACCTCGTAGAAAGGGACATTGGGATATTGCTCTTGTATCCGGTGAAAAACATCCAGACCAACTATGGGATTCATAAAGAAACTTCCTGCATTTCCTGTGACTTTAGGGTCTGGGAGTTTCTTCTGGCGGGTCTCAATGATAATATCGCGTAACTGCTCGGCAGAAAAGTTTTCTGGCAGTATCTGCTTAGCCTGTACAGATGCCAGTAAACCACCGTAATGAAGACAAGGGGTGAAGTGTTTCTTCAGTTGGAATACCACATGACAGATTGCATATTTACCTCTGTAACCCTCGTCCTTGAAAATACTGTGCCGATATGAATAAGAAAGTTCCGCGTGATTCCAGACTTTGCTGCTACCATCCTCCAGGGATATTGTATGGACTGTCTGAATCAAATCGCCCACTTCAACGCCGTAAGCTCCTATATTCTGAACTGCCGAAGAGCCAACCTGACCTGGAATAAGAGAAAGATTCTCTAAACCGTACCAACCATGTTGAATGGCATAAACAACAAAATCGTCATGCGTAATACCGGCACCAACACTTATAAGTACGGAGTCTTCATCTTCAGACAAAATAGTAATATCTTTTATCTCTGAGAAAAGGATTACACCCGGGAAGTCAGACAAGAAAAGAAGATTACTGCCACCGCCGATATGCAAAAGAGGCAGGCGGCTCATTTCTCGGTGATATTGTTCCAAGAAAATCAACAGTTCCTCCTCACTACTATATTTCACCAGAATATTAGCAGTAGCATCAATGCCAAATGTATTGTATTCCTTTAATGAACAATTCTTAAGAATTTCCATATTTTTAAAACGATAACGTTAACGATAACGTTAACCATTTTTTTCCTTTTAATTTTTCACTTTTCACTCCCAATCAATTTTCATACCTTACCAGATACCACTCATTATCTTCTTTTGTAAAGAAGAATAACTCTTGAAGACCGTTTGAAGAACCAGACTTCTGTAAGATCATCTGCCTTGAGTTATATATCTGAACTCCATACCGGATGTTGGAAATGATGCCTTGAGGAACATCAGGACAGAAGGACCTCCATTGCTCGGCATTTATGGTTCCTTCTATGTAGGTATCATCTTCTTCGGGGTCAAGCACCATTACTCTCAGAGGCTGTTCCACATGAGCCTGCTGATACAGGGTATCCGAACAGAAACGGGCATAGAAAGTAAGGAAGTCATAGATGTCACTCTCATGGAATACTATATCACGCATAGAGGTCAACTTCCACTTTCCTGCCAATAGCCTGAATTCAAAGGAACGAAGTTTTTCATCCGTGAGGTCGATACGTTCCACAATAACCATAGAGTCCTGGGAATCAGATTTCTGCATCTCAATCTGTTTTCTGTCGCCATACATTACAGTATAGGAATCACCTTTAAGGAAACGGAATTCCGATACGCAATTTAGAGAACTGATTTTCTTTGTTTCACCGTCTGCATCCGTATAGGCAAGCGGCCAGACTATTCGTTTACTTTGCAGGCGGTCGCTGTGGGTAAAAGCAAACAAAAAGTCGTCAAAAGAGGTGTCTAACCTGTCAGACACATCTGCTTCCTCTATTTCCTCGTCAACATCACTTAGTGTGTCAGGATCAACAGATATTTCTACTGACGTAGAATCGGACTCCATTGAAGACTCTGAATTCCTTCCATAACTGCATGAAAAGAGCGTAATCACACCAAACAAAGGTAATATTACCTTAACTATTCTGTTCATCTTAAAGACACATGTCTAAAAATTGCACAAAAGTACACTTATTTTTTCACATTACCTTCACTTTTCCATAATTATTATGTACCTTTGCATGGAATTTTCAGAAAAGGAAAGTAATTATGACAGAAAAGATAGAAAAATTGATGTCGGAGGTAGCATCATTAGTTGCTAAGAATGCTGATGAGGCAGAAGCTCTGCGAATTAAATATCTTGGTAAAAAAGGAGAGTTAACCGCCCTCATGAACGATTTCCGCAATGTTCCCGCAGAACAGAAACGTGAGATCGGGCAGAAGTTGAATGTGCTGAAAACAGCCATTCAGGACAAGATTAACGAACTTAAGGAAGCCGCCGAAGTTCAGCAGAATGCCGGATCTTCCATAGACCTTACCAGAACGCCCTACCCCATTTCATTGGGTACACGTCATCCGTTGACCATTGTTAAGAACGAGATTGTAGATATCTTCAGCCGTTTGGGCTTTACCTTGGCAGAAGGTCCCGAGGTGGAGGATGACTGGCACGTATATAGTAGCCTGAACTTTGCCGATGATCATCCTGCTCGTGATATGCAGGATACATTCTTCGTCGAATCACATCCTGACATCATTCTGCGCAGCCACACCAGCAGCGTACAGTCTCGTGTTATGGAGAAAACTCAGCCGCCAATCCGCATTTTGTGCCCTGGCCGTGTTTATCGTAACGAAGCTGTGAGTGCCCGTGCACACTGCTTCTTCCATCAGATAGAAGGTTTGTATATCGATAAGAATGTCAGCTTCACAGACCTCAAACAGGTTCTTCTGCTCTTTGCTCAGGAGCTTTTCGGTCCCGACACCAAGATTCGCCTGCGTCCCAGCTACTTCCCCTTTACGGAGCCTTCAGCTGAGATGGACGTCAGTTGTACTATCTGCGGTGGTAAAGGTTGCTCTATGTGTAAGGGTTCTGGCTGGCTCGAGATTCTTGGCTGCGGAATGGTTGACCCCGCAGTCTTGGAAGCAAACGGTATTGACAGCAGCGTTTATACAGGCTACGCCTTCGGTATGGGTATAGAACGTATTGCTAACCTAAAATATCAGGTTAAGGATTTGCGTATGTTCAGCGAGAATGATATCAGATTCCTCGATGAGTTTACCAGCGCCAACTAAAGGATTTTCTGATACACCATAGCATCCTGCCACTCTTCACCGTTGAAAAGCCAATGCTGAAGGGTGGCAGTTTTTTTATACCCTGCATTGTTAAATAAAGACTGAGCTGCCGCATTACCTACAGAGACTATTGCATAAAGTTGGTGAATATACAAATGTTTCGAGGCATATATGGTCAGAATCCCAAGTACCTCATTTGCATACCCCTGATGTTGCCATTCAGGAAGAAGAACAATACCAACCTCTGCCCGTCTGTGTCTTACATCGTAATTCTGCAGATCAACAAAGCCTATCGCATTACGGTTCTCGTTAAGTGCTATCACCAGTCTAACTTGCCCGTCTGAGTTAATATCGTTACTTGTCTGCTCAATAAACTGGCGTAAGGCATATCTGGAGTAAGGAACATTAGAACTTCCTACAGTCCACAAGGCTGTATCATTCTCAACCAGATACATCAAATCTAAATCCTCCGGTTCTGCAGCACGTAACATTATTCTCTTTCCACTCAGCATAGCTCAGTCATTTAGTGGTAATACTTGGTTATGTCTTATCAGCATGGTACCGTCAAATGATACGGTTTCCACCATTGAACGCTTTTTCTTCTTGTTAACCTCCTGATTACGTAAGGCAGAAAGCATATCAGTAACCGAGGTTTTCCGCAAATCGAAACGCATATATGGTATCTCTGCCGGCTTCCTTTCCGGAAGTATTCTGTCTAATAGCCTGATAAGCATATCCAACAAGGCTCGGAAAACAACTGCCAGTTGGATAAGGTATCCTATCAAGTAATATTTCTTTCCAAAGTGTTTGTTGAAAAAGATGAGCATGGCATTATAGAATACATGCACATAACGGAAACTGCTCTTCTGGGTACTTTCCCCCTTGTAATGCAATATATTATAAGGTATATAATAATTCTGCCATCCTCCTAAGAGCATACGATAGCTGAGATCTATATCCTCGCCATACATAAAGAACTTCTCATCCAGAAGTCCAACCTCATCCAAGGCCTTTCGTCTGAGCATATTAAAAGCTCCTGATATCACTTCTATGGGATTGGCCTCATCTGCATCCAGATACTTCATGTAGTACTTGCCAAAGGTCCTGCTCATAGGGAAAAGAGCCGAAAGTCCTGTCATTTTACAGAAACTGGTAAAGGGTGTAGGCAAGCCACGTCTGCTCTCGGGAGCAAAAGTTCCGTCAGCATTCAGCATCCTCACACCTGTTGCCCCGACTTTGGGATGAGCATCTAAGAAATCAACACAGCCCTTCAGCGTATCTTCCGCGACAATAGTATCGGGGTTCAGCAACAATACATATTCACCCTTGCTTTCACGAATAGCCTGATTATTGGCTTTGGAATATCCAACGTTCTCTGTATTACAGAAAAAATGAACATCCGGGAAGAGGGGTTGCAGATAACCTACACTTCCGTCCGACGAAGCGTTATCCACCACCCAGATATCAGCGTTCATACCCTCAGAAGCCTTCTGTACACTTCTGATGCATTGCTCCAGATGGTACTTTACATTATAGTTGACTATGATAACGCTTAACTTCATTCTTTATTATTTTCAGCTCCTTAATCTTCTGTTGCAGGCCAGATAAACATATATGCTATTGCCAACAAGGGTAGGAAATAAAGAAGGTTGGCATCGTAGAAGAAATAGTAATCCATTAGAATCATGTTCACACCGCTCATCACGGTAGCCATTCTAATAAGAGGATGAAGCTGCTTCTTCTTGATAGCAAGGAAAGCCGCAACGATAGCCGACAGCGCACATACCAAACTGAATACATATTGGAACTGTGCATCGCCCACTCCATCCAACAGAGGTCCTTTCTTATCTGTCAAATACTCCAGTAGCAACGCCACCAGCATCTCAATCACAATGAATAAAAAAAACCAAATCTTCCTCTTGTTCATATCTCTCTAAACTCTATTCTCTAACCTCTAACCTATAGTCTCTCAACTTTTAAAAGGAACTCTCCCAGCTAAAGCTCTGCCTAATGTCACCTCATCAGTGTACTGCAATTCATCATTCTGCGCCACTCCTCTGGCAATAACCGTTACCTTCACACCAGAGTCCTGCAGTTTCCTGTAGATATAGAAATTGGTAGTATCACCTTCCATAGTTGGACTTAATGCCAGAATCACCTCCTCTATTCCACCCTTGTTGACACGCTCCACTAAAGAATCTATCTGCAAATCGGCAGGCCCAATTCCGTCCATCGGGCTGATAACACCGCCCAGCACGTGGTAAACACCTTTATATTGCAGGGTTCCCTCTATCGCCATTACGTCACGAACATTCTCCACAACACATACGGTAGCCTTGTTGCGTGACTCATTGCCACAGATTTCACACACATCCGTATCGCTGATATTATGGCATACTTTGCAGTAGCCAATGTTGTGACGCATCTCCTTTATGCTGTCAGCCAAAGCATCAACCTCCACAACATCCTGCTTCAGCAGATGTAAGGCCAGACGTAATGCCGTTCTGGAACCTATGCCTGGGAGACGGCTAATCTCAGTAACGGCTTTCTGCAGCAACGTTGAAGGATATTGTTGGCTCTGGTTCATGTTCTTAGAATTCTATATCTAATTCTTCACTCTATTCTCTAACCTATAACCTATAACCTATAACCTATTACAGTACTCCTTTGCTGGAAGGCAGATAAAAGTGACTCACGTCTCTTCTTACTGCCATACGCAAGCTACGGGCCAAAGCCTTAAAGATACCCTCTATCTTATGGTGTTCATTATCACCCTCAGCCTTAATGTTCAGGTTCATTCGGGCACTGTCAGACAAGCTTTTAAAGA
This sequence comes from Bacteroidaceae bacterium, assembly GCA_017541025.1. Classification (GTDB taxonomy): domain Bacteria; phylum Bacteroidota; class Bacteroidia; order Bacteroidales; family Bacteroidaceae; genus Physcousia. The sequence goes on along the minus strand of JAFXZY010000005.1, from coordinate 29,304 downwards.
AGTGCAGGAACATCTCTGTAGGCATCTCACCCACTTTTTCTCTCTTAAACTCAGCATCCCAAACCAACCAGGGACGTCCTCCAAAGTCCAGTGCCACCTGACACAGGCAATCATCCATAGGCAGACAGTATCCGTAGCGTTCTATGCCACGCTTGTCACCCAAGGCTTTTAGGATACATTCACCCAAGGCCAATGCGGTATCTTCTATAGTATGATGTTCATCTACCTGCAAATCTCCGTTACAACGGATATACAAGTCAACCATGCCATGTTTGGCAATCTGTTCCAGCATGTGGTCAAAGAAACCAAGGCCCGTCTGAATGTCACTCTTGCCATTTCCGTCAAGGTTCATTCGAACAGTTATATCCGTCTCCTTGGTTGTGCGTACCACCTCTGCAGTACGTTCACCTGCAAAAAGCAGTTCTGTAATCTTTTGCCAGTTCATATCTTGGCCTAAGATAAGACTCTTACAACCAAGGTTCTGAGACAGTTTAGCATCCGTCTCACGGTCGCCAATCACCCAAGAAGCAGAAAGGTCGTACTCACCAGTCATATATTGTTTGAGCATACCTGTACCAGGTTTACGGGTAGGAAGGTTATCGGCAGGGAAACTTCTGTCAATATGTATGGCATCAAACTCCACACCCTCACCCTTCAGAATGTCCAGCATCAGATTCTGAGTAGGCCAGAAATCCTTTTCGGGATAGCTGTCGGTACCCAGTCCATCCTGATTGCTTACCATCACGAATTCATAATCCGTATGCTGACGGAGGAATTTCAGTGCGCTTATTACACCAGGGACAAACTTAAACTTCTCAAAGCTGTCAATCTGTTCGTCAGCAGGTTCTACCAATATGGTACCGTCACGGTCAATAAACAACGCTCTTTTCATTTTCTTCTTACTTAAACTGACGCAATGCGCTCAACAGTTCGTTGTTCTCCTGCTGTGTACCGATAGTGATACGCAGGCAGTTGCCGCATAACTGAACCTTATTCCTGTTACGGACAACTATTCCATTATGAATCAGGTAGTTATATATAGCATTTGCATCTGTAACTTCAACCAGAACAAAGTTAGCTTCGCTGGGATGAATCTTCTTGCAGATAGGCAGTTCGCCTAGGGCTGGCATTACATGTTCGCGTTCACGTTTAATCTGCCTTACCCACTGATCAACCTTCATCCAGTCATCCATCATCTGTAGGGCTTTGTCCTGAGTCAGCTTATTTATGTTATAGGGATATTTCACCTTGTTAAAGAGGCTTATTATCTCTTCGCTGGCAAAAGCCATACCCAATCTGATACTGGCACAGCCCCAAGCCTTGCTAAAGGTGTTCAGGACTATCAGGTTAGGGAATCGGTCCAAGAAGTGGCGGAATGGCTGCTGTCCTGAGAAATCCGAGTATGCCTCATCTATCACCACAATGCCTGGGAATTCCAGCAATAGGCGCTGCATTTCCTTTTTGTCCAACTCATTACCAGTCGGATTATTAGGCGAGCATAGCCAGATAACCTTGGTATTGGCATCTGTAGCATCTAATATCTTTTGTGCCTGCAACTGATAATGCTCATCCAGGAGAACAGGACGGTATTCAACATTATTGATGTCGGCACATACCTTATACATACCATACGTAGGGGCAATAGCCACTACGTTATCCTTACCAGGCTCACAGAAGATCCTGTAAACAAGGTCTATGGCTTCATCACTTCCGTTACCCAGAAATATCTGCGATGGTCTAACCTGCTTGATGGGCGACAGCCTCTGCTTTACCTTCTCCTGTAAAGGATCAGGGTAGCGGTTTACAGGGTCGTTGTAAGGACTCTCATTAGCGTCCAGAAACACATGTGCATCCATTCCCTTAAACTCATCACGTGCACAGCTATAGGGTTCCAATGCCCATATATTAGGTCTGACCAGTTTTTCTAATTCTAAATCCATAATTCAAAATCTAAAATTGTGTCATGAAGAGTATTTATTCTTCTCTCTCCCCTTTGGGGGAGTCGGAGAGGGGCCTAATTCTCACACTCATTGCATTCTTATGCGCATCCAATCCCTCAGCTTCTGCCATCAGCTCAACCGTTTTGCCTATACGCTGAATGCCCTCTGCCGTAATATGCTGGAAGGTAATTTTGCGGTTATAGCTATCCAGATTTACACCGTTATAGGCCACAGCATAGCCGTTTGTAGGTAGCGTATGATTGGTTCCGCTGGCATAATCACCTGCACTCTCGGGTGTTAGGCTGCCTAAGAATACACTTCCGGCATTTATCACCTTCTGAGCCAGTTCCATATAATTCTTGGTCTCAATAATCAGGTGTTCAGGCGCATATAGGTTGGTAATAGCCATCATCTCTTCATCGTTATGTACCAGCAGGATTTTACTGTGTTCCAAAGCCTGGGCAGCAATCTCGTTACGTGGCAAGAGTGCCAATTGGCGATCCACTTCCTGCTGCACCTTATCTATCATCTCTTCGCTCTTGGTAACCAGCAGCACCTGACTGTCCACGCCATGCTCAGCCTGGCTCAGCAAGTCGGCAGCAACAAAGGTGGGGTTTGACGTTTCATCAGCCAGCACCTCCACCTCACTAGGTCCGGCAGGCATATCTATGGCCACATCATGCAGGCTCACCTGCTGCTTGGCACACATCACAAACTGATTGCCGGGACCGAAAATCTTATAGACCTTAGGCACAGACTCTGTTCCGTAAGCCATAGCACCAATAGCCTGCACACCACCAATCTTAAAGATTTTGCTTACACCTGCTATGCGGGCAGCCACCAGGATGGCAGGATTCACCTTACCGTCCTTAGCAGGAGGCGTACAAAGCACTATCTCCTCACAACCTGCTATCTTAGCTGGAGTAGCCAGCATCAACACAGTACTAAACAGAGGCGCTGTGCCACCAGGGATATAAAGACCTACTTTCTGTATGGGAACCGACTGTTGCCAGCATTCCACCCCATCAGTTACCTGAACGTGTTCAGGCAGGAACTTCTGTGAAGCATGAAACTTCTCAATATTATCATGTGCCTGCTGTAAGGCAGCTTTCAGCTCTGAGTTAACCAGTGTCTCAGCCTCCTGCATCTCAACCTCAGTAACAGCCAGATCCTGCAGTGCCACATGGTCGAACTTCTCTTCATACATCCTTACAGCCGCATCCCCCTGAGTCTTAATATCAGCAAGGACAGCAGCCACCGTGGCATTCAACTGGCTGGCATCACGCACAGGCCTTTTCAGCAAATCTTTCAGTTCCTCTTGAGTGGGGTATTTATATAATTTCATTAACCTTTATTTTGTTATCGTTAACGTTAACGTTATCGTTGATTAACTCTATCATTCCCCCTAAAGGGGGTTAGGGGGTCTAAAGAATCATCTTCTCAATAGGTACCACAAGAATACCCTGAGCCCCCAAGTCTTTCAACTGGCGGATAATCTCCCAGAAACGCTTCTCGTCGATTACCGTATGAACACTACTCCACCCCTCTGTAGCCAGCGGCATTACAGTAGGACTCTTGGCACCAGGCAGGATATCCACCACCTCTTTCACCTTCTCGGTAGGAACGTTCATCAGCACATATTTCTTGTCCTCAGCGTTCTTTACAGCCTCAATACGGAAAAGCAATTCATCCAATACAGCCTTCTTCTCGCCGTTCATCTGCTTGTTACCGATTAGCAGCGCCTCGCTCTTCATCACCACCTCAACCTCAGCCAGATTGTTGCTTACCAACGTGCTTCCGCTGCTTACAATATCAAAGATGGCATCAGACAGGCCAATACCAGGGCTTATCTCAACAGAACCGGTAATCACGTGAATATCAGCAGCAATATGGTTCTTCTGCATGAACCTACGCAAAATACCAGGATAAGAAGTAGCTATTTTCTTACCCTCAAACCACTTCAGGCCAGTGTAATTAACAGCCTTGGGGATAGCCAGCGAAAGACGGCATTTGCTGAAACCCAACGGACGGATTACCTCAGCATCTTCCTGACGTTCCTCAAACTCATTCTGCCCTACAATGCCCAAGTCGGCAACGCCTGTTGCCACACTCTGTGGGATATCATCGTCGCGAAGATAAAGGATTTCCACAGGGAAATTACTGCTCTGCACCAACAAGGTACGCTTGCTGCTGGTCACCTTAATGCCTGCTTCTGCAAGCAGAGCCATTGTATCTTCAAAAAGTCGGCCTTTCGACTGTACTGCTATTCGTAACATATTTAGTTTATTTACCTATTTAATTAAACCTTTCTACCTATAATATATAAATTGGCTGCAAAGATACGAATAAGTGAGCGGAATACAAAACAAAATCTTTTTTTTATTTAAATTCCCATACGAAAGTAGCAGTTAGCGGTCTATATAAAAAACTAAGGCCTACCTCCCGGCAGACCTTGCGTCTTCTTAAAGTAAAATCTTTACCTTAACTAATTAACCTAAAAACTTTTCTTTAACTTTAAACTAAAACTAACAACACTATGTTTCTTTTTCTGGTGCAAAGGTACGCCGGTTTTTCTTTATGTGCCAAATTTACCGGCACGAAAAGACAAAAATCTCCTCTTTTGTTGACTTAAATCAAAATCTTCCGGGCCTTTAACAGGGAATATCCCAAATTTAAACTATATTTGTACGCATTAATTCTTCAAGTCACATGCGCATAATATTAATTATTTGTTTATTTCTGTTTGCTCATACACTGTTAGCTCAAGAGACATCCGACCGCGGATTTATCCATCCGGGAGGCTTATACACTCAAGCTGATTTTGATAGGGTGAAAGCTCAGCTAGCTGCCAAGAACCTGACTGTGGCGAAAGCTTGGAGCGTACTGAGAACTGCCGAGTATGCCCAAAGTAATGTCCAGACAAACCCTGTCGAGACGATTGTACGAGGAGGCGGTAGTGGAGAGAATTACATGAATGCCGCCCGAGGTGCTGCTATGGCTTACCAGAATGCATTACGATGGAAGATTGCAGGTACGACAGCCCATGCAAGAGCGGCTGTTCGCATTCTCATGGATTGGTGTAATACAACGAAGGAAATAAGCGGCAACAGCGACCAGTGCCTAGCCGTGGGCATTTACGGCTATCAGTTTGCGCAAGCCGCGGAACTGATGCGCGACTACGAGGGATGGAACCAAGAGGACTTCGAGAAGTTTCAGCAATGGATGCTCACGTTGTGGTATCCAAAAGCCATTGGTTTTCTGCGTTCTCGCAATGGCACATGGGAAAACAGCGGCAAATGGTGGAAGGCACCTGGACATTATTGGTCCAACTGGGGCCTTTGTAACGCGCTGTGTGTGATATCGATAGGTATCCTGTGCGATAACGTGCGAATCTACAACGAAGGTATTTCCTTTATTAAATACGACCAGGCAGGCAACTACACCGAACCTCCCACATTGCACGACATAACGGGGCACGACGGCATTACCGGAAAAGCCATCTGGAACGACGGGCTGACGGAATTCTGGGGCAATCTGATTGTAACTGCCTCGAAGAGTGAACTGGAAACTGGGGCCTATGGCGAGTTGGGACAGATGAACGAAAGCGGCAGGGATACGGGACATTCGGCAATGGCGCTGGGCTTAGCATTGGATATTGCCAAGGTGGCCAATAATCAGGGAGACGATCTCTTCGCATATATGAATCATCGCTTGGCCGCCGGTATCGAATACGTGGCAGCACAGACCCAGAGTGTTCAGGGACTGCCATGGACCAATTACCATTATGGCACCAACGGACTTTACTATACCGACGGCCGTACGTTGGTAATGACGGAACCGGCCCTTGGTGCACAGATGCGTCCCTACTGGGGTTCGGTCATCGGACTATACGAGGGTGTGAAGGGGGTTGAAATGCCATTTTCAAAGATAGCCTATGCGCAAATGGGAATAGACGGAGGTGGCAAGGGCTCCACCAGCGGCGGATACGACCATCTGGGCTATTCTGTTTTGATGAATACACGTGAACCACAGCTTTGTCCGGCAGAAAAGGTGCCTACAGAGCTTATGGGACAAATAGAATACAGTAACACACTTTCCGCATCGCTGATTCCCAGTATTGCAAATGAGAAAAAGCGTGGACTTGTAAACGGTAAGATAACGAATCACAACGAGCTCGGGGCTCTCGTCAATACGTACACCACGACAAAGAGTACTCCTCTGCCCAAAGGAAAGACCTTACGCCTCATACCACAGTTGCCGGAAGGAGAAGAGGACACCGGGCTATGGCAATGGAACACGGGCCAGACGACACGCGAGATTATTGTCAATACAGACTGGAGTTACGTTTATCGTATCAGCTACATCAACTCACGGGGTGTTGAAAGCCGGCTGGCATTCTTTATCTCTACAACCGACGAGGGTGAACCGGTGGGGATCAAAGGAACAAGAGGCGAAGGAGCAAAAAAGGGAAAAGAGATGGGCACTGCATACGACCTGCAAGGGCGTTGCGTAAGTTTGACATCAGTCCCTATCCCTGCTCAACCCAAAGGAGTCTATATCGTCAATGGCAAGAAAGTAGTGCGATAATAACCCACGACAAATATGATTATGAATACATTCCGGCACTTTAAGCTGCTCCTGTTCCTGTGTCCACTGTGTGTTGATGCACAGTACCGCTCTGGGGTTTGGACTCCCGACAATGGCGACGGAACATACACGAATCCTGTTCTTTATGCAGACTACAGTGATCCAGATGTATGTGTGTGTGGCAAAGACTACTATCTTACAGCCTCATCTTTCAACTGTATTCCGGGATTACCTGTTCTGCATTCCCGAGACTTGGTAAACTGGGATATTGTGGGTCATGCGCTAAAAGAGTTGGAACCTCGTGAGCTGTTCGATAAAGTACAGCACGGAAAAGGCGTTTGGGCTCCATCTATACGCTATCATAATGATACCTTTTATATCTATTGGGGTGATCCGGACCATGGTATATTCATGGTGCAGACCAAAGATCCCGGATCCACATGGTCTGTCCCTACATGTGTGATTCCAGGTAAAGGAATGATAGACCCCTGTCCATTGTGGGACGATAACGGACGTTGCTATTTGGTAAACGGATGGGCAAAATCACGTTCGGGTTTCAACTCTGTGTTGTCTGTGCGCGAACTTACTGCAGACGGGACAAAAGCAGTTGGTTTACCTCGCATTGTTTTCGACGGCGGGGAGGAGAATCACACGGTCGAGGGACCCAAGTTCTATAAACGCGACGGATGGTATTGGATAATGTGCCCTGCAGGAGGCGTAGAACAAGGATGGCAGCTGGCCATGCGTTCCCGTTCGGTGTTCGGTCCTTACGAATGCAAACGGGTAATGTGGCAAGGCAAGACTGATATTAACGGTCCACACCAAGGAGCCTGGGTTCACACAGCCTTCGACGAGGACTGGTTTTTGCATTTCAACGACAAGGGAGCCTATGGGCGCGTAGTCTATCTGCAGCCCGTTGACTGGAAAAGCGGATGGCCTATAATGGGAAATAATGGAGAGCCTTATGCAAAATACAGAAAGCCCCAATCATCTTCAACGATAGTAACTAACCCACAAGAGAGCGACGAGTTTGCCGATGGCATGGGACTTCAGTGGCAATGGCATGCCAACTACCACCAGTTCTGGGGGCAGCCAACGGCCAATGGCTGCTATCGTCTTTATACAATGGAACAGCCGGAATCATTCCGAAGTCTGTGGGACATGGCCAACCTCCTGCTTCAAAAACCGACAGCACCTCGTTTCACGGCTACAGCAAAAGTGCGTATAGCCTCCAAAGAAGAAACCCAATATGGCGGACTTGTAATGATGGGCCGTGACTACAGTGCACTGGTGGTCTGTCGCAAGGGTGATTGCTTCCAGCTTCAGCGCCATACTTGTATGGAAGCGGACGAAGGAAAGGAGGAGAAACGGGAAATTCTGGCTACTTTACAGCCTACCGCCCGAGATACCATTCCCTATGCACCGGCCATATATCTGGATTTGTACCTGCGTCTCGAGGTAAAAGAATGTGAAGTCCGGTTCTCTTATAGCCTGGACAACAGACATTTCCTGGCTGCTGGTCTGCCCTTTACGATGCGACAGGGAAAATGGATTGGAGCCAAGTATGGCTTTATCGCCGCATGTGACAGCCTGATAACTTCCCGAGGATGGATGGATGTGGATTGGGTTAGAGTCACTAAGTGATACATGTACTAAGTAAAAATAATACAGAATCATAATTTAATTTTGCCTTATGCCAACCTATAGTCGTTTAATCCTTATCATTTATTGTTTATCGTACGTTATCTTGCCCGTTTCAGCACAAAGTAATCTCAGCGATTATAAAATGGCCGGACCATACGAAGTTGTTGCGCGCGACGGACAGTTCCGCGCTTCCAAAGGTGGATGCGAAAAGGACATGTGGACGGCTTATGAGTGTGCCAAAAGGGGCCATACACAGAAGGCGCTGGAAATAATCAATGCCTATGCCACAACACTTCAGCGATTCGACGGGCATGATGCACCACTCTGTGCTATCCAAGGTTTTCAACTGGTGCGTGCAATGACCTTGCTGCGTTCACATGCTACGGCCGAGTGGAGCGACATGATACGCCGGGCTATGATTCCCACCATCAGCAAATTCGAGGCGGACAGTCCTTACGCCAACGGAAACTGGGGTGCTATCGTGAACCGGCTACGTATGGCATGTGCCATATTCCTGAAAGATAGCGTGATGTACAAGTCTGCCGTCGATTATTTCCTGTATGCCAATGACAATGGAGCTCTACCCAGATACATCAGCGAGTCCGGACAGTGTCAGGAGACAGGACGTGACCAGGGACATGCGCAGCTTGGTCTTGGGATGATGTGCGATATTTGCGAGATGGCATGGGAACAAGGCGATGACTTGTGGGGTGCACTTGATAACCGACTGATGAAAGGCATCGAATACGCAGCCCGCTACAACCTCGGATACGATGTACCCTTCACGACATGGAAGGATTGTACAGGACTCTACAACGACTGGACGGAACCCGGTTCTATGGGACGGGGACGCATCTGGGATATCTACCGCAAGCCCTTCGACCATTATACAAAAGTAAAGCAACAGAAGATGCCCTACACAAAGAAGCTGCTAAGTCTGCAATCCAAGGCAATACGCCGGGGCGAAATGAAAGAGAATACAGAAGGACGGACATTCCAGATAGCCGGCGTGGCAGAAGGAAAACGCTTGCATCAGCTCTTCACTTACCCTGCGCCCCAGGGAGCACCGCTCAAGGATGACTACGATGTATTTGTACAGTCACGCGGAAGTAAGGAATGGACAAAGGTAGATACCTATATGGCGAAGGTAAATGCTTCTATTGGAGGCAACAAGCACAAAGTAAGCGAGATATCCTACTGTATGTTTGATTTTTCGGGAGATGTCTTTGTAAAGGTCATCAGCAAGAAGAGAAAGTTCCGGACAGCTCGCATACGTCCCGACTATCGGGGAACAATAGCCAATGTGCTGAACGACTCTACCGTGCAGTTCCTGCTCTTCCAACCAGAGAATGTGAGTGTAGAACTCGACGGATGCATCACCGACAACCTTCTCGTTTTTACTTCCAAACCGCCAGTAAGCAAGGAAGAAACTGAGCAAGAGGCAAAAACTCAGGGACGCAAGTTCATCTACATCCCGCCCGGCTATTATAGTTCCACTCCTTCCCCATCAGCCATTCATACGGAGGGAATGGAACAGCTGGAGAAAATATGGAAGTCGGGTAAAGTAGAGAGCGGGACTGTAATCTATCTTGCCGGCGGCGTTTATATAGAAGGAACCCTGCCCATAGAGGACAGCCATGATGTAAGCATTCTTGGTCGTGGTATAGCCCGTCCCGGAAGAGGCTACGAGGGTGCTCATGTATACCGCTCACGTAACGTGCTCATAGACGGACTTGTGCTGAACACCTGTCCTATCGGCGAATCGCATAACGTCACCCTGCACGATGTCCGTAGCATCTCACATCCCTCCTGGGGCGACGGCCTGAATGTCTTCGGCGGCTGCTCCGATATCCTCCTCGACCGTGTATTCTGCCGCAACAGCGACGACTGCACCACAGCGTATGCCACACGTAAGGGATTCAGGGGCAGCACACGCAACGTAACAATGCGCAACTCAACCCTTTGGCCCGACGTGGCTCACCCTATCTTCATCGGCATTCACGGCAATGCTGAACGCGGCGACACCGTAGAACACCTGCGCTATGAGAACATCGACATACTCGGACAGGCTGAGCCGCAAGTTGACTATCAGGGGTGTCTTGCGATCAACTGCGGCGATAACAACCTTGTACGCGATGTCATCTTCGATAATATCCGCATCGGGCAAATCGAGCAGGGAAGCATCGTACAGGTAAAGGTGGGCTATAACCAGAAATATTGTGCTGCTCCAGGACGAGGTGTCGAGGACATCACCTTCCGTAATATACGCTACTATGGCGAGCTGCCCAAGAGCCTGAGTCTCATCAATGGCTACAACGAGGAACGGCAAGTGCGTAACATCACCTTCGAGGGACTGAAGATCAACGGACAAGTTATGCACGAGAAGATGCCAGGAAAACCAACTTGGTACTCTACTGCCGACTATGTACCGATGTACGTGGGCAATCACGTCAGGAATGTGGTCTTCAGCAAGGACAGCAGGAGCACTCTTGCCAGTCAGTCCCTGGCCTACTGTTCTTCGCAGGTCGACCGTGCGCTGGAAACCTTGCAACCGTATAATTACACCATGATGCCCAGAAACATTCTTAACGGGCAGCACACCTGGAATCTTCGCGATGCTAAACCCCAGGAATGGTGCAGTGGCTTCTGGCCCGGTATTCTATGGATGACATACGGCTACAACAAGAGCGAATACGTGGGTAAGGTTGCCGAGGCATATACCAACGCTATCATACCCGTCATCAGTCAGCCTGTCTTCGATCATGACTTGGGATTCATCACCATCAACTCATTGCTGAAGGGCTACGAGCAGAACAAGAACCAACAGTACAAGGAACTGGCACTGCGTGCTGCCGATTCTCTGGCAACACTCTTTAACCCCAACGTCGGCACAATCCTCTCCTGGCCCAGACACGTCAAGGATTATGGCGGGCACAATACCATTATGGACAACATGATGAATCTTGAACTGCTGTTCTGGGCAAGCCTCGTCGACAACACCGCTGCTAAGAGCGACGACAACAGCAAAGAGGATAAAAGGAGAAAACTCTATGATATAGCTGTGCGTCATGCCGAGACAACGATGAAGAACCACTTCCGCAAAGACGGCAGCTGCTATCACGTAGCTGTTTATAATCCTCAGACGGGCAAATTCATCAAGGGCGTTACCCATCAGGGCTATAGCGACCAGTCTATGTGGAGCCGCGGACAGGCGTGGGCTGTCTACGGCTATACGATGGTCTACAGATACACCAGGGATCAGCGTTTCCTCGACTTTGCTCAGAAAGTAACAGACTGCTATCTGAAACGACTTAAGGAAACCAGTGATGACCATATCCCGTTCTGGGACATGGACGACCCTCGAATCAAGACCGAGAAGGAGAAATGTCCCAAGGATGTCTCAGCCGCATGTATCGTAGCTTCTGCCCTACTCGAACTGAATAAGTATGCGCCCTCTAAAGGCTACCGCGAAGCTGCTGCTGAAATCCTCAGCGACCTTAGTTCCGAACGCTACCAGAGTCGTGACAGGAATGTCTCCTTCCTCATGCATTCGACGGGGCATCATCCGGCTGGCAGCGAGATTGATGCCAGCATCATCTATGCCGACTACTATTACCTGGAAGCTTTGCTAAGGTTGTACAAAGAATAATATTTGTGCAACCATGGCAAAGGTACATCTGTAAAAAAACAACTAAGGCCTACCTCACGGCAGACCTTGCGTCTTCTTAAAGTAAAAATCTTTACCTTAACTAATTAACCTAAAAACTTTTCTTTAACTTTAAACTAAAACTAACAACACTATGTTTTCTTTTTCTGGTGCAAAGGTACGTCGGTTTTCATATACGCGCCAAATTTCCCAAAAGAAAATCACAAAAAACTTCCTCTTTATTGACATAAATCAAAACCGTCAAGTCCTAAAAGGCCTCTTCAGCATATTTCAAGCCATTTTATTCAGGATAAAAAAATGTTCCATGTTCAATGCACAATATTCAATGTTTTTTGTATATTTGCACCCGAAACATTAATTATGAATAAAAAGCCTGTCTGACGGATTATGACAAACGAACAGATAACCAAACTCTGTAAGGAGAAAGAACAGGAACTGCTCAACAAGTATTTTGGCAACCTTGTACATGAGGCTGCTATTGAGCAACCGGAAACTATCGGGGAATATACTAAAGACCTACCCCTAAAGGTAGAGGCCGAGTACAGGGCATTCTTAGAGGAACTCTGGAAAGATGCTGCACCAGACGAATTAAAGGGGAAACCTCTCGTATTGGAGGAACAACTACTGCGCAGGCTGATGACAGAGAGTGATTGGCAAGGTATAGAAGCAGCATACAAGGATGCCATGGAACAAACCCTATGGGAACGTATAACCAAGACAAACCACAATGATGTAACCTACTACAAAGGGCTTCTTCTGGAGTTTACCCGCAATCTCCTGATGGTTATGCGAACAGACTATCTGGAGGAGATAACAGGCCAATACATCAAAAACAAGACCTTTGAAGAGGACTGAAAAAAAAGTTATCCCATCATTATAGGAGTTCTAACTCAACTATTTTTAGATGACTAATACAGATGGGATTACATCCTTTCATGTTTGTAGCAACAGCTAAAGTGTAATCTCCTATTTCTGAAGTAGTAAAGACAGTTTAACAATTGCGGTGTCCCCTCCACTCAAGTTTAGTTGTTGAGACTTTTTGGGCTTTCCGAAGTTTTTTTCGTTATGAGTTCAGATCAACCCACAAGAGGCTATGTTTAGAACTGCGGATACACGTTGCATCACCTCCAAATATCAGGAAAAGTAAACAATTGTTTAATCCATCGAAATCACCTTCAGTTCTGTTCCAGAATCAATAGCGGCCTTTATTTCTTTTCCACCACTTTGCACCTTGCAGCGGCTGACATTTTCACCCTCTACAGCCTCAACCTTCAGTTTTCCGATTTGCTGCATGGCTTCCTCTCCTGCAACATTCTTTATTACATAAATACCAAAGTGAATGCCGGCTACAGCATGTTCACTGCAACCTAAGTCAATATAAACTTCTTTTTGTTTATCGTTCTTCACAGAAGAACCTTCAATGATTATTGCCTCTAGTGGGGTTTTCTTGTTCAACCAATTTTTGATGCTGTATGATAGGCGTTCCATTGCTTCGCTGACAGCTTCATATTGCGTGGTAAATTTAGAATAGCTAGGAGTATTACAACTGAATGTTTGACTGCCTTATAAGGTTCCTGAGTTGTAATTCTTAAAGGAAAGCACAGCTTCCACACTACATTCATAATGAGTTTTGACGATATTTTTTCCATTCTTATCCTTACTAGTTGTTGTTTTGCTTTTACCTAGGATATTGGTAACGATAGCCTCTACAATCAGGTTTCCACTCAAAATGGAGTCAATAGATGTTGATGTGCCATCATTGTATTGATAACGACGTGCACTTGCCAGTCCATGAATAATTGCCCCCTTCGCATCATTCATATTGTATCAACTGCTCCGAGGTCTTTCCAGTTGCCACACCGGCAATTATTTTATTTACAGTTTCCCCAGTAGACATCGTTTTACCACTATGAACATATTTAAAGTTACTCATGGCAATGTAATACCTCTGATTTCTTGCTTCCTGTGCCGAAACCATAATGGTGCAACACAGAATGACCGCAAATGAAATAAGTATCTTCCTCATTATTCCCCTTTAAGATAATTCACACAAGTTTATTGTTTATAAAACGTACAATTCCCGCTATCTGGCCAATCTTTGACAACAAGTTTGTCCTTAGTAAGACTGATCACTTCAGCCGTTTCTATTATATCTCCTCTTTCTGCATCTTCATTAACATCAAATATTATTAAAATGTTACTATTATACGTATAGAAATAACCTTCTTTTGGCTCCAGTATACCATCATCATATTCTTGGGACTCTAACATCCCATCTTTATCGAAATTAACAAGAAGGTAACCACCATCCCAACTATACTTCCATGTTCCGACAATAGAAATAGAGTCATTAACTTCATCATCCTTGTTGCATGATGTTAGAGTAATACTCACGATTGTGACCATCATGACGGCCAGCAGACTAAATAAAAACTTTTTCATCCTTCTTTTTTTAAAATTATAAATACTTCTGCCCAATTAAAGTTAGCAAATCTGTCATTGAAAAATAGTCATTTAAGTAGGTTTTAGAAATGTAACGGGTTTAATCTTGTATCTTTTCAGCAAAATTGAAGGGCTACTATGAATCAAAACGTACTCCGACATTATCTTTTTAAACCAAAAATTTTTCGCTTTCCTTGACACCTTCCACATATTCCACATGAACGTCCATTTTGTTTAAAACAGTTTGGACATTCATGACTTCCCTGTGCTCCATAGCTATTATAATTATATCCTTTCCCGTTACATGTTTTACATACTCCGCTTCCCATACAACTTGGGCAATCCTTATACCCATAATTTTCAGACCAATAGCTTTTATTCTTTGAGATAAGATTATCTGTATTATTAGACTGTTCTCCTGAGATAGGTTTTTCTGCTTTATATCCACTAACATTCTCATCCAGATATCCATTAGCCACCATTTCATGAGAAATCCAATTGCCATCTATATCATAATAACCTGCTATCGGCTGGAGTGGATTCTCAATAAGCTGACGAGTTATTTCATCTACTTGCCTCTTGTAGAATGCGACTCGTTCACATTCCATACGGGCTATTTGCGTTGACATTCGATTAATTTCTTGTTGTTGTCCCCACATCCACAAGGGACTGCCGGGAGAGTAATCTGTCCCTAAATCAACTGCACTCATATCAGTAGGAACCATTGGGGTTCCAGTCCAATCTGCATATGTTTTATTAATTGTATATTGGGCAATCTGTTGCAATGCCAACTGATTCTTTGCCTGCCACTGTGCTTCTGACATATGACCTGCTGATATCGAAGGGGCAGATCTAGGGCTACTATATGATTGAGCATTTGACGCAGCAACAGCCATATATGTCTGTGCAGCGACATTAATTGCCGCACCAGCAAAATTAAGCCAAAACTCTTGCCTGCGTTGTTTCCTTTCTTCTTTTTCACGACGTCTTTTCAATTTCTCCTGCCGTTCATGTTCTCTCTTTGCTTCTTGTTGTTTCTCGTATGCCTCTAAATACTCCTCTGCTTCCTGTTTTCCCAAATTAGCCGCCTTTCTGACAAAAAACATAATCTGTTGCTCCTTATTATACGAATTACCCATTGGGGCAGCTATACAATTATCATTTTGAATCACACTTGCAAGCATCCAATTAGCGTCGGCATTATCTAAACGAGCGGAACGATGTAACCAAAAAAGCCCTTCTGGATCAAGAATGTCATCATGATACTTTGAAGCACCTATTGAAAGAAGCATATCTGATTTCAAACCAACCCCATATTTCGAACTTTCAAAACCAATAGGCATAGCCTCTATCAATTCTAATATTCTTTCCCTGTGCGTCTTTCCTTTGTTTTCTGTTAGTTCTTTTGTGGGACAATTTAAATATGCTTGCAACAAATCTTGTTTAATTCCATAACCATTTTCATACATATAACAAATCAATCCATCAACATTTGCACATTGTTCCCTTTTACATTGTTCTAACATACTAAGGCAAAGATAAGGATTACGAATAGGAGAAGATTCATATCCACAAGCTAAAGCCATTTCAACAAATGCATGAGAATTATTACCTAAAAGCGTAGCAATTTGCAAATATTCTATTCCTTCAGTAAACTCCTTTAAGTTGTCATTTATAGATTGTTGAAATGACGGCATTCCATTATATAATTTGAAACTACCATGAACTTTTATTTTCCCTAATTGGAATAATGCGTCAAGATTTCCAAAAGATATAGCTAGTGTATAGTCATGAACGATCTTTTCCTCCAACCTCCTTTTCTTTTCACCGGTGAATTTTGAGAGTTTAAGTTGATTTTTATAAGCCGAACGATATATCGATTTGCCTTTATTATAGTTATATGACTTCCTAAAACGAAAATCTCGGAACAACTTACTATTACCTAAATCATATACCAAAAAGGAATGAGGAATATCTACTGTTAAACCAATATAACATTCAGTATTAGGATTGCTTTTTACAATAGTATCAAGAGAAATATTATACAATTTTGCCAATGAAGCGAAAGATTCACCTCTTTGTATAGTATGAGGACCTGCATATATACAAAGGAATGTAAATAAAGAAAACAAAGAAAAAATAAACCTCATACAACTATGCTTAAACTAATTCAAAATCAGCAAGTTTTAAAACGCATAACTAACATTTATATAGGCACCTGGCCCTACACTTCCACCATTTCTCCAATGAACTTCGCCATTAAGCCCTATTCTAAATTGTTTAATGGCAAATCCAATTGTAGGAATAAGACTAGCACCGCTTACATTTCCAGACCCTCCTTTACCTTTTGCAAAAGAAAGGGTATAGCAGGTTGTTCCCATTACATAGAGCCAATCATTTATTGGATAGACATAACTGGGACCTATTTTTATTACCATATCAGATTCTTTTTCAATGCCATAATTCAATCCAAAGTTTAATGTCGCTCCAAAATTATTTTTCAGAAAATATTGTCCTTGAACTCCATAAGTTAAACCAACGAGATCACTGAAATCACTACCAAATGTAATACCTGCTGATCTAAAATCGCGGCCATCAAGACCATTGTTTGCATAAAATTTTGTGCGATTTTCAGCACTCTTCGAATCTTTTAATTGTTTACTGCTATTCTTATTCACGAGAGAAGACTGCGGGCGCAAAGTCTTTATTTCTTCCGACTGAACTAATGTAGATCTGTTTGCAGGTATTGTTAGCGTCATCCCTACATAAAAATAATTGTTAATATTTGGGTTTGCCTTCTTTAAATCATCAACACTTACTCCATACTTTTTGGCAACACTCGCAACTGTTTCACCACGTTGAACAGTATGGACTTTTGTTTGGGCATAAAGTGTGATGGATATAAAGCACATCAACATCACAAAAAGTAACTTCTTCATAATATCTTCTTATTTTAATGTAATTGTTGTAATTATTCTAATATTATTTAGATTCATTCTGTATATTGGACCATCTTGCCATTCTTTAGTTCTATAATATATATAAGATCTGTCTGAATCAAAAATAATAACATTAATTTCCTTGTTATCATTAAGCGTGAGTTCTGCTATAACAGGATAGCCTGCCTCTTTATTGATTGGTATAAAGGGACGCTTACACTTTGGCAACGATTCTATTTGTGTTTCCTCTTCTGTTTTCTGAAGGTTAGTTATAATGTCTTTTGTGCCATCGGGATACCTAACAAGAAACACATCCTCCTTGGGTATTGATGTCCATTCATCTGATGACTTCTTGGAAAGTTTAATCTTTGAATCCAGATACCTAACATATTCAGCGGTAATTTCCAATTCTGTAGCTTTAATTTCATTACCATTACATAAATAAATAAGAATATCCTTCTTTGATGGCTTCGTTGTTACTCTTGTGCTATAAGTAGTTTCACCAATTTCATTGAAAAAAGCATTCCCTCGATTTTCATATTTAATAAGGTATATTTGTGTAACAGGTAGAGTCATTGACTTCCCCTCAATCTGATAAGATATGACTCCATTATCATTTTTTTCAACCTTACATTGTATGTCATCCCCATTTCTTAGGATAATTAGGTCTTGCGCTTCAACAATAGCTGTCCACAAAAACAGATATGATAATATAAGAAAACTTTTTTTCATCATGTATGTCGTTTTATTGTTGCTGATGTCCTCTTTGTTTTTTTAGGCTTAGGCTCAGGGAAATTCTTAGTGCTCCCATCCTCATAGGTGATTGAATTAACTAATGGTATAGGGATAGAAAACAACTCATCTGTATCATATTGTTCAAAAAAAATGGAATCAGCACTTATGCTTGAGATCTTTGCGACGAGTTCGCTACCATCTTTCATGAAAATAACGTCCTTTAAATCACCATTTAAGTCTAAATTGTTTCGCTCCTCTTTCCCTTGTACTACTACATTTGATGGGACATTTAAAACCATTCCAGGAAGTAAATAATTACCTAAACCAGAATTGTTTTTTTTTAACTCACTTTCAGTTATACCATATTTGTCAGCAATTGATTTTAGGGTTTCACCGGAACTAACCGTATGCTCGATAGTTTGTTGAGCCCTCATTGCAGATGATATAACCAACAATAATATTAAAAAGATATATTTCATCATGTTTATTATAGTTGAATTACAAGATAATTTGAAATGCTCCAAAAAGAAGTTGCATCATCAATATAGAGTGTTGACGTACCATCAGGGTTGCGCTCTATTCTATATGAATTCTGAGGTGGCGGCGTTGTAAGAATCTTCGGTTTCTTGGAATATAATAAAATTTCATCAAACTCCGTAATGTTTATTTTCTGGCATTTATCGGGTGTTAATGCATTGGGATTTAATTTCCCCTTCTTAAGAAATCCTGCCTGCTTTAATTCATTTTCTTTTCCCATTTGGAAATAACACGTATTCATCATTTCACTTTGAACTACAAGAATAGTATCTTTTTTATTGCTAACATCATTTAAACTATCAACGGACTCATACAATATAGATACTTTCTTGTTTATTTGAGCAATAGTTAAATCCTTACGCTTTATTTCAGAACGTAATTCATTTATTTCATGCTCTTTTGCTGCCAATTGCTCATTCAGATAACTTACAATGCTATGTAATTCCTGTGAACCATTGCCGCCCATATTAAGAGAATCCTCAAGTGCAGCAATACGAATTCTTTGCCGAGCAAGCATTTCGGCAAGTTCTTTTAAACACCTTTTCATTTGTTCTTTGTTCATACCTGTACCTTCTGGCCCTCCATCACGTATGAACTTTTCCTGAATAGCGATGCTATCAAGCCCTTCCGATACAGCTTGCAAATAACCACTTAGGTTATCATTCTCACTTTGTTTAGCCAAAAGACTCTCTTTAAGCGAATCACGTTCTGCTAAAAGTTTGGAAATATCGACAGAATTTCCTGTACAACCAGTAAGAAGGATTGTTGTTATATTTAGTATAAAACAAAGACAGATAATGTTACTATATCGTTTCATCATTGTATAATTTTTAGAGAAAAATCGCTACGCGTCTTTAACAACCAAAGAGATGTCTCCATTTTGGAAGTTAATCTCCCAGTTACCTCTTGGATGGCTCTCCCATCCATATTGCTTTGACTTTTGCTCCCACCATTGCTGAAACTTAGTACTTGTTTCGCCCATATCTTTTACAAGTTTCTCATACAATTCATTATTATCTGCGGTTACGACCTTTGCGAGTTCTGTCAAACCATTTTTTCTCTCAAAGAGTGTTTGAATCTCTGCAATCTCTTCTGGGGTTACTTGTCCCACAATTTTTTTTGTTTCCATATTTTGTTTCTAATTAGTTAAATACTACCAACCCCATTCTTCTTTTTTGTCAAAGGGGTCTAAATAATCTATTTCCTTAATGTCTTCCTGCTCAGGCAGGAAAGAGTTGTGCTTACGGATGCAATTCAACAGATTACGACTGGCATTGCGTTCCAAGTGAGCAACAACGCATTGTTCATGTGATGGGGTGTTCACTTCGAGTGTCGTCTTACGATTGAGCCAAATACAGCGTTTACATTGATACGCATCACAATGACGGCATATCGGGGCATATTCCAACTTATATAACTGCTTGTTTTTGATGTCAAGCACATGCTCTAATTCGCCAATGCTGTCTGTTTCGTCTTCATAGTAGAAGGCAGGACAAACGTAAAACTTTCCATTGGGTGCTAATGTAATTGTTGTATCACCAGCTCCACAATTGTTCATCTTCGAGAGCATTATGCGGTCAGTAAGCAAATTTAGTTGTGGATTTTTCTCTTCAAGGTATAGCTTTTCAATATACCCTGAAAGAGCGTTTAGTAGCTGTTTATATTTTTCAAAGTCCTCGTTTGTGAAGGAATCAACATCCGTCATCACGATGTTAAGCCTTGGAACATTTTTCAAAGAATTAATGATGTCTGCTTCGCTCTTGAAGAGGGTATTCTTGTCTGTCTGCCAAACGACAGGCACTTTGGCATTGATGTCCTTGATGCTTTCCGTCACCCATACATCAGCACCATCCTTCATAGGCTTTATCTTCGAGTGGTCAATGCTTTCGATGACTTCTGTATATTCCGTTGGCAGTACATAATCTGGATATACATATTGAATCATCAAGTTCTCTGTCATGCCAAAACGAATGCCTTGCTTCAACATCTCAATAGGGATTAAGCTATTCCCTTTGCTTTTCAAGGGAACTCTGTAATGACAAAACGAGGAACTTCCTTTATCTAATAATATAATAAGGTATTGTAGCATCGTAATCAACAGATTTCGGGTTTTACTTCGCGCTTGTTTTTCTCAAACTCCTCTCGTTCTCCTTCTATCTCTAACTTACGATAGAGTTTGTTCCAGTAATAGTTATTGGCACGGACGCGAGCCTTATGCATTTTGCATATAGCCATAGCTCGCTGATTGATAGTATGTGTATCAGCAGCATCATAGTTTTCACCCTGACACCACGCACAGCCAGAAGCCACCTCGCAGTCAATACACTCCTGCTTGCTTTGGGTCGTGCGATCCAGCGTCAGGAACGGGCGTAGTTTATTCTGGTCTATGCCATCTTTCACATTGCCAATAATCCAAGCAGGTTTAGACCTAAGCGAGTAAGCAGCAAAGCGCGTACAGGGATAGAAGTTGCCAGCCGCATCAACTGCTAACATTTTGCCCGCACCACACCAGTTCTGATTGTCACGTTCCGGATCCATCGGCTTTCCTAAAAAATCAGCATAGAAGGAGCAAGCATGATCACGGTAGAGGCCCATATCAATAATGGCATCAGCCAGCCCTATTAACTGTGCCTCAAAGAGTGCATCATCACCCTCCTTCCATACGTCCTCGAATACACAATTGATGTTCACCTCTTTAATACCCAAGTCATAGAGATGGAGCACACTCTCCTTGATATACGGAATATCTGGCGAGGAAATAGTAACTTTCGTTGCTGCTTCTGGAAATTGTTCAAGCCATAAAGGAATATTCCGAACGACATCTTTATACGAACCTTTCTCCGAATGTTTATACACACGGTTCAAGTCATGTTTTAACTCAGTTCCGTCAATTGTGATACCAATACTTAGATGACTATAATTCTTCTTGATAAACTGCTGCACCTTATCCTCATGATAGTTGATACCATTAGTAGAAAACGAAAAACGATATGAATTAAACCAATGATGGTCCCTTCTATACATTTCCATTTTTAAGTAGTCGCAAATCTTTTCTATAAGGTCTATCTCCAGAAATGGCTCACCGCCAATAAAGTCCCAAATGACACTCTCTTCTTTAAAATCATTTTCATGATCCAAAATGTAGTCAATGACTTTCTTTGCCATCTCCCATGTCATCCGCTCTTTAGAATTTTTCCCAACTAAGTAGCAGTACTTACATGCCAACTGACAGTCTTTGGTGACAATGAAAGTGATAGTCTTAGCAACACCTGATTGCCAAATTCCACTATTCTCCTTAATTTTTATCATTTACCGAACCAATTAACTTAGATTGGCATGATAATAACAGCCACTAGAACAACCTGTATAACAGCCAGAACGGCAAGCAGAAGAGCAACTGGTACATGCAGCCACTTTTCTAGCGCATGATTCTTTACATCCGTCACCACACTCATTTTTGCATTTTCCGCCACACCCATTTTTACAATAGCCTACGCAAGAACCTGAACATGAAGAGCCTGTACAACCACTACTTTTTGTATACCCCTGACATTCTGAGGCACATTGGCTACTACATGAAGAACCTGTACAGCCACCACCTGATTGCTTCGTCTGCCCCTGACATTCTGAGGAACAAACAGAACTGCAATCAGAACAAGATGATGATGTTGAATTATTACTACAAGCAGATCCACAACCATTGCTGCACCATGAACAGGACGAGTTCCCAAGAAGATCATCTTCTTTATCACATGCAGAAAAAAACATAGGAGTAAAAGTTACAAGACCAATTATTGGTAGAACTTTTTTTGCTGATCTCTTGAAAAACTCCCTTCGCGACTGGAGTTCTTCGTTTTTGTTTTCCTTCATAACTGTTTTGGTTATTATTATTTTTTTTTATGAAGATGTGCCTATTTTGACACACCCCCATGGCATCAATACTATTATTGTCTAATCCAAACCTTTTTGCACGTTCCGTCACTCATACGGATGATGTGGATTCCTTTTCTTTTGTTTTGTTGCAAAATGCCATTAATAGAACAAATATAAGGATGTACGTGAGTTTTATTCAACAATGCAGGAATATTTGTCGTATTCGGAAAAGAGACATTATTGACAACGATTCCCTTGTCACTAATTATCATTGGGAGATAGTATTCCACAGGAACTTTCGTAGGGTCTATTCGGTCATAAAACTTCACTCTGCATGCAGATGATTGCCCTACAGGGTAGAATAAAACATAAAGTCTATATTCTCCATTGCTTAATGAATCAGGTACAGAACCATATAATGTTACAGGGAATTGCTCTGCCTCCTGTGCACCAAATGCCGGATGCCATACAGATGTTCCGATTGTCATGATTGACGTGCCATCTTTTGATGCTATCTCCAGTTGCAAATCGCCTTCTAATATTTCATCCGAATAATTATACAATTCATAAATATTCACATTGAGAATACTATCTAATTCTGTTTGCTTATAAACTTCAAATTCGGAAGAGCACAATAAAGTTAATCCATCCGATTCTTCATCTCCATACGGATTCCGGGAAACTGTTATTTGAGGAGAAGAGCGTGAATACATTTCTGTTATTTGTCCGTCGTTATTAATCCCTATCAATTTAACATTGTACTTCCCCTCTTCGATAGTCTCTGGTAAGGTAAAAGAAAAGTTTTGATTTGAAATATTTTCTAGAAATGGTATAGGATCTATTGGCGTTTTCCCTACTATGAAGGAGTTCCCCTCTTCGTCACGTAGTTGTAAGGCAATCTGACCCTGGAATGTTCGATAGCACAAATTACTAATATCATTCACACGTAAGACAGAAGATTCACCTGGTTTTAAAAGCGCCTGCATGACTCTAAGACCATCAGCCCTAAGCATTTTGTTTGCCTCTGTTTCTCCATCGTCAGGATGTACCCCAATAAGCATTTGATGACCTGTCGTAAATCCTTCTTTAACATAGTATCTCCCATCCTCAGATGGGTGTAAATTCGGCAAAGAATAATATCCATTGCAGTGACCATTCCATCCCCAATTCAAATGATAATAGGGGTTTGTCGCACTGCTGCCAGCTTCATAGCCATCAATAACAAAAGAATGACCTCCGTCAGTTCGGCTTTGGCCCGCATAGTTTACAGCACGCCCCGAGTTTAGTTCAGAAAGCAGCAAACTATGCCAATCTGAAGAGGTGAAATACTCACGGGGTAAGAATGCTGCATCGGGATCATAATAGAAATTGTTGACCAAGGCTTTTAGTATGTCACTCTGACGAGCGCCACTCCCATCAGGTGCATAATCCATATGAACTGCTGCACCACATATAGCCATTAATGTTGCCACAGCATTTGCCTCTTCCTCAGAATATTTCCCTCTTTGATATTCCTCCTTTATCATATCCCAGCGAATAGGATGGTCGGCAAGATTCATCTTTACTCGGATATGATGAGTACGGGTTTCGTACTCTATATTTCCTTTTCCGCATGCTGGCCATTTATATGTCCACATTACCTGAGACATCGCTGTTGCTACACACCCAACAACACATCTCCCTCCAAAAGAAAGAGGGCAGAGTCCATTGTAAGGGTCACTTTGCCCCCAAGGTAATTTCCCTAAAATAGGTTCAACACCATCTGGACGGATATCTGTAGATTGCGATAGAGCTTCATCAGTCTGTGCATTCAATGAATATAAACTCAGATACTCATCTATATAACACTCTAACCAATAGCGGGTTGATGCAGGCATACTTTCTGACTGGAAAGACTCTTCGTGAGAGTATGCGAGGATTTCTGGCATCCTGTCATCAACCGACACTATCACAAACCCTTTCCCACCACTTGAATCTCCATAGACATAAAAAACTTCGTCACTGCCAAGTTTTTGCCTTGACATATCATGAAGTTCAGAGGAGCGCAAGCGTATTTCTGGTAAAAAACACTTTTTGTTGTTACCTCTAGATAACATCTCAGAACGATTCATCATAGCGTATGCTATGCTGTCTGTAACATGTTTGGTTCTTTGAGCAGCATTAGATAATGTCGGGAGAGTGAGGCCATACCCCCAAATTAGGAGTATGGCCATGAAGGAAGAAATTCTTTTCTCGCTTTTGATCATAAATGTAAATTTATTTCACAACAATCCGCAAATCCTTGTTTTTTTCATTCATCTGTTGACGTGTCAATTTCTTCATTGGTTTTAATTCACTATTTGCTGGTGACTCTAAAACATTAAAGGGTCGTACTGATGATGAAGTATTTGCATAGGTGCCACAAATATTGCCGGAAAAATTACCAGCATCATCAACCCCCCAAGTCCAAAGGAAGAATGCGTAGTCACCTGCAGTTCTTTCGATACGTGATGTCCCGTCGTTTAGATAGTAGTCATAGTTAGGATAATTGGTTTTATCTTCTATCCTGTTGCGTATAACCAATGCCAACTCAATCTGAGCAGAACTGTATAAGGCTTCTGCACTACCATCAAAAGTATAGAGCATATAATAATGGTGACACCGCTGCTGTTTAGTAATTGTATAGGTCCAATAAGATGAATTAAATGATCCCGATACTGCGGCATCGCAATAGGTGGAATTCGACTTGGTTTTAAAATTCTGAATCAGCATTTTGCCATATTTACGTGATTTGCTGTCGCCTGAATAAGGAACACAGCAATAGACAAAATCTGTACTAGGGGTTAGACCCGACATTATGGTATAGTCATAGACATCAGACCCATATACGTCACCTTGAATGATTTCATTATAAATATCCTCTTCCGTCTTCACCTCAAAAGCATACTTATAATAATAGCCTTCGTGATAGCCTAATACATTCTTAAATTTGAGGTCTGTATAATAACCATTACTCATAATAAGTTCATTTTCGGCCCAAACTTTGATAGTGGGATCAAATTTTGCTTCTTGTGTTACGGTTACTGTTGCAGTCTTTTCCCCTGCAGTAACGGTAAGTGTGGCAGTTAGTGGAGTATCACTGAAATTCATCTCTGTGGTTGTCATTGTAATGGTTGTAGTATTACTACCTTGTGTTGCTGATAATGAAAGCCATGATGGAACCCCCGTTATACTCCAACTAGTGTTTGCAGTAATAGTGAAATTTCCTGTAGCTCCTTTGTCGGCTGCAAGCTGGGGATTCTGTGGGGATACGCTTAAACTTTGCCCTGCTTCCTGCGTCACTTTTACTTTCTTTTCCAGTTCACCCGCTTTTATGCTTATAGTAGCAGTGCGTTTGCTGTCATCTGGGTTATCTTCTGCAGTAACTTCAATAGTTCCATCCTCTGTTCCATAAGATGGTGAGACTTCAACCCAATCTTCATCCACTTCTATTTTCCAGCTCGTATTACAAAAGATGTCAAAAGTTACACTCTTTCCTCCAACAGATTCTAACTTGATTGACGTGGGAGAAACCTTCAACTCTGGAGTTGGTTCTTTACTACATGAAGAAAAACCAATGCACACGAATAAAGCCATTGCAAGAATGCTTAAAAAATAGTTTCTTTTCATTTTGAATTATTTTATGTTAATAATAAATATGTATAAATAATTTCATTGTTACCAGATAAAGAAGAATAGAATTTCTGTCAACTTATAAGTAATAGAACTGGTAAGTTAAACCCCTTTAAGTAAACTAAAAAAAATGCAATTACATTATTATCATGGTTTGTAAATAATTATGTACACTAACGGTCGAGTAATCCTAATTAAAACTAGCTTTACACACAGGGACAAAAAAAGCGTGGAACTGTCTGTTGTCTGTCCCACGAACTGAGGCCTTCGCATTGCCTGGAATAGTTGAACAGACAACGCTAGAGCCCACGCCGATATGAATATAATTCTCCAAGAAGAAACTTATATACACACCATGGACATCTACCGTTGCTTTGTTCATGACTATTCCTAAGAATTTGCGAAGTTCCAGTCCGTCAAGAACAGAGCGCCTAAGTAAACGCCTTCTTATATCTTTATCTCGATTACCCACCCTACCACTTCAGAGTTTTCTGCTCTTTTGTCCGGCGTGGTCATGTGAACATTTGCATTTGCATGCAATGGCGGTAAGAACGCTTCCTTTGTGCCATAAATAACATCCACAACGAGATTTCAAAGGCAAACATAGGGAAAAAAAAAATATCCAACAAATATTTTGGAGATTTTTTTAAAGAAAATTTGAATTTGGAGCAAAAAAGTGTTAATGATATGTTATTTAGCAATTAAACAGCATTATTTATGTGGAAAACGAGAAAAGATGACACTATTTGACATAAAATCAACATTTGACTAACAAGTGAGAGATTAAAATAGGCGTTAGGCAATGAAAAAAAGTAAACGATGGTAGAAGGAAGACGCCTCATATTTCAACCATAACGATAACGAAAACGATAACCTTAACCGATTAAGGGTTCAAGACAAAAACATAAACAAAAAAACAAAGACAGCGTTAATTAGACTTTAGGCGTAAGGCGTTAGACTGTTGAAAGGTTAATGGTTATTAATGATTTCAATGGGTACGAAACAGAAAGCACACTATCCACATAGAATCCACTTCCAAAGTGGCATGACCTCAATGGTGCCAAACTCATCGGTGATAGTGTCCGACTCATCGTAGGTCAGGATGACGCGACGGTCACAAGGCAAAACCTTTGGCAGTTTTTTCAGGGCTTCAAGTTCACGGTCAAAAGTGGATTCTGCCTGGGTGATGCTATAGGATGCCTGTACGGCCAACTTATCTTCTGGAACATAGAAATCCACCTCGACCTTGTCATTGTAGAAGAACACACGCTCGTTATCCTTGTCATGACCATACTTGCGGAATAGGGTCAAGGCGGTGAGGTTTTCAAGGAGCGAAGTATCGCCATCAAGCAGGAAAAGGTTGAGTACTCCGTTGTCTACAAAGTAGTATTTGCACAAAGTCTCCTTGTCGGCAAAGGCGGCAGACACGTTGCGCAGACGTAGGAGTAGCCATGCGTCCTCGCAATATTCGATGTACTTGCTGACGGTGGGCATGGTAATCTTTCCGCTCACCGACGACAGAACGTTGGAGAGCCGGTTGTAGGAAACGGGCTGCTTAACGCTCTCGGCCAGCTTCTTAAGCAGCAGACGCAGGAGGTTGGCATTGGAGATTTTATTGCGACTGACAATATCGCCCAGATAAATCTTCTGGAGGGTACTGGTCAGGTAGTCACGCTTTACGCTGAGCCCAACAGACTCTGGCAGGCCTCCCCAATGCAGGTAGTCACTCCACGCGCGCAGCATCTTGGCACGTGATTCGGTGGCCAACAGGGCATGTTCATTGAAGGGCACCTCCTTGACATTAAGGAACTCCTGGAAGCTATA
This sequence comes from Bacteroidaceae bacterium, assembly GCA_017541025.1. Classification (GTDB taxonomy): domain Bacteria; phylum Bacteroidota; class Bacteroidia; order Bacteroidales; family Bacteroidaceae; genus Physcousia. The sequence continues at coordinate 1,465 of JAFXZY010000005.1, read as the reverse complement.
TGGGTAGACCTCAGTGGTAAGATAACGGCCTCCAAGGGTGGTCATAATCTCTGATGATAACATCTTTGCGTTGCTACCAGTAATCCAGACCCGATACTTTGCATCAGCCATACGACGCGCAAACTTCTCCCAACCGTCGATGTTCTGCACCTCGTCAAGGAAGAGCATGGGACGCTGGTCGTACATCTCGGCATGACACTCCAGAATCAGCTCAAAATCCTCAGCAGTGAAATCTGCCAGACGGTCATCCTCAAAATTAAGATAGAGCATACCGTCCCAACCGCGTCCTTCGGCAAGCATCTGTTGCATCTTCTGATAAAGCATGAATGATTTGCCTGCTCTGCGAACGCCGATGAACACACGCCTTTCGAACTCGTCGGAAGGTAACTCACGAGGTACTACCTGATAATTCTCTACATCCTTCTGATTGGATGCCAATATCTGTTTTAAAACCGCCTTATTCATTAATCTTCAAACTGACATTTTGAATTTATGCCGCAAAATTACAAATTATATTTTGAAAAACAATACTTTTCTTCAAAAAAACTCCGCTATCTGTCGCAGACGGCGGAGGTTGATTGGTAAATACCAACCATTTAAATTAACCTAATGAAAATTTACTAACATATCCATATTTAATAATGATATTCCTCATGATCCTCACGGACCGTTAGAGAGGGGAAGCGATATAACTATAATGGTTCTTATATAAACATATTCTTAGAATTCATCATCTTCTTCATCTATTTCATCAGACCCAATAAGGTCGAAATTGTATGATTCTACCATATCCTGGAACAACTCTTCTGAGCCGCCCTTGGAGATAATTTCGCGACTTATTTGATTTATTGTCTGTTTATTTATGGGACGTTTAATTACGTTATACCACGAAATGAATTCCTCAATATCTTTCTCGTTAGTGAAATCATAGGATAAGTGAAATCTGGAATTGGGAGTTTTTAACTGGCTTATAAGTTTATGTGCCATTTTCCCATACACATTATTTTTTACCGTTAAATTTCTTTTTATCTTATTTTGAATTATCTTAAGTTCATCGGAATCCATGCTTGTTTCTATGGAATAACGCTCCTTAATCTTACCTACAGCAAATTTTTCCAATTTAAAATGAGGGTCAACTGCCTTGGCGTTCAAAGATCGGTTATATTCAGCGGCACACATAATAAACCAATCATAGATTCTTGAACTTTTTGATAGAATCTGTACTGCTTTCTTTATTTTTTTGTCTATAGAGACTCTACGGAAAGCCAATTCCCATATTAACCTATTTGCATCTTTTGAGGAATTTATCTCTGTGAAACCATATGGTTCTTCTTCACTTTTGTTGATAAAAGAAAACCAGGAAAACCCCTCTTCAGCTGTCTTAGCTCTTCGAGCTTCTGTGGTGGCTCATGGCTTTGTGCCTGTGAACAAGTTCCCGCACAAGTCATGACATCCCCACACATTG
>JAFXZY010000004.1 GCA_017541025.1 Bacteroidaceae bacterium | reverse complement strand
CTCGCCTCATCACGTTCCTCAAGGAAGTGGATCATGGAGGTGAGTTGGGGTTTTGAAATAACTTCCGTACCCTTCATGCTCTCAACTGGTGAATCGCAATGTTAATTTGTTAACTGTTAATTGTTAAAGATGGATGATGTAAGATGGATGATGTAAGATGGCTGATAGCAGATGGCTGATGGCAGATGTGCTTCGAGATGTAAGATGTGTATAAGATGGATGATGTTTGATGGATGATGGATGATGTTATTTCTTCTTTACCTTCAATTGCTCGTCTAACTTTTTACTCGCCTCATCACGTTCCTCAAGGAAGTGGATCATGGAGGTGAGTTGGGGTTTTGAAATAACTTCCGTACCCTTCATGCTCTCAACTGGTGAATCGCAATGTTAATTTGTTAACTGTTAATTGCTAAAGATGTCTGATGTAAGATGGCTGATGGCTGAGGGATGATGTCGAATGTCTGAGGTCGGATGTCCCACTGAAGACGTTTACTATCATCTCCCTCCTTGAGCTAACTCAAATAATTCTCAGCTTTACACCAATCCTAGTTGTTTCCTTTTTCCTTGCGCACTCGCTTTACGGTATGCTTTAGTTTGCCAATGAAGAAGTTTATCTCCAAAGAAGACTCGGTCTCCTGAGTTTGCAAGTCAGGCATGACAATGTCGGAGAGGACTTCGCCAAAGTGTTTCATCTTGGAAGCCTGCTTTTGCTTATCAGGACAGAGGGGACAGGTTCGTGTCACGTTTTAGACGCGTTGTATAATCCCTCGTCCCAAGCCCGTCAGCCGTTGTAACTGGCGAACTGAGGCACCTGTCTCTAATAATGTTCTTAATGTTTCGCCATCACCCTATTCATAGTCTTTTGTTATAATTGAATAGGTTCTTCCTGGGTCGTGTAGGCCTCCATTTGGCTTTACAAAACCATTATCTACCAATGTTTTTAAATGTGAACTAATTGTACTGTTAGACTTCCTCGTATGGCCTACTAACTCGCTTTTTCGAACCTTAATATTGCTCGCTAAATATGCAAGTATCTCATGGTCCACATCATCTAACTTCGCCCACAAATCCTCGCCTATAAATTCCAAAGCGCGTCCTTTCCTGCGGAGATTACGCATCACAATATTATTTTTAAGCACTAATCGAACAGATTGACCAGGTTCACTATAAACAGGATCATCAAGGAAGTATTTTTCCATATCAGAGTAAATACGTTTTACTCCCTCATTCAGTTCTCTTACCCAACCGAAATCCGTTAATATTCGTGCTATTCGAGGATTCCGAGAATATCTTGTTTCTTTTATATTATCCAAGGTTACTATACTGGGTAGTTTACCAGGACTTTCTATCTCCAAACGGTCATCATACATACTAACAAGGATATAACGTCCTGCAAGAGCATACTCTCTATGAGTAACGGCATTTACAATGCCCTCTAGCCAAGCAAATTCAGGATATTCAGGAACTGATTGAAATTTACCTGTAGAAGGATTGAGTGCTACGAATTCACGTAATTGACTAGATATGAAATCTTTTGCCTCTTGAATAATTCCCAATATCGGTCTTTCCATATTATAGTCTCTAGTAATATTAAGATCCTCGCCAGTTCTCGCCTTTGTTCCATCATATCGAATGAATCGAATACGACAGTTTGGATAAAACTGGATTATATTCTTTGCAAAGAGCAACACAGCAGCATTGGTAAGTTTTGCCTTTCCATTTTGTTTTCTCATGAAGCCACGTGCATTTAGCAGTTGTTCATAAGTCATATTCTTTGCATTCAGAATATTCATATAGGAATCAAGTAGATCTGTATCCAAATCATCTATTGTAGCATCAGGATTACATTCATCTTCAAAACGACGAACATTCTTACTATATTCCAGATTTCGCAAATCATCGCCCTTTAGTTCCTTCGTTCTGTCTGCCACACGAAGATAGGTAGACCCATTAATAGTTCTGATTACTTGTTCATGACTTGCTTCAATATGTAGAAGTAATAGTTTATCTGTCTTTCCACTTTTGTTGGTTACAGTTAGAAACTCCTCATGATACTGTGGCATAGGAATACAGGTATCCTTGGGAGCTGAGACCAAATCATTAACTTGGTCAGAACTTAAAGCATTTAGACCTTCTATTGCCTTCGTCTTGTCATCAATACCAATTACTACAGTTCCCCCTTCCGCATTAGCAAATGCAGAAATTATAGGAGCTAAGTCGCTAGGCTTTATTCTCGATGACTTTCTGTCAAACAGTTTATTCTCTGACTCATTAACGATATAGTCAAGGGTCAGAAACGGCTGATATGTTGATTGTATTATCTTCATTTTACTCGACAATTACTTTCCAGTTACTCTCCAATTACTTTCCAGTTACACTCCAGTTACTCTCCAACTACTCTCCAACTACTCTCCAACTACTCTCCAACTACTCTCCAACTACTCTCCAGTTACTCTCCAACTACTCTCCAACTACTCTCCAGTTACTCTCCAACTACTCTCCAACTACTCTCCAATTGAGGTGACAAGGGACAGTGCAATTAGATGTCTGATGGCTGAGGGATGAAGGAAGAGGATTCCGAGGGAAGATGTCAGATGTCAGACAAATTAACTTTTCCTTTCTATCTCATTTAACTACTTTGCATTCTTTTCTAAATCCTCATTTATCTTTTTACATCTTCTATGCTCCCTTAATTCCATAATGATTTCATCTACTAAATAGAGGTCGCTCATCAGGTAGAGGCCTGTATGCTCATCGTGCAGGCGTTCGTTGGTGCGCGAGGTATAGAAGATGTCCAGTGCGCGCTCGCCACTGACATCGAGCCGCTGGGAGAGGAGCGTCACAATGCGTCCTATCTTGTTCCACATCAACAAATCACTCAACATAAGCCTTGACTTTATAACTGTCGGTGAAGTGCAGGTAGCGGTCTACCACCTCCTGCTTCGTGATACATATCTGTCTTACGTTTCTGCTTGATTACTACTGTGCCGGCACAATGCCTTGCTTCTGCTCCCAGATGCTGAGGGCACCCAGCACGTCCTCGGTCACGTGCTCGCGACACTGGCTGTGTAGCGCCTCATATCCCGGGATGATGAACCCGTGGATGAGTCCCACCCGCTTCATGCGGCGGTACATCTCGCTGGTGCTACACCCCACTTTGCGGGCTGCGGCTTCCACACACGATGCTACAAAAATCAGTATGTACTGTAGGTTCATAATTCTCTGTTTTTATCTTGTTGAGGAATTATTTTTAAACATCGAAAGAAAAGAAAAACATTGAAAACCAGTTTTTAGAGGAGTGGATGATGTAAGAAGTTAGCTCCACCAACGAAGCCGCATCCAATAATTCCAACGTTAATCATTTTTTTTCTAAATTCAGCAGCACTTGAGTTTAACTTTATTTATGAGTAACTGAGCAACAAAAAGATACCCCGGAGTACCTCCGATGTACCTCCGATGTAAGTCCGATTCCAAAAATCGGGGTTGAAAAGGTCCTGACTGCCGGGTATGAAGAGTGTAAAAAACAGTGTGTCAGGCTATTTATAGACAATTATATTTCCTCGAACTCAGGTTAAGGTAAATAGTCTTCTTACTTTTTAGCATTTAGGCTGAGAAGAGTTTGGATGAGAGCAGTTTGTTGAGTGGTGTCTGATGTGTCAGGCTCTTCTTCATCATTTGAGGTGAAAAGAGATAGAAGATCACCTTCTTTGTGGAGAATCCAGACAGATGTTCCGATAAATGCCAAAAAGAGGAACATCAAACACATCTTAGATCTGGCAGGACCAGCTTTCCTGACAGGCACCGTGGCGCTCTGAAGTGTGGTGAAAGCGGGCGTTTCCTCCTGTACCTTAGCCTCTGCAGCCAAGAGTTGTTGAGCTGTCTGCATATACGCATTGTACTGAAGCTGCATCTCATTCTCCAAGTCAACCTGCTTCTGACGAACGGTCTGAAGGATGATGTACTGGTTAGCGTCCACAAACTCAGAATATTTCTGTCGTGCTTCCTCATAACGAATCTTCGCTTCCGCATTAATCTTCTCATAATACTCCATATCCACGCGTACCTTGCTCGTTCGATAATCTGTGATAGATTTCTGCAAACGAGTCTTAACGGTATCTGCCATGGTGGCGGCAATCACAGGATTTTGGTCAGTTACTTTAATGGTGATGACCATCATCTTTTTATCGACATCACAGGTAATTTTCTTGTTAATGGCCTTGACTACCATGGCCTGTTTTTTAGTCAATCGAAAAGGGTCTATCGTCTCTTTCTGAAGGCTACCGTCTGAGGACTGACTTTTGAACAATGACAAAGCCAAGCCAATCAGTTTTCTAGGAGCACCAAGGATAACAGAGAACCACGGCTTTTTCTGCTCATTAACAAGATAATCATAATAAGGCATGGTACGATCCTTGATACCCTTCTCTTTGTTACCCTCAATAGTCACCGGTACAGGGAACAAGCTAACCTTAAAGTCTGTGGAGTTGACCAAGTCGGGATATAAAGTTGGGAACAATGCCTCTGTACCCATACCGCCAGTTCCCTTACTCATATTAAAACCAAAACTACTGGCCAGCGACATTAACCCGGAACTTGCCCTGGAACTGGACATTTCCGGAGAAAGCTTTACGGTACAACAATAATAATTAGGCAAAGACAGCGTATAGATAACAGCTAAAATGAAGGTAACGGGTAGCACCTTATAATAAAGTCTCCTGTGCTTGAGAAGATCCTTGTATATCTTCATGAAACCAACAGGTGATGCCTCCTTCTGGAGCTGTTCGTTATTTCTGTTCTCGACCTGCTGATCGTTATAATGATTCTCTGCAGACATATTACTTCCTATTTCAAGTTGTTAAACTACTTCCTTGTCAATACACTAATAGCAGTAATCATGGAGGCAAGACTGCTGATTCCTGTGAGTGCACTGGTAAACATAGCAATATTCCAACCGGACTTTTTCTTCTTGCTCACCACTACGATTTCACAACCAGGTTCAGGCATCGCACCTTTCTTTACAAGACCAGCCTTACCGTTCTGATATACAATGAACGTCTTGGACTTCTTGGCTCGATGGCCAAAACCGCCACACTCCTCCACATAATACTTATACTTCTTACCTGCCTCATAGTAAAGGGTATTGGGGAACATAACATCACCCGAGACTCGGACTACAGGATCATACTCCGGCACAAAGAGCTGGTCGCTATCGCGCATGAGGATATCTGCCTCTCCGCCGGGATTCTTCATGGCCTTATCCAAATCTATATAAACGGGATAGTTATTGTCCAAATCCAGCTTTGCATAAGAGACCGAATCGCCATTCTCCGTGAGAATATCGCGTATAGCTGACATGGTGGCAGACATACGCCTGCGCTCATCATCCGTCATGCGACGCAGCAGTGTTGCCCCTTTCAAGTAGGCATGTGGTGTGGCACCACCTACCATGGAAATAACATCACTCAAACGAGTATTTCGTTGCTCCATCGCCACAGTACCTTCCCAATTCACTTCACCACTCACGGTAATCACTCGAGCCTGAGAATATACCGGGCTGGAATAGACGGTGATATGATCGTATGGTTCCAGCAAAAAATTGCGTTCGTTGTCAATCACCAGACCATTCTTCAGGTCAAAGTGGTACTTCTTGGTATATTGGTCGCTCTTCTTTGTAGCCAACGGGTCACGCAACACACGGCTGACTTCTACTCTCATGAGCGAGGCTTGATCAGTAAGACCTCCTGCCATAACGATGAGGTCCTCAATAGTGGTATTATCCGCATACTGATAAGTGCCGGGGCTCATCACCTCGCCTGAGATGGTAACTGTACGCAGCTGACGAAGGTCCTCCTGTGTCATGATGAACAACACATCCTCGTTTTTCAAAGGAATATCAGCTACCGTACCTTCCATGATGCCTTTCACATCTACCGGTACAACTTCCAAAGAACGGTCTTCCTTCAGACGGTGCAGTACAGCATGTTCGGTATAAGCATCCTCAGTCAGGCCCTCAGCTGCTTCGATTAAGCTTCTGACACTGAAGATGTTTGCATCCAAATGGAATTGACCGGGACGGAATACGGCACCCTTGACCTCTACCATATTCTCGAAGCGGTTTATCATGCCATCTACAGTAACCGCATCTCCATCTTCGAGATTGAAGTTGGCCATATCAAACTCCTCGACATTATACACTTGATAACGCTCGCCACTCTGACGCACCAAACGAACACTCTTTTTATTTGCATCGCCCGTGAACCCACCGGCATATTTTAACAAGGTGGCAACACTCTCTGTCTTTCGCATCTCATAGAACATGGGACGCTTAACATTACCGGTGATGCCCACCAGGCACTCGTAGGTAGGCACCTGAATGACATCGTTGTCCTGCAGAATTATATTTCCTGCCAAACGGCCATTGAGGATATACTCATAAAGGTCAACCACGGTGACCAAACGGCCATTGCGGAAGACCTGAATATTACGCAGCGTACCCAAATTGCTGGGACCTCCAGCCCTATAAAGGGCATAGAAGATATTGGCAAAAGAAGACAGATGGTAAGTTCCGGGCGCTTTCACCTCGCCCATGATGTTCACCTGAATGGTACGGGTGTTACCAACCGATACCTTAAGATTGCTTGTCTGATAGCGCGATCCCAAGGTGCTACGCAATTTGGACTGCGCACCAGCTACAGTAAGACCACTGAGGTGAATAGGACCATATCCTTCAACGGTGATGGTTCCCTCTGGTGAAATAGTATGAATCAGCGTCTGCTGGGAAGCTCCATAGATATCTACCACCACCTGATCACCAGGACCCAACACGTATGTGTCAGGGACTGGCGTGTTGGCATTGGGCTGGAAACTGGGGTTGGCCTGGCTGAAGATGCTACGTCCGAAGACCTGCTTGCCATTGGCATCGGGCGCAGTACCCTGTACGGCTTTCACGTCTTGTTCCACAACCTCAACATCATCTGCAGAATTGCCCTCAAGAACACCAGTAGAACCAACACGGCCTGTGGTGAGTTCCTGAGTTTTGGTGCCATCGTTATTAGCCTTCATACGAGAGGCTGCCATGCCCACAGCGCCATCAGCAGCCCCTGACATTCCTTTGCTGGAAATCTGCTTGTCATACTGGTTGCGCAGACGACGAATCTGATCAATATTCACGCCTTTCTGCATCAACTTGGTGACAATCTGTGTCTGGCTTGTACCAGCTTTGGCCTCACTGGCGATAAACTGCAGGACCTGTCGATCAGACATGCCCTGAGCCATGACGACACTGGAGAGCATCGTCAGACATAGAAACGCTAAAAGAATTCTTTTCATTTGGTTCGTTATTATGCTATTTGTTTATTGTTCTCTTAGAAAGTGAGGCCAAACCCAATCCCCTTTTAGTTAAAGGGGACGGTGGTCTCTGTTTCCCATGCGGTCTCAACCTTAAAGGTGGCGGTGGTAGAGGCACTATAGATGGGACCCGTAAGCTTTGTTGAACGATTACGCTTAAAAGGCACATTATTAACCACCTTATGGGAGATGGAGGTGCCCTGGTTGTCCAACACATCGATGGTGATATCCATACTCTCTTCATCAAAAGCCAAGAAGAGATAGCTGGCTGATGTGGAACTGCTTCCTACCGCTGCTGAAATGGATACCGTATTGGTGAGTCCTTCATCAGAAAGGGCCAAACCTGTAGTGGGGTTAAAACTCTTACCGCCCTTTGCGAAGGTGACCTGTATATTCGCAGCATCCTCCGTACGATTGTCGGTTGACAGGACTACCAGTTTGGATACAATACGATTAAGGGTAGCACTGAGATTCACCGCATTGGTGCTGGTGATATTCACTGCCTGAGTGGCAGAGAAAGTCTCACGGGCATGAGCTCCGGTATATGCAGCCTCTGTGGGACTGGTGAGCGTGAACACATCACCCTCACCCTGACCGTAGCCCAAAACTACCATAGTATAGGAACCTTTGTACAGATTGAGCTTGAACTGCCCAAAGGTGGTATATGTTGTGTTATCAGATTTTTGCTGGGTGACCTTGTAGACTTCTTCGCCACCTGAGGTGTAGAATGCCAAGGTAATGGCTTTTACTCCTGAGTAGTTTGCGACATCATCTTCGGCTCGGGTATTTGATTCATCGAGCGTTACGGAGAAGTCATTTACTTGGACGGTCACAGGAACCAGTGTTTCTGTTTCTAACTCTTCATTTTCGTTGCTGCATGAGGCAGCGAGCAGCGCAACGGCTGCTGTAAAAATCAATCTTTTCATCTTTTTAACTTAAACTTTTGTTTATTGATAATGGTTTAATAGCTTAATAGCTTAGTGGCTTAATAGGTTATTGGATATCGTAGCCAAAGGCCAAGGGCTCAACGATAACGTTAACGATAACGATAACAATTCTTGAACTTCTTGAACTCCTTGAACTCCTTGAACTCTTGAACCCTTAAACTCATAAACAGTTAGGGTTAGGGTTAAGGTTAACGTTTTAGAAGCCAAGGGCTAACAGCCAAAGCTAGAAGGAGATATGGGATTCTCCTGCCCAATCAGCATTGATAGTGATGGTGACACCAGTGGAGCCTGCACCTCCGGTGAAAAATGCTCCGGTCAGCCATGTTATCTGGTTTTGTATCATGGGGATATCGAACGGGCGCTCGCATATCACATTATCACCGCTATCCAATGCTGTTACCGTCAGGTGGACTGTTCCCTCTGTATCATGCAAAAAAGTGTATAAGTCATATCGCTTTTGATCCGGATCAACATCGAAAAACACCTCTTGTTTGCTGGCAACACTACCAAAGCCCGTTGATGCGTCAAATGCGCCACTACCACCTGTGTAATAGAACCGCATCCTTGCTATATCATCAGGATAATCGTCTGTTATGACAAACCGACACAACGACACGATACGCTTAAGCTCAACTTTCAGGTCATTCGGCTCGTCTGTAACCGTGATCTTCTTACTATAGAGAAAGGTATCTGTAAATCCTAATTTGTTTGAGAATGCTATCTTCTTCAAATCAGTCATTGTAGGATTGCCACTACTACTATGGCCCACAACTACCAGCTGATAGTCGCCCTCAGGCAATTGAAATGTGGCTGTACCGAAATTAGTCTCGGAAGAAAGTTGGTTGACTTGCTTTACGCGCGCCCCTCCTTCATCATAAACGGCAAAATTCAATCGAGAGCAGACGATACCTGATTCTGCACGCGTAAGAGCAGAAAAGGGAGTCTGCTCTATCTGGTAAATACTAACCTTCAGGTTGCCCTGAGGGTCTTCTGTTTCCTCGTCATCTGTGATAACGGGAGATTCACAACTTGTGAACAATGTGGCCAAAAGACCACAAATAATCATTGTTTTCTTTTTCATACTCATATTTCGCTTTAATTGTTAATAAAAAAAATTACAACAAAATATGGTATCAGTAAGGTCAATTAGCAACGTATTTGCTTGGCTATAGACAGGAAACGACGGATAACCAACGGACAATCAGGATGACTCTGGCACCAAGCCTTGGCTTGTTGGCGAAGCTGCACTTCATGCTTTACGATGAACAATGCTATAATGAGATAGACGGCTATCTCATTAAGTTTAGAGCTTAGAGTGTAGAGTTTAGAGTCAGTTGAAAGTTGAAAATTGAAAGTTGAAAGTTTTTTTCCTTCTTCTTGAACTCTTGAAGAATCTTTTTCAACCTCAGCCTTCAGCCCTCCTACTTCAGACTTCTCGTTCTCTGACCCCTGAACCATGAACCCTGAACCCTGAATCAAAAGTTCTTCGACTTCTTTGGTGCGACGTGTCACTTCTTCTTTGTCGTTCATCAGATAGACACAGATGAGCATGAGGGCGGCAAACTTGGCCTGATCAACGGGATTGTCCTCAAAGACAATATCGGAATACTGGTAAAGGAAGCGAAGCTGCTTCTGGTCCTCCTGATTCAACTGGCGGGAGCCTTTCTTGCCATGCAAATGACAAAGCAGCTCAATGAGCTCATCCTCGAACCGGCCAATTACTGGGTCCTGCAACAACTGCTGTGCCTTCTCGCCCTTAATCCGGACATCGGCAATGTTGATATCGGGAACAGCTATACGCATTCTGTTCATGAACATGGGCAGTTCTATGGTAAGCAGAATCTGTCCGTCCCGTTCGTGAATCTCTTTCACTTTTCCCTCGCTTCCTGCCATGGGACCACTGGTAACAATTACCTCGTCACCAGTCTGCACATCCTCGGAAGGATCACCATTGATAATTTGGAAATCAAATCGTTTGAGAATGGTCTTGAAACGCTCCAAATCGGAATTGCTGATTTCAAAGGGTACGCCCTTCTCGTCGCGATACGCATAGAGCCGATTCTGGAGCATCTTAATCCATGGGGCATCCAGAATGGAAAGTACCTGCTCCTTAGTGGCGCAGATGAAGATAAAGTGGTGGAGGTCGTTACGGAGAGCCCTTTCATCCAATACCGCATCGTAGGATTTATACTCATCATCGGAATCCGAATGCCTATCAGCGGGCTTCTGCCTAAGATCGGCAAAGGGGATGAAATACTCGAATGGCGGCAAGGGATGCACATCTCCCTCAGAGGCATTGAACACCTTTCGCTTACCACTGAATATCTCTCCTATCAGGTCAGAGTCGGAATGGCGCAAGATACACCATCGCTTTTCATTTTCCATCATTCTACTTTTAAAAGAGTATACGCTACACCTGACGTTAGCGTTTCACTCTAAGTTACAACCTCTCCTTGTCCCCTCCGGCATGCCAAAGAGAACGATTATTATCTTCCATTGGTTAACCCAGCCATTGCGTAATCCCTTGTGAGTCTGTGAAATAGACCTTCAGTACGGCGACTGGATTCTCCTGTCTTTTACATAATAGCCATTGCATATTCAGGGCGCCCTTTTTTAAAGGGCGCAGTCATGCAATTACTATTTTCCATGCAAAAGTAGAGATTATATTCCTTATAAACAAATTTTACAGGTTAAAATAACAAGAATACCAACATTTACCTTGATTCCCTTGTAAATATAAAAAAAAGCAATAAGAGAGAAAAGAATCAATTCCTCTGGGAGAAATCTATTTATGTTTCGAGAGTTTATTATGTGAATGAAAAAAACCAAGAAAACCCTTTTCTGCTGTTTATGAGTTACACTCACATGTTTTCAATCTGTCCATCAGCGTATGCAAGTGAACTTGCCTTCTCTGGCGCCCAAATAGAAAACAGCCTTGCGGCTTAAACACCAGAAAAGAAAAACATCAAAAACTGGATTTGGTATACATAAATATTAATCAATAATATTGTGAAACAGAATGTTTTTTCGGTTTTTCTTTTTGTGTGGTTGAAGTGCCATCGGGACTATGATGATGATGGCATAGGCTTTTGTCTGTGAGCTTGCTCACAAGAAAAAGGATATGTCATTAGCAAAAAAAAGGCGACAGCCTTAACCACACAAAAAGGGTTTTTGAGGTTTTTGTTATAACCTATCACATCCGAAAGTTGAAATATTTATTTTAACTCATCTTTAAACAGTAAACGGTAAACAGTAAACAGTAAACTAATATAGCACTTTCTTGCCGTTCTGGATGTAAACACCCTTTGGCAATTTACCATTTAGCCATTTACCATTTACTATTTTGCGGCCACTCAGGTCGTAAATGAATTGAGAATTGAGCGACCCACCCTGGCCCTCCCTTGTAGGGAGGGAATATAATGATTGGGAATTGAACGTTGGGGCTTTTATGCCTGTTGGATCTGAGGGAGTAAGAGGCTCTATGGTGACACCCTCCAACTTGAAGGCATTGATACCAAAACTGGACTGACCGGTAAGATTAACAATGATTCCCAAAGACACTTCAGTCTCTTCAGAAAGCGTAAAATTAACGATTCCATCGATAAGTTTGGCCCATGCAATGGCTTTCTCCTCGCACTCTGCATCGCTTATCATCTTGCTACCTTCGCATACTACCAATCGGCTTGTCTGCATGTCATCCACATCACCATGCGTGATACTGAAGGTATAACGACCTGCCGGGAGGGTGACTGCCTGCCATAGGCGATAATCCAATAACGGTGTGGCAAAACCGCTCCATTGTGTCTCGAACTGGATATCACTGTGGTGGCTGGTATCAATATGTGCTCCCGTGGTGATTCCGTTCCTGACTATGGCATTGGCATCCTGCCACTTAGAACGGGCTGTGCGCATTGCCAGCTTCAGGAAACGACTGCTATTATTGCTATTGACCGTACCTGAGCCGGTAATGAACGGATTCTTATAATTTGTAAGGTATTGGGATGAAATATCACCGTGCATCAGGGCTTCCGTATCAAGGGTGAAGACTCCCAAAGCAGAGTTCCATGCATCACCATCAGGGCCAAAGCCTATACGCTGTGCATTGGAGGTACGGTCTAAGACATCACCACTATTCTGGTTGAAATCATAATACAACAACAGATTATCCTCTGCCTGGGCAGACTGAACATCACTGATATGCTGATTGCTATATGCTTTTACCTTATCGGCTGTATGTGCTGAGCCCCACAGTCGGACTTCGTCTAACTGACCTTTGAAACCATCTGCCCCCATAGTGATGCTACCTAAAACGGGCATACGGGTAGCCAACTTGGTGGTTGGACTACAGAAGAGTAAACCATCACGGTAGAACTTAACCGTTCCTGTACTGTAAGTAACAGCATAATGGTGCCACTCATTCGTCAGGATATAGCCTTCATCGGAAGGAACGGTCTTGCTGCCTAACTTGACGGACAGTACACCCTTACTATCAACAGAGGTTGAGAAACTACCCTGTGCCGAAGCAAGACTCACACTGCCCTGATATTGCTGCGGACGCATCCACCAGTCGAGGGTAAGTGCCTTCTGCTCCTCGGTAAACGGACAAGAAACCAACAACTGCTCTGAGCCTGTGAAGTTGAGACAAGATTTGGCATCATCATTGCTGACTATCAGATAGCGTCCCATAGAAAGGGTATTCTCGCCCAACTGGTTGGTGACATGCAGACTGACATCATAAACGCCAGGAGCGGTAGGAACCACATAAGGCGACTGTTCACTGGTAGTCAAGGAACGACAACCATTACTCAGCTCCCACTGCCAGGAGAGAGGGCTATAACGACTCTCATCAATAAGTTGGACTCCTTCGCCCAACATGATCGCCGTCTGAGAGATGTCAAAGCGTGCTGCAGGAGCCGACTCGCGTACCGTTACCTGCTTGGTCACACTGTTAGAACCATATGGATTGGTAGCCGTAAGGGTTACCTGGAAGGTTCCTACGATGGGATACAGGGCAGTAGCGTTGGTACCTCCTAACCGCTCTACCTCGGCTCCGGGCATGCTCCACTGATAGGTGCAGCCTGTAGCCTCCGTCTTGTTGATAAAGCTGAACCTATCACCAGCAGGAAGCGTATCATTGAGGACCTCAAAGGCTGCTACAGGAGCTTCACCCTGCTGCACAGTTATTTCCTTGCTTTCTGTCAGCTCGCTTCCATCGGGGAAACTGACGGTGCAGGCAACATTAAATGTACCCGGGGACGGGAAATTTAATGTAACTAGTTGAGAGTTTAGAGTGTAGAGTTTAGAGTCAGTGGAAAGTGTAGAGTTATTCACTCCCCCAAAGGGGGAGATGGAGGGGGCTTTCCATTCCCATTTGATGGCATTGAGGGTAGTTTGGGCAGTAAGCTGGAAGGGGATGCCAGCCAAGTGGGTGGCTTCATCCTCAACAATGGTGAGGGTAGGAGTAGGTGCTGCACCTGTGAAGGGAGCTTCGGACTCCACGACCTCATGGGTACCTACATGGAAGGTGGCATGCTTTCCGCTTATACATTCGCGCAACAGGGTCTTTCCGTTCACCTCGATAGTCTCCATAGGCAGATAAACCAACAAATCGGGCTGCAAAGCTGGAGCCGCTATACGAACACGCATATTGTTCCTAATCTCTGTCTGCGTACGGGCTGTCTTCCAGACCCTAATCTCATCCAGTCCGCCCAACCACCAGTTATTGGTATCTGTATGGCCAAACTGAAGGTCGCCAAATGCTGACAGTCCCGAATAAGTCTTAGAGGTGATGGAACCTTTCTTGGTACCATTGACATACACCGAAAGCATACTACCGTTTATGACAATGGCTATGTGGTTCCACTTCTTAGTAGTGGTGAAAATGTTGGAGACATTCAGACGGTCGGTACTGTTACTCTCCCACCCTACGGAGAGGCTTCCGTTGCTGTTGTTGTGAAAGAGGAACTTGCCCCAACCGGGACCTACCTGATGGGAATAGTTGACGTTCTTATCGTTGCGCATCCAAAACTCAATGGTAGCCTTTCCCAGCATCTCTGAAATGGCATTGGGTATGGTGATTCCACTCTCTGTAAGGTTGACTATCTGATTTGAACCCAGTTGTGGAATCTGCAAAAGAGCGGTATTAGATGAAGCTGACTCCTGTCCGTACTGACCAGCCTGATATACTGCTCTTACGGTAAAGGGGCCTGTCGCCCCATCTGCAGGCGTGTAGAAGGTTTTCTCTGCTGGCAGCTGAGCCACGAGTTTTTCTCCCTCATAAACATGGTAACCTGTTAGGGTAAGACTGGAAGTCTGTGGAGCCTCCCAAACCAGCACCCCGTCTTCCACACTAAGATTGGTAGGAGGATAGAGCTGTTCACCCGGTACAATAACACTGATGACGGTTTCCCTGCCCTTATTCTTGATTTCCACATTCTGTTGGTCGAAGGGTATTTCCACACCATCATTCTCTACTTCATAATTGATAATGGAAGCATTATAAATATGTCCGGTTCCGATAGCGCCCGTCTTGGTCTTGACAACAAAGAAATACTTGAGAGGTTTGGTACGATCTACGGAGAAGGTCAGGTCTGTAAGGTCGTAGCCAAACTCCATAGGTTCATTGTGTATGCCATCTGCCCAACGGCCCAGCATAGGAACCTCCGGAGCAGGATCTGCTCCTAAGGTATTGCCTGCATACCGGAAATGTTCAAAAGGAATAGTCTTTTCAGGCTTGGTGGCATTCAGATTCTCTGCTACACCAGCAGTGAGCAACAACTCACTACGATGCGTGTAATCCATCAGCAACTTAATGGTACGCAGAGGACGATAATCCTGTCGGATAACAAAGGCTCCTGGAGTCCAGGTCCAGGTATCCGTTCCTACCGCATAGGAGTATTTATAAGGACAATAAATGAAACCCTTGTTCTCCCAACCGTCGCCCCACGAATTGGCGATGATCCAGGCTCCTACCTCATCCTCGTCCACCTCGCCTATCTTACCGTCACCATCCAAGTCGAACTCTATACGATCGTCATAACCACAAACGGTAAGTGCATGGTTAAAGGTATCGCCCCATGCCTTTACGTACTTCATGCCCACAACCCCAGCAGCCTTATTGGCGGCAGAGGTAGGGATAGCTGCCCAATTTCCGTATGCAGCTACGCCTATGCCTGCCACACCGCCTCCGTGCATGGTCTCATCACCACAATGGTTATAGAGCCATTCCTTGAGCTCCTGCCTTCCCTCTGGCGTGTTGGTGGGGGCCATTGAAAAGTCATAGGCCGACCTATTCCACATGGCACTGAACCACTTGTCGTAGCCCTGCATCCAACCGTAGTCGGGGTCGTCATGCGTCTGCGGACCAAAGAGCCTGCTGTAGGTTCTTCCACCGTATGTTGGCACATTGGGGATTCCGTTTCCTTTTGCCATTCCCTCTGTTGAACTGGTCTGGTAAGCCAACAGCCAGGTGAAATGTGAGGGGTACTGGTTCTCGGGCAGGGAAGCATCCGCATCACGATAACTGTTTATCTCGTGCGTAAACTGATAACCTACTCCCGCAGCAGAACCACAGGAACCACCATCCTGATTAAAGATGGGAGGGAAATACTTATCCTGTCCGTTATAGACAAACGGAGGCAGTTGGGACTTAGCCTTACGAGCCTTACGCCTGGCAACATAGTCGGCAGGCTGAGGCCTTGGGGTTACATCGTATTTCAAGTCAGGAAAGACGCTGCGGTCTATCTTTACCACCTTACCATCTGGCAGTACATAGTCTTCTATTTGGGCTACACCATTCATGGTATAAGCCACGCATGCCAGCATTATCAGACTCTTGGTTTTCATTGAATAATAGATTTAAGAGAGTTGAAAGTTGAGAATTCCCTCCCCTCGGGGAGATGGAGGGGGGTATGTAAATAAAAAGGGAGCCTCTGGGATGATTCCCAAAAACTCCCTTTTATCTAGATTAGGATTCGATTACTTTACAAGTACCTTCATTCCATTGAGGATGTACATACCCTTACCCAAAGACTTCAGGTTATTGAGGGTAGCACCAGTCTTCAAGAGCTTACCGTCAACACTGTAAACATCACCAGGCTTGCTAACATTCTTAACAGCAGTAGCAACATCCTTAATGCCATCGACAGCGTCTTGATCATTCAGGCAAATTGCGAAGTCATATTCAACGGTAGCATCAACCTCAGGACAGAGTGCCTGGTTAACCAGAACACCAGGAGCAACCAGGTTCATACCGGTCTTACCAAGGCTGGTAGCGAAGTTAGCATCGAAGATGATGTCGTTAGCACCAATAGGCTGGTTAACCATGCAAGCAACGAAACCGTTGATGGTATCACCTACAAGCTTGAACTCGGGTTCTGCAGGCATAGCGAACTTAACAAGCTCGGGATCTTCCTCTGCGTCGTACTGAGTAGTATCGCCAAGGATGTAGAAGGCAGGCTGACCAGCCTCGATGGTTTCAACCTTCTTCAGAGCCAGATAGGTTACACCTTCTGTATCAGCATACTGACCAAGACCTACGTAAGCAACACCGTCGCCATTATTGGTAATAGAAACGGGAGAAGTGAAGTTGTAAATCTCACCGGTCTTGATGCTCAGGTTGAAGTTGAAGTCAGCAGGCTCAACAGCTTCTGCCTCGCGGATTACGAGAGCAGAGTTAGAATAAGGCTCTGCAGAAGTCCATGTGCACAATCTGCGGTTAGTCTCTCCGGCATGCAGATTATTGGTGGCAGAACCATTGAGGTTAGTACCAGCCAACAAGCTTCTTTCATAGCCAGGAGATGAGTAACGGAAGAATGTTGGAGTAAGCTTCAGGAAGAGGTCGTTAGAGTTACCATCGGTTGAATGGATGAACATACCGTTAGCCTTGTTCTGGATAGCATACTGAGGAGCAGCCTTCTCTGCACCGCTGGGCAGAACAGCCTTGCCAACAGAAGTATTGAACTCGTTCTGATAAGCGCTATATGCCTGCTTAGCAGCTGTGAAGTTCTCTGCTGTAGGATTCTTATAGATATTAACAACCTTATTAAGATCATTATAAGTATTCTGAAGTTCCTTAGCTGTTGCAACAGGTTCCTTGTCGGCAGTCAGAGGATACAGCTGGAATTCAGCTGAGTGGAAGTAGGTCCAACCACCATCCTTATCATAAGGACTTGCTGAAGTAATTTCCTGGAATGGATCAAATTCTACATCATTACCGGCTCTGCGAGTAATAGTGAAACGCAGATAGCTGTAAGAACCGCCCAAATCAATAGCAGGACTGAATACTGTCTCACCGGGAGAAGTGTAAGGAGTTGTGAAGTGACCGATGTTAGTCCAGCTCTCGGCATCGTTACTACCCTGAACATACATACGAACGATATGACCGAAGTCATTGCCACGACGTACAAGACCTACCTGGATAAGACCAGAAACAGGCTCATTCAGTGCAACCTGCAGATAAGGCTGAACACGTGCTTTCTGGTGCCAGTCGCTGTGCCAGAATGTGCTGGGATTGCCATCAATCAAGTCATTAAGGTTCTTACCCTCAGCTTCATCACTTGCATTACTTGAGAGCTGCTTAGCATCTGTAATCAGGGCATCACCTCTGGTATAGGTTGTGCTCAGATCGAGAGCCACAGCAGAGTTTTCCATAACCTCGCTGAAGAGACCTACATAATTAGCTTCCTCCTGAGGACGCTCGATGAAGCGGAACTCGCTGAGATCCTTATCTGTAATCTCTTCGTCAGCCATGAAGAACAAGCGAGAAGCATCGCTGACTGCATCTTTCTCGTATGCCTCGAGATGTGTAACGTTAGCAACTGCCTCGGGATCTTCTTCTGTAGGAGCAGCTTCCTCTTCTGTTACCTCGTAAGCAGGAGCAACGAAGGTACCCATCATGATGGACTGATCCTCGCGAAGGCTTGTCTTGTCTGCAGGAGACTTGTCGAATCCATACTTATCATACATTTCCTCTGTTGGGAACATAATGCGATACCAAGTACCGGTCTTAACACCGTTAACCTGCTCAGCTACGCTCTTAGACATAGCCTTCAGCATTGCAGCATACTTATGAATCTGCTCGGGAGTATACTTACCACTTGCCTCGTAAGCCTTAGCCTCGGCATAGAGCTTATCGTAAGCCTTAGCAACATCTGTGCTTGCCCACTGGCCGGGTTCTGTACCTTCTACAACACCCTCGGTAACCTTAGCATACTTAGCCAGTGCATTGCGCAACTCGGTAGGATCAACCAAACCGCCCTTGAACAATTCGTAAGCCTGAAGCAACTTCTCGTAATCTTTGAACTCGATGTCAGCATCAGCGATAGCCAGGTTCTCGTTAAAGGCATCAACAAGATTTGTAGCAATCTCACCAAGAGCAACGAAGCGAGAACTTGGATTATCCTTAACTGTGCTGAACTGAATCTCAGCAGCATGCCAATAAGTACGGTGATCCATATCACTGCCATCTTGCTTTTTAACCTTCGTAACAATTAAACGTACATAGGGATATGCATTTTCTACAGTGAAAGGAATATGGTTTTCTGCACCATTACCAACATTAGGAATAGTCAATTTTGCAAATTCTACCCAATCTGCATCTGCGGCCTCGGGATCTTCAGAACCAAAGAGTGTAACCTCAGCGGGATGGTCTTGGTCTGCACCATTTCTCTGACGGAAATAGAAATCGACATTGCCAACCATCTTCTCCATACCGGCGATCTGCAGATAATGGTATGAACCTTCGTTGTAAACCATCTGGGGCTCTTGGTTCGAGCCGTGCCAACTGGTATGCCAGAAGGTACCACCGTCATTATCAATCAAGTTACCGATGTTAGTTCCTTCTGCTTCGTCACTGTTAGGACTGCTCAGCTGAGCAGCAGCAGTAATCATATCCTCTCTGATGATATCCTTAGAATCTTCGATAGCAGCAGCAACCTCGTCGCGAAGTTCCTGGTTCTCCTGTACCAGTACGTCGTGGTGCAAAATAGGCTGGAACTTCTCAACAAGTTCTGCAACCTCATCCTCAGAAACAGGCTCCAGATACCACTCACTGGTACCCTCATCGCTACCATAGATACCAGCTTCACCACCCATGCCATAGGTGCCTCTCCAGAAGCCCATGTCCAGATCCTTGTGAGAATCCTTACCTCTGCTGTGGCCATTCTGGTGAAGGTATCTTTCAACATGACGGGGATCGCTTGACAAACGGATGTAGAAAATGTCTCTTTCATCCTGATCGTCATCATCCAAGTCAACAATATCACTGGCAGCATAGTCGAATGTTACGTGACTGATCTTTGTAGGATCATCGGTAAGCAAGAAGCGGCTTGAACTCTCTTTGTTGGGATAAGTACCCATACCGACATTCTGCATCAGAACGCTGTCGCCTACCTGAGTAAGTTTCCATACGTAGTTAGCCAAATCCTTTCTGAGGGTACCGAACATAACATTGCCTGGGAAGTTCTTGTCGTAAGAAGCCAACGCAGCCTTTGTTACGTATGAGCGTTCTGTGTCAATCAGTTCGCCAGACTCTTCGTCACGAATCTCCGTGTCGGTATAGTAACGCATACGGGTAATAATGCGGTAGTAACCGTCCTGAGGAATCTTATAAGAAATTTCAGAAGCCAAAAGGACATTCCACATAGAATCAAGTTCATTCTTCAAAGCATTAGCGCCATCCAAATCGGGACAATCCGGGTCAGTAGCGGGATTATAATCCTCATCAAAGAACTTCATTAAAAGAGGATCAATTTTGTCAAGCTCAGCCTTGAACTTACGCCAAGTATCCCAGTCTGCAAGTGTGCCGTAGCCAGGGCCTTCTCCTGAATACATATTCACAGATGTAGGCTCGTCAACATCGTCAACAGCCTGCTGCTCATAAGTATTGTATATTCCCTCAAGCGCCATCTTTATCTGAGCCTTCTCTTCGGGCAACTCAAAAGACCAGATATAGGCCGCATCATAGCTATAGCATGGAGTGGGCACTACATAATCTGCTTCGGTATCTTTAACATACCAAGTCCAGAAAGCACGACCGGCATCTTTCCAGCTACTTTCTGCATAGCTGGTGTTACAAGAGCGGATGGCATATTTGCCTGTTTCCGGATTCAGATAGAAAATCTGTCTTTCCCAGTCATTACGGTCGTTACCACTATCCTGACGATACACTTCATCTGCAAACAACAAATTAGCCTTATCGTTAGTCAAAGTAGTGTTAGAGAAATGAGATCCATTGTTAGGCTCTATTTTCCAAGCAGTGTTAAAGAGTTTATCACCAGCAGCAGATGCATCAACCTTTGAGATGCCAAACATGTAGGCAACTTCTATGTCGTCTGTCAGGTTACCTCCCTGAGTTACATAGAACTTGGTTCCGTCTACATCTGTTGTGATGTAATACGCACCATCTGTAATGGCAGCCAATGCTGCTTCATACTCTGATTCTGGTGGGTCAGCTGCGAATGCACTACCCAACTTAAACATTGTTGCCAACGGGAACAACAACATTAATAAAAATAAGTAACGTTTTCTCATCGCTTTAAAAAGTTTTTAAGGTTTGTAAATATTGTTTGTTAGTTATGTTTGCCTTAGTTAGTATGGTTACACGCTTTATTTTGCAAAGATAAGCGGAAAATTTGTACTTTCTTGCAAAAATGATACAATATTTTTCTCTTGTAAACGTTTTTTAACATAAAAAGCGCCTTTCGGCGCCTTTTACATAATACATATAGGGTTAAATTACTTAACCATGACCTTTATCCCATTTAGGATATACATTCCCTTGCCCAAAGACTTCAAGCTATTAAGGGTAGCACCTGTTTTAAGAAGTTTTCCGTCAACACTGTACACATCACCGGGCTGGCTAATCTGCTTAACAACGGTAGCAACATCCTTCACATTATCTACCACATCTGCACCGCTGAGACAGATACTGAAGTCGTATTCGGCATTAGGATCAACATCGGGACAGAGCTCCTGAACCACCAATACTGCTGGAGCAACCAGGTTCATACCGGTCTTGCCAAGACTGGTAGCATAATTCTCATCGAAGAATATGTCATTAACGCCAATTGGATGGTTAACCAGGCAAGCAATAAAGCCGTTGATGGTATCGCCCACCAGTTTGAAGTCGGGTTCAGCAGACATTGTGAACAGAACAGCTTCGGGTTCAGCCTCTGCATCGTACTGGGTTGTATCGCCAAAGATGTAGAAAGCAGGTGCGCCAGCCTCTATCGTTTCTATCTTCTTCAGTGCAAGGAAGGTGGCACCGTCCTCATCGGTATACTTGCCAATACCCGCGTAGGCTTCACCTTCTCCCTTATTGGTGATTGATACGGTAGAGCAGAAATTGTATATCTCACCTGTTTGAATATCCTTATAGAAGGAGAACTCTGCAGGCTCCACAGGACCTTCCTCACGGATAACGAGGCCAGAGTTAGAGTATGCTTCTGACGAGCTCCATGTGCAGAATCTGCGGTTAGACTCTCCTGCATGCAGGTTATTACAACTATTGCCATTGATATTCACACCACCCAGCAAACTTCTCTCGTAACCAAGAGCCGTATAGCTGAAGAATGTGGGAATAAGCTTCAGGTTAACATCATTGGTACTGCCATCTTTAGCCTTTATGAACAGACCAGTAGCCTTGTTCTGGAGAGCATAAGACGGAGCGGGACCGTCAACTCCATTGGGAAGAACAGCCTTGCCAACAGATGTATTGTACTCTGTCTGATAATCTTTGTAAGCCTTCTTGACTGTTGCAAAATCCTCTGCTGTAACATCCTTCAGGACAACCTTGTTGGCTGTTGTATAGGCCTGTTGCATGGTCTTAGCTGTTGGGCTCAGTTCCTGATTGAATGTTATAGGATAAATCTGGAACTCTGCCATATGGAAGTATGTCCATTTCTTATTCCAGTCGCTTGCACCTGTTATTTCTGCGAAGGGATCAAATTCCATATTGCCACCACCGTCAGTTCCATATCTCTGGGTCAGGATAAAGCGCAGATAGTTGTATGTTCCATCCAAATCGACGGGCTGGCTGGTAACGGTCTCGGTAACACTGCCAAAAGGCGTTTCCAGATAACCTACGTTTTTCCAGTTCTCTGCATCTGTACTACCCTGGATATACATACGAACAACATGGCCGTTAGCGGCGTTTCTGCGAGTGATATCCACTTGGATAAAGCCAGAAACGGGCTCGTTGAGGGCTACCTGCAGATAAGGAATCTCCAGAACTTGCTGTCTGTAATCGGTATGCCAGTAAGTAGAGGCATTGCCATCGATGAGACAGCCGGAAGAGAGTCTCTGACCATCGTAGTCAATATCATTGTTACTGGAGAACTGGGAAGCATCCGTAATCAGTGCTTCGCCTCTGGTATAAGTAGTGCTCAAGTCAACAGCTGTAACCATATCCCCCTTGGCCTCGGTAAACACACCTGAATAGTCAGGATTCTTTACAGGACATTCAATGAAACGGAACAGGCTGACATCCTTGTCTGTTATCTCATCCTCTGCCATGAAGAACATACGATTGGTCTCACGTACATCTGCCTTCTCAAACGCCTCCAGGTGTGAAACATTAGTGGTGGCGTCTGGGTCTTCTTCCGTGGGATTAGGAACCTCTTCTGATACCTCCTTTGCTACAGTAACAAAGGTACCCCACATGGTAGCCTGATCCTCACGAAGGCTGGTCTTATCAGCAGGAGATTTGTCGAATCCGTATCTGTCATACATTTCCTCCGTTGGGAACATGATACGATACCAAGTATCCTTCTTCACCCCATTGGCCTGCTCCATAAGGCTCTTTTGCATAGTTGCGAGCATTACAGCATACTTGTGGTTCTTCTCAACGGTATACTTACCTGCCTTGTTGTAAGCTACCACCTCGGCATACAGATTGTCGTAAGCTGTAGCGATATCCGTGCTTGACCACTGGCCGGGATTTGTACCTTCCACAACAACCCGGGTGGCATTAGCATACTTAGCCATAGCCTCACGCAACTCGGTAGGATCAACCAATCCATTCAGGAACCTCTGGTAAGCTGCCAACAATGCTTCATACATCACTACGGTGATGTCATCATCATCTACAGCACAGTTCTCGTTGTATATATTCTCCAAGTTGGTAGCTATTTCGCCAAGGGCTACAAACTGTGAGTTGGGATTGGGCCTTACCGTTAATATCTGCAATTCTGCTGCATGAAAGAAATTACGGGTAGAGGGTGCCTGTTGAGTACACAAAAGACGAACGTACTCATAAGGTGTTTCTATAACGAAGGGAACTGTATTCTCCTCGCCGCTGAGGACATTGGGAATCTCAATTACCGCTATTTCTGCCCAATCCTCATCAGCAGCCTCAGGATCGTTCGAACCCACAACTATAAACTCCTTCGGGTGGTCGTTGGTAGCAGCTCTCTGACAGAGGTACAGTTCACAATCGCCTACCATATCCTGCATACCAGAGAGCTGGATATAATGAGTACCCTCAGGAGCAGCTCCACTATAGTCACTGTGCCAGTATGTACTCTTATCACCATCGATGAGGACACCGTCTGAAAGGTTGCCACCATCGGTTTTACCGGTAAGTTCATTATAGCTGAAAGGAGACGTCATCTGACTGGCAGACGTAATAAGCTCCGTTCTGATAACATCCTTGGCAACAGTCAGCGCCTCAGCAACCTCAGCACGCAGGGCATTGTTCTTTTCTATCAAAATATCACGGTCACGAATATAAGCAAAAGCCTCAATAATCTCCTTGGCCTCTTCATCTGGAACATACTCCAGATACCATTCACTGGTACCCCTGTCCACTTCCTTATTGAAGGTTGCTGCCCAGAAACTCAATTCCATTTCCTTACCAGAGTCTGTACCGGAATTACCAGAAGCCGTTGCCACATCAGTCTTACTGTTGTGTTCTAACTGATGGAAATAGTTGCTGCCACCCCTGGGTTTGCTGGCAAGTCGGATGTAGAAGATGTCTTTCTCGAAGGCATCTTCATCCGTCTCAACAATATCATAGCCTGCATAATCTAATACCATGTGGCTGGCATCATCCACGTTGGTAGTCATGATAACCCTGTTCTGCGAAGGAGAAGAGAAGCTGATATAGGTTTCCATACCGGCATTCTGAATTTCAACGCTATCGCCATGCTGCGTAAGCTTCCAAAGGAAGTCGGCCCTATCCCTTTTGATAGTGGCATAAACACCCTTGTTGGCATGTTCTGAGCTGATAGAGGCAGCTAAAGCCTTATCAACATATCCCGATTCAACATCTGGATTCGAATAACGTAATCTGGAAATAATACGGTAATAGCCATCCTGTGGTATCATATACGGACGCTCGCTGTCCAATATCTTCTGGTACATGGAATCTGCATCAACTCTTGCCTGATTAGCCCATTCCAGAGTAGGAGCATCGGGGTCTTTATCCATGTCATAATCTTCTTCCACAAGCTTTTGAGCCGTCTGATATACCTCCTGAAGCAGATTCCAGAATTTCAGCCAGGTCTCAGCATCTGCACGCTGGCCGAACCCTGTACCTATATTCATGGAATAGCCATCCTCGTCATCATAAACTTGTTCTTCATAATCTACAACGATTGAATTAAGGACTGTCCATATCTGGCTCTGGTCAGAAGGTAACTCCAGTTCCCAAATGTAATTAACATCGAAGGAATAACCTACAGTAGGACCTTCATTGATTGCCCAGAAAGACTGACCTACCCAATTCCAGCCACTTGTACTGGTAGTGGAAGCCGCATTGGTAGCACGCACGGCAAACTTCCCGTTTTCATTCAGGAAGAATACCTGAGCTTCCCATGTAGTACGACAACCTGAGATACTATGGGTGTTGATCTTCTTATCAGCAATGCTATTGCTGGCTGCAGGATTGCTGAAGTAATTACCTGTACCACCATCAAGATACCAACCATAGGTCTTGAACTCTCCGCCTGACGTCTTTTTGAAAATGAACATTCCTGCATCGAGTTTATCGTATGCCAGAAAGCCATCAGCAGTCAAGTAACACCTTAGGCCGTCCACATCTGTTGCGATGTAATAGGTGGCACCATCTGTGATAGCAGCCATTGCAGCGTCATACTCTTCTTCGGTCTGTGCATATAGCCCACCCGACCTGAACATTGTTGCTAAAGGGAACAGCAACGTCAGTAAAATCAAGTAACGATTTCCCATTGTGAAATAAATTTAAGGTTTGCAATTATAGTTATTAATAATAGTTTATAGCATAACGGTTTACCGTTTACGCTGCAAAGATAAGTTTTCAGAAAGAACTTGCAATAAAAAGAGACAAAAATTATTTTCTATGTGGCTGATTTTAAGAGAAAAAGCGCGATTACGCGCTTTTCCTGTATCAATACCATTATTTTACTAAAGTCTAAGGCCTGATTTCCTTAATAAGGTTTCTTCCTTTCCCCCATTTGTCTATCATGAAGAGAACAAAACGGATGTCCACACCTATGCAACGCTGCAGGGAACTATTGAAACTGATGTCGCCCGACATTGCTTCCCAGTTGCCATCGAAGGCCAAACCTATCAGCTCGCCCTTGCCGTTAAACATCGGACTGCCTGAGTTTCCGCCTGTGATATCGTTGTTGGAAATAAAGCAGAGGTGCATATCACCGGTATTCTTATCGGCATACTTGCCCCACTTGCCTTTTTGCATTAATTGTACAATATCAGCCTCCAACTGGTAGTCTTCTATCTCATTTTGTTTGGCAGCCTTATCCAACAAGCTTTGTGCATCCGTATAATACTGGAAGTGCTTCCCCTGTGCTGTATAGTCCTGGATAAAACCATAGGAGAGTCGCATGGTAAAGTTCGCATCGCTATAATGAGGTGTTTCCTGCTCCATCTCCAGCAGAGCCTGGGTCAGCAAACGTTCGTTATATTTTATAATGTTACTGTTCTCGCGCTGACTGCCATACAGGAACTGCGAAAAGTCCTGTACTTTCTCGGCATATTGCAACAAGGGATCTCTTTCTCGCAATGTACTGTCGGCCAACAGGCGGTCCAGGCAAGAGATATCCGTGCAGATGGTATAACGAAAGACGTCACGGGCCACAGCAGCACAGTCGCCGTGATATAGAGAATCTATCAAGTTGTAAAACTCGGGCCAGTACTTTTTATCTGTCACCTGCTCGCGATAATTCTGCAAAAGAACAGCAGCCGTAGCCTCATCAAGGGCGGCATCATAATCCTTGAAGAAACGCTGCAAGCTTTCGCGTGTAGCAGCCACCTGAACGGAATCGGCATCCTGAGGCATGCGGTTCAACTGATCGGCTACACGCAGAATCTCTATGCCACGATTGAATGTCTCGCTAAAGAAACCCTGGGCATATACATTATCCCTGCGCTCAGCGTATGCCTTCTCCAGACTCTCGAACATCTTGCCAAAGCGAGCCTTCAGGTCTTCTCTGCCGTTATACCAATCCTTAACCTGCTGTTCCAACTGCTGTTTCTGGGCAATTACATTCAGGTCGGCAATTGCCTTGTTCATACCGATGGAATTCTTCCAGTAATTGCTACTGCCGGCCCATTTGCTGGAATACTTTATGGCCACAGCACGGTCGGTATCCATGAATTTCTTCCAAACCTCCTGTTTCTTGCCACGGACCTGAATGGTACTGACATTTTTGGCATTCACACGCTCGTCGATACCCCACGAACTGAGGTAACGGCTGGTGCTGCCAGGATAGCCTATGGTCATACAGTAGTCACCGGGCTGATAGCCGTCAAGACTTACCTTGGCGTAACGCTTGGGATGCAAGGGTTTGTTCTTGGGACTGTACTCTGCCGGTTCTCCGTTATCATCGGCATAGATACGGAACACACTGAAGTCGCAAGTCTGACGGGGCCACATCCAGTTGTCCGTATCGCCTCCGAACTTACCCATTGTTTCCGTTGCCGTAAAGACCAGTCGGATGTCTCTATATACCTTATATATACTAACGTAGAAAGCATTACCGCCATAGAAGGCTTTCAGTTGGCAGTTCAAACCGGGATTCGCTACCTCGTATTCTTTCTCTACTGCGTTGCAGATGCTGTCTATGTGGTCGTTTCGCAATACACGCTCCTCCTGATCAGGGTTAGCACGATAGATACTGTCGAGTGCAGACAAGACACGGGCACTACAGTCCTCTGTCCGCTGCAGGAAACGTACGAAGAGACCTTCTACGGGACGCTCCTGTTTATAAGAACGGGCTACAAACCCATTCTTAAGGATGTCATCCTCTGGGGTTGAGAGCTTTTGGATAGAGCTGTAACCACAGTGGTGATTGGTGAAAACCAGACCATTGGGACTTACCACGACGCCCGAGCAGAAGTCACCGAAATCGACAACTGCATCTTTCAAGCTCACGCCGTCGGGATTATAGAGTTCCCGCGGGGTAAGTTCCAGACCCAGATTCTTCATCGCTTCCGCAGTCTTCGTGTCTATGTTGTTAAGCATCCACATGCCTTCGTCGGAAGTTGCTTTTGCAGGCAAAAGCAGCAAGATTATAATAATCTTGGCAAATTGAGAATTGAGAATTGAGAATTGAGAATTATCTCGCAAACAAATATTTTTCTTTTTCATTGTCTTTACAGAATTAAATTAATCTTTTGTTGGATTATCTTTTATGTTTATTATTATCCTCACTAGAATTGATATTATTTCATCACAATCACTATTAAGGGAGGTATACATCTTATCGTCAATGTATTCTGTTGCATGAAGCAAGTCTAACCAATATGCTGTTTCGTCTGCCTCTTTAAGAGCAATATTAAGTTTATTCAAAAAATCCAAGCGGCTTTGAGCATTCCGGCTCTCACGCGTGTTAGCCCCAATACTTGTTCCACTGCGTAACAACTGTTTGGACATAATTCGTTCGTTTTTCTGTCCTACCAAATATTTACAACAGTTAATAATCCGTATCGCAAAATTGCGACTCTTATCTTGTATCACATTTGCCATAATTCTCAACTCTCAATTCTCAATTCTCAATTCTCAACTCTAAACTTTCTTTGGCCTACGGCGTGCCCATCCTTCTTCGGGGTGGAGGAACTGCATCCAGTCGGCTTTCTCGAATTTCTTGGTGCTCTTACCTCCTCTCTCGGGGGAGTTTTTGGAAGCTTGCTTCTTATTCTTCTTCTCCCTTTTTTCGGAGGGGTTAGAAGAGGCCTTTCTTCTCTCGGAAGAGTTGGGGGAGGATTTTCTTCTTTTCTCCCCTCCTTGGGAGGGGCCGGGGGAGGCTTTTGCTTCACTTCTATCCACAACCACACTGCGTCCCTTGATGGTTACGCCGTGTTTCATGGCCTTGATGACGCGGTCGGCATCCTCATTCTTCACCTCCACAAAGGCAAAGCTCTTCATAAGGTCGATACGGCCTATCTCCACCTTGTCGCCTTTGACATTGGTGTTAATCAGGCCCATAATCTCACGCGCGTACATTTTATCTATCTTGCCCACATTCAGGAAAAGGCGTGTGTAACCCTCTTCGGGAGTGTGGTCGCTTTTCCTGCGAGAACTCTTTTCGCCCTTTTCAGAGCCGGAAACGGTCTCTATCTCCGGCGCATTGGCGTAATATTGGAGGAAACGGCCAAACTCACGACTCAATACACGCTTTATAAGATCTTCCTTATCCAGCCACGCCCAGCGCTTCTGCACCTCTTCCATAAAGGGAGCTATCTCCTCCTCGTCCACCTCAACACGTTCTATATCATCAATCACATGATAAAGTTGCTTGCTGCATATCTCGCGAGGCTCAGGCAATGTACCTTTCTCGAACTGCTTCTGAATCACCTTCTCTACCAGACGGATTTTACTCTTCTCCCTCAGGTTGATGATACAGAGGCTGGTACCTTTCTTGCCGGCACGACCTGTTCTACCGCTTCTGTGCGTATAATTCTCCACATCATCAGGCATTCCATAGTTGATAACGTGTGTCAGGTCGTCCACATCCAATCCGCGGGCTGCCACATCCGTAGCCACCAGCAACTGTGTTCTGTGCTTACGGAACTTCTGCATGGTAAGATCGCGCTGCTGCTGGGAGAGGTCGCCATGCAAAGCATCGGCATTATAGCCGTCGCGAATCAGGTTATCAGCCACCTCCTGCGTCTCCATACGCGTGCGACAGAAAACAATAGCATAGATACGAGGATAGAAATCCACCAAACGTTTCAAGGCCAAGTACTTATCCTTGGCATGAACCATGTAATAGATGTGATTAACGTGCTCAGCACCTTCGTTACGGCTGCCCACCTGAATCTCGCGTTTTTCCTTCAGGTAGTTCTGGGCAATACGCTCTATCTCCTGACTCATGGTAGCGCTGAAGAGAAGCGTACGGTGTTCTTCCGGAACACCTTCCAGGATGGCATCCACCTCTTCCTGGAAACCCATAGAAAGCATCTCGTCTGCCTCATCCAATACCACATACCGAATCTTTGACAGGCTGGCAGCACCACGCTTCATTAAATCCACCAAGCGGCCAGGGGTAGCCACAATGATATCTACCCCAGCCTTCAGGGCTCGAATCTGAGGTTCTATATTGGCACCTCCATATACAGGAAGGATGGTGAGGTCTGGCAAATATTTGCTAAAACCGGCCATATCATCGGAAATCTGTATGCATAATTCACGTGTTGGAGAAAGGATAACAACAGACGGAGATCCTCTCCGAACCTTTTGCCCACCGTCGCATAGCTCCCCAATCGCTACGATTCCGCGATTGCCCTCTATGGGGAGGCTTTTATCTGACAGGATATGCAACAATGGCAGACCGTAAGCAGCCGTCTTACCCGTTCCTGTCTGGGCAAGGGCGACTAAATCGGCTGTTTCCTCCTTGTTCAACAAGAATGGAATCACCGCCTCCTGAACTGGCATGGGATGTTCGTATCCCTGCTCTTCGATAGCTTGTAAGAGCTCTGTTCTGAGCCCTAATTCGTTAAATGTACTCATATTCGGGGGCAAAGTTACAAAAAATTGAACATTGAGCATTGAACATTGAACATTATTTGTAATTTTGTATCGAATATAAAAGAAGAATATCCATGAAGAAAGGATTGGTATTAGAAGGAGGTGGCCTGCGCTCGCTTTTCAGCGCAGGTGTTATCGATGTGATGATGGAGAACCAGATAACATTCGACGGAATAATTGGTGTCTCTGCCGGAGCCACCTTTGGCAGTAACTACAAATCGGGACAGATAGGCCGAGCACTGCGTTACAATATTGCCCTGAAGGATGATCCCAGGTATATCAGTTGGCGTTCGTTCTTTAAGACCGGTGATTTAGTGGGTGCCGAATTCAGTTATCATGTCATGCCCACAGAGCTGGATATTTTCGACTACGAAGCCTTCCGCCAGAACCCTATGGAGTTCCATATTGTCTGTACGGATGCAGAAACCGGTGAACCCGTCTATAAGCAGTTGGACATCATGGATTACGAGGGACTTGAATGGGTTCGCGCATCAGCCTCGATGCCTATTGTATCAAAGCCAGTTCCCCTGAAAGGAAGGAAACTGCTGGACGGAGGCATTGCCGATTCTATCCCGCTGAAGCATTTCCAGGAGTTGGGCTATGAGCGTAACATTGTGGTGCTGACCCAACCGAAGGGCTTCTTCAAGAAACGCACCAAGCTGATGCCACTCTTCCACCTGACTATGCGCAAATACCCGGCCATCATAAAAGCTATGGGCAGAAGACATTTGATGTATAACGAGCAGCTTCGGTATCTGGCAGAAGAGGAAAAGAAAGGCAACATACTACTTATCTACCCGGAAGATTCCCTTCCCATTGGCCGCACCGAGTTGAACGAAGAAAAAATGCGGAAGGTTTATCAAATGGGAAGGAAAGCTGCTGAGGAACAGCTGTTGAAAATCAAAGGTTTTCTTTCATTTTAAAAGTGTAGAGTTGAGTGTTTAGAGTTTAGAGTCAGTTTTGGAGTTTAAAGTATACAGATGGGGCTATGAATAAAGTAATAGGTATTGGAGAAACCATTTTGGATGTTCTCTTTAAGAACAATCAGCCGGTGGCAGCTGTGCCTGGCGGCAGCAGTTTTAACAGTATTATCAGTGTAGGCAGGGCAGGTGTTCCATGCGCCTTTGTCGGTTATACAGGAGCTGATATCGTGGGGCAACAGACCATCGAATTTATGCAAAAAAATGGCGTATCCACCGAATATTTCAAGGTACTGGAGAAAGAAAAGAGTGCCGTAAGTCTGGCTTTCCTGAACGACAAGGGCGATGCCAACTATGTCTTCTACAAACAGCCGCCTTTTACGCCAGAAGGTTGGAACGCGCCAAACCTTCAGGCCAACGATGTGCTGTTGCTCAGTTCCTACTATGCCGTATGCAAAGGGACAAGGCCTATGATTACCCAACTGTTGGAAGAAGCCGACAAGGTGGGAGCTATGGTGTATTACGACCTGAACTTCCGCCGGAGTCATGCCCATGAGTTGGAAGCGCTGATGCCAAACATACTGAGTAATTTCAGTCAGAGCAGTATAGTCAGGGGCAGTGCCGATGATTTCGAGATAATGTATGGAACACGCTATGCACAAGAGGTTTACCAAAAACATATTCAAACCCATTGCTCCATCTTTATCTGCACGGCAGGAGCAGGGAAAATTGAAGTTTGTACGCCCAGCAAGAACTACCATTTTCAGGCACCCCAGATAGAAAATGTGGTAAGCACAGTTGGAGCAGGAGACAGTTTCAATGCCGGTTTCTCCTGTGCCCTCATCTGGATGGGGATTACAAAAGAAATGCTCCCCAACCTATCCGAGAAGCAATGGAAAAAACTTATCAATATCGCCTGCCAGTTTGCCGGCAACGCCTGCCAAAGCAAGGAAAACTACGTTAACGAGGGGTTTAAACCCCTCTTCTAGTTGAGAGATTAGAGATTAGAGGCAGTTTAATTAGTTGAGAGTTCAAAAGTCTTTAAGTCTCTCTACGAGATGCTCGCCGCCCACTGTCTTTCAACTTTAAACCTTTAAACCTTTAAACTGCCTCTCAACTCTAAACTCTAAACTCTAAACTAAAATCGCGAGTGGAGTTAAAAAGGGGCGATTTCATCGAGATTAACCAACCCGTTTACAAGGGCGTAAATGGTAAGGGCGGCAGGGCTGTGAATCTGTAGTTTACGACTGATATTGCGCCTATGTGTCATAACCGTATTCACAGAGATAAAGAGCGCATCGGCAATCTCCTTGTTGGAAAGCCCTTTGGCTACTTGCACCACAATATCTTTCTCACGTTCGCTCAGGTCGTTAGTAGAAGGAGCATTCTTCTCTCCGTCGTCATCATCCTCACCCTCCGACTCTGCGCCGCCAGCCTGACGTACCTTGAATTCCAATCTGCGTACACACTCGGCAAACAAGGTATCCTCCATGTGGCAATGTGTAAGCAGGTCCTCCTCGGTCATAAAGATATCCATCAGGACTTCGCCCATCAACTGTGCAGCATTGTCATTGGGATAATACTTGATGATAATATTCTTCAGTTCCGCAATGCTTTTTTCCAGTGATGCGTGGTTATCCTCATGCTGGCGGACTACCATATCGAAAGTCTCGTTTCCCACCTTGCCCTTCAACAGATTTTCCACGAAGGGATGCACATGAGAATCCTCGTACTGCATGTGACGGGCTACCTCCGCAGCATACTCATCATAGAATTTAAGTATCAGCATGGCAATCTGGTTCGACGAAGAACAGTCGATAGCCTCCAGCAACTTACGACGGATATTAGGCAGACGGAAGTCCACAAAATACGTGTGAGAATTCTTCAGATAGCGCATCAGGCAGGGCAAGTCTATCTGCTCTACCATCTCGTTGATGTGTGCATGAGCAGCATCCTTCACATAGTTCACCACAGTAAGGAAGGTCGTAACATCCACACTCGCAGCCTTACAGGTTTCGCCAACCGTCTGGTTTCCGAAACCCAAGGTAATGCCAAAACGGCCCAGCATCTGTAGCATGCGGTAATCATCGCTGATTACATCGCTCATAGGATCCAGTTCGTGATATTTCTCTGTCATTGCTTTATTGTTTTTCTGCTGCAAAGTTACAGAAAAGTTATGAACCAACCACCTTTTATGATGAGCAGACTACAAACAACACCCCCAAAATCATCAAAAGTAGGTAGTGATAGTTTTCTTAGAAAAAGTTTTTGTGCAATGGAATGTGAAATTCCTCCACCAGATTAGCAATATAATGTAGGTATAGGGAATAAAAATGGATGGATAAGATTGAAAAAAGGGGCGCCTGCTTTCGCAAACGCCCCCTTCGCTAAGCTATCCCGAGCGTGAGCAGGCTCGACCGCAGGTCAACTTCTTGAACGGTTAACGCTAGCGTTAAGGTTATCGTACGAAGTCTGGTTATCGTTCCCTTCTTTGTTTTCGGTTTTTGTTTTGGTTAAGGTTAGGGTTAGGGTTAAGGTTGATTTGCCAAGGCAAATCCCTTCAGCATCGGCACCGCAGGGAGAGCCTTTCCGTTCTCCACTACTGCCATGGCGTAGCCTATCAGTAGCCATAGGGTGGGATTCTCTTGGGGAGAGCCTAACACCTTGTTGGGAGCAATTCCCGTGTAGTCCGAAACGTGGCGGATGT
This sequence comes from Bacteroidaceae bacterium, assembly GCA_017541025.1. Classification (GTDB taxonomy): domain Bacteria; phylum Bacteroidota; class Bacteroidia; order Bacteroidales; family Bacteroidaceae; genus Physcousia. Next base: position 724 of record JAFXZY010000004.1, on the reverse strand, counting down.
ATGCCTCCGTGTTGTTCTCCTTGGCTGGAGCCCATCGGGACACAATGTCCCTGATGGTCTTCAACCCATACTTCCCATAGTATGTTCGGCAGAGAATCACAAAGGCAGCTCGCCAACCATATTCCATCGACGAGAACACACAAAAGACAGCCTCTCCCCCCGCCCTCTCCGAGGAGAGGGAGCTGTTTCCGTCGATGTCCCCTTTCCCGTTTATTTGTCCTTGCCACTTGTCACTTGATAATCTGATATTCAGTGGATTATTATTCCTAATACCTCTTGGTTCGTTCATAATGGTTATTTTTTTTTTCTTTTTTGGAAACTGAATACTGAATACTGAATAACATAACCTCTATTTACCCAGTTTCTTAGCATTGACGCTGTTTTGTCTGTACCCATCCCCTGCTGACGACGCACTTTCTTGGCATCCTCCAACGTGAATGTGTCGGGTAATAGTTCCAGCAGATTGCGTGGCCCGCGTGTACCTGTGCGCTCTGATGCATTGTTGGCCTGTTCTATGGCATCGCCGAAGAACTGCATCTTGCACCACAGATCGTAGTTCAGGCTCCAGCGGATGAAATCCTCGCACGTCTTGTCCCACTTGTAATCGTTGGCTACAAACAGCACACAGGCTTTCAGGTAGGCGATTACATTGGCGCGGAAGGTGAAATTCTCATACGTGCGGCTCTGGCTGAGACGCGAGAACTCCGCACATTCCTCATTCAGT
>JAFXZY010000029.1 GCA_017541025.1 Bacteroidaceae bacterium | reverse complement strand
TTATATATAATATAATAATAAAATTTCTTCCTCGATGAAATCCCAAAAACCTTTATGTCAAGTCTGCAAAAGTGCAAAAGTGCAAAACCTGCGGAAATTATAAGGTTATAAAATTGAAAAATAATTGTCGGAAAGTTTGCTCAATTCAGGAAAAATCCGTACCTTTGCATCATAGATGCAAGACAGACATAAGCATCAGGAAAATGCGGCATAGCCAAAGAGAAAAATTTTCTTAGTCGACGAGATAGTTTTTCATGGCGTAACCGCTAAAAGCACGACTAAGGAAAAGGTTTTAAGGAAGAGGAAATATTTTTACAACCTTAAAATTTTTTATTCATTATGGCATTGAAAGTAAAGGCAGTGGAGAGACTGCTGAAGTTTGACAAGGAATCGGCGGGCAAGTACCGCTATGTTATGAAGGCCGACCTGTACACCAGCCTGACTCAGGCAAAGGTCATCAAGGAGGCTGCCCTGCGCAGTGGCGTAAACCAGGGCGTGATGAAGGCTTGCTGGGATGCAGCCGGCGAAGTGATTAAGGCTTGGGCTACGGAAGGCCACTCGGTGGCTCTGCCCGGACTGGGAACCATGCGCTTCGGTCTGCGAAGCAAGGCTGTGGAGAAGGTAGAGGACGTGAAGACCAGCCTCATCGAGAGCCGCCGCATCATCTTCACTCCCTCAGTAGATTTGAAGGACGAGCTGGCCAACACCGCCATCCAGATTACCTGCATCGACCGCAACGGCAACGAGGTGAAGCGCGTAACCAGCACCAGCGGCGAGGTGGAAGATCCCGAGAACGGGAACGAAAACGTTAACGATAACCCTAACGAGAACGGGAACGAAAACCAAAACGGCAACGGCGGCAACGGTGGTGACGGTGGTAGCGACGAGGACTAATCAACGGAGGGCTGACGTATGAAGAAGTATAGTCTGATTGAGATTGCGGTGAAGGTGATAGTAGCCGCGCTCACAGCTTTCCTGACGGCACTCACCACCACGAGTTGCATGGGACACGGACCGTTTTAAAGTGAATTTGCTCTCTCGCCTATGATGAGCCGCCGATATCCGATGATGACGGGTACCGGCGGCTCTTTTTATTGCTTTATGTCAATAAAATCAATAAATTGCTTTCAAAAAGAAGAAAAATATTTGCATATAATTGCAAAAAGTACTACCTTTGTCGCGTTTTGTTACGGATAGAAAGCATAAACAACAGAAACTAAAACAAAATGTCAGAGAAGATACACTTTACCAAAATGCACGGTGCAGGCAACGATTACATATACGTTGACACTACCTTATATAATATAAAGGACCCTGCTACAGCTGCCATCGCCTGGAGCGACCGGCACAAGGGCATCGGATCAGACGGATTGGTGCTGATCGGGCGCAGCCCGCTTCCCGAGGCGGACTTTACCATGCGCATCTTTAATGCTGACGGTTCAGAAGCTATGATGTGCGGCAATGCCAGCCGTTGTATCGGCAAATACCTATATGAGAGGACTCGCCCCTGGCCCCTCCCTTGTAAGGAGGGGAATGGTTACCAAGAGACGGTGATTCGCCTGCTTACGCTTTCAGGAATAAAATTGCTCTTCCTGCATATTGTGAACGGCATCGTGGAAAGTGTGACGGTAGATATGGGCGAACCGGTTTTCGAGGACGAAAGACAATTTAACCCAGTCATACAACTCCCCTCTCCCCGGAGAGGGGCTGAGGGTGAGGCTGGGTCCCTCTTTGTCTCTATGGGCAACCCCCACTATGTAATCTTTACCAATGATGTGGACGCAGTAGAGACGAAGGGATGTGAGTTAGAATTCCATGCCGCTTTTCCCGAACGTTGTAACATCGAATTTGCCGAAATGCGTCCTGACGGCATTCGGGTTCGCGTTTGGGAGCGCGGCAGCGGCATAACACAAGCCTGCGGAACAGGCGCCTGCGCTACGGCTGTGGCAGCTTGTAAGACGGGACGCTCGGGTCGCAAAAACCGTATTATCATGGATGGCGGCGAGCTGGAGATTGAATGGAACGAGGCTGACAACCATGTGTATATGACGGGCCCGGCAGAGTTTGTGTTTGAGGGAGAGGTTTCGCTAACCGATAACCGATAATAGTTTACAGTTTACGGTTTACGGTTTACGGTTTATCTTTTCAGTTTAGAGTTTAGAGTCAGTTTAGAGAGTTTAATAGTTTAATAGTTTAATAGTTTAAGAGTTTAAAGGGTCCACTAACCGCTAATAGGTTAAAAGGTTGTCGTTGACGTTATCGTTGACGTTCCAGCCATGGCTGGGCTCCTAACCGCTAACCGCTAACCACTAACCGCTAACCATTGAGAATATGAAGATTAACGAGCATTATATGGAACTGGCGAGCAACTATCTGTTCGCAGATATTGCTAAGAAGGTGCAGGCCTTCAAGGAAGAGAACCCCGAGGCAAACGTAATAAGCCTTGGTATCGGTGACGTAACACAGCCGCTTTGTCCTGCTGTGGTGGAGGCCTTGCATAAGGCTGCCGACGAGATGGGACAAACGGCGACTTTCCGCGGCTACGGCCCCGAGCGGGGGTACGACTTCCTGCGTAATGCTATTGTCGAGAACGATTATCGTGCACGTGGTATCGATATAGATGCCGAGGAGGTGTTCGTAAGTGACGGGGCCAAGAGCGATACAGGCAACTTTCAGGAACTGCTGAGTGATGAGTGCGTAGTAGCCGTTACAGATCCCGTCTATCCTGTCTATGTGGATTCTAACGTAATGGCCGGCCGTCGTATCGTGAAACTGCCCTGCACAGCAGAGAATGGTTTTGTACCCGGTATTCCCGGGGAACGTTTGGATGTTGTGTATTTGTGCTATCCCAACAACCCGACAGGAACAACACTGACAAAGGATCAGTTGAAAAAATGGGTGGATTATGCACTCCGGAACGATGTGCTTATCTTCTACGATGCTGCATACGAGGCATTCATTCAGAGTGAAAACGTTCCGCATAGCATCTACGAGATTCCTGAAGCCAGGCGGTGTGCCGTGGAGTTTCACAGCTTCTCCAAGACGGCAGGGTTTACAGGAGTCCGCTGCGGATACACGATTGTTCCCAAAACGTTGAACGTACCCTTGAATCGGTTGTGGAGCCGCCGCCAGTGCACCAAGTTCAACGGCACCAGCTACTTGAGTCAACGTGCTGCCGAGGCTATCTATACGCCTGAGGGAAAGAAGCAGATACGGGCTACCATCGCATACTATATGGAGAATGCCCGTTTGATGCGTGAGACGTTGACCGGCATGGGCTTTACCGTTTATGGCGGCACCGATGCGCCTTATCTGTGGGTGAAGACACCAAGCCTCACCCCCGCCCCCTCTCCAAAGGGCGAGGGGAGTAGTTGGAGATTCTTCGACTGGATGCTACACTCCGCTCACGTGGTTTGCACTCCCGGCGCAGGTTTCGGTCCCAGCGGAGAGGGGTACGTCAGGCTGACCGCCTTCGGCACACACGAAGCAACGATGGAAGCACTCCAGCGTATAAAAAATAAATTGTAAATCGTAAATTGTCAAATTACTGAAGTTTCGGAAGTTTAAATGGAAGTTAAATTGGAAGTTAACTCGCTACGCTCGTGGGAGTTAAAAAGGACAACGGTTTTACACGTGCATAACTATCGTCCAGCCAGCTTGCTGGCTTAACTTCCTGCGCGCAGCGCATAACTCCCAGTTTAACTTCATCTTATAACTCCCGAAATTAAAATCAAATAATACAATGAATCAGGGATTATACAACGAAGCTTACGAGCATGATGCTTGCGGCGTGGGAATGGTAGTGAACATCCACGGCGGAAAGAGTCATGAACTGGTGGACAATGCACTGAAGGTGCTGGAGAATATGGAGCACCGTGGTGCTGAGACACGCGACAAGACGGGTGACGGTGCTGGCATTATGGTGCAGATTCCGCACGAGTTTATTCTGCTACAAGGCATACCCGTACCCGAAAAGGGCCGCTACGGAACAGGATTGGTATTCCTTCCCAAAGACGAGAAGGCACAACAGGAGATTCTCTCTGTGATGATCGAGGAGATTGAACGCGAAGGACTGCAACTGATGCATATGCGCACGGTTCCCACCTGCCCGGATGTTTTAGGTGCTGCCGCACGTGAGGTGGAGCCGGAAATCAAACAGATTTTCGTAACCGCCCCCAACAGCCTCACCCCGAACCCCTCTCCCGTGGGCGAGGGGAACTTTGTGGGCGAGGGGAGCGCTCTTCTGCCTAGCAATACGTCAGAACTTGACCGTAAACTATATATTATAAGGAAGAGAATAGAGAACAGGGTGGAAGCACTAACAAAGTCTGAAACTCCCCTCTCCCCTTGGAGATGGGCCGGGGGTGAGGCTTTCTATATCTGCTCTCTCTCCACAAAGAACATCATCTACAAGGGTATGCTCACCAGCGGGCAGCTGCGCCGCTACTTCCCGGACCTTTCCAATCCCTACTTTACCAGCGGACTGGCATTGGTACATTCTCGTTTCTCGACCAACACGTTCCCCAAATGGAAGCTGGCACAGCCCTTCCGCCTTTTGGCTCATAACGGCGAAATCAACACTATCCGCGGCAACCGAGGCTGGATGAAGGCACGCGAAAGTGTGCTGAGCAGCGAGGCATTAGGAGATATCAAGGACCTCCGTCCCATTGTTCAGGAAGGTATGAGTGACTCAGCCAGTCTCGACAACGTATTCGAGTTCCTGATGATGAGCGGGCTCTCGCTACCACAGGCGATGGCTATTCTGGTGCCGGAGAGTTTCAACGACAAGAATCCCATCTCTGAAGACCTGAAGGCGTTCTACGAGTATCATTCTATCCTGATGGAGCCGTGGGACGGTCCTGCTGCTCTGTTGTTCTCGGACGGTCGTTTTGCCGGCGGTATGCTCGACAGAAACGGTCTGCGCCCCAGTCGTTACACCATCACCAAGAACGGTATGATAGTTGTTGCCTCCGAGGTTGGCGTAATGGACTTCGAACCCGGTGATGTGGTCAGCAAAGGTCGTCTGCAGCCCGGAAAGATTCTGCTCATAGATACCCTGGAAGGCAAGATATACTACGATGGCGAGATCAAGGAGCAGCTGGCCAAGGCTCACCCCTATCGCGAATGGCTGAGCACCAACCGTATCCAGCTGGAGAAACTGAAGAGCGGTCGCCACGTAGAAAATTCTGTAGAGAACCTCGAACGCAAACTCGTACAGTTCGGCTACGGACAGGAAGACATTGACAAAACCATCATCCCTATGGCAACAGCCGGTCAGGAGCCTGTGGCTGCGATGGGTAACGATACGCCGCTGGCTGTTATCAGCGACCGCCCCCAGATATTCTTCAACTATTTCCGTCAGCAGTTCGCGCAGGTTACCAACCCCGCCATCGACCCCATCCGAGAGGAACTGGTGATGAGTCTGACAGAGTATATCGGTGCCGTGGGAACCAACATCCTGACACCCGATGCCAGCAACTGCAAGATGGTTCGCCTGCCACAACCTGTGCTGACGAATACACAGTTGGACATATTATGCAATATCCGATATAAGGGTTTCAAGACCATCAAGTTGCCGATGACCAGCCCCCTGCCAACCTCTAGCCTCACCCCCGGCCCCTCTCCCGTGAGAGAGGGGAGCTTTGTGGGCGAGGGGGACAATTACTCCCAGGCCGGAGAAGCGTTGGGAATGGCCCTGGACAAGCTCTGCAAAGACGCGGAGGAAGCTGTGGATAACGGCTATAACTATATTATACTAACTGACAAGATGGAACTCCTCCCCCAAGGGGGAGGTCGGGAGGGGGCTTTCTACATACCCTCGTTATTGGCCGTTTCTGCTGTTCACCACTACCTGATTAGCGTGGGCAAGCGGGTGCAGACAGCCCTGATTGTCGAGAGCGGTGAGATACGCGAGGTGATGCACGCCGCTCTGCTCTTAGGTTACGGTGCCAGTGCCATTTGTCCTTACATGACCTTTGCCGTGTTGGACGACCTGGTGAAGAAGCACAAGATTCAGGAGGATTATGCAACAGCCGAGGCTCATTATATTAAAGCCGTAGATAAGGGGCTGAAGAAGATTATGTCCAAGATGGGTATCAGCACCATCCGCAGTTATCGCGGTGCCAAGATATTCGAGAGCATCGGCCTCAGCGAAGACCTCCTGCGCCGCTACTTCGGTACGGAGGTGAGTACCATTGGAGGTATAGGTCTGAAAGAGATTGCGAGGGATCAAATCCGTCTGCAGAAGAAGAGCCTCACCCCTAACCCCTCTCCCGTGGGCGAGGGGAACACTTTACTGCAGAACAACGGTCAGTTCTCTTATCGCAAGGACGGAATCCTTCATGCATGGAATCCTGATACCATAGCTAATCTGCAGATAGCTACCCGATTGGGCTCATACAAGAAGTTTAAGGAGTGGTCTGCTATGGTGGATGAGAAGGAGAAGCCAATCTTCCTCCGCGACTTTTTCGGCTTCAAGAAGGCTGCCAAGCCCACACCTATTGACGAGGTAGAGCCTGTAGAGAACATCGTTAAACACTTCGTAACCGGTGCCATGAGTTTCGGTGCCTTGAGTATCGAAGCCCACGAGGCTTTGGCTCTGGCGATGAATAAACTGGGCACACGAAGCAACACTGGTGAAGGTGGTGAGGATAATGCCCGCTATTACTCGGATGTGGACGGTGTTTCGCTCTCCAGCAAGACCAAGCAGATTGCATCAGGTCGTTTCGGCGTTACAGCTGAATATCTGGTGAATGCCGAGGAGATTCAAATTAAGGTGGCGCAGGGTGCGAAGCCCGGCGAGGGCGGTCAGCTTCCCGGTTTCAAGGTGAACGACATTATCGCCAAGACACGTAATGCCATCCCTGGCATCTCATTGATTTCACCTCCACCTCATCACGATATTTATTCAATCGAGGATTTGGCACAGCTTATCTTCGACCTGAAGAATATCAATCCCACAGCAGCCGTGAGCGTAAAGTTGGTTGCCGAGAGTGGTGTAGGAACCATTGCTGCCGGTGTAGCCAAGGCTAAGGCCGACCTGATTGTAATCAGCGGTGCCGAGGGCGGAACGGGTGCCAGTCCTGCCAGCAGTATGCGCTTTGCCGGTATCTCGCCCGAGATAGGTCTTGCCGAGACACAGCAGACGCTGGTGATGAACGGACTGCGTAATCAGGTCCGCCTGCAGACCGACGGTCAGCTGAAGACTGCCAAGGATGTTATCATCATGGCGATGTTAGGTGCCGACGAGTTCTCGTTCGGTACGCTGCCCCTGATTGTGTTGGGTTGCGTAATGATGCGCAAGTGTAATACCAACACCTGCCCCGTAGGTGTTGCCACGCAGGACGAACGGCTCAGAGCCCGTTTTATGGGTCGTGCCGAATATGTGGTGAACTTCTTCACTTTCCTGGCCGAGCAGGTTCGCGAATACCTCGCTGAGATAGGCGTAAAGAGTTTGAAGGAGATTATCGGGCGGACGGAACTGATTGAGAGCCTCACCCCTAACCCCTCTCCCGTGGGCGAGGGGAACTTTACCGCTGGGAAGTGGCGCACCATCGACTTCGGTCGCCTGCTGTACAAACCCCAGACGGATAAGGTGCTCTACTGGGACCGTGGCGACTATACTGGAGTGAACGGTAACCTACTCAACAAACAGATACTGGCAGACTTTGAGGAAATATTATCTTCTCCCCTCGCCTCCGGGAGAGGGGACGGGGGTGAGGCTTCGTACGCTATCAAGAACACAGACCGTGCAGCCTGCACCATGCTCTCAGGCGCTATTGCCCGGAAGTACGGCGAGAAGGGCTTGCCCGACAGTACCATCAATATCAAGTTCAAGGGCTCGGCCGGTCAGTCCTTTGGTGCCTTTGCCGTTCGCGGTCTGAACCTGCGTCTGGAAGGCGAAACCAACGACTATTTCGGCAAGGGTCTTTCCGGTGGTCGCATCAGCATCCTGCCTCCCGCAAGAAGTGACATCAACTTCCATGCCGAGGACAATATCATTGCCGGTAATACCGGTTTATACGGAGCCACCAGCGGCGAGCTGTATGTGAACGGGCGTGTAGGCGAGCGCTTTGCAGTCCGCAACTCTGGCGCTATCGCTGTTGTGGAGGGTGCCGGCGACCATTGTTGCGAGTACATGACTGGTGGTCGTGTCGTTGTCTTGGGTAAGACGGGACGTAACTTTGCTGCAGGTATGAGCGGTGGTGTAGCATACGTTTACGACCCCGACCATACCTTCGACTACTTCTGCAACATGGATATGGTGGAGATTAACTTGGTGGAGGAAGCTTCACACCGCAAGGAACTGCTGGAGCTTATCCGTCAGCACTATCTGCACACAGGTTCTGCATTAGCAGGCCGTATGCTGGACGACTGGAACCGCCACGTGGAGGACTTCATACAGGTTGTTCCCATCGAGTACAAGCGTGTCCTGCAGGAAGAACAGATGGCCCGCCTGCACGAGAAAATCGCAGATATCCAGCGTGATTATTAAATTGTAAATAGCAATGGGAAATCCAAAAGCTTTTTTAGAGATACACCGCAAGGAGGCCGGTTATCGCCCCGTTAACGATCGTATTCATGACTTTGGCGAGGTGGAACAGACGCTGAATACCAAAGACAGACAGGAACAGGCCTCACGTTGTATGGATTGTGGCGTGCCCTTCTGCCACTGGGCTTGTCCCTTGGGCAATAAAGACCCCGAATGGAACGATGCCCTGTATCATGGCGAATGGGAAACGGCATATAAGTTGCTCAAGAAGACCAATCCTTTCCCTGAGTTTACGGGCCGTATCTGTCCCGCGCTCTGCGAGAAGGCTTGTGTCCTGTATCATACCACAGGCGAAGCCGTTACCAACCGCGAGAATGAGGCTGCCATCGCTGAGCGTGCCTTCTTGGAGGGCTATGTGACCATAGAGAACCCCCAACGCAACGGCAAGAAGGTGGCAGTTATCGGTGCCGGACCTGCCGGACTGGCTGCTGCCAACGAGCTGAACCTGATGGGTTACAGCGTAACGGTCTTCGAGAAGAACGAGGCTGCCGGCGGTCTCCTCCGCTACGGCATCCCCAACTTCAAACTCAACAAGGCCGTCATCGATCGCCGCATCCAAGTAATGGAGCAGGAAGGAGTCGAGTTCCGCTATAATTCTGAGATTTCCGGAGAATCCGGAATATCTGTAATCTCTGGAGATTACGATGCAATCGTCATTGCCACTGGCACTCCCACAGCACGCGACCTCAAGGCTCCTGGCCGTGAACTGAAAGGCGTGCATCTGGCCCTTGAGCTGCTCTCGCAGCAAAACCGTGTGCTGGCCGGCATGACTTTCTCCGACGAGGAGCGCATTACCGCCAGGGGCAAGGATGTTCTCGTTATCGGTGGCGGCGACACGGGCTCCGACTGCATCGGAACGGCTCATCGTCAGGGCTGCAAGAGCGTTACGCAGATAGAGATTATGCCTAAGCCTCCCGTTGGACACAACCCCAACACCCCTTGGCCCAACTGGCCCGTCATACTGAAAACCACCAGCAGCCACGAAGAGGGCTGTACCCGACGCTGGAACATCAACACCCTTGAGTTCCTGGGTAAGGACGGAAAGGTTACTGGCGTAAAGGTTCAGCCTATTGATTGGAAGCCCAATCCGGAGGGCGGCAGACCCCTTATGATTGAAGCCGGTGAACCCGAAATCATCAAGGCCGAGTTGGTACTCCTGGCAATGGGATTCCTGAAGCCAGAGCATCCCGAATACCCGGAAAATGTGTTTGTCTGCGGCGATGCTGCCAATGGCGCCTCCCTCGTCGTTCGTGCCATCGCCAGCGGCAAGCAAACCGCCCAAAAGGTGGATGCTTTCCTGAAACGATAAAATCCCCAACAACTAAACGCCCCGATGGGCTTCACGGCTTATCGGGGCGTTTCTTGAGAAAATGTTACTTGTTAATCTTGTATTTATCTTATGATGTCTAATGCCTTTTTCAGTATCACATCTTCTGTAGAGAAGAAAACTTCCTCCTGGGTCAAGGGCACTTCTATATCGGGCAACAAACCTCTGCCATAAGGGAAGCGCTCTGAGACATCAGTTGCTGTAATGGCCTTAACAAGTGGCAGATGATATTCTATCCTGGTGTTGGGAAGGAACAGACGGGCAAACTTCAAGGCTGTCATGTAATGGTAAGCCGTAGCGGTTTCACGTCCGATACTTACGGCACGCTTGGCACGTACCAGATGAGCGGGGAAGTCGGTTGCGGCACTGACAGAGCCCTCGTTGATAAGAACATATAGCTTTCCTTTGTAGATAGCATCGTTCTTCTTAGGTTTTGCTGAGGTCTTTGTCTCAGAAAATGCATCTCTGTTATAGAATCCTTCTTTCCCCTCTATCTTCACGAAGTCTTCAAAGGGCTTCATTTCTTTGCTCCAGTTATAGCAATGGCTAAAGCTGCGGTATGTGCTGTTGCTGTTCACCATCTGGCAGTTGAATGTTACAGGCTTCTCAAACAGGAACATATTCAGGAGCCGTCCCTCGCATTCTGCATTTCCCCCATAGTTGTCACGTACATCTATAATAAGGTTAGGCACCTTGGCGTGAGCCTTTAGGCTGTCTGCTATGTTGTCCATCTGTACTTCATTCAACTGAAAGTGGCCCAACGTCAGCAGAGCCGTCTTGTCATTCAGCATCTTAAAGCTCCAATCCTCTTTTCTGTTTTGGTTTTTGTGAACGTAGTAGGCGATGGGGCCAGTTGGTTGTGGCGTGTAGCGTTTGACCTGATCGCGCTTCAGGTAAGGCGCATCCACGCTGGTGCCGTCGGTAAAGGTCAGGTGTGCCCCTGTGCCTGTGAATGTGTCATCATACTGTCCCCACCAGTTTGCCAGCAATTGTATAGCAACTGTTGATTCTACTTTTGCATCGAAGAGCTCCGTTTTTTTGCGATGATGAGACACTTGCTCCTTGGCCGGGATGCCGTTGACGGTAGCAACCTCCTTGCCGATATGTTCCTCATAACCTGGCTGCACCTGACGCACAAACATACGGTCACCCAATGTGCAGAGCATGATAGCCGGGTACTGAACGTTGCTGCTGGGGTTGGGGAATGGGTTGGAAGATTGCCTCCAGGCGTGGGAATCATGAAAGAAACGGGCCGTAAAGGCATCGCCCACTATGTCGTGAAGCGTAGTAAAGCTGACCGAATCGGCATCCAATTTTGCCTTACAATTGCGTACGAACTCGGCTTCAAGTTCCGGCGTGATGATGTCGCGATAAGAAGGAACGCATTCGCGAAGACTCTCCATAAAGAAGTCGAAATCCTCGTTGGCCTGCTCTCGGGTAAGCTTCTCCGGAGGCGTGAATGCTTCGCCCTCCTTGAATGTAGTCTGCAATCCGAAGGGGGTCATAGGGTCTATGGGTTTGCCGTCCTTGCTGACAGAAATGGAAATGTGCGGCTCGCCTACTTTCTCGAAAACGTAGCTGACCGTACCCAGTACCGTTCCTGCTTTTATGCTCTGGCCGGATTTGAATGCAGCATTGCCGCGAAGTCCGGAGAAGTGTATTTCCCTACCATCCGTAAGTTTCAGTCCGATGTCGCCATTGATATACTTCTTAGGGTCACGGACATCAGGGTCTTCCTCCATTTTCTTACGCATGGCATCAAAAGTCCTGGCATCATCATAACCATAAGTCCTGCATTGGTACAGGCCGGAACGATAAGTAAGCATCTGGCTCGTGATTACGCCGTCAGCCGGAGCAATAACTTCCGTGCCTTCCTTGGCTCCGATGATAAGGTCGCAATAGTTGGCCTCGTGGTCCAACGGGTCTTGTGGACGAAGCAGAATGTTTGTACCAGCCTTTTGTCCCTCAATGGGCCAAAGCCAGACGTTTTCAGATTGTGCTCTGCCTTGGCAGATGAGGCACAGCAGTAGCAGGATGAGGGTTGCGGCCCTCATCCAAGAATTGAGATGTTTCATAAGAATAAGTTTAAGAAATTATTTTTGGTTTACCAGTTCGTAGTTGGTCACGCCATTTTCTTGCATCAGTTTCTTTATGCGGTCGATGTGTTTCTGGGGAGTACCCTTGCAGATGTTTACGCGCACGCGATGGTCTTTGCGAATGGCGACTTCCTTCAGTTTCATACTGATGTTATCACTTTCTGCCGTCCAAGATGTATAGGTATAGTCATGCCAGTCATAGCTATCCTTAAGGCCTTTGCACTCCCAGATGGTGACGGGCTGGTAGGCCCCCTTGGGCACAGTACCGGTCAGCAGGATTGTCAGCTCTGGGTTGATGTTGCCCTTCACGTTAACGGGAATCTGAACTGGTTTGGTACTAAGATGAGCCGTTCCGTGACCGTCCTTATTATAGTGAATGGTTATCTTTTTCAGCGCTGAAGCTGGCAAGTCGGGCAGGTTGTTAATGTCAAGTACTTTGCCATCGAGTATGACGGTGGAATTCTTTACAAAAAATAAATAGCTTATATCGCAAAAGGGATGTTCCTCTACAAAGGAATCGTCTCCATTCACGACCCACGTTCCTTTGCACCATGATACCCATATGGCATCACTAAGACGTTCTTTCTGCCATTTGGGTGCATCTTTTGGCAAGCGGTAGGCGTGCAGCATCTTTTTATTTGCATACTTCTTGTCAACCTTTGTCTCTTCGACCTGCTTGGGAATCGTAGCAGCACGATATGCCGCAAAGGAGACGCCGGTAATAAGAAGCACGATGATGAACGAGGCGGCAATCTTCATCCAGCTGGAGCGTTGCTTCTTGGCCTTGTGTTTCTGGTTGAAACGCTTCCATGCTGCATCTACGTTCGTAAGATTGTTGGCGTGTGTATGACGGCTACTGCGTTTGGCTTCCACCATCAGGCGATAAGCCTCGCGCGTCTCCTCATCATGGTTGATGATGTCGCGTATTTCCTGCTCGGTATATGTCTCAGGGTTATCGAGCATTTCCAGAAGCTGTCTGATAGTCTTTTCCTCTTTCATAATTCTCTTGTTTGAAGTTGTTCTTAATTCTCTGAATGCTTTGTGTGAGATACTTGTAGGTGGTATTTGGATTCAGGTTAAGCCTACGGGCAATCTCTGCGATTGTCAGGTCCTCGTCGAAGCGAAGGTGGAAGATGCTGTGATGCGGCTCCTCCAACTGCTCATCCACATAGGCTGCAATATCCTCCAGTTGTTCCATATTAACGGTCTGCTGGTCAGTTTCGGTCTCAACTGGCAGCAGGTTCTTCACCCTTTGTTGCAGTTGCATCTGACGGATTCTGTTCAGACAGGCATTTCTGACGGCAGTCAGCAGATAACTGTCATTCTGGGGCTGAATGTCGCTGTCAGCCAATTTCAGGAAGATGTCCTGCACCACATCCTCTGCTTCGCCGCCGTCTCCCAGCAACACGCTGGCTAGATGTATCATCTTGCTGTAGTTCTGGCGGAAAAGCTTTTCAAGTTTTCTTTGTTCAAGCATATCATTTTTTTTGTTCTTGTGCATCCCGTTCAGGGACACTTCTACCTATAAGACACTTCTGGTATAAGTTTTTTTACGATAAACTCATTTTTCTTTTAAAATGCTCACTTTTTCCTTGTATAATAATAAAGCAACAAGATAAGCAAGAGGCAGATGAAAGCAATTGCCATTAGGAGCGATGGATTTCTATATATGTGCCGTCAGCAATGAGTTGGAGGGTGCGATCCAGAATGTAATCACCATCGTAGTGGAACTCCTCCTCGCTGAGAGGGATGTTACAGTCGGGTATCACGCCACGCAGAGCAGGCAGGCGGTCGTTAGTGGTCTCATCAAAGACTATGCGTACCATAGGAATGGTGGCTGTGAACTGACTGTTGGCGAGCTGGATGTTGGCAAACTTGATGGCAGTCTCGCAATGGTAGGCGCTCTTGGTCTCACGGCCTACAATATAACCACGATAATTGCGTTTGATGGTTCCTGCCAGGAAAGCGGAAGCTGAAGCGGAGTGACTGTCTATTAGAACGTAAAGGCGACCGTTATAGCCAAGGGAATCGACAGATGGGCTATCGTTATCTTCTTCGTTAGGCATCTGGTAAAGTCCCTTACGACCTTCAATAGGTTTGAAATCACCAAAGATTGTATCGCCAGCAATCCAGTTTAAGGTGGGACTGCTGAAAGTGGCAGCATTGACTTTCAGGTAACCTTTATGCGGACAGTCGGGTGTTCGTCCCATCAGGGCGCGAGTGATACGTGCCATTACATCACCATGCCCGCCATAATTGTTGCGTACGTCGAAGATAAGGTTGGGCACCTTATTGCGTTCTGCAGCATGGATGGCTTCTACAATGCTGTCGCAATCCACCTGGCTGAGTTCGAAGGTGCTGAGGCCGATGTAAAGGACGCTGTCGTTCAACTGGCGAACGCCAATGGGACTATCCTTGTGGCGGTTGATATCGTTGCGACGAAACCACTTCTTTCTGTCAGCATCGCTGCCTCTGAAACAATCTGCCAAGGGGAGTTCTACCCGTTCGCCGTCCTCGAATTCATATATCTGTGTTTTTTTTGCAGACGAATCATCTTTTCTGAACGGACATATGGATACGCTTGGGTAAAAGAGAGCTTCGTCTGCCACGGATGTCACGTCAGCATCATAGAGTGCTATGTTACGACGGATATTGTCCCGCAGTTCGCTGACAGGCTTCCCGTCTATGCGTGCTACGCGTCTGCCCACATAATTGGAATGAACGCCATCGGCGGCAAGTAACACCACGCAGACATAATCAGACGAATCACCTTCTGCAACGTGCCCAACCATAAGGGGTGAATAATAATACACCTGACCTTTCTTCTTGTCCTGCGGGTTTTCAGGAACGGGGCAACGGATGTTGATGTGCGAATCATGAATAACCTTGTTGTAATCATAAACGATTCCGGCAAAGTCCTTTAGCGCGATGCCGTCGGCAGGAATGCGCTTCAGTTGTTCGCTGACAAAGGCATCGTATTCTTGCTCGGTCATCAGGTCTTCCAAGGAAGGGTAAATCTCCTTCATGCTGCTGGCCAGTTGTTTATAATCAGCCACCGCCTCGTCATGAGTCAGATGGAACTTGGTGGGTTGGGGCTCCGGCTTTCGGAAGGTAGTACGCAAACCGAAGGGCGTCATGGGGTCGTCGCATTTTCCTTCGTACGAGATGGCCACAGAAATACTGGGTTCATTAATAACATGGTAGCTATAGCCTATGGTGCCAAGTAAATCGCCGCGCCTCAGACGGGTACCTGTGGGTATGGCTTTATCGCGTCGCAGGCCTTTAATCCATAGTTTCTTATTTCCAATCTTAAGTCCAATCTGGACGGAGAAACAGCGAATGTCCCATCCTTTCTTGCGGAACTCATCCTTATGTTCGGCCACGACCTCATGGTAAGGCTTATCTGATGCACCCCAACTGTTGGAGGTGACGAGTGATGGATTGTAGCTGAAACTATAGTTCTCCACCACAGCATCATCTGGACAGATAATCTCCGTCCCTTCGGGAGCAGTAATAAAGAGGTTGTCGAAGTTCTGTTCTTCTCCAATTATGTCCTGCGGGCGGTATAGGATACCTTGCCCCGCCTTCTGCCCCTTGACGGGCCAGAGCCAGTTACTTTTATACTGTGCTTTACCAACGAACGGGCATAATAGTAGCAATATGAAGGTGGCGACCTTCATCGGAAGAGAAGGATGTTTCATAAGTTTATGGTGTTAATTAATAAAGGTAATTTCCTGTGATTTCACTTGTATTCTTATTCTCCGTAGGAATCGTCAGCGTATGGAATCTCTACAGGTGTGGTTATAAGGTTGACGATTCGCCCTGCAGTAAAGCGGATTTCCATCTTGTTTACTGATGAGGCAGGGAGGTCAGGAAGGTTGTCAATATCAATTTTCTCCCCGTTCAGTTTTATGGTGGCTTTATACTCGCCATAGAGCGGTAAGGCGGGCGAGTGCTCTATGGGGTCAGCCTCGATATAGCTTCCAAAATCGCCCTCCACCCAGGTTCCCTTTAGCCAGGTTATAATAATACGTTCTCCGTCATCGGAAAGCTCCAGCATTTTCTCTTCAGCAAACTCTTGGGTCTTCATTTCATGCCTTGATGCTTTGGCGCGATGAGTAGCGTAAGACAGACCTGCGGCAAAGGAAAGTCCTGTGAGGAAAATGGCACCGAGGAAAAAAGCGGCAACGCGTATCCAAAAGTGTTGTGTGGTTTTACTTTTAGTATAGTTTTTCTGCTCAAACTGTTGCCACGAAGTATCTGTGTCTTTCCCTCCGTGCGTCTGTCTGTGGCGATAGCCTTGTTTTGCTGCCACCATCAGATGGTATGTCTTGCGAGTCTCGTCGTTGCTATTGATGATGTCCTGGATTTCTTGCTCGGTATATATGCTGGGGTTGTCGAGCATTTTCAATAGTTTGCTGATATTGTCAAGTGTTGTGTTCATAACTTCGGTATTTTAAATGGTGAAATGTTTTTGGATTTCATCGATAGATTGGCTGAGATACTTGAAAACAGTCTTGAGGTTCATGCCGAGTTGGTTGGCTATGTCTTTCAGCTTCATGTCATCCTCAAAGCGAAGCCGAAAGATTGTGAGGTGCGGTTCTTGAAGATGGTTCTCGGCATAGTCGCAAATGGCATCAATAGTTTCCATCCGTTGTTCAATGTGCTGCCAATCAGAATCAATATCCATAGAATAGAGTTCGCGGAACTGGTTGGTTATGGACTTCTTCCTGATGCGGTTAATACAGCCATTACGTACGGCTGTCATCAAGTAGGCTCTCACTTTGTCATCTGCAGGAAGAATGTCGCTTTGCATGAGTCGCACGAAGATATCCTGAACGATGTCTTCAGCTTCGGAATAGTCGTACATGAGCGTTCTGGCCAAGCGAATCATTTCGCTGTAGTGCAGGCAAAAGAGTCTGTGAAGTATCGTCTTGTCAATCATATACTGTCGTTTTCTATTTTATAGACAATCCTGCTTGCTGTTTTTCTACGATAGATAACACTTTTTTGTAAAAAGGTGCTCTGTAATGCAGCTATCAGAAATCAAAAGTACTTCTTTTCTGTAGAAAAACAAAGGAAGAAGAATCTTTTTATACCTTATTAAATATATTCTCTGTCTTGAAATCAAATCTTTTTCTGCCGGATTGTGCTTGTTTTTTTGTCCGACATTGCTTCTTTCTGCAAGAGAAATGGTGTGTTTTGTGACGAAAAT
This sequence comes from Bacteroidaceae bacterium, assembly GCA_017541025.1. Classification (GTDB taxonomy): domain Bacteria; phylum Bacteroidota; class Bacteroidia; order Bacteroidales; family Bacteroidaceae; genus Physcousia. Next base: position 16,330 of record JAFXZY010000029.1, on the reverse strand, counting down.
CAATAAATTTGCATAAATATAATACATTCTGTTTGAAAATATTTTGTTTTAATTGCAAAATGATGTATCTTTGCAGCGTCGTTTATCAATAATGACACAAACAATAAAAAAACGTAGGCAAAAAGATTTGTTATTAATCCTAAATCAAGCACAATTATGGCAAACGAATTAAGATTTCAGGTTGTGGGCGAGGCTTTCAAGAAGAAGCCGCTCAGCGTTGTCGCACCCAGTGAGAAACCCAGTGAGTACTTCGGCAAGAAGGTTTTCAATCGCCAGAAGATGTACAAGTACCTGCCCAAAAGTGTTTATGACCAAATGATTGACGTCATCGAAAACGGCACCCGTCTGGACCGCACCGTGGCTGATGCTGTTGCTGCCGGCATGATGCAATGGGCGCAGGAGAACGGCGTCACACACTATACACACTGGTTCCAGCCCCTTACAGAGGGAACAGCTGAGAAACACGACTCGTTCATCGAGCACGACGGAAAGGGTGGTATGATAGAGGAGTTCAGTGGCAAGCTGCTGGTTCAGCAGGAGCCTGATGCCTCAAGCTTCCCCAGCGGTGGTATCCGTAGCACCTTCGAGGCTCGCGGTTATTCGGCTTGGGACCCGACAAGCCCCGTATTTATTATGGATGACACCCTTATCATCCCTACCGTATTTATATCTTACAGCGGCGAGGCACTCGACTATAAGGCTCCTCTGCTGCGCGCCCTGAAGGCTGTGAATGTGGCTGCTACAGATGTTTGCCATTATTTCGATCCTGAGGTAAAGAAGGTAGTCAGCAACCTGGGCTGGGAGCAGGAGTACTTCCTGGTTGACGAGGGTCTTTATGCAGCCCGTCCCGACTTGCTGCTGACAGGTCGTACCCTGATGGGGCATGATTCTGCTAAGAACCAGCAGATGGACGACCACTACTTCGGTGCTATCCCCGAGCGCGTTCAGGCCTTTATGAAGGATTTGGAGATTCATGCTTTGGAACTGGGTATTCCTGTTAAGACCCGTCACAACGAGGTGGCTCCCAACCAGTTCGAGCTGGCTCCCATCTTCGAGGAGACCAACCTGGCCGTTGACCACAACATGCTGCTGATGTCTGTTATGAAGAAGGTTGCCCGCAAGCACGGCTTCCGCGTATTGCTGCACGAGAAACCCTTCGCCGGCATCAACGGTAGCGGTAAGCACAACAACTGGAGCCTGAGTACGGATACCGGCGTGTTGCTGCACGCTCCCGGTAAAACAGCCGAGCAGAACCTGCGTTTCGCCACATTTATCGTAGAGACACTGATGGGTGTTTATCGCCACAACGGTCTGCTGAAGGCCAGCATCATGAGTGCAACCAATGCTCATCGTCTGGGCGCCAACGAGGCACCCCCTGCCATTATCTCATCCTTCCTGGGCAAGCAGGTAAGTGAATTGCTTGACCATATCGAGAAAGCTGATAAAGATGACATCCTTGCCTTTGCCGGCAAACAGGGCATGAAAATGGATATTCCCGAAATTCCCGAGTTGCTCATCGATAATACCGACCGCAACCGTACTTCACCCTTCGCCTTCACAGGCAACCGTTTCGAGTTCCGTGCCGTAGGTTCCGAAGCTAACTGTGCCAGCGCCATGATTGCCCTGAACAGCGCCGTTGCCGAGGCGTTGGAAGACTTCAAGAAGCGTGTTGACACTAAAGTTGACAAGTTGACAAGTAAACAAGTTGACGAGTTGAAGGCGAATGGACATAATCCTGTGTTCCATGCCATCATCGATGTGCTGCGTGAGGATATCAAGACCTGCAAGCCCATCCGATTCGACGGCAACGGCTACAGCGACGAGTGGAAGGCAGAAGCTGCTAAGCGCGGTTTGGATACCGAGACCAGCTGTCCCAAGATCTTCGAGCGCTATCTGGACGAGGCCAGCATCAAGATGTTCGAAAGCCTGGGCGTAATGACTGAGAAGGAACTCGAAGCCCGCAACGAAGTGAAGTGGGAAACTTACACCAAGAAGATTCAGATAGAGGCCCGCGTCCTGGGTGATCTTTCCATGAACCACATCATCCCTGTTGCCACCAGCTATCAGAGCCAGTTGCTACGTAATGTTGAGCGTATGTGTACCGCATTCCCTGCCGACAAGGCCAAGGAGCTGAATGCCCGCAACCTGAAACTTATCGAGGAGATTGCACAGCGTACCGCTACTATCGAGACAAAGGTTGAGGAACTGGTTGAGGCCCGCAAGGTTGCCAACAAGATAGAGGACGAGCACCAGAAGGCCATCGCCTATCACGATACCATCGCTCCGATGTTCGATACCATCCGCTACCAGATAGACAAGCTGGAACTTATCGTTGACGATGCCCTCTGGCCATTGCCTAAATATAGGGAACTGTTGTTCATCAGATAAGAATAACAAAACGCCATTAAAAGCAGAATCCCGTAGGCCTTAGCTTACGGGATTCTTTTTTTGCGCTTCAGGATGGGCTTGAACCAACGACCCCATGATTAACAGTCATGTGCTCTAACCAACTGAGCTACTGAAGCAGGGTGCATTCGCTAACTTCTCTTGTTTGCGCTTCAGGATGGGCTTGAACCAACGACCCCATGATTAACAGTCATGTGCTCTAACCAACTGAGCTACTGAAGCAAAATTAAATTTTTGTTGCAAATGCGGTGCAAAAGTATAGCATTTTTTGGAAATATGCAATATCTTTGCAAAAAAAATGATTCAAATGAAGAAAATAATTGGAATTGGCAACGCGTTAGTAGATGTATTGGTGCAGATAAATGATGATTCAATGCTTACCGCACTACAACTCCCGAAAGGCGGCATGACACCTATTAACGATGAACGAATGCGCGAATTGCACCTGCACATGAAAGCGCTACACCCACACAGAGCTACAGGCGGATGTGCAAGCAACACCATGCTGGCACTGGCGAATTTAGGTGTCACACCAGGATTCATAGGAAAGATAGGAAGAGACGAAACGGGCAGTTTCTTTGCCGAGACGTTCAAGCAACTGGGCATACAGACACAACTTAGCTTATGCGATACACCCTCGGGAGTGGCCAACACCTTTATATCTGCCGACGGTGAACGGACATTCGGGACGTACTTGGGTGCTGCAGCTCAGATGCGCCCCGAGGAGATAACACCTGATATGTTCCATGGTTACAACCTTCTGTATATTGAGGGTTACCTGATTTTAAACCGTGAACTGATAGAGAAAATATGTCGGACAGCCAAAGAGGAAGGACTGACGCTGTGCATCGATCTGGGCAGTTACAACCTGGCACAAACCCTTCGTCCCCTGTTTCTTCACCTGTTAGAAGAGTATATAGACATTGTCTTTGCCAACGAGGAGGAATGTGCTGCCCTCACGGAAGAGGCGGATGCCAAAGAAGGAATGAGACGTATAGCCCAACTGTGCAACCTGGCCATAGTGAAACTGGGTAGCAAAGGTGCTATGGCTATGTGGGGAGCTACGTCGGACAAATACGGCACTGAGGCCTACACTCCTACATCGAAAGTTAACGTTGTGGACACTACGGGTGCCGGAGATTTCTTTTCTGGAGGATTTCTGTACGGTTTCTGCAAAGGAGCATCGTTAGAGCAATGCCTAAAGATGGGAGATTTAGTTGCAACCAATGTCATTCAGGTGATTGGGACACGACTCTCTGACAAAACATGGGAAAATATTCGCTCCTCAATAAAAGAACTTTACTGAGGAGCGAGAAACTAATTATAAACACAGACTACGACTTATTTTCTAACCAGCAATTTCTTCTGCTGGTAGATGTAGAGTCCTTTATCTAAATTTCCGACCTGGCCAAGGGTTGCATCCTTCATAACCAGTTTACCATCGATGGTGTAAACGTCGGAATTAAAGCCAACTGCTCCTGAGGGAATATCCTCTAAGCCATCCTGTATGTCATCGGCTGAAATATGGGCAGGGAACATTAGCATCAGGGCAGGCATTCCACTACCGCCGTAACTCTCCACTACATCCGTCTCGGCGGTCTTCTTATTAAAATTGCCTGCCTGAAGACCACGGGTCTGGTCGCGATTGTCCCACGCTTTCTGCATGTTACGCTGAATATAAGTAAGGTATGACTTCTGCCCCAGATCATATACTACCATCGGGAGATACTGGGCAAAGATAGCCGCATAGACGCCTTGCTCGTAACCGTTCTCGAAATTAAGAATCTTGTTTGTTCCCTGAACCATGCTGTTGAAGACATAGCGCGTGCCGTTTATGGCATTGGTACGATACTTATTATCGCCAGTAAGTTTATAGAGCAGGCAACTGGCACCAATATATGTAGCCTGATTATACAGATGGTCTGAATATTCGGGGCCGCCGCCGTGAATTCCGTCTGCTACGCGACCATTGGTGGGAGCCAAAGTCTTACTGGCCCAGTCGTAAATTTCGATAGCCTTCTCCAAGTACCATTCCTTGGTCTGACGGGTAGGGCGGGCCGCTGTAGGTACAGCTCTGCCTTCTGGAACCAACTGATGTAACAGACAGGCTGCTATAACAGTAGGAAAGTTAATACAGGCAGAGCGGAAATCGCCCTCTTTGTGTGGATTGGCCTTAGCAATAGGCTGCCACTCCCAGAACATTCCACCGCCGTACTTTCCGCTGAAACGGGCAGGATCGGCATAAGAACCGTCATCGCCTACCTTTGCACTTCCATACCAAACGCGGCAGAAACTCTTCTCGGAATTGGTAAGATACTCTGCCTTTCCAAAAGTCTGATATGCACGAGCCAAGGCACAAGTCCACCACATGATATCATCGTAAACGAACCATCCGTTATTGGTATTAGGGTCGTCGAAGTTAAAGTTTACATAATGGGATTTCTCGCCACCATATATCCTATCGTGCAGGGTCTTGTATTTCTTCATCAGATCTTCATTACCTTCGGTCTTAGCACGATTGTAGGCATTGATGAGCATATCGTAATAGATAGCCTGACACCAGATGGCGGCAGCACAACCGGATCGGTCGTTGTCGCGTGCTCCGTTGCCTCGGTGGTCGGCAGCCTTCTGTTCTGTGTCGGCCTTATAGATATTGCGTGTTTTATCCAACAGGGCGCTGTTGAAGTCGTCGTATGCCTTCCACTGCATGGAATCGGTGATGGTGAAGGTCTGTGCCAACAGACTGCCGACACAAGCCATTGCACATAATATGGTTAATATTTTTTTCATGAACAAGGGAATTACTTTTTAAATTTCTTTTTGCCCTTCTGGGGTGCTGCCTTGTACTCCTTGCTGAAGGAATAGGGAGCAGCCTCTGCTGTATTGCCGCGATACTCGTTTGCCTTGGGGCCCATCACATAGTCCATTCTGGCACCCTGCAGCAGGTCGGCATGGTTCACGTAGTTCACCTTATGCTCTGCGCCGTTAACAGTGAGCTTCTGAACATAACGGTTCTCGTCGCTATTCTCGGGAGCTGTAATCACCACATCCTTACCATTCTCGAGATGCATCGTCATCTTCTTGAAGTAGGGAGCACCCAGCACATACTGGTTAGATCCGGGGCATACGGGATAGAAGCCCATAGCGGTAAAGATATACCAGGCAGAAGTCTGACCGTTGTCCTCGTCACCGCAATAACCGTCGGCATGGGCGTTATACATACGGTTCATAGTCTCGCGCAACCAATACTGGGTTTTCCAAGGCTGACCGCTATAGTTGTACATGTAAATCATGTGCTGGATAGGCTGGTTGCCGTGAGCATAGTTTCCCATATTCATAATCTGCATCTCACGAATCTCATGGATAACGCCGCCGTAGTAGCTGTCGTCGAAGATAGGAGGCAGGATAAAGACGCTGTCGAGCATCTGATTAAAGGTGGCTGTTCCGCCCATCAGGTCGATAAGTCCCTGAGGGTCATGGAAAACACTCCAAGAGTAGTGCCAGCTGTTACCTTCGGTAAAGGCATCGCCCCACTTGAAAGGATTGAAGTTGGGAGCCCACTCGCCATTGGCCAACTTGCCTCGCATCAGGTTATGGCTCTTATCAAAGAGGTTCTTGTAGTTCATGGCATGCTCGGCATAAACCTGGATTTCTTTCTCGGGCTTACCCAAAGCCTGTCCTAACTTATAAATGCTCCAGTCGTCGAAGGCATATTCGAGGGTACGTGCAGCACTCTCATTGATGCTATCGTAAGGTACATAACCCAACTTGTTATAGGTCTGCCACTGCTTACGTCCACTGGTGGTTCTGGGCAGGTCGGCATTAGCACCATGCTTAACAGCCTCCCACAGGGCATCGATATCATAACCGCGCACACCCTTCAGATATGCATCGGCAACTACGGATGCTGAGTTGTTACCTACCATGCAGGCACGATGACCGGGAGCACTCCACTCGGGCAGGAAACCGCTCTCCTTATAGGCATTGGCCCAACCTTCCTGCATCTTCTGACTCATAGAGGGCCACATCAGGTTCACCAAGGGGAACAAAGCACGGAAGGTATCCCAGAAACCGGTATCGGCAAAGAGATAGCCGGGAAGGGTCTCGCCGTTATAGGGGCTGTAGTGAACCACTTGTCCCTGAGCATTAATCTCGAAAAAGCTGCGGGGGAAGAGGACGCTACGATAAAGACAGCTATAGAAAGTACGCAGGCGATCCACATCGCTCTCGTCCTGTACATCGATAGTAGAGAGGACCTTGTTCCATTCCTGACGGCCTTCCTCGCTAACCTGCTCCAAGGTCTTGTTACTCAACTCCTTCAGGTTCTGCTCGGCCTGTTCGATACTGATAAAAGAGCTGGCAACACGAACGTTTACCTGTTCGCCACGCTTGGTATTGAAACCAACAACACCCTGCGCATGTTTGCTGGTAGCCTCCAGGGCTGACTTATTCTCGGCACCTGCGTCGCAGATAGCGGTAATGGTGAAGGGACGGTCGAACTGCAGAACAAAGTAGTTCTTGAAGTTACGGGGCACACCTCCACTGTTACGTGTGGTATAACCCACAATCTTATTCTGCTCGGGGATAATCTTTACGTAGGAACCGCGGTCGAAAGCATCTACTACCAGGTAACTCTTGCCAGCAGGATAGGTAAAGCGGAAGATGGCAGCACGACTGGTAGGAGCAACTTCCGTTACGATATCGTAATCGGCCAGATATACCTTATAATAATGTGGTTTGCTCACCTCTGCCTTATGAGAGAACCAACTCGCGCGCTTAGCCTCATCAAAGATATAATCCTCACCGCACTCGGGCATAATGTTGAACATACCATAGTCGTTCATCCAGGGACTGGGCTGATGGGTCTGCTTGAAGCCGCGAATTTTCTCAGCGTCATAAGTATAACACCATCCGTCGCCCATCTTACCGGTCTGGGGAGTCCAGAAGTTCATACCCCAAGGAAGGGCAATCGCGGGATAGGTATTACCTGTAGATAAGCCTCCCGTAGAGTGAGAGCCCACCAAGGGATTCACGTACTGAACGGGGTCTGTTATTGCAAAAGAACCGACACAAAACAGTGTGGCAATAGTTGACAAAATGATTTTCCTCATGTGTGCAAGCATTTAAAATTCCTTAATCTTAACATTCTTAAACCACACCTCGTTGCCATGGTCCTGCAAGAGGATGCGTCCGTCGCGGTTACCGAAATTAGGCCAGTTCTTGTATTTGCTGTAGGCTACAAGTGCGTCCCACTCCTGTGTATTGCGCTCGTATTCCAACAACTTTACACCATTCAGCCAATGCTCTACGTGCATATCCTTTACAATAACCATTGCTGTGTTCCAGGTGGTAATGTCGAAGGGCTTGTTCTCGGGAGCGGGAATCAGGTCATAAAGAGAACCCAACTTACGGTTACCCTTAACGCCCAACTTGGCATCGGGATGACGCAGGTCGTCCAGAATCTGGAACTCACAACCGATAGCACTACCCTCGCCCTGGTTCATATCAGGATCCACGAAATACTTGATACCGCTGTTGGCACCTTCGGTAATCTTAAAATCAACCTTCAGGATGAAGTTATGATAACTTTTGTTGGTTACGATGTCGCCACCATTACCACTTTCTGCACCATTGGCAGCTTCGACCTTCAGCACACCATCCTCAATGCGCCACCCCCTTGTAGGGAAACCGGCAAGTTTAGCGCCGCGCCAACCTTCTGTGGTTTTACCGTCCCAAAGGAGTTTCCAGCCTTCGCGCACCTCCTGCTCTGTGAGTACATTATCTGTAGTTGGAGTTGGAGCAACAACCTCTTTTACAACTTTCTTCTGTGCGGCTACGGGCAGAACAGCCAGCATAGCCATTGCTATAATATATTTCTTCATAACTCGGCCCCTCTCCCTAACCCTCCCCCAAATGGGAAGGAACTGCTAACAGGGGCTTGGCAGTTTATTAATTTCTCTTACTTACTTTGGACTTCCCCACCTCCCATTTGGGGGAGGAGGGGCTAGGGGTTGGAGAGGGACGTTAATCTATCTTATAGAACTCTTCCCAACCTCTGCGAGGAGGCATGCCAGAGAGCATAGCGTTAGCAAACTCGTTGTTGGTAAACTTCTTGGTACGTGGGTCGAAGAACAACTGAGTGTTCAGGCGCTGAGCGATAACACCCAGACAGAAGACCTGGCACAGCACACCTGCAATCTGGAAAGGAGAACGGGTCTTTTCTGTTCCCTGACAAGCACGCAGGAAGTTTACATAATGGTTGCTGGGACTCTTGGGAACAACGGGAAGTTTGTCCTTCATAGCCTCGGCCTTCTCCTTGGGGATAATCTCCAACGTGCTACCATGACTGGCACCCTTGAAGGTAAGGTCGCGTCCGTAGATAATCTTACCGGGGTTCAGTTTCTGGTTGGTGTACTCGCCCTGACCGCTGGCAGGGATACCGTCGGCCAACTTGCTCTCACCATAACCTGCTGGCAATGGAGGCTGGTTATCTACACCATCGTACCATATTACATCACAGGGAGGCATATTGCCACGGGCACCGAAACGGAACTCGATAGTACTTGAGAACGGGTAGAAGAACTCGTTGTGGTTCTTGGCATACTTCATGTTGATTTCGTAAGGCAAGCCTAACTGTAGGAACTCATGGGCGGTATCCAAGAGGTGAGCGCCCCAGTCTCCCAAAGCCCCCATACCAAAGTCGTACCAGCTGCGCCAGTCGCCCTGATGATAAAGCTTGCTGTAGTTATGGTAACGGATTCCTCCGTGCCATGTATCGTAGTCCATACCTTCGGGGATAGGATCGCCCTCGGGCATCTTGGTCATATTCCAATCGTACTTATGCCAACGACGGTCGTTATTCATGTGGGCGACAACCTTGGTAACATCCTTGATGATACCTGCTTCCATCCAAGCCTTGAACTGGAAATAGTTACCTTCTGAATGGCCCTGGTTACCAACCTGAGTAGCAAGTTCGGGATGACGGTTGGCCATCTCTATGAGAATTTCGCCTTCCTGGAAAGTACGAATGAGGGGCTTCTCGCAATAAACATGCTTGCCATGCTTCATGGCGGCCATGCAGACGAAGAAATGCGTATGGTCGGGCACACTTACTGCAACGGCATCAAAATGGTCGGAATACTCGTCGAAAAGTTTACGGAAATCTGTGAAGCGCTTTGCATTGGGATACATATTCAGCACCTTCTGGCACTGTTTACCCTGCAGGTCAACATCGCAAAGAGCTACAACATCCACCATATTGGTTTTGGCAAACTCATCAATGTTCTGCTGACCACGATTACCGATACCAATGTAGGCAATCTTCACTTTGTCACTCTTAGGTGCAGGAGCGGGTTGTGTTTTCTTCTTGGCTGCAAATAAATCACCTGGAGCCAAGGTCAAACCAGCGGTTGCAATACCCATACCTTTTAAAAAATCTCTTCTTGTAGACATAATTAGGTTATTTAGTGGTTTTGATTTGTTTCTTGGTGCAAATATAGCAAAAATAATCAAACAAATGTAACAAGAAAAAGCAAAAATAGCAAATTTAGTCAATTTTTGCTTTCTCGCATAGCAAAAGGACATGAGATTCGTCTTTCAACGTGGTAGCAAACAAATAAAAGTTGCCTCCATCGCTCAGTTTCAACTTCTTACGAAGTTCCTGAACACTGGCAGGAAAGTTCCTTACTGTCAGGTTGGCTTGCTTGACTCCAGAGAGCAAAGTTCTGAGCCCCTGCTTACTGAAATCGCTCCTGCCTAAAATGCGGAAAGACCTGCCCGGGAAGCTTGCGATAAGCTCCTCAGATGTGAACAAATGACTGAATGGATGCAGTTTCTCTACCCCGAACTGTTCGCAAAGTGCATCTTGTACACCAGCTTTAAGAATCGAAGCGTTAGGTTCGTACAAGAAGGTTTTCTCTTTCTCGCAAATAACAGGACTGGGCCATGTGTCAGGCACAACAGTTTCTTGTCGTGTGCCGGAAAGGTTCACACAATTATAACGGAATGGGATATCTTGTTGATGCATCACCAACAGCAGTTCCTTACACTCGCCATCCACACTTACCACATGCACCTCGCGAACATTATGCAGCTGAAGCAAAGCATGGCGTATCTCAAGCATAGGCGAGAGTTTCAGTAATACAACTTTTGCCCGCTTAAGCAGTTCGTCTTGCAAACAGATGACGTTAGGCTGACAATCTTCTAACAGCACTACCTTTCTGCCTTTACTGTCCCTTCGGGCGGGATCAACATATATTAGGGATACATTATTTATTTGAGCAAGTTCGTCTTCTGCCTGCGATTGTCTCACCCCGACATGATGCAAACCCAATAGATTAAAGTTATGTCGGGCTATCTGGCAAAGGGTCTCTTGCCGCTCTATGTAAACAGCCTTGCGGAACAAAGGGGCCATATAGCTGAAATCGATTCCGAAGCCTCCGGTCAGATCGACCATTTGTTCCAATTCATCGCATAAAACACGCTGTACAAGTTGTTTTTTATAAAGTGCCGTTTTTTCGCTGCTGCACTGCTCCATAGAGAGATGCGGCGGATATAACAATCCGTCCGTTCCAGCCCACTGGGGTATCTTTTTACAGGCTAACTGCCAACCTTCTATCTGCTGCAGGCAGAAAGGCAGATCTATTCCTTCCGGCACCTTTCCAAGCGCCAGTTTGCGAACGTCGTCTGATTTGTGTTGAACTATGAATTCGGTATTGGTCATACCACTTTGGAGAGAATATCCTGTGCATGAAAGGCGTCCTGTTCCAATTGTCGCTGAAGCGCCTCGACTGAGGGAAAAGATTGTTCATCGCGCAGACGATCTACAAAGCTTACCGAAATCTCCCGGCCATATAAATCTCCGTTGAATCCAAAAAGATTGACTTCGACAGACAGCTCATCTCCATTGTTCAACGTTGGTCTGTGCCCAATGCACAGCATGCCATTATAAGAAGAATCATTAACCATGGCTCTAACAGCGTACACCCCACAAGCGGGAAGAAGTTTGTCTTTCGGGGCCATTATGTTGGCCGTAGGGAAACCAATATTCCTCCCCACCTGATGCCCTGTAACAACTTTACCATGCAGGTTGTATTCGTAACCCAGGAAATGGTTGGCTTGTCTTATTTTCCCCTCACCCAACAGGCGTCGGATAACACTGCTGCTGACCTTTTCCTCTTCCAACTCGTGGGCCAAAACGACATCAATACCAACCAGTTTCCCCCACTCTACATATTCAGTGAAGGTACCGCCTCCACAACCAAAACGATGGTCGTAACCCATTACCAAAGTCTGAACATGAAACTTAACAGTCAGCACCTGCTGCATAAACTCCAATGCAGTAAGACGACTCAGTTCCTCCGTAAAAGGCAACATCTCCAATCTGTCAATACCAGTGGTTGTCAAGAGAGCTTTTTTTTCTTCATAAGTTGAGAGTAACTGGGGAACGTAGTCAGCATGAAGCACCTGACGCGGATGACGGTCGAACGTGACAATCATAGAGGCACACTGCAATTTGCGGGCAAGTTCACAGACCTGACTTACCAAACATTGGTGCCCACGGTGAACACCATCGAAAAAACCTATTGTTGCTACGTACCTCATTTTCCTTCCAAGCTGCAAAAATAGGTAAATATACTTTGCTGACCAAATTTTTCCGCTTCACATTTGGATAATTCATCAGAAATATCTACTTTTGCACCCGCAAACCAAATATATGGATGCACTGGACTTGTAGCTCAGTTGGTTAGAGCAACAGACTCATAATCTGGAGGTCCTTGGTTCAAGCCCAAGCTGGTCCACACTAAAAATCAAGCACTTACGAGTTTCTCGCAAGTGCTTTTTCTTTTCTTGGTGACCTTCAGGTGACCTTTTTGAAGCGAAAGTGACCCTTCGTAACCTTCTGAAACGTAGAGTGATTTTTTTTGTGAGTTCAAGAAATGTTTTTGCTAAAAAAGCATATTTTCCCATGATTGTTGCATTTCTAAGTTTCCTTTTTTGCGTTTTCTTCAAATATTTTGCGGCTTTTGTTTATTTTTATCCATAAAGAGAATATATTTGGCAAAAAAACAGTACCTTTGTAATCGAATATACATTATATATAATATGGACAGTAAGCATCTCAACCGAATTAAGGTCGTTTTAGCCGAAAAAGACAAAAGTAATAAATGGCTGGCTGAGCAATTAGGTAAAGACCAAGCAACCATTTCCAAGTGGGTGACGAATACAACGCAACCTAATTTGGAGATGCTATTGCTAATAGCAAAAGTGTTAGAAGTTAACGTTAATGATTTGGTTCGTCCCTTAGAATAATGGCAAAGAAAACAAAAATAAAGTCATCAGATCTCTTTGATACGACCAAGACCGCACAAGAACTGAAACTGGAAGGTGTACAGAACCTGTATAACTTCCTGTTTGAGGCGTGCAATATTATTCGTGGGCCTGTGAGTCAGGACAACTTCAAAGATTATATAACTCCGATTCTCTACTACAAGCGCATCTCTGATGTGTATGATGAAGAGACCGAAACGGCTTTGGAAGAAAGTGGCGGTGATGAAGAATATGCAGCATTGCCAGAGCAGCACCGCTTTGTCATTCCAGATGGTTGCCATTGGCAGGATGTACGTGAACGTACTGAGAATCTTGGTGCGGCCATCGTTGGTGCTATGCGTGGTATAGAGCTGGCCAACCCTGATACGCTTTATGGTGTGCTTAGTATGTTCAGTGCTCAGAAATGGACGGACAAGAAGAACCTTTCTGACGGAAAGATACGTGACCTTATTGAGCATCTGAGCACTCGCAAATTGGGAAACAAAGACTATCCTACCGACCTGATGGGCGATGCCTACGAAATCTTGCTGAAGAAATTTGCTGATGACTCAAAGGCAAAGGCAGGTGAGTTCTATACTCCTCGTTCCGTGGTACAATTACTTGTACGCATCCTCGATCCTCAACCAGGTGAAAGCGTTTACGACCCTGCTTGCGGTTCTGGTGGTATGCTTATAGAGGCTGTCCACCACATGAATCATAGTAGTCTTTGTTGTGGAAACATCTTCGGTCAGGAAAAGAACGTTGTCAACTCTGCCATCGCAAAGATGAACCTTTTCCTGCATGGTGCCAGTGATTTCAACATCATGCAGGGTGACACACTCCGCAATCCGAAAATCCTACAAGGCGGCGAAGTGGCCAAGTTCGACAGTGTGATTGCTAATCCGCCCTTCTCCTTGGAGAAATGGGGTTCGGTGGAATGGTCATCCGATAAGTATGGACGTAACATCTGGGGTACACCCAGCGACTCTTGCGGTGATTACGCCTGGATTCAGCACATGATTGCATCGATGGCTCCAGGCAATGGCCGTATGGCTGTGGTGATGCCACAAGGTGTACTCTTCCGTGGTAACGAAGAAGGACGCATCCGAGAGAAGTTGGTGAAGAGCGATATGGTAGAAGCTGTTGTCACATTGGGTGACAAACTCTTCTACGGAACAGGGCTTTCACCGTGCTTCCTTATTATCCGCAAAATGAAACCAGCTGCACATAGTGCTCGCGTGCTTATGGTTGATGGCACGAAGATATTGACACAGAAACGCGCTCAGAACATTCTTGAACAAAAGGATGTTGACCGCCTCTTTGAATTGTATGAGAACTACGAGAATGTGGAAGACTTCTCTCAGGTAGTTACGCTCGAAGAGATTGCTGCGAAAGGCTACGACCTTTCGCCCAACAAATATGTGCAGTACCACCGTGAAGCTATTAAGCCCTACGCTGAGGTGCTTGCTGAGTTTAAGGCTGCCTATGAGGAAGTAATGCTTCGTGAGGCAGAATTTAAAAGAATCATAAACGTATAGTCAGATGGAAGAGCATAAGAATACAAAATATCTAGGAGCAGACGAACAGATTTCCCTCGACGATTTGAAATCGTTTCTATGGGGAGCTGCCACCCGTTTGCGCGGACAGATAGACGCAGCTGGGTACAAAGAATACATTTTCCCACTGCTGTTCTTCAAGCGCATTAGCGATGTCTATGACGAACAGTTTCATGATTTCGTCTGTGAAGGTGGCGAGGATTATGCCCATATGCAGGCAGAAGAACTGGCCATCCGCATTCCTGAAGGTGCACATTGGAATGACGTGCGTGAAGTGACCGAGAATGTCGGACAACGTCTTGTTGAAGCCTTCATAGCCATAGAGCAGGCAAACCCTGGCGAAGAGGCTGACGGTCGCATCATCGGTGGACTTGATGGTATATTCGGTCCTAAAGATGGATGGACGAACAAGGCAAAAATGCCTGACCACATTATCACTTCGCTGATTGAAGATTTCTCTCGCTATAACCTCAGCCTTGCTCACTGCCCAGCAGATGAGATGGGACAGGCATACGAATACCTCGTAGGTAAGTTTGCCGATGATGCTGGCAATACGGCTCAGGAGTTCTACACCAACCGCACGGTGGTCACGTTGATGGCAGAGATTTTGCAGCCAAAGCCAGAGGAAAGCATTTACGACCCCACTTGTGGCTCTGGTGGTATGCTTGTTAAGTGTCTTGACTTTCTTCGACAAAAGGGAGAACCTTGGCAAGGAGTGAAAGTCTTCGGGCAGGAGATTAATGCGCTTACTTCTTCCATCGCTCGAATGAATCTATATCTCAATGGAGTTGAAGACTTCAGTATTGTTCGTGAAGATACTCTCGCACATCCCGCCTTCGTGGATGGAAGTAAGCTGCGCAAGTTCGATATTGTGTTGGCCAATCCACCATATAGCATAAAGACGTGGAACCGTGAAGCGTTCATGAATGACAAATGGGGACGTAACTTCCTTGGAACACCGCCACAAGGACGTGCTGACTATGCATTTATCCAGCATATTATTGCTTCTATGAATGATTATAAAGGCAGAAGTGCAACTCTTCTCCCTCATGGTGTCCTTTTCCGTGACGAGGAAAAAGAGCTCCGTAGAAAATTGGTTGAATCGGATGCTATTGATTGTGTCATAGGTCTTGGTCCAAACCTTTTTTATAATTCACCAATGGAAGCATGTATTATCATTTGCTCGAATTGTAAGCCTATTGAGCGCAGAGGTAAAATCCTTATGATAAATGCTATTAACGATGTTGTTAGGCAGAACGCCGAAAGCAAGCTGCTTCCTGAGCATATTGATAAGATAACAAAAATATACCATTCTTCCTCCGAAATAGAAGGATATAGCAAGTTGGTTACAAAAGACCTTATTGCGGGAAAAGATTACAATCTAAACATTTCGCTTTATGCATACTCCAGCCTGTATGATAATGTTCAAACAAACATTGACGAATCTTTGTCTGTTTGGAAGAAAATTAGCGAAGATACTTTGATTGAATACAACCTGTTTATAAAATTGATAGGGGCATGAGCATAAATAGAACAGTTAAGTTAGGCGAGGTTGCCCACGAATGCAGGCAAACTTGGAGTGGTGAGCAACTGGGAACTCCTATTGTCGGATTAGAGCATCTCATTCCAGGAGAAATAGAGCTTCGAAATTGGGATATAGATATTGAGCATACCTTCTCAAAGAAATTTCAGAAAGGGCAAATACTTCTTGGTCGTCGGCGTGTATATCTTCGCAAAGCAGTCGTTGCTCCTTGCGACGGAATCTGTTCTGGTGATATAACAGTAATTGAAGCGACAGAAGGTATAATTCCAGAGTTATTACCTTTCATCATTCAAAATGATCGTTTCTTTGACTACGCCATGCAAGGTTCAGCCGGTTCTTTGTCACCACGTGTTAAGTGGGAGCATCTTAAAAACTATGAGTTTCCTCTTCCAACTTTGGATGAGCAAAAGATTCTTGCCGAAAAACTATGGGCAGCGTATCGTCTCAAAGAGTCATACAAGAAACTCCTTGCGGCCACCGACGAAATGGTGAAATCGCAATTTATCGAGATGTTTGG
>JAFXZY010000028.1 GCA_017541025.1 Bacteroidaceae bacterium | reverse complement strand
TTTCTTGCTGAAGAACTTCTGCCTTGCCAGCGGTACTAACTATATTCCAGTAGGTAATATCCGCGTTAATAATATGAATCTTACCAAGGGTGAGAAATACGACACATTTGAATTCCATGACAAGATTATCATGGAGGAGGGCGATAAGGATGCACTTCCTGAGGGGACAGATATGTGGTTAGGCCCCGTCTTGTTTTCTGACGGCTTGAAGATAGACTTGTCAGGCAAAGTAAATAACGACAAACTGTATGTCATCATCAATCTCGATATTTCAGATCTTGGTATGTCAGGTATGGGGCAGGTTATTGAGGTGAAGTTTGGAAGTGATGAATTCTTGCCCAGCAAAATCTATACTGAGCAGCTTGTTATCACCATCAATGACCAGAGTTCAGAACCCCAGACCGCTGACGTTAAAGTTGTTGACAACGAGGATGGAACAATTAACTTCATCATGAAAAACTTCTTCATGGTTGCTGGTGAGAACTCAGTTCCTGTTGGAAATATTGTTATTGAGAACCTTCCTGTAACAGAAGGCGAGAACGGCGTGAAATTATTAACCTTTAAAGGCAATCTGGTTATTCAGCCTGGTGATATGCCAGGGGTTGATTTTTGGGTAGGGCCTGAATTTGGCGAAATACCTCTTGACCTTCATGGTAAGATGACAGACGATAAGATGTATGCAGTCATTGACATTGATATTCGTGAGACTTTCGGTCAGGTACTCTTCGTTCAGTTTGGTACGGATGATTTCCCAGAGGAGCAGGATGCAATTAAGGACATTGCTCCAGTTCTCAAGTCTTCTGCTGCTGTTTACGACCTCTCTGGTCGCAAGGTAAAGAACCCGTCACATGGCATTTACGTTGTTGATGGCAAGAAGGTGTTGTTCTAAAGCATATATATAATATACGGTAAAAAGGGATAAGGTGATGAAGGTCTTCTGCCACATAATAATGTTTTTGTTGTTGCCTGTGTGTTTGCATGCACAGGTAGACAGCCTGGAACAGGCAAGGCAGGATTCTCTGGCTATTACCGAGGCTGACGACTTCGTTACGGCAAGCATATTGGTTGCAACGCCTTCCGATGTACTCTATTCCTGTGTCGGTCACGCCAGCATTCGTTTGCAGTGCCCACACTACGACCTTGACATGGTTTATACTTACGAGTCAGAGTCCGTTACGAATAGGGTGCTTACCTTTTTTATGGGCGATTTGAAGATGGGGATGACAGCAGTTCCTACAGAGCGTGTTTTGGCGGATTATGCCAGCGAAGGCAGAGGTATCACAGAGTACGTTCTCAATATCCCCCTGGAAAAGCGTAAGCAACTTTGGCAGTATCTTGACGGTAAAGTGGAGGAGGGTATGAATCTCCCCTATGATTACCTCAACCGTAGTTGTGCTCTAATGTGTCTGCGTGCTGTTAGTGAGGCCGTGTATCCTGATACACTTTCTTTTGGAGTGTGGGATGAAAGGCTTATCAAGAAGTCACGTCGTGCCTTGTTGGGTGATCAGACAGAAGACTTCCCATGGAACCGCCTCATTATTTATTCTATCACAGGTATAGAGGCAGATAAGGCTTGTTCCGTTATGGACAAGGTTGTTATCCCATCTGATTTGATAGAAGTTCTGCAGAAGACTACATTTAATGGAGAGCCAGTGGTGCTGACTAAGAATTCATTGGTTAGTCAGGCCGTCAAGGTAGAACCGGCAGGCTGGTTTACGCCTATGACTTTAGCTTGCATCCTCCTGTTGTTGGCTATTATCAGTTGCTTCTGGATGCAAGGTCCGTTATCAATCTTATTGTTGGCTTTGCAGTCGGTTCTTGGTATTGCACTTACCTATCTGGTTGTCTTCTCAGCACTCCCTAATACCAGTTTCAGTTGGCTCATCATTCCATTTAACCCATTACCACTCTTTCTGTGGCATTGGCGTAAATGGTGGCTGGTACCCTTTGCTGTAATTTGTATTGGATGGAGCGTAGTTATGCTGACTCGGATAGGGAACCCTTTGGTAGATAACGCCTTTGTTGTTTTTGTGTTGGCACTTGCTGTCAATTATATGGGACAATGGAATCAATTAAGAAAACAAATCAAATAATACAATAATTAACAAACAAAACAAATGATTATGAAATGTAAAATTACGAGGCTTTTAAGTCTTTTTGTGGTGATGTTCACCATGTTTAGCACGTCGGCATTAGCAGGAGGAAGCACCTATTATTCAAAGGTGGTGGCAACTGCTGTTGGAGAAGGAAAAGTTTATGCAAGTAAAAGTTCAATCAAGAATCCTTCATACAAGGAAGGATCTTCGGAAGCAAAAAACAGCACTTCTACATCTACTGCTTTGTCGACAGCTCCCACTCATACTTATTATGTCTATGCACAGGCAAATGACGGATCTGAATTTGTTGGCTGGTTTGATAATGCACAGTGTACGGGCAACGCAGTCTCTACTAACACTTCATATGAGGTGAAGTTTACTGCGAATTCAACAGAAGAAAACAACCCTACAGTTCAAAATCTCTATGCTAAGTTTCAAAAGAAGGGCGCACCTTCTCTTGTATATGGCAATGATCATGTTTATGTAAACCTTAGTGTTGGCACGTATAAAAATGAGACGCTGAAGACAGATAATGTTACAGAAACAATAACCTATGAGTCGAGCAACACCAATGTCGCTACTGTTGCAGCTGATGGAACAGTGACGCTTAAAAAGAACGGTTCTTGCTACATTAAGGCAAAGTCAGGTGAGGGTGAAGGTTCTTATATCCTCACTGTCATTGATGATGCCGCTGCTGGCGTAACTCAGATTGGTAATGGTGACTTTGAAAACTGGAGCAGCGTTACTTCAGATAATCATGCACCCAACAATTGGAATTCATTCGAGACAGCAGAGGGTGGTTTAGCGAGCACAGCGAGTGCAGTGCAGGTTGCGATAGTAGAGGGTGGACGTCCTGGAAGTGACGGTTTATATTGTGCTGACATTTGGTCACGCACTGTTTTTGGGGTTGTTGCACAAGGCAATCTTACAACAGGTTGTGTCAATGCAGGTGCAATGTCTGCTTCTGATAATGGTAACTATAACTATTCCAAAACATCAGATACAAAGAAGAGCGAAACACTTTCTAAGGTTCCTTCTGCCCTCAAGCTATGGGTGAAGTTCGTTCCTGCAGCAGTTAATGCCCAACATCCCAATGCACATGTGCAAGCGATTGTTCATGGAAATGGTAACTACAGAACATATAGTAACGCTGAAAATGACAACCAAGAATATGAGAATAATAAAAAGTTGGCTATTGCCGAAGCGGTGTATGATTTCCCCTCTACCAATGGTGAATGGGTAGAGCTGACGATTCCTTTTGTTCCGACAGGTAATACTACCAATGGACAGATGTACATCCTTGTCAACATCTCTACCAATGCTGATCCTGGTGAAGGACAAGCAGGTGACCACTTGTATATTGACGATATCGAACTTGTTTATCCTGATCCTACTGCACCAGAAACTGTTGTCTATAACAAGTATATCGGCATTTCTGTAAATGGTGCACAAAATGCTCCTGTCGCAGCTCCTATTGAAGTGACCGATAATAAGAATGGTACCATCGACTTTAATCTGAAGAACTTCATTCTTGATGATGGTAGCACAACTATAAATGTAGGTAACATTACACTTTCAGGCCTCACAATAGATGATCAAGGCAATTTCTCTTATGATGGTAATATTAATATAACCGCAGGAGACAAAGAAGGCGTAAATATGTGGGTTGGCCCGCAAATGGGTCCCATTCCTGTTGTTTTGAATGGTACCATCAAGGATGACTATTTCTATGTTCATATTGGCATTAGTATGGCTGGTCAGGATGTTGTGGTTGAGGCCGGTGACTTGGCAAATGCAACCGTTAGTGTTAGTGAAGCCCTTAAAGGCACGTTCTGCGCTCCCTTCACAGTAGCTATTCCTTCCAACTATCAGTCTGTTGTTACTGCAAGTACTGTTACTGGTCAGACTAATGGCGTTTTGGCTCTCGAGCCTGTTCAGAATGGTATCATCCCTGCTAATACTCCTGTTGTTGTTGAGGCTCCTCAAGCATTTAATTTGGATGTCACCGGCATTTATGTCAAGGGTACTCCAGAAGCAGGTCTCCTCACCGGTGTTTATGAGCCTAATGGCGAACATGCTCCTGTGGGTAGTTATGTTCTTCAGAACAACAACGGCAAGGTAGGTTTCTTTAAGGTTGCTCAGGGCAATAAACTTCCGATTGTTGGTAAAAACCGCTGTTATCTCAAAGATCAAGGTTCTAACGTTAAGGCATTCTACTTTAACGAAGAAGATGCAACTGCCATAGAAAACGTTAACGTTAACGATAACCTTAACGAAGGAGCAGAAGCAATTTACAACGTGGCTGGTCAGCGTATCAACAAGTTGCAGAAGGGTATTAACATTATTAACGGTAAAAAGATTCTTAAGTAATATGAAAAAGGAATATATGATGCCTGCCATGCAGGTTTGTGAGATACAGGTGAGTAAAATGGTGGCAGTCAGCATGTATGATGAAGATGCTGACCCCGATAATGTTGTATTGGGCAGGGAACGCGTAGAATGGGATGATTGGTTGGAAGATGAATAATCTCCCCTGCATTACTTTTTAGGTTTATATAAAAAATCCACGGTGACCAATTAACGGTTGCCGTGGATTCTTTTTAATCTTTCTTGTACAGGTTCCAGAACTCATCTAAGGTGGTACCTTCCATCTTCAGGAAACAGGAGCGGGCTGTCTGAATGGTTCCGAAGCCGGCATCAACAACTTCGCCAAGAGCAGATATTTTGCCTTTCGTGATTAAGTACTTGAGTTCCTCTATGCGGTAACGGTTGATGTACTCGTGTACATTATTATATCCCTGGCTTCGTACACATTGAAGAATAAGGTGACGGTTGTAGCCAACAGCCTCGCAGAGCTTGTCTCGGCCAAAGGTGTTATTGGTCCATTCTTCCTTGTGGTTTTGCATCCAGAATTCAAGACGCTTAAAACGTAACAGGTTGGCTTCGTTAAAATCCTCCTTTTCTGCTTTCTCCACAGTGTCCTCTGTAGGCTCTTCCTCTACCTCTATCAAGACTGGCTGGGGCAAATGAATGGCAATTTCTTCCAAGGTGCGAAAAGCCAGATACGTATTCAGAAGTGTGAAGATTATGATGTAAATCATGAGTGCTGTAGGATTATACAGAATGGAGACGATGGTGAAGAAAACCACCGAGAAGCCTAAGCACACACAATAGCCGATCAGATAGCTGGGGATGTCGGTTTTATGAACCAGTCTGCGAGGAAGCAGGAATATATTGACAATGTAGTAGATACTGATTCCAAGAGCCAGAATACGCAGTAACACATCGCTGGAAAGCAGATTCTGAATCACTTCGTTAAAACTGTTCATGATAACAATCTTGCTTCCCAAAAGTCTTGCCACAGTATAAACCGCAATAAGAGCTATAACAGGTCTGGCATATTTAACCATACGCTTTACCTGTAGGAAACCTGGCATGGGAATGCTAAGGGGGAAGATACTCTGAAGATATACACCACATAATAGGGGCATAATCATGGCAGGATGCATGATGCCAGGCTCGCCCTCGGCTATCTGATGGCTGAGAAATGCTACAAATGCCAATAGGAATCCAAAGATGCCATTTACCCAGGCAAGACAGAGATATTGTACCTTGTGACGTGCGTAAATACCAGTTGTAGCACTCACCATCAGGTGGGCGGTTGCACTACATGCCAGTATCAGAAGTATCGTGTTTGAACTCATTTTCTTTTGTCAACTCTTGAGAGATTCGCGGGCAAAGATAGCTATTTTATGTAAATCAAAGTATATTTTCTTTAAAATATTTGTCCTTTTAAGGTAAAAGATGTACTTTTGTAATTTGTAAAGGTGTAGAAGGATTTTATGTTAAAAAGCACAGTTGTTCGTCTGGTTGTTTTGACTTTAGCACTATTGGTGTTGTTACCCATGGGCGCTTCTGTGCGTAAGAAGCGTGCAATAGTCAAACCTGATACAATTCCCCTTGTGGAGAAAATACAGGACCTTGGCCGGACAGGACGTATGAGCAGTTCTACTTTTCCCGTCAAGATTCAGACCATTGGCAGGGCTGTTCAGGTTCAGAGCGACCATAACCAGATCCTTCCTATTTATACCAGTACCGGCGTTTTCTTTATGGCAGTACGCCTGACTAAAGGTGTGAACTGGCTGAATGGACTGCCGCGCGGACATTATTTTATTAACAACCGCCCAATTACTATCAACTGAAACCATGTCGGAGCAAGAATGTACTATTCAGGAAGTGGACCTTGACAAAATTATCCGTAACAGGGCGGGTAAGAAGGCAAAGTATATTCCCCAGTTTGTCATCAACTGGCTTAAACGTATCATTCATCAGGAGTTCATCAATGTTTACCTGCGTCAGGGATATGTGGGTGTGGATTTTTGTAAGCATTGTGTAGAGTACTTGGGTGTCAGGGTTAATGTGGAAGGACGGGAAAACTTGCCTTCCGACGGTCGCTATTACACCTTCGTGAGCAATCATCCTTTAGGAGCTGTAGATGGCGTAACCTTAGGTTGGGTGATAGGTGAACAGTACGAAGGCAAAATAAAATATCTGGTTAATGATTTGCTGATGAACCTGAAAGGACTGGCTCCATTGTGCGTCCCTATTAACAAACTTGGTAAAAACGGAAGGAATTTTCCGGCTATGGTGGAGAGTGCATTCTCCGGCGAGAACCACGTTATAATGTTTCCTGCGGGTCTGTGCAGTCGTAAGAATGACGAAGGTTTGATAAGGGACGTTGCCTGGAGCAAATCATTTATCACAAAATCCGTACAGCATCAGCGCGATGTTGTTCCCATACATTTTGAAGGCCGGCTAACGCCGCGTTTCTATAAGGTGGCCCGTTTCTGTAAGAAATTTCATCTGCCCAACTTTGCGCAGATTCTTTTGCCTGACGAAATGTATAAGAGTAACGGGAACGTTTATACAGTTAAGATAGGAAAGCCAATTCCATGGCAAACATTTGACAAGTCCCAAACCCCATTGCAATGGGCGCAGTGGGTGCGGAGTAAAGTTTATGAAATATGATGGAAGAGATTATTGACAGTATTCCACGTGAGATATTGAAGGCGGAACTGACGCCTGACAAGAAGTTGCGCATGACTAACAAAAGCAGCAACGAGGTCTATGTTGTTACATGGCAGGATTCTCCTAACGTAGTAAAGGAGATTGGCCGGTTGCGCGAGATAGCTTTCCGTGCCGCTGGTGGAGGAACGGGCAAAAGCATGGACCTTGATGAGTTTGATACTTGCGAGAATCCCTACAAGCAGATTCTGGTTTGGGATCCTGAGGAAGAGGAAATAGTTGGAGGCTACAGATATATATTAGGTAAGGATTGGCAATACGACGAGGAAGGCCAACCTATTCTGGCTACCAGCCACATGTTCCGATTCAGCGATAAATTCCTGAAGGAATATGCTCCCTGGACGATTGAATTGGGTCGCAGTTTTGTTACCCTGGAGTATCAGAGTACGTTGCGTGGCCGAAAAGGAATCTTTGCCCTTGATAATCTTTGGGACGGCTTGGGCGCCATCGTAGTAATTGAGCCAACAGTCCGTTATCTGTTTGGCAAGTTTACCATGTATCCCAGCTACGATCGCATGGCACGCGATATGATATTGTATTTCCTTAAAAAGCATTTCCCTGATCCTGATAATCTGATTTTCCCCATGAAGCCTCTGCAACTGGAACATGATACGGCGGCTTTCGAAAAAATCTTTGTGGAGGACGATTTCAAGGCAGACTACCGTATCCTTAACGGTGAGGTGCGTGCCCTTGGCTATAACATTCCTCCCTTGGTAAATGCCTACATGGGCCTGAGTCCCACCATGAAGTTGTTCGGAACAGCTATCAATGACGGGTTTGGCGACGTAGAGGAAACGGGTATTCTGATAGCCGTTGATGAAATCTTACAGGAAAAGCGCATGAGACACATTGATACCTTTGCGGCAGAACATCCCGAGTTGGTTAAAATTACCAGCGGTGCCAATCGTCTTTTCTATAAACCGGAGTGATGTTGAGTTTAGAGTTTAGAGATTAGAGAATAGAGATTAGAGTTGTGAGTTTAGATAAGATGATGAACTGGAATCAGTTGCTTTCCAATAAGCGGTTGGGACAGGAGGGACAGTCGAATAGGAATGATGACAGAACAGAGTTCCAGCGTGATTATGACCGACTGATTTTCTCTGCTCCTTTCCGCCGTCTGCAAAACAAGACCCAGGTATTTCCCCTTCCTGGTAGCATTTTTGTGCATAACCGCTTGACGCATAGTCTGGAGGTTAGCAGTGTGGGGCGTAGCTTGGGTAATGATGTAAGCAGGCTTTTGCTGGAACGTCATCCACAACTGATCGAAACACATTTTTCGGAACTGGGTAGCATTGTCAGTGCTGCTTGCTTGGCACATGATTTGGGGAACCCTCCCTTCGGACATAGTGGTGAGAATGCCATAGGAACTTATTTCAGTGAAGGCGACGGCCAGTTCCTGAAGCACTATGTATGTGAAGACACAGGCGACTGCCTGAATCCCAAACAATGGGAGGATTTGATTCATTTTGAGGGTAATGCCAATGCCTTCCGTTTGCTTACCCATCATTTCAGTGGTCGCAGAAAGGGAGGTTTTGTTATGACTTACAGCACCCTTGCCAGCATTGTTAAGTACCCATACACTTCCGATTTGGCTGGAGATTTGCATAAGTTCGGCTTCTTCCGCAGCGAGGTGGAGGATTATTGTAAGATTGCTGACGAATTGGGAATCCTGAAACTGGATGCACCTGAAGGCTCCTGCAGATATGTCCGTTATCCGTTGGTTTACCTTGTTGAGGCAGCCGATGATATCTGTTATCAGATAATGGACATCGAGGATGCCCATAAACTGAAACTTCTGACAACGGAACAGGTAAGGGAACTCTTCCTGAATTATTTTGAGGAAAATCAGCGTAACCTCATAGCAGAGCGTATGGGAACACTGGACGATGTTAATGAACAGATCGTTTATCTGCGTTCCTGTGTAATCAACTGTCTGGTGCAGGAGTGTGTGCGTGTTTTTGTGGAGCATGAGGATGAATTCCTGTCCGGCACTTTCCCCGGTCCGCTGATTAAGTATGTTGCTGAGATTCCCAGGAATGCATATATGGAGTGCGAGAAAGTAGCTTATTCCAGCATTTACCACTGCAAGGATGTGGTGGATATTGAGATTGCCGGTTATAAGGTAATTACTCAGCTGACGGATTTGATGATAAAGGCTGTGACAGAGCCTGAGAAAGCTTTCTCTAAGTTACTAATCAGCAGGGTGAGTTCGCAATATCAGATCCTGGCTCCTACACTCTATGAGCGTGTAATGGCGGTCTTGGATTATATCAGTGGCATGACGGATGTCTTTGCCCTGGATTTATATAGAAAGATTAACGGCATGAGTTTGCCAGATGTATAAAAAAAAAGACATGAAAATAAAGATAGTTAATCGCAGTCATCATGCACTGCCCCAATATGCTACTGAACAGTCAGCAGGCGTAGATTTAAGAGCTAATTTGCAGGCTCCCATCGAGTTGCGACCTATGGAGAGGCATCTGATTCCTACGGGTATCTTTCTCTCCTTGCCCAAAGGCTACGAAGCACAGGTGCGCCCCAGAAGCGGACTTGCTCTGAAACGTGGTATAACGGTACTGAATACTCCTGGAACCATCGATGCCGATTATCGTGGCGAGGTGTGTGTGATTCTGATAAATCTCTCAACGGAACCTTTTATCATTGAGGACGGTGAACGTATCGCCCAGATGATTATTGCCCGTCATGAACAGGCAGAATGGGAACAGGTAGAGGTGTTGGATGAAACAGAACGCGGAGCAGGCGGCTTCGGACATAGTGGGGTGAAGTAAAGTTTAGAGTTTAAAGTTGAGAGATTAGAGATTAGGGTGAAGAGTAAACTGCTGATCATATTACTCCTTTTTAGTGGAACTTTATTGGGACAGACAAGGTTCGACTATTTTTATCTTGAGGCAGAGAAGAGTCGCCTTGCCGGTGATTATGCTTCTGCTTTGGAACTCTATCAGCATTGCCAGGACATTAATCCCCAAGCTGCTGAAGCTGTTTACAATCTGGGTTTGATGAAGTTGTTCCTTAGGCAGGATAGTCTGGAGGTCGGTATTGACATGCTTAAGAAAGCTTGTGAATTAGATTCCTGCAACCCTTGGTATTTGGAGACGTTAGCGACCATTTATCTGAATGCACGAAAGACAAGTAAGGCTGTTCCTTATCTGGAGAAACTGTCAAAGTTTCAGACCAAACGGACTGATGTGTTATCGCAGCTTGCCAGTATTTATCGTGACGACGGCCATACCAATAAGGCGATAGAAGTCCTGAACCGCATAGAAATGCAGGAGAGGAAGTCGGTGCAGTTGAGCATGGAAAAGTTCACGCTTTATATGAGCAAGGAAGAGGAGGATTCTGCTTTTATGGAATTGCAGAGCCTATGTGATGAGTACCCTCATGATTTGAACTACCGTGTTATAATGGCCAACCAGTATCAGCAGGCAGGTTATTCCGACAAGGCAATGGAGATATATAATTATGTAAGGCAGAAGGATGCTCATAACCTGAATCTCCTATTGGCCATGATGAACTATTACAGGACGACGGAGAACAATGAACGTTTCGTTCAATTACGCGACTCTCTGCTTTATGATGAGGGTAATTCCAGCGAACTGAGGGTGGCTCTCATGAGAGACTATATCGATGAGTCCCTTCAGGATTCTACCAAACGTGATGCTATGCTCCATGCCTTTGACTCATTGTTGTCAAAGCCGCAGAAAGATGCGCAACTGCTGATGCTGAAGGCGGCCTATCTTACTTATGTCAAGGCGGGTGACGACAAGGTGGCTGAACTGATGAATAAGGTACTGGAAGTAGAGCCGGGAAATCAGATGGCTTTGTCGCACATGCTTCAGTATTATGCTCCCAAGAATAATTTCGCGGCTATTGAGGATATTTGTCGCAAGGGCGTCAACTATCATCCCGAGGAGTTGGCTTATGCCTATTATTTGGGCCTTTCATTATATCAGCAGGATAAGAAGAAAGAGGCTGCTGAAGCGTTCCTGCAGGGACTAAGGACAAAGACTGAGGAGGCTCGGCCCGCATTGGTTTCCGATATGTATGCTGTTTTGGGTGATCTGTATTATCAGGAGAACAAACCGCTGGAGGCTTTCGCGGCATACGATTCTGCCCTTGTTTATAAAGATGACAATATCAGTTGCCTGAACAATTACGCTTACTACCTGAGCCTGAGAAACGAGCAGTTAGACAAGGCAGAGGAGATGAGTTACCGAACCATAAAGGCGGAGCCTGATAACATCACGTATCTGGATACATACGCTTGGATTCTGTTCATGAAGCAGGACTATACCAATGCCCGTATTTATATGGATAGGGTGGTGAATCCGAATTTCTCTGACGAGGAACTGCTGCAAGTGGAAGATCTTTTGGGAAACCTGATTGAGCATGCTGGGGATATATATGCTGAGTGCGGTTCTTTGGACACGGCTCTCCGTTATTGGAACTTAGCTCTTCAGAAGAAGGATGGCACCTGTACTCCGCTGATAAAGAAGAAAATTAAGAAAAAGAAGTATATAAAATAAAGGGAAAGGTAATAGTGAAAAAGCCCCCCAACCCCTTTAGGGGGAGAGAGGGGAGATTTGGACAATGTCTTTATTATACAATTCAAGATGAAATTTACTCATATTGTTAACAGAACATTCTCACGTGTAGGACAAGTGTTTTCTACTAGTTGGCTCTCCCCTTTGGGCAATCGCGGAGTCGTAGCGATTGGGGAGCTTTGCGACGGTGGGCAAAAGCGGGGAGAGGGGCTGCTTCTCCTTTTCGCCACTGTCTTGTTTCTCGCTTCCTGTGGCAGCAAGAAGAACGTTGTTGCTGGTGGTAACCCCATGTTGGAAAAGCAACCCAGTTTAGTCGATGTCGTTCAGGCTGTTAACTCAAAGCGCGTAACAGAACCCTGCATATCTGCAAAGATGAGCCTTAACCTAAGTACCTCCAAGAATAGTACCAGGGTGGGCGGTTCCTTGAGGATGAAACGCAACGATGTTATACAGATATCACTGGTGGCATTGGGCCTGATGGAGGTTGGCCGACTGGAGCTGACACCAGACTACATGATGTTGGTGGACCGTATGAACCATCAGTATGTGAAGTGCGACTATGACGAAGTGAATTTCTTCCGCGAGGCGGGAATAGATTTCTATACGTTCCAATCCCTGTTTTGGGATGAATTGTTTGTCCTGAATGGTGATGGTAATGCGCCTGAGAGCGGTAGTTACAACCTGAAGAAAGATGCCGATGGCGTTAAACTGGTTAATTCGCAGGACAGAAATGTTGCCTTAACATTCGTGTTGAATGCAGCAAACCAACTGGTGGAAGAAACACGTTTTTCGCGAGCCTATTCCGAGGATGCTGTCGTAAAATGGCAGTATGCCGACTGGACCAAACTGGGTGAGCAGGATTTCCCTGGTACAATGAAACTCTCCTTTGAACTGTTATACGAAAATGTAGAGGCAACCTTCCGTATCAGTTCCGTTAAGCCCGATTCCAGTTGGGAGACGCGTACCGAGATAAATAAGAACCGTTACACCGAGGTTTCCTTAGATACTGCGTTCAGGAAAATCATGAGTTTGGCGAAATGAAGGAAGGAGTTATCGCTTCGCTAAGGAGTTATCGCTTCGCTAAGGAGTTATCGGCCTGCGGCCTAGGAGTTATCGCTTCGCTAGGACGTTTGTTCTACACATGCTCCCCAATGACGTTCAAGAAGTCTAAAGTATCGTCTTTAACTCCTTTAACTCCTTTAACTCCTCTAACTCCTTTAACTCCTTACATAAAAACGGCTCTCCTTGCCATTTTCCTACTGCTTCCCATAGCCGTTTTTCCCCAGAACAGTAAGAAGGTGAAGGCGTTGCAGAAACAGAAGGTGGAGCTGCAGAATACCCTTAAGAAATCCAAGGCTGAGCTGACCAAGACCAAGCAGCAAGTGAAGGTAGGCCAGCAGAACATCCATTACATAGGTATTCAGTTGAATAACCGTCTGGACCAGATTGTAGGACTGGAAAAGGAAATAGATGAATTGGATTCGCTTGCCATTCAACTACAGGGAAAGATTCGTGAGAAGGAGGGTGAACTGAAGGAAAAACGCGAGAAACTAAAGCAGGCTATGCGCTATGCCCGTACCCAGAAGAACCAGAATTCATCCCTGATCTTTATCCTTTCAGCCCAGAATGTCAAGCAGATGTTCCGCCGTTCCCGCTTTGCCAAGGAATATGTGTCGTTCGAGCATAACTTAGGCGAGCAGATTCTCAGGAAGCAGGCCGAATTGCTGGAAGAGCAGAATAAACTCCTGAATACCAAGAGCAAGAAGAGCAGTCTGGTTCACGAGGTAATGCTGCAGCGTAAGGATTTGGGCTTTCAGCAAGTGCAGCAGAAGAAAAAAGTGGAGGGCCTGAAGAAGCAGGAGTCGGGATTAGCAGGAAAGATTGCCGAGCAACAGAAGCAACTGAATGCGCTGAACAAGAAGATTGACGACCTGATAGCTTATGAGATAGAGCAGGCCCGAAAGGCTGCTGAAGCTGCGGCCCGAAAGAAGGCTGCTGAAGAGGCAGCTCGCAAGAAAGCTGCCGAGGAAGCTGCACGTAAAAAGGCAGGAAAGACGGGTGGAAAAACTACGCCCGCTCCCAAGTCAACCAGCAAGCCTACGCCTCTGAAGCCCGATACATGGCTCACAGCCGAGGATCGGCAGCTGAACGGCACCTTCGAGCAGAATCGTGGCCGCCTGCCCGTTCCCATTACCGGCCAGTACATGATAGGAAACCGCTTTGGTACATATAACGTTCCCGGACTGAAGAATGTGCAGCTCGAAAATAAGGGAACCAACTATGTGGGCCGTCCCGGAGCCCGTGCGCGTTCCATCTTCACCGGTGAAGTTTCGGCAGTATTCCAGTTTGGAGGCTCACGCAATGTGCTCATCCGTCACGGCAGTTACATATCCGTTTACTGTAACCTTTCCTCCGTAACGGTCTCCAAGGGTCAGAAGGTTAATACCAAGGACATCATCGGCACCGTTGCCGACGATGGAACGGGCAAATGCGTCCTCCATTTCCAACTCCGCAAGGAAACTACCAAACTGAATCCCGAAAGCTGGATAGGGCGATAGGTGACGAAAAGAGGAACCTGCTACCCTCGTGTCAGGTTATTTACAGACAATTATATTACGTCGGACTCACGTTAATAGATGAAGATAATTCCTAAAGAAGCACCTTTAGGTAAAATTCTATAGCTTGCCGGATTTCCTGGATTTCGATAAATTCATCAGCTGTGTGGCTGCGGGAACTCTGGCCGGGACCCATCTTCAAGCTGGGGAAGGGCATGAGGGCCTGATCGCTGAGGGTGGGGGAGCCAAAGGGCTTGCCGCCAAGGGAGATAATCTTCTGAACCAGTGGATGGGAAAGCGCTATGCGGGAAGAGTTCAGCCGGAAGGAACGGGCTTGGACGTCGCTCTCAATGTATTGACGTATCTCATTGAAAAGTTCCTCATTAGAATAAAGTTCGTTAGACCGTACATCAACGGTAAACGTGCACTTGTCCGGGATGACATTATGCTGAGTTCCGGCGTTGATGACAGTGACCGTCATCTTAACGGGACCTAAGAGCTGGGATTCCTTCTCCCAACGGTAGGTCTGGAACCACTGAATATCCTTGATGGCGTGGTAGATGGCATTGTCGCCCTCGTTGCGGGCTGCATGCCCGGCCTTTCCGTGGGCGGTAACGTCCAGTACCATAAGTCCCTTCTCCGCTATGGCGGGCTGCATGCCTGTGGGCTCTCCTACCAGAGCTACATCTATATGGGGTAGCAGGGGAAGGGCGTGCTCGATACCGTTCATGCCACTGACCTCCTCCTCGGCACTGACTAAATATATAAGGTTATAGGGTAGTGGCTGTTCGCGGAGCACACGGAACACTTGCAGCAGGGAAACCAGGCTGGCACCATCGTCGTTACTGCCCAGGCCGTACAGCTTGCCGTCCTCGATGACGGGACAGAATGGGTTGTGCGTCCAGGCATCCACAGGCTTTACTGTGTCGATGTGGGCATTCAGTAGGAGGGTGGGTTTCTGAGGGTTATAATCTGGAGCAATGGACCATAGGTTACAACCGTCGGCTTGTGTGGGCAGTTTGCATTCCTGCTCCATAAAAGATTTCAGGAACTGTGCTGCTTCAGTCTCGTTTCTGCTGGTTCTGGGAATCCTGATAAGAGCGCTTAAAAGCTCAATTGCCTGTTCTGTTAATGCTTCTGTACTCATCCTTCTTGCCATTTATGTTGAGCAAAGTTACGAAAAGTCGGGAACAGAACAAAAGAAAATCTATTCTTTTTTATGTCGAGACGGAATAAGTACGGGATTTTTAATCTCAAAGTTACGTTGTAATTCCAAAAATACCAAATTTATTTGGCATTTATCTTAAAAGATGTTACCTTTGTGGAAAAATTAACGAGCAAACCAGATGCAGAACAACAGTCCTTTATCTACACTTATTCATAGTCAGGCTAAGATTTACGGTAGCCGGACAGCTATGAAGTACAAGGATTACACGGAAAATAAGTGGAAGGACATCTCGTGGAATACCTACTCAGAAACGGTCCGACTGGTCAGTAATTCCATGATGGAACTGGGCATCGGCATTCAGGAGAATGTAGCCGTGTTCTCGCAGAATATGCCGGAATGTATGTACGTAGATTTCGGCGCCTATGCCATCCGTGCCGTAACCATTCCGTTCTATGCAACCAGCAGCGAGACGCAGGTGAAGTATATGGTAAGTGATGCCAAGATACGCTACATCTTTGTGGGTGAACAGTACCAGTACGATACAGCCTATCGTGTGCTGAAGATAGAACATTGTGTGTGCGGACTGATTATCTTTGACCGCTCGGTAAAGAAGGATGAGCAGGATAAGGTAAGTATGTATTTCGATGAGTTTCTGAAGCTGGGACAATCCTTCAAGCATCAGACCGAGATAGAACAGCGAACTGCAGAACTGGACCAGGACGATCTGGCCAACATCCTCTATACCAGCGGAACAACGGGCCTGAGCAAAGGCGTCATGTTAACACACCGTATGTTTAATGCAGCCATTCGTGCCCATGAAGGTGTGCTCAACCTGTCCGACTCTGACCTGGTGATGAATTTCCTGCCTTTTACGCATGTCTTTGAACGGGGATGGTCTTATCTGTGTATTGCCACCGGCTGTACGTTGGCAGTAAATCTTCGTCCAACGGAAATCCTTCAGAGCCTTCGCGAGGTACATCCCACTTGCATGTGTGCTGTTCCCCGTTTCTGGGAGAAGGTGTATGCCGGTGTGCAGGAGAAGATAAACACCAGCAGCCCCATTCAGCGCAAGATGTTAGAGGATGCGTTGCGAGTAGGCAAGGAATATAATGTAAACTATAAGATGAAGGGCTTGGAGCCTCCTCTGACCCTGAAGATGCAATATCTTTTCTACGAGAAGACGGTCATTGCACTGCTGCTAAAGATGCTGGGTCTGGAACGTCATAACTTCTTCCCAACGGCAGGAGCTGCCATATCTAAGGAAGTGGAGGAGTTTATCCATTCGGCAGGCATCATGATGATAGTGGGTTACGGCCTTACAGAGAGCACAGCCACCGTTTCGGCCGACAGATGGAACCGGCCCATCACCATTGGTTCCGTAGGAAGACTGCTGGATGGCGTTCAACTGAAATTCGGTGAGAATAATGAGATTCTGCTCAAAGGCGATACTATCACCAAGGGCTACTATCGTAAGGCAGAGGTGACAGGTCTGGTGGTCGATAACGAAGGATGGTTCCATACGGGCGATGCCGGATACCTGAAGGACGGGGAACTCTTCCTGACCGATCGCATAAAAGACCTGTTCAAAACCAGCAACGGAAAATACATCGCTCCCCAAATGCTGGAAGCAAGGCTGTGTGTGGACCGTTACATAGATCAGGCCGTAATCATTGCCGACCAGAAGAAGTTTGTGTCGGCCCTGATAATTCCTGAATACAAACTCCTGGAGCAATATGCCAAGAGCCATAACATAACATATCAGGACAGGGCAGACCTTTGCCGGAATAAGCAGGTGGAGCAGTTCGTGTTAGACAGACTGGAGACCATGCAGCAAGACCTTGCTTACTACGAGCAAGTGAAGCGTATCACGCTGCTGCCCGAACCTTTCAGCTTAGAGCGCGGTGAACTAACCAACACGCTAAAGGTTAAACGACCCGTGATAAACGAGATTTATAAAGAACAGATAGATAAGATGTACGAGGAGAGTTGAACGGGAACGGCCCCTCTCTAACCCCTAACCCCTCCTCTCCCAAATGGGAGGTGGGGAACGATAACGGGAACGAAAACTAAAACTAAAACAAACAACTCGTTAACTCGTTACTTAACTAAAAAGAATAAACAAAAGTGATAACAGCAGATCAATTAAAAGAAGTAAAAGAACGTACTGAACAGTTGAACCGCTATTTGGACATAGATGCCAAGCGGATGCAGTACGAGGAGGAGCAGCTCAGAACACAAGCTCCTGAATTTTGGGACGACCAGAAACGTGCTGAAGCACAGATGAAGTTGGTAAAGGGATTGGAAAAGTGGATAAAGGGATACGAAGAAGTAAAGACTTTGGCAGATGAACTGGAGACTGCCTTCGATTTCTATAAAGAAGAACTGGTAACGGAAGAGGAGGTGGATGACCTCTATGCCCGTGCCATCAAAGCTATTGAAGACCTTGAACTGAAGAATATGCTTCGTGGAGAGGGAGATGCTATGGATGCCGTGCTGAAGATTAATTCTGGTGCCGGCGGAACCGAAGCACAGGACTGGGCGCAGATGCTGATGCGTATGTATATGCGCTGGGCAGAAAACAATGGATATAAATGTGTGGTGAGCAACCTCTTAGACGGTGACGATGCCGGAATAAAGACCTGTACATTGGAGATTCAAGGCGAATATGCTTACGGTTACCTGAAGAGTGAGAATGGCGTTCACCGTCTGGTACGTGTTTCCCCCTATAATGCTCAGGGTAAGCGTATGACCAGTTTCTCCAGTGTCTTCGTTACGCCATTGGTAGATGATACCATCGAGGTGAATATAGAGCCCGCCCGCATCTCATGGGATACTTTCCGCAGTAGTGGAGCCGGGGGACAGAATGTAAATAAGGTGGAGTCCGGCGTTCGTCTGCGTTATCAGTATAAGGACCCCTATACAGGCGAAGAAGAGGAAATCCTCATTGAGAATACCGAGACTCGCGACCAGCCCAAGAATAAGGAAAACGCCATGCGAATCCTTCGATCTATGCTCTACGACAAGGAGATGAAGCACCGTATGGAGGAGCAGGCTAAGGTAGAGGCAGGCAAGAAGAAAATTGAATGGGGAAGCCAAATTCGCAGCTATGTCTTTGACGACCGTCGCGTGAAGGATCACCGTACCAATTACCAGACCAGCGATGTGGGCGGTGTAATGGATGGCAAGATAGACGCTTTCATCAAGGCCTACCTGATGGAATTTGGAGGACAGGATTAATAACTTTTAAACTTAAATACAATGAAAAAGAACAAGAATTCAGAGAAGATCTCTAAGAGAGTTGCCGCTAATGGTAAAAAAGTAGTTGCTTACGTTGCTATTGCCCTGATAGTGATGTTTGTGCTAATTTTTGCTGGAGCAGCTTATCTCTTTGAGTAAAACGTTAACGGGAACGTCAACGATAACGATAACGAAAGCGTTAACTTCTAGAATATATAGAATAATGCATTTCGAGATAGAGCGTAAGTTCCTGGTTGTTGGAGAGTTCAAGAGCCAGGCATATAATCATACGCATATACAGCAAGGGTATATCGCATCGGGAAACGGTCGTACAGTGCGTGTTCGTATTCGTGACGACAAGGGGTACCTTACTATTAAAGGCCCCAGTGGAATTGAAGGTCTCTCGCGTTACGAGTTCGAACGTGAGATTTCCTTGCAGGACGCACAGGATCTGATGCAGATTTGTGAGCCAGGTATCATCGACAAGACCCGTTATCTGGTTAAGGCCGATGACGGCATCCACACTTGGGAGGTGGATGAGTTCCATGGCGACAACGACGGCCTGATAATGGCTGAGATAGAGTTAGGCTCTGAAGATGAGGCTTTCAGTAAGCCCGCCTTTATAGGTAAGGAAGTAACCGGCGACCGTCGTTACTACAACTCCCACATGCGCAAGAATCCATACAAGTTGTGGGGAAGTTAACGTTCCCGTTATTATTTCTCAAACGGATTTCCCTTGGGCGATGTACTCACAACCCAGCGGAAAACATTAACGTATAGCAGATTGGTGGTGGCGTCAGAGAAACATTCGTCGCCGTGTCCGCCGTTCAGGTAAACCATACGATACTTCTTGTTGGTCCAGACAATGGGGAAGTCGCCGAATTTCACCACATCCTTTATGCCAAGAGGATAGTTTTTGGGTGAGATACTCAGCAACACCTCCACATCAGGATTCTTACGTGGGCTGGGATTCCACTGGTACCACTCGCTGGAGGGTATGACAAATTCACGAGGCAGACTTTTGGTAACCGTGTGCTGGTCGGTATCTGTCACCACTAAAGCCGGTTGAGGGGGCCAGTTGTTGCAGTAGAAGACACCTCCGCCCAGGAAATTAACGAACCAGGGCCAGCGGGTATTCTTGTCGTTGTAAGCAGCAGCGTGGAAGCCAATCCATCCTCCGCCGTTCTCCATGTAGCGCTCAAATGCTTTACGTTCCTTCTCTCCGTGAACAGAATTGTTGAGCCAGATTTGTACATCGTACTCAGCCAGTTGCTCATCGGTATATTGGGACAAATCTGTGGTCTTGTCGTAGAGGAATCCCTCGCCGTATGATAGCTTATGGAAGAACTTCAAAGCCTGCTCGGCAAACTCCTTGTGAGCCGATTCTACATTATTACTATAATAGATAAGGGCTTTGAAACGGGGACCGCGTGCATAATTGGCAGGATATCCGTCCTGTGCCAATGTGGGCAATGAAACCAGCAGCATCAGCAAGGTGACGACGGTCTTTGGCGAAATCAGCTTTCTCAGTACTGCCCAACCTAATACGTATGCCAGTGTGGCACCAATGGCATTGGCTAAAAGGTCCATCCATTCACCACTACGGCTGGTGGTCAGATATGCCTGAGCCAGTTCCAGCAAACCGCTCATTACGATGGGGCAGAACCATCCATATAAGGTTATCTTACCTTTGTTTATACTTTTATGTGCTTTCAGGTATTCGTACCAGATGATTAGGCAGAAACCGCCGTACATCACCATGTGTGTCCACTTGTCAGCCAGAGGTACATCAACTTCCGGTAGCTCAGGAAAGGGATACAGCGAAAGAAAGATAATAACACATGCAATGAGCAGTGAAAGTGGATAGGTTTTCATGTGGTTTGTTTCCATTTTGTAAGTATAAACATATATTTTTGTTGCAAAGTTATAAAAAACTTTGTACTTTTGTGCGTTTTTAGCGTAAATTATCAGTTTTTTCCATATTAGATGAATAACAGAGGAAGTTTTGGAAGCAAGCTT
This sequence comes from Bacteroidaceae bacterium, assembly GCA_017541025.1. Lineage (GTDB taxonomy): Bacteria > Bacteroidota > Bacteroidia > Bacteroidales > Bacteroidaceae > Physcousia. The sequence goes on along the minus strand of JAFXZY010000028.1, from coordinate 13,777 downwards.
GGGGTGGTCTTGGCATCGGCAGGAAGTGCCGTGGGTCTTGGCAACATCTGGCGTTTCCCTACCGAAGTCGGACAAAATGGCGGAGCAGTCTTCATTCTGGTGTACATAGCCTTTGTGCTTTTTTTGGCTTTGCCCGTTATGGTCAGCGAATTTGTCATCGGGCGTTCTTCTGGCTCTAACATCGTTCATGCCTTTCAGAAACTGGCTCCTGCCAAATGGTGGGTGCTGGTTGGTCTCATGGGAGTGATGGGCGGTTTTATGGTGTTGTCTTTTTATAGTGTGGTTGCAGGATGGACGCTGAAATATACGGTTGATGCTGCCCTGAACCGTATTGGCGGAGCAGATCCCGGGCAGGCCTTCAACAGCTTCGTATCGGACACTTGGAGCCCATTGCTTTATATGGCTATTTTCCTTTTGCTTACCCATTTTGTGGTGATACGGGGTATTAGAGGCGGAATAGAAAAGTATTCAAAGTTGATGATGCCTTTATTGTTTCTGATTATTCTGATATTGGTGGGCTGTTCACTTGCTATGCCTGGCTCAGCAGACGGAATCCGTTTTCTGCTGAAGCCTGATTTCGGCAAGGTGACACCCTATGTGGTGCTGAGTGCTATGGGGCAGGCATTCTTCTCGCTAAGTGTGGGAATAGGTTGTCTGGCAACGTACGCTTCCTATTGTGATAAGAATATGAACCTTGCCGGTTCTGCTTTCAATGTATGCGCCATTGACACTTTGGCGGCCATCATGAGCGGGTTCATCATTTTTCCCGCGGTCTTCAGTGTAGAAGGTGTCCGGCCTGATGCCGGAGCAGGTCTGGTGTTCATAACACTTCCCCATGTTTTCGGTAGTGCTTTTCCCCAGATGCCTTTGGTGGGGTACTTCTTTTCAACATTGTTCTACTTACTCCTTTTGCTGGCAGCCCTAACCAGCAGTATCTCCATGCATGAGATCTGTACAGCTTTCGTGAGCGAGCACTATAACTTGAAACGTAAACATGCGGCTACGCTGGTAACCATGGTGTATTTGGTCTTAGGTGCTGCCTGTACGCTGTCGTTTGGGCCTTGGAAGGATTATACCTTGGCAGGAATGACCGTCTTTTCTTGGTTCGATTTTGCTACAGCCATGTTCATAATGCCTGTCGGTGGTATCTTCATCTCAATATTCGTAGGCTGGTTTATGGAACGCCGACTGCTTGAAAACGAACTCACCAACGACGGCACGCTAAAGGTAAAAGGCCTTAAAGTCCTTATTTTCCTGATAAGATGGGTGGCTCCCGTAGGTGTTGGAATGGTTTTCTTGAACGAATTGACAAAACTGTTTAATTAAGTAATGACAGAAACAAGAAAGAATTTTACCAGTAAGTTGGGTGTTGTGTTGGCTGCTGCCGGCAGTGCCGTGGGTTTGGGAAATGTGTGGCGCTTTCCCACAGAGGTAGGCAACAATGGTGGTGCTGCTTTCATCCTTATCTATCTGATATGTGTTCTGGCTGTAGGTGTCCCGGTTATGATGAGCGAATTCCTGATTGGCAGGCATACACATGCCAATACCATCACCGCTTTCTCCAAGCTGGCACCTGGCAAGTGGTGGCGCATAGAGGGCGTGGCTGGTGTTTTCGTGGCCTTCCTTATCCTTTCTTACTATACCATTATCAGCGGTTGGACGCTTTATTATCTGGTGCAGTCTCTAAAGGGCAGTTTCCTTGAGCATCAGGATTATTCGGCAGGCTTCACTTCTTTTGTCTCCGACCCCTATTTACCTCTATTATATGCTGTTGCCTTTATGCTGATGACGCATCTGGTGATAGCGCGAGGAGTGCAGTCGGGCATCGAACGTTTCTCTAAGATTATGATGCCTTTACTGCTGCTGATTATCTGCGTTCTGGTGGTGTGCTCGTTTGGTATGCCCGGTGCTGGAACAGGATTGCGTTTCCTTTTGAAACCTGATTTCAGCAAGGTGACTGCCAGCGTGGTGCTGAGTGCCATGGGACAGGCTTTCTTCTCGCTGAGTCTGGCTATGGGTTGCCTGTGTACCTACGCTTCTTATTTTACCCCTGACACCAAGTTGGTAAAGACGGCCTTTAGTGTATGCTCCATAGATACGTTCGTGGCTATTCTGAGTGGTTTCATTATCTTTCCTGCTGTTTTCAGTGTTCCCGATGTGAGCCCCGACGAGGGGCCTGGATTGGTTTTTGTAACCCTTCCGTACGTATTCAATATAGCTTTCCATAATGTTCCTTTGTTAGGCTATCTTTTCTCGGGTATGTTCTATCTGCTTTTGCTGTTGGCAGCGCTCACCAGCGCCATGTCCCTGCACGAATCGGTAACGGCTTACGTTATAGAGTCTTGGGGCGTTACCAGAAAGAAGGCTTCTGCCTGGGTTTCCATCAGTTGTATGTCACTGGGTGTGTTGTGTAGTCTTTCGTTCGGTGTGCTAAGCGATGTTACAGTATGCGGTCTTACCATCTTTGACCTTTTTGATTTCTGTGCTTCCAAGATTATTATGCCTGCCGGAGGGCTTATCATCTGTCTCTTTACAGGTTGGTATCTCGACAGGAAGTTGGTATACAATGAACTGACCAACGGGGGAACGGTTCCCTTCCGCCTGTTCCGCGTTTATGTGTTTCTCATCCGTTATGTGGTGCCTGTTGCCATCACTCTCATCTTTATTAACGAACTGTTAGGATGAACCGTCGACTTCCATTCCTTTCTAATTCGGCTCGTAGAGGGCTTCTCTTTCTGGAGTGGATTATCATCATTGTTATTATTGGGGTTTTCGTTTATTCGTGGTACAAGCCCAAGGAGAGCTCTGTGGCCCAAAAGGAAGAATTTCCTACATTGTATGATAGTATGGAGAAGCGTTCAGTTTCATCCCGTTCGGCTAACTACGCCGTGGCAGAGGAGAAGGTAGAGACTTTCCCTTTTGACCCCAATACGGCAGATAGTATCACGCTTCTGAAATTGGGCTTGGCCCCTTGGCAGGTTCGTGCCATATATAAGTACAGAGCTAAACACGGCAGATATCATACTCCAGAGGATTTCAAACGCTTGCCAGGTATGACGTATGAGTTGTGGGAACGTTTAGGTCCTCAGGTCAGGATTGCCCGCCAGTTTCAATATATTCAGGAGATCGACAAACGTTCCTCCTTGCCTGAAAAGAGTGTTCCGGCGGCTCATGTTACCGAGATACCTGTTGCTTCCCAGAAAGCAGATACAATGTCAATACGCCCACGTAAGTTCGACGTGTTTACGCAGGTTGATATCAATAAGGCAGATACTACAGAGCTTATGCGTATTCCTGGAATCGGCACATACAGGGCAAATAAGATTGTGGAGTACCGAAGGAAATTGGGAGGTTTCCAGAATGCGGAACAAGTAATGGAGGCCTGCGAATTGCCCGATTCTGTGTTGCAATGGGTCAGGGTCTCTCCTGATGTTCCTACAAGAAAACTGAACGTGAACAAACTGTCTTTGCAACGCCTGATGAACCATCCTTATATCTCTTTCTATCAGGCTCGTGCCATGGTGGAGTATCGTAAGGCGTTTGGTAATATAAAAGGTATAGAGGATTTAAAGGGCTTAGAAGGCTTTACCCCACTTAAGATCGAGAAACTCCAACCATATCTTGAATTCTAACCATCTCCCAGTTCCAATTTTCAATTCTCAATTCTCATGGCTTATTTAGGTGAACTTATTTCCATAGGTGTGGCATTCTCGTGGACGGCGACTGCCCTGCTGAGTGAATTTGGTAGCAAGCGTATGGGTAACCTGACGCTGAACGTATTACGTATGTCGCTGGCACTCCTGTTTTCACTGGTGCTGTTTGGTGTGGTAACAGGTGATATGCTACCTTTAAGTGCTTCTCCCGAGGCAATAGGGTGGATGCTGCTTTCGGGAGTCGTGGGATATGTGATTGGCGACTTCTGCCTGTTTCAATGCTACATCATCATTGGTTCTCGTTTCGGCCAGTTGTTCATGACATTGGCTCCGCTTTCTGCTGCATTGATGGCATGGGTAACATTAGGACAGCAGATGACAAAGATGAGTATAGTGGCTATGCTGGTAACGCTGTCCGGTATTAGCATTTCCGTGCTTGGAAGAGGCGAGCATCACAAGGTGTCGCTTCGCCTGCCGCTTAATGGCGTGCTTTTTGCCATTGCTGCTGCCATGTGTCAGGGAATAGGACTTGTGCTAAGCAAAATAGGTATGGACCATTACCAAGTAACAGACGGAATGCCCGCGTGGCTTGTTCCTTTCAGTGCCAACTTCTATCGTTGCATAGCCGGTGTCATAGGCTTCTCTTTGTTGTTAAGTCTTCGTAAAAAAAAGGCCCCTTCTCTTGGCGGGGGACGTGGAGAGGTTTCTCTTCGTTCTGTTTTTCACGATAAGAAAGGCTTGTCCGTAGCTACAGCTACAACTATCTTTGGCCCCTTCGTGGGTGTAGGCTTTTCTCTGATGGCTGTTCAGTACACAGCCGCAGGCATCGCATCCACCCTGATGGCAATGACACCCATCATAATCCTGCTCCCGTCGTATTGGCTTTTCCACGAGAAGATTACCTGGCGCGCTGTCATCGGAGCCGTTATCTCTGTTGTAGGTGTCAGTCTTTTCTTTCTTGGAGGATGATATTTTAACGTGAGTTCGACGAAATACATATCTCAGTATCTCAGTTTCATTTTTTATGAAAAAATGATGTTGTATGTATCAAAGAAACTTAGAGTGAAATATATATAGGTCCAATTGGCTCGAGCCAGCTTATTGAGACTATTGAACCATCCAAAAACAACATTTATGCGGTGAGTTAACTCGATTGATCAATTTCGTTAACTCGATTGATCGATTTAGTTAACTCACGTTTTTTTGGGGGGTATTGAGCGAAAGGACGAAAAAAATAGCTAGAGTTGTGACAATTGAGACAATTGAACAGCTTGTTTTTGCACAAAAAGATACAGTACCTGAAACAGAAACTGTCAACTGTCAACTGAAGAAACGTGCAAAAAAGGAAATATTTTGACAATCGGAAAGTCGGCAGAACGGGCATGGCATGTTCTTTAGCATAAGATTTTTTTGCTGCCTAACGTGCCGACAAAAATTTCCTAATTAGGCGGCAAGTTTTTCCTAAGGTGGCGGCAAAATAGAATCGCAAAAGCCGTTTGGAAAATTATTTACATGATTAGAGGAGATTGTGAATAATGCTCTAAAGGCTAATGTCTGATGGCTGGGGAATAAGCAAAGAGATAGGGTTGATGGTTAATCAGCCCTCAGACTTCTTCCATCTTACTGTTTAGGAACAAGTAGTTTTATCTTTGCGTCAATAACCACAGTGCGAAGAATTTGTCGTATACCTCGTAAATACCAAGATTAGAGGTAAGAAAGTTCTTTTCCAGTAAGCCCTTCATAGCCGACTGAACACTACTGCTGCTTGTAAGACGGTATTTTTTGACAAATGCTGATGATGTAAGGTTTTGGGCCTTTCCTTCCTTGGCAATAGCCATCAGCAATTCTTTCTGCTTTATAGGCAACTGGAACAGCAGGGATTGGTATGTGAACTCGTTTGCTCGTAGTATGTTCCTAATAGCTGTATCCAGCATTGTCTCATCGCAGACGCCATGTTGAGGCGTGAGAGAAAAGAACTCATTCATTACGCGCTGAATATACCATGTGATGCCATCAAATCGTTGATATGTTTTTTCAATTATGTCGGTGGTAATACCTTTGTCTGCTTCCTTAAATAACTCTTGCGCAAACTTGGAGTATTTTTCCACGGGGATAGAGCCAATGTTCATCATCGAAGTACTTTGGTAAAACGGTCTGGACGGGCTGAGGAAGATTTCACCCATCATGGTGCGTTGAGAACCCGAAAAAATAAACTGAGCATTTCTACAGTGCTGAATATAAGTGCGCAGGATAGCTTCAACCTTATCATCATGGTAGTCGGCTACTGTCTGGAATTCGTCAATGGCAATAATGCAAGGTTTGTCGGCTGTGTTGATATACTCGAATATCTCGTCTAAGGTTGTCCTTGGCAGGTGGATGTCTCCAATTTCCACATTCCACGTGGGATTTCCCATTGCATCAAAGGAAATGCCTGTACGTAAAGAAGACAGGATGTTGACAAACTTCTGTATTACCTTGGCACCTTTTGGGCGCAAAGAGGATAGCATGGATGCCCCCATGGCCATTATCAACTCTTCGATATTCTTTGTGGCATAAATATCTACGAGAAACGTGAAGTAATCCCGCTGAATGTCTTTCTGGTGAAAGAGATTCTCAATCAATCCTGTTTTGCCAATACGTCTTGGTGCAATTAATGCTACATGGTTGCCGTTTGTAACCAGGCGTTTCAGTTCTTGCGTCTCAGTCTTTCTGTCACAAAAGTACTTTTCTGACTCATAACCATAGAGTATAAAAGGGTTGTTTACCATACTTTTTGTTTTTTCTCGCTACAAAGATAATTATTATACTTCAATTATCATAATACGATAACCGTATTATAATAATAATTAACATAAAACGTCAGAACACTAAAGGCTGAGGGCTGAGGGCATCTTTGGTTCAGGGTTAAGCGGTTAGCGGTTAGCGAAAACTCTCAATGCTCAACATACTACTTGTTCTCCCTAAGTATGATAGTTAGCATGTGTAAGTATGATAATTACACAAAGAAAACAAGATAGTAGAAAAGTTATCAAAGTAACCGGGGATACAAGGATTTTCAGTCCTTTGCTCTACCAACTGAGCTATGACACCATGAATTCTTGCTTATAGTGCTGGAAGGGCCGTGTTTTTTGCAAAACCTACAAATATTTGAGTGAAAATTATTGAAGCGGATTCCAACCTTGGGCTTTCAATTCAAATTCGCTGCCGTCTCTGCAGATGAGTACTTTTCCCAGGCTCTCCTTGGTGATATATCCTATTACCTTAACGTCTTCCAATTCGTTAACAGCATCGTTCTGTGACAGGGGAACAGTGAAGAGCAGTTCGTAATCTTCGCCACCATTCAGCGCACAGGTGGTGACGTTCATGTTCATCTCTTCTGCCATAGCTGCTGTCTGGTAGTCAAGGGGGATGCGGTCTTCATATACTCGACAACCTACTTTACTCTGTGAGCAGATGTGCATGAGCTCGCTGCTCAGACCGTCGCTGATGTCCATCATGCTGGTGGGACGTATGTTGGCCTTTGCCAATGCTTCTATGATATCCCTGCGGGCTTCTGGCTTCAGCTGTCTTTCCAATAGGTATTCATAACCGGAAAAATCAGGCGTAGCAATAGTTGAGAGTTGAGAATTGAGAGTTGAGAGTTCTTTGTCGTTGCCCTTGGCTTTTGCTTTCTCGATCTTCTCTTGCAACTCTCTTTTTTGATTGTTATATACTATCTTTTCGCGTTCCAGCAATTGCAAACCCATGTATGAGGCGCCCAGGTTGCCACTGACGCAAATAAGGTCGGTTTCTTTGGCACCATTACGATATACGATGTCTTGGGGTAATGCTTCGCCCATGGCGGTAATGCTGATGGCCAAGCCGGTAAGGCTGCTGGTCGTATCTCCGCCTACGATGTCAACATGATGCTTTTCACAGGCCAGTTTCATGCCGTCATAGAGCTGCTCAATATCTTCTACGGTGAATTTCTTGCTAATGGCCAGGCTGACTGTTATCTGTCGGGGCGTGCCGTTCATGGCGTAGATGTCACTCAGATTCACCATAACAGCCTTGTAACCTAAATGTTTCAAGGGAACATACATCAAATCAAAGTGAACACCTTCCATCAGAAGGTCGGTGGTCACTAATGTCTGTGTTCCTTCTGTGGGTGACAGTACAGCACAATCATCTCCTACACCTTTTGCTGTAGTAGGATTCTCTATTTTCAGTTCTTCCGTGAGTCGGCGTATGAGCCCGAACTCACCCAATTCAGATATTTCCAATTTTCAAATAGTTTTTAGTTTAAAGTCAGTTTATGAGTTTAGAGTTTAATATGATTCTTTCTTCACACGTTCTTCTATCTACTATTTAACTGACTATAAACTTTCAACTTTCAACTTTCAATTATAGATAGCGTTCAAGAGCGTCTTATTATTTCTTCCAAAAGCACCGCCATTCTAGGTTGGGCTGCACTTGCTGCTTTCTGCACATCCTCATGGGTAACCTTGATGATCTTTCCGTTTAAGCCCAGGTCTGTGATGATGCTGACACCAAAACAGCGCATACCGCAATGGTGGGCGACAATCACTTCAGGAACGGTACTCATTCCTACGGCATCAGCTCCCCAGTGGGCAAACATTCTGTACTCTGCTGGAGTCTCGTAAGTGGGACCTTGTGTTGCCAGATAAACGCCATGCTTTAGCTTGATTTTGTTCTCTGAAGCAATGACATCTGCAAGGTCTATCAAATCAGGGTCATAAACCTCGGTCATGTCGGGAAAACGAGGACCAGTGGGAATGTTGGGGCCATGCAGGGGATTTTCGGGCATGTAATTAATATGATCTGTGATAATCATAATATCGCCAATGCGGAAGCTGGGATTTGTGCCGCCCGCAGCATTGCTGGCGAGCAGTGTCTTGATACCCAATTCATACATTACCCTAATGGGAAAGGTTACTTCCTTCATGTTGTAGCCTTCATAATAATGGAATCGACCATCCATAGCCATGATGTCCTTGCCTCCCAGTTTACCAAAGATGAGTTGTCCGCTATGACCCTCAACTGTTGAAACGGGGAAATTGGGGATGGAGCTATAAGGTATGAATAATGGTTGCTCTATTTTTTCTGCCATACGCCCCAAACCTGTACCCAGAATAACGGCGGTTGTGGGCTTATTGGGCATTCTTTCTTTTATCCATGCTGCGGTTTCAAGAATTTTTGTGTACATAGTTTATGATTTGTTCGTTTAGTGTAGTTTCTTTGTTTTTGAGGATTTCGATTTCTATAGGGAATACAAACATATTGTCGCGAACGGTCTCGTCTAATCCTTTCAAGTTCTTGAGTCGGGCGGCATCCTTCTCTGTTGTGACAATAATCATGGGTTTTGGCATTTCCTTTGACGCACGGTTTATGGTCTTAGCATCCTTGGACGTGAAGTAGTAGTGATCAGGGTAGGAGAGAGGTGTTACATGTTGAGCAAACTTTCTCATATCCTGCTCCATCTGCTGCGGATTCCCTATGCCAGAAAGCAGCAATATATGTATATTGTCTTTACGTATCTGTTCCAGACTCATTTCTCCCTCACCGAAGAGTCTCTTCAGGTTCTTGTATTTTATGGTGCTGAAGAACAGACTCTGGAAAGGCTTCAGGTGCAGGGCTTGCTGCACTACACGGTACCCTATGGGTGTGAGATCACGTGGGCACTTTGTGACAATCACCATGTTGGCCCTGTTCTTGCTGGAGACCCGCTCCCTCAGTCGTCCTGCAGGCAGGAGCTGGTCTTCGGTTATCATGCGGTTATAGTCGATTAGCAGAATGTTCAGCCTGGGTATAACATAACGGTGCTGGTACGCATCGTCCAAAAGAATGACTTGTACGTCACGTGTTTGCTGGTCAGACATCAATTGCTCTATACCATGTCTGCGATTTCTGTCAACAGCAACGTATATTTCAGGAAACTTCTGTTTTATCTGCCAGGACTCATCGCCAATTAATTCCATCGGTGTGTCCGATTGGGCTAATACATATCCCTTACTTTTTCTTTTATACCCTCTGCTCAGTACGGCAACTTTGTATTTTGGGGACAGTAGTCGGATCAAGTATTCAATGTGAGGAGTCTTGCCTGTACCGCCAACGGTAATGTTGCCGATATTGATGATGGGTATGTTATATTGCTTGGAAGAAAGGATTCCCATGTCAAAGAGTTGGTTACGCACATCTGAGCCGACTCCGTAGAGCCAACTCAGAGGTGCTAACCAATTGTTTATCTTGATGTGGCTTCCTTCCATTTTTTATTTCTCTAATCCCTATTTGGTTCTCCCTCTCCTTCGGGGAGGGTAGGGGGGCTGTCACTTAATGTTGGGGTCAAAGGGAATGCGGGCCTGGATGGGATCCTGATTCTTGAGGTTGCGAATCAGACCAAATGCTTTGTAATATTCATCGCCTAACAATGCACGTATGTGACCTTCCAGATAGTCGTTGGTGTTCTTGTCCAACAAACCTACGTACCAGGGCTGAGCGTCAGGATATTTTCCTATGGTGTACTTCTCCACCTTGGCAATCTTGGCAGCGGCCTTTATTGCATCATCCAGATTACCTAATTTGTCAACCAAGCCAATCTTAAGAGCTTGCTCGCCAGTCCATACTCTACCTTCTGCAATGGCCTTTACGCTATCCTGAGCCATGCCTCTGCCTTTAGCTACCCTTCCGGTAAAGAGGTCGTAGCCCTTGTTGACGTATGCCTGCATCAGACGGCATTCTGTCTCATTAAAGGGGCGACCAAATGCACCAAAGTCGCTTAGCGCGTTGGTCTTGACTACGTCGAATGTGAGACCTAACTTCTTTGTCATCAGTTCGCTGACATCAGGAATCATACCAAAGATGCCAATACTGCCGGTCAGTGTGGTGGGCTCGGCAAATATCTTGTTGGCACCGCAACTGATATAGTAGCCGCCACTGGCAGCCAAACCGCCCATACTAATTACAACGGGCTTCTTGGCCTTCAGCAACTCAATCTCATGCCAAATCTGTTCGCTGGCGTATGCTGATCCACCAGGACTGTTGACGCGGATAACTACGGCCTTAACGTCCTTGTCGTTGGCCAGTTTTTGCAGGTCTTTTGTCATCTCCTTAGAGGTGATGCAGTGTTCCTGATTGAAACCTGAGGTGCGGTCGTCATCGATTTCGCCGTAAGCATAGTAAATGGCAATCTCGTCGGCAACCTTCTCGTTCAAATCCTCTGAGTGGGATACATCGTTTAAGGTGGTGAAGGTAAGCTTGTCGTCCTCCTTCAAATCCAGACGCTTCTTCAGCGCTTCCTTCACCTCACTCTTATAGCAAAGTTTATCCACCATGCCGCTCTTAACAAAAGCTTCTGCATCGGAAAGTGGACTTAGACTGTCAGCCAAGGCATTCAGTTCTTCTACTTTCATCTTCCTGCTTTTTGCTACGTCCTTCAGCATGTTTCCCCAAATGCTGCCAAGGAAGCTGGTCACCTGCTCGCGGTTGGCATCACTCATCTGGTCACAGATGAACGGCTCTACGGCACTCTTGTAGGTTCCCACCTTGAATACCTGCATCTTTACGCCCACTTTTTCTAACAAGCCCTTGTAGAAGATAGGCTCACTGGCCATACCGCTCCAGTCAAGCATTCCTATGGGATTCAAATATACCTTGTCGGCAGTTGAACATAGATAGTAGGAAGCACGAGTGTACTGGTCGGCATAAGCTACAATCCACTTGCCGCTCTCCTTGAATTCCACCAGTCCCTGACGTAATTCTTGCAACTCAGCAGGGTTGGCTCCCAAAATTCCGCCTTCCAGATAAAGACCTTTCACCTTGTCGTTCTTGGCAGCTTTTTTCAGCGCATCCAAAGCTACGTCAAGGGAAATGTTTTCCATGTCCGCATCATTCATAAGTAATGTCAAAGGGTTGTCTTCCCCTCCTTTCTCTGAGATGGTGCCTTGTAGTTTTATGCGCAAAATAGAGTTTTCCTTAACGGGTTGACTCATGTTCTCACTTGCCATCATGCCTGCCATAGAAACGATGCAGATAACGGTCATGATAACGCTTGTCAGGATGATGCCAACAATTGTGGCACATACATACTTGAAGAATTCTTTCATGTTTTTTTCTTTATTAAATTAACATATATTTCCAACAAAAGTAAACTTTCTTTGCCTTAGTACCAAATTTTCCCCGCTTTTTTTGCTCTAACCTGCATAATTATAACGTTCCTGCATAATAAATAAGGTGTTTCTTTCTCGTACTTTCGAAAATATTCTTTATCTTTGTGCCAAATAAACGTCATTATCGAAAATGAAGGTGATATTCTTTTTTCTATGATGCGAATTGTGTTGAAAGTTGTAGGTTCATGTTTGAGCGTAGTAGTCGTTCTTATGTTGGCTGCAATGCTGTTGCTGAGTACAGACGGGGTGCAGAACCGTCTGATTCAGTATGCTGTTGGCATCCTGAAAAAACAACTGGAAACGGAACTGAGCATAGGACACGTGAGCATAAGTCCAATCAAGGGCGGAGTAACACTGTGCGATGTGGAGATTGAAGACCGGCAGGGGCGTAAGATGTTTCAGATGGGGAAACTGACGCTGGGCTTGGACCTTGGTGAACTCTGGCAAAAGAATATCGTAATAAGGAAGGCTAACGTGAGTGGCTTGAAGGCTTTCCTTTGCAAGCCTGCCTCGGCATCGGACAGTTCGGCTAACTATATGTTTCTGAAAGATGCTTTTAAGGTGAACCGGGCTCATACAGAAAAAAAGCCTATAACATTTCGCATGGAAAAAGCTACCGTCAATGTTGACAGTTTCTGTTACCAAACAGATAACGGGAAACCCAGAAAAAATGTGGGGAGACCGCATAGAGGAGCCTTCGATGCAGGACATCTGGATGTTCATGCCGCCATGAATGTGATGTTGTGCCAATCGGCAGATGATAAATCTATGCACGTTGCCATCTCTGATTTTCATGCCACAGACAGAGGCTCAGGCTTACTTGTGGACAGCTTGGTGCTGTTGGCAGATGTCAATAAGGACAGCATTTGCATAAACGAGGTGAGAGTGCGCTTGCCTAACTCTATCATTACTCTATCGAAAGGACGGTTTTGGCTTGGCGACTCGTTGCATTACACTATTCCTGATATCAATCTGGCAACACAACTTAAGGATATTGCCCAGCCTTTCGGACCCAGACTGAACCATTTTACCACTCTCTTGATGGCTCAGTGTTCAATGAGCGGTGATAAGGAGGGTTTGCGGTTTGATAATGTGCATGTATCAACAGCTAATAAAAAACTTCGCATCGAGGCTAGGGGGCGTATCACCAATCTGAAGGATAAACATAAGACACGAGTACATTTTGACATGAAAAGGATGGTTGCACAGAACAAGACTGTGCAACGTATTGTGAATCATTTTGCCACGAAGAAACACATGATGAAACAGTTGGGTGCTCTTGGGCAGGTGACCTTTAAGGGGTGTTTCGACGTGCTGTTCAAGAAGGAGGTATTTGTAGGAAAACTGGGAACTGAGGTGGGTGATATAGATTTGAACTTTACCGTTGATGGCTTGAACAAATACCTTTACGGAAATGTTGAAACGAGCACGTTTCAATTAGGACGCGTTATGGATATGACGCAAGTGGGTGAAATCGGATGCAGTGCCAACTTCCGCTTTGATATATCAAAACAGCGCACAGCCCAGATGCGAAGACAAAAGGGTGGCAAACTGCCCATTGGAAGGGTTGATGCTGAAGTGCAGAAAGTTAGTTGTGTTCTCGGTACGTTGCATAACATATCGGCAACAATCGTTAGCGATGGTTCCGAAGCTGTTGGACAGGTGGTTGAGAAACGAAAACACATGAATATGGGTTGTGACTTCTCGTTTACAGATACTGACCAAATGCACAAGTTGAAAGTTAAACCAAGACTAAAAAAAGAAAGGAAAGCCCCCTTATAATATAATAATAAGGTATATTGTTTTTTTACGGGTTAGTTTTCAAAAAAAAGTTGCGTATTATTTTGGTGGTTTGCGGAATTGTTGTACCTTTGCACCCGCAAATGAGGGAGGTGAGGCTGTAAGTGCCTTTGTGAATCCCTTCTGAGCATCAAGTTCTTTGACATGATTCCATAGACA
>JAFXZY010000027.1 GCA_017541025.1 Bacteroidaceae bacterium | reverse complement strand
TGTCGCTCACGGACAAAACGCCACTCAGAGAACTATTCGATAAGACTTATTCCAATGATGTCAAAGAGCAATCTGGTCCCCTTATTCCGGGGTTGTTTGATTAATATTTAACTCGTCCCAATTTTAACGGGACACTAATGATTTTGATTTATACCTCATTATATGCTTGCAAAAATACAAAAAAATGAAGAATGAAGAGTAAAGAATGAAGATTTTTTGCTTTCAAACCCGAATAAAGTTGAAAATTGAAAGTTGAAAATTGAAAGTTGAAGGCTGCGATTGAGCGAGAGAAGAGCCAAACTCGTTTGAGTTTTCCCGAGCGTGAGCAGGCTCGACCGTAGGTCAAAGTGGTCATTTTCATTTCGGAGAACATGTGTCGATACTCACTATATATATAAATATTTATATTATAGTGGCGGATTTTGGGAGTACTTTTTCGAATTTGACCAAAATGACCATGACCAAAAATGACCGCTCTCTTGAAATAAAGTTTGAAAAAAAATGTCAATCCTTCGAGAACCGCAATGTAGATGTCGTATCTTTGCAACGTCAAAAACGAGGTAGAAAATGTTCTCACTAACTAGGCGGTAAAAATTGCCTAACTGGAGAGTTTTTCCTCCCTAACCAGAAGCCCTTCTCCATCTCCCCCGAAGGGGGATGGAAGATATTTGACAATTCTTAAATGAAGCTGACTAGTCTAAAATAGAGAACCTAACCAAAATTATCTTCTGCAAATGTGAAAAAAATATTCGGAAAATCCGATTTTATAAAACAGAATCTGTGATTATTCTCAAAAATTGGTTTATCTTTGCGTGCAGAATAGATGATAACCAATGAGTGAGATTAAACTTATAAAGGGAGAGTTCAAGGAGAAACTGGATTTGCTGTTTGCTCCTGGAGTAAAGGCTGGCTTTCCATCGCCGGCAGGGGACTACCTGCACGAAAGCTTGGACTTCAACCGCGACCTGATTAAGCATCCTGAAGCTACGTTCTATGGTCGTGTGGATGGGGACAGCATGATAGAAGCAGGCATCTGTGATGGTGACATTGCCGTTATTGACCGTAGTTTGGAGCCTCAGAACGGCAATGTGGTGGTGGCTTATATCAACAATGAGTTCACCATCAAATATCTGGACCTTACACATAAGAAGGACGGATACATCGAACTGCGACCAGCCAACAATAAGTACAAACCCATCCGTATTGATGAGAGCGACACCTTCGAGGTGTGGGGCGTAGTAGTATGGACGATAAAGTGCTGGAGGTAGCCCCCCTCCCGACCTCCCCCTGAGGAGGGAGGGGCCGTTATACGGAGTTCAATAGTACTTTATACTTACAACTCTAAACTAAGGCGCGAAGCGCGAACTGACTTTAAACTGTAAACCGTAAACTCTCTAAACTGACTCTAAACTCTAAACTTTCAACTCTCAAGGAGTTAGAGGGGGGCCTCAACTGTAAACCGGACACAAGAACGACGAGAAGCGACACGAAGATATTATATCAGCACTTTTGGAATAGAAAAGAACAGACCTCATAAAATGAAGATAGTTATTGCGATAGATTCATTCAAGGGATGTCTAAGCTCGAAGGAGGCAAACCGGGCAGCTGCGGAAGGCATCAGAAAAGCATATCCCGATGCTGAGATAGTGCAGATGCCTGTCAGTGATGGCGGCGAGGGATTTCTGGAGGCTTTTCATTCAGCTATTGGCGGTCAACTGACGGAAGTGACGGTAAGAGACCCGCTGATGCGCCCGGTCTCAGCCAAGTACCTTCTTAGGGAAAAGGAAGCAATAATAGAAATTGCCCAGGCGAGTGGACTTACTTTGCTGTCTAAAGAAGAGCGTAATCCTATGATAGCAACCAGCTACGGCACAGGGGAACTGGTGGTAGATGCAGTCAAGAAGGGAACCGAGCATATCATCGTAGGACTTGGAGGCAGTGCCACCAGCGATGCAGGTATAGGTATGCTTCAGGCTATTAATGATTCTAAATGTACAATACCCGATACTATTCACTTCACCATAGCCACTGATGTCAAGAATCCGCTTTATGGCGAGAACGGCGCAGCATATGTCTTCGCACCTCAAAAAGGAGCCAATGCAGAAGATGTGCTTATCTTGGATGAACGCGCCAGGAAGTTTGCGGAAGACTCTGCCAAGCATTTCGGCTATGACAGATCCGGACAAGAAGGAGCAGGTGCAGCAGGAGGACTGGGCTATGCTTTCCTGCAATATATGAATGCCGATTTCAAACCAGGCATAGAACTCCTGCTTGAAACCATTAAGTTCGATGAAAAAGTTAAGGACGCCGACTTTGTTATTACAGGCGAAGGCTCTGCTGACCGCCAGACGCTGATGGGAAAACTTCCTATGGGCATTTTACAACATTCTGGCAAAGTACCGGTTTGTCTGATAGCAGGCAGGATCAGTGATAGAGAAGAACTTCTAAAAGCTGGTTTTTCATACATTGAATGTATCAATCCCGAAGGCATCTTACAGGAAAATGCCATGTTGAAAGAAGTGGCAACGCAAAATATCATCAATACAGTCAGCAACTTGGTAAGCGTACTGATGTGTTGATGGCACAAAAGTACGCTAATATAGCAGAAATGGAAAAAGACGCTATAGCCCTCTATAACCCTGAACCCGTTTCAGGTTAGAGGAGTTTAAGAAGTTAAAGAAGTTAAGGGAGTTAAGGGAGTTAAGGGAGTTAGAGAAGTTAAAGGAGTTAAAGGAGTTAGTGGAGTTAAAGAAGTACCCGTTATCGTTTAGCGGTTATCGTTTATTGAAACCGTAAACCGTAAACCGTAAACCGTAAACTGTAAACTGTTAGCGGTTAGCGGTTAGCGGTTAGTGGTTAGCGATATAAATGGTAAATGCGAGATGGGTAAATGGTAAATGGTAAATGGTAAATGCGAGATGGGTAAATGGTAAATGGTAAATGGTAAATGCGAGATGGGTAAATGGTAAATGGTAAATGGTAAATGCGAGATGGGTAAATGGTAAATGGTAAATGCGAGATGGTAAATTGAAGGCTGAAGATGTACGGCATCATAGACTGCGATAACTGTTATGTAAGTTGTGAGCGAGTGTTTCGCCCTGACTTGAACGGGAAGCCCGTTGTTGTTCTGTCGAACAATGACGGATGTGTTGTCGCACGCTCTAATGAGGCAAAGGCCCTTGGCATCAAGGCAGGAATGCCTTACTTTAAGATGATGCAGGAATTCAAAGGCCATGACATAGCCGTATTCAGCAGCAACTATGAGCTTTACGGTGAACTGACAGCCAGAGTGGTAGAGATCATCCGACAAGAAGCACCGGCCTATTTTCGCTACAGCATCGACGAATGCTTTGTTTATTTTCCATTGAACATTGAACATGGAGCATTGAACATTAAGGATTCTGACTCTCAATTACACTCCACCAAAGGGGGAGACGGAGGGGGCCTGAAGATTTGGGGTGAGAACCTTCACAAGCGCATCAAGAAGAGCGTGGGAATGCCTGTCAGCATTGGATTGGCTCCAACAAAGACGCTGGCGAAGTTGGCCAGCCATTTTGCCAAGAAATACCCTGGCTATCATCATTGCTGCCTGATTGATACGGATGAGAAACGCCTGAAGGCGCTGAAACTTTATCCCATCGAAGAAGTATGGGGTATTGGCAGGCGCTATGCTGCACGGCTGCAAGCGCTTGGGGTAACGACGGCCTACGACTTTGCACAGCATCATGGGTCATGGGTTAGGGCAACCTTCAACAATATCGTTATCTATCGTACTTGGCAGGAACTGAACGGCATAGATGCAGTTCCTAATGAGGAGATGGCCAAGAAGAAGAGCATCTGCACCAGCCGTAGCTTCAATGGCATGCTGACGGAACTGGATGACATACGTACCCACGTTGCCAACTATGCTGCACGTTGTGCCGAGAAACTGAGAAAGCAGGAAACGGTGGCCAGCATAGTAGCCGTGTTCCTGAACACCAACTTCTTCCGTGAGGACTTGCCCCAGTACTGGAACTTTCAAGAAAAGCGACTGACAGTTGGCACCAACAGCACCATAGACATCGTGAAAGTCGCTACAGAAGTGCTGCACGAGATGTATGTGCCAGGCTATCACTATAAGAAAGCTGGTGTTATTGTCATGGGTATTGGGCCCAACTCGCCCCAGCAGCTTGACCTTTTCGACTACGATGCCAAGGATTACGACAAGAAGAAACGCCTGGATGCAGCAATGGACCGCATCAACAAGGTCAACGGTACGGAAACGGTTGTCCTTGGCAGTCAGCAATATACAAAAGGCAGGGGCGAGAAAGCCGAAGTCTTTGCCAATGCCATCAAGCATGACCACAAGAGCAAGAATCCTACGACAAGGTGGAGTGACATCATCAAGCTGAAGTGACCAAAATGACCGCTCTGTTGCAACGTTGCAAAAACGATTATACGAAAGTCAAAAATTATCTCTATATTTAACATGTGTTCGACGAAAAAGGAACCTACTACACCCTCGGAGTACCTCCGATGTACCTCCGATGTAAGTCCGATTCAAAAATCGGGGTGAAAAAAAGGTCTTGTCTGCTGGGTATGAAGAGTGTAATTGTATCTGAAACTATTGACCCAGCCAAATAACAACATTTATACAGTGAATTAATTCAATTAATCGATTTAATTAATTCAATGGATGATTTGAATTAATACACGTTTTTTGAAAGTATTGAGGGTAGGGATGAAATAACTAAGTATTCCTTTATCGATGCAGATATTTTGTATAGTATTATAAGTATACTTTGTGCAAATATACACATTTTCTTTGACAGCCATAAATCTATGTTAGAATAATTCGTATCTTTGCAAAAAATAATTATCAATATGGACCGCCGTGGGGGATGATGGATGAGGGTGATTATGTTTTATTCTGAAAAGAAAAAGAGGTGTGAATATGAGAAAAACTGGAATTGTTATTGGAATGCTGCTGATTATGGTGGGATGTGCCACTCAGCAGGAGCGTGCAGAAGAGAGGGCTAAGACGAAAATGCTGGTGCAGGAGGCTATTGCCTCAAAACGGATGCATATTGACGTGAGGATGATGAACACGCTGCGTTATGGATCTAAGGTTGTGGCTTCTGACTTCTACGTGGAACTGAAGGGGGATACACTTAAAAGTTATCTGCCTTACATGGGGCAGGCTTTTAATGCTTCTATGATGACGCCTTCTGTGGGGCTTAACTTTGAGGAGCGTATCCTGCAATTCTCTGAAAAGAGGATTAAGGCCAACAAGACGCGCTTTGAACTGAATGTGAAGACGCAGGAGGATTCTTACCATTACACGATTGATGTGTATGACTCTGGCGAGGCGACAATAGGAGTGAGGCCGGTGAACCGTGACCCCATTAGCTTTGAGGGGAGAGTGATGGATTAGGGGGCTACCACTTGATTTACAATTGATAATTGATAAATTTCAACGCTAACGCTAACCATTATCTGAACTGAGAATTTATAATTTACAAAAAATATCTTTGACAAACCGATAATCGGGTAAAATATCAAAGAATGTTTTTTGGCATAAAAATTTTTACTGCCTAACGTGGCGGTAAAAATTTCCTAACTAAGCGGCAAGTTTTTCCTAACGTGTCAATAAATGGAGACCAGAAAAGAGTTTAGGGAAAATTATTTACATTATTGGGCAATGGCAAAAATGTCCCTAAAAGCGGGTGTTAATAAAAACAATTACTACTATTAAGGAAAAATTTTACGGCCATTAATAGTAGCTATATTAGCCTTTAAGGACGTATTACGAGGAATAAGTAAAATTTGATTACACTCCAAAGTTTAAACGAAAACCAAAATGATGTAAGAGGGAAGAAGGAAGATGTAAGAGATTAGAAGTTAGAAGGAAAAGTTGTGATTTTAGGGGTATCATGCGATGAGTTAACTCATTACAGTATCGAGTTAACTCATTACATGTTTTGAGTTAAGTCCCTGTTTTTGGGGCCATTTTCGTAATCGGATTTATAAAGCAGAAAAAAGCCTCTTAACGGTGAGGCTAAAAGTCTGACTTTTTTGTCTCCTTGAAGATGGCATTTTCTTTGATAAATTTTGCAATTCATCAATTAATGCTTAATTTTGCAGCAAGAACTAATGAAGATATAAGAATAATTGATATGAATAAAGGTGTTTTATATTTATTGGCAATATTGTTGTTCCTGACGTCCTGCAAATCATTGGATATCAGCAAATCAACAGTTCAGAAGATTGATGACTTGCGGGGCTTCCCACAGCAGAGCTATCAAGGAATGGCAATCTATAAGGATTATATGGTTAGCCTGCAGAACTCAGGACTGGCTACCATTTACCTACTTCATGAGGATAGCCTCCAGTTCCTGTCCCAGTTCCCGCTTGCAAGTCATACGAAGGAGAACCACGCTAATGTGGCGTTCTTTGGCAAGGAACGATATATGAAGGCAGACGAGTTCCCATTATTGTATGTGTCGCAGTGTTCCAAACAGCTATACAAGGGAATGAAGGATGTATGTTTTGTGGAGCGTATCTCCCTGTCGGAAGCGCCACAATTGGTGCAGACTATCGTGCTGGACGATAATGAGGAACTCTTCGGTTATGCTCTCCAATGGATGATTGACCCTAAGCGTGACTTACTGATTGGATATGGCAATACCATCGAGAATATGGGAAAGGGTAACCGTTGGCGCACTATGATTTTCAAGATGCCCAAGCTGAGCGATGGCCCTATAGTGCATCTGAATCCAAGGGATGCCCTCGAAAACTACTGCATTCAGGACCTCGACTCGCGGTTCCCCAGCAACCATATAGGCCAGGGAGCGTGCATCATCAAGAACCAGATGTTTATCCCTGTAGGCTTAGGGACTGAGCAGCATCCCAGTATCATCTACGTTTGGAACCTTCAAAGGAAGTGCCTGGATAATATCCTTGACTTCCAGTCGCAGGTGCCGCATGAGTTTGAGGATTGCGACTTTTACAACCATAAACTCATTATGCAAACAAACGGAGGAGGGGTAGTTAGATTCAAATAGAGATATTCAGAATAATAAGGTTTTCAGAATATTTACGCGTTTTTGTTTTGTATTGTTCTCGCATATTCGTAATTTTGAAACTTCGTTTCGAACTTACTCACGTTCGGATTTTCTCAAATAAATTTGGATAATCGCTCACTTAATCGTAACTTTGAAACTTCGTTTCGAACTTACTCACGTTCGGATTTTCTCAAATAAATTTGGATAATCGCTCACTTAATCGTAACTTTGCGGGGCAAAATGGTAACAAGTTGACTTATGAAGAGATTTTTAATTTGCATTTCGTTTATTTTTGCATGCGTCTGTGCTGTCTTTGCCCAGGCGGATAAGATTGTGGGTGAGTACCAATGTGAACATGATGGAGTGGACTCCAGAATAAAGATTTACAAGTATGCTGACGGGTATAGGGCTCAGTGTACATGGGTGTCGGACTTGAAAATGAAGGACGGCACACTGAGAAGGGATGTCAAGAACCCTGACCCTGCCAAAAGGAATATTACCAGCGACAAAGTAGTACTTATAGATAAGGTAAAATTTGACGGAAAGGATACTTGGAAAGACGGAAAGATCTACGATCCTACCAGAGGTAAGTATTTTACTGTGTCCTTGAGTTTCAAGGACGATAAGACGCTGACCGTAAAGGGTTATCTGGGGCCCTTCTTTGGCCGAGTTTACTGGAAAAAGTTGAAGTAAACCGATTATGGCTAAGGATAAAACGCTATACGTTTGCGACTATTGTGGACAGGAGAGCGTGAAGTGGGTGGGCAAGTGCCCTTCCTGTGGCAGATGGAACAGCATGAAGGAGTTTAAAGCCCCCTCTAACTCTTCCTATGGACGAAAGCCTGCATCGGGTGCGCTCTCCTCGGGGAGCGGGGAAGGGGTCTCTCTCTTACGTAACATAGTGTCTGACTCGGAACCCCGAATTGATATGGGGGATGAGGAACTGAACCGCGTATTAGGTGGCGGACTGGTGCCCGGCAGCTTGGTGCTGTTGGGTGGTGAGCCGGGAATAGGTAAGAGTACACTTATCCTACAGACCGTTCTGCATTTATCAGATAAAAAGGTGCTGTATGTTAGTGGTGAGGAGAGTGCCAGACAGATAAAGCTGAGGGCTGATAGACTTTCGGAAGAAGGCGGAAAGTCGGAAACAGACAATCTTCTTATACTTACAGAAACATCGCTGGAAAATATCTATACGCAAATTGAGGAAACACAGCCTGACTTGGTGGTGATAGACTCTATCCAAACCATTCAGACGGAGACGGTGGAAAGCAGTCCCGGCAGCCTCAGCCAGATACGCGAATGTGCTGCCAGCCTGCTGAAGTATGCCAAGGGTGGGGGCGTGAGCATTATCCTGATAGGCCATATTACCAAGGAGGGAACTCTGGCTGGTCCCAAAGTGCTGGAGCATATTGTGGATGCTGTGTTGCAATTCGAGGGCGACCAGCATTATATGTATCGTATTCTGCGCAGCATTAAGAACCGCTTTGGCAGCACCAGCGAGTTGGGTATCTATGAGATGAAGCACGACGGGCTCCGTCAGGTTTCTAATCCCAGCGAACTGTTGCTGACTGACGACAGAGAAGGCCTTTCGGGCATTGCCATAGCCTGTGCCATAGAAGGGGTTCGCCCCTTTATGATAGAAACGCAGGCCTTGGTGAGCACGGCGGCTTATGGTACAGCTCAGCGTAGTACCACAGGGTATGAGAGCCGAAGGCTGAACATGCTGCTGGCTGTACTGGAGAAGCGTGTGGGGTTCAAGCTGGCTACCAAAGATGTATTCCTGAACATAGCTGGCGGTTTGCGTGTGACTGACCCCGCTCTGGACCTGGCTGTTATAGCGGCTGTGCTGAGCAGCAACGGGGATATGCCGATAGAGACAGACGTATGCGTAACGGGCGAAGTGGGACTGAGCGGTGAAATACGTCCTGTTTCCCGTATTGAACAACGTATTGCGGAGGCGCAGAAGTTGGGATTCCAACGGATTCTCATTCCTTCGTTTAATCTGAAGGGTATTAACCCTAAGCAGTTTAAAATAGAGATTGTTCCTGTACGCAGAGTAGCAGAAGCCGTCAGGGAATTGTTCGGATAGTCCGTATATGACAAAAATACCTATCTGCTTTTTGGTAAATCCGATGGAAGTATGTATATTTGCAGTCTGAAAGAAATAAATCTATACTATAAAATGAAGAAAATATTGAGTTTTGGCGTGATGCTTCTGATGGTTCAGATGGCCAGTGCCTACGAGGTTTCTGTAACGATGCTCCAGGAGAATGACAGTACATGGACGTTTAATGTAGGTCTGGGCGGGAATGATATGGACTTTACTGCATTCCAGATGGACATAGCTTTGGATGGTGAGGCTCTTGTTCCTGAGTCGGGAATGGCATGCGACTCCCTGCTGTGTGACCATAACCTGATGTTAGGTGCTCCTGAAGGTAAGTACCGCATTATAGCATTCAGCAAGGCTACTACAGCCTTTAAGAGTCAGAACGGCAACCTTTTGTCGTTTAAGGTTAAGGGTAACCCCAGTACCATCAGCATAGATAATATTATGTTTGTGGAGCCCGATGCGACGCCTCATGTTGCTGAGGATGTAACTGCCATCACAGTAGAGGATGCTACGGCTATAACAGGTGTTGCTGCAACGAATAAGAATATAAACGGTGCTTATGATCTTTCTGGTCGTAAGGTAACGCACCATAAGAACGGTGCTGTATTCGTAATAGACGGCAAGAAGGTATTGGTTAAGTGATCGGTGATCGGTTATTGATTATTAACGGAGAAAAGGGTTATCGTTATCGTTAACGTTATCGTTTTTTAGGCCTGCTGGCCTAAATAACTGGCGCAGGCTTCGGCACAGCGTTCACCGTCGACTCCGGCACTGACTATACCACCAGCATATCCGGCTCCTTCTCCACAGGGAAAGAGGCCGGCTATTTTTATGTGCTGCAACGTTTCGGCATTACGGATGATACGGACAGGACTGCTGGTGCGTGTCTCCACACCTATTACGGTAGCTTCGTTAGTAAGGAACCCATGTTTCTGCTTGCCCCAAATCTTAAAGGCTTCTCTTAATCTGCTGCTCACAAACTTGGGCATCCAGAAGTGAAGCGGACTGGCCAGCAGACCAGGGGCATAGGATGATGGGTTGAGATCGGCAGACAGTCGGCCGTTGACAAAATCTGCCATTTTCTGTGCCGGGGCCGTCTGCTTCTGGTTTCCCTGCAACCAGCATTGCCTTTCCAACTCCTCCTGAAAGAGAAGTACGGACAATGCCTCAGGACAATCCGGAGTCCTCCCCATAGAGGGGGAGTTAGAGAGGGCCCCGATATCCTCCGGCCTTATCTCCACTACCATTCCGCTATTGCTCCATTTGCCTCCGCGGTTGCTGGGACTCATACCATTTACCACAATCTGTTCAGGTCCACTTGCCGCAGGAACGACAAAGCCGCCCGGACACATACAGAAACTGTAAACACCTCGCCCCTCTACCTGTTGCACCATGCTGTATTCGGCTGCGGGGAGCCATTTGCCTCGCCCCTGCTTGCTATGGTACTGAATCTGGTCTATCAGCGTAGCGGGATGTTCCAAACGCACCCCAACTGCGATACCCTTGGCCTCAATCTCTATATTGTTGTCTGCGAACCATCGGTACACATCCCGTGCCGAATGGCCGGTAGCAAGGATGACGGGGCCTTTGTAAAGTTGAGAGTTGAGAGTTGAGAGTTGAGAGTTGTTTTCGGCTTCAACTCCGATTACTTTGTTGTCCTTGATGATTAGGGCGGTCATTTTGGTTTGGAAATGAACCTCGCCGCCATATTTAAGGATGGTATTGCGCATGTTCTCTATGACACGGGGCAGGCGGTCGGTGCCTATGTGGGGATGAGCATCTGCCAAGATGTTAGGACTGGCACCATGCTGTACAAAGATGTTCAGAATACGCTCGCTGTTGCCACGTTTCTTGCTGCGCGTGTACAGCTTTCCGTCGCTGTAAGCACCTGCTCCACCTTCGCCAAACGAATAGTTGCTCTCAGGATCAACGCGTTGTTCCGGTCGGATACGTGCAAGGTCCTTCTTCCTTTCGTGTACATCCTTTCCCCGCTCAATGACTATGGGGCGAAGTCCCAGTTCTATCAGTCGCAGTGCCGCAAACAGGCCGCCAGGTCCGGCTCCTACCACAATCACCTGCGGGGCATCACTTACGTGGTGATACTCGACGGGCGTGAAGAGAAGTTCCTCTGGTTCCTCGTTCATGAAAACTCTTACGGTCAGGTTTACATAAATGGTGCGCTGCCGTGCATCAATACTTCGTTTCAATACCCTTATGGCCTGCGCTTTTATACCTTCTTTTTGCTGAAGGTAAGCCATGATACTTTGTTCGTTATATGCCTCTTGAGGCAGTATTCTGAGGTTGATATCTCGTGTCATATATAAATAATGTATAGCAAAAGTACAAATAAATTCCATCTTTTTGCCTTTCAATTGGAAAAATATTATTACTTTTGCGCAAGTTTTGTACAAGATTAGTTTAGCAAAGGGATGAAAGTACTTAAATTTGGCGGAACATCCGTAGGTTCTGCAGATAGTATTCTTAATGTAAAAAAGATTGTTGAAAGCCAAAGCGAACCCGTTATTGTTGTAGTTAGCGCTTTAGGTGGAGTTACAGACAAGCTTATTAAGACCAGCCAGTTGGCTGTAGAGGGTGACACCTCGTATCAGGACAGCTTCAAGGAGATTGTGGCTCGCCATGAGGATATGGTGAATACCGTTATTCCTGCAGGCAAGGAGCGCGAGGAGCTGTTGGCCGTTGTTAGGGAAAGTCTTGAGGAACTGAAGAGCATCTATCAGGGTGTTTATCTGATTAAGGACCTGAGCCCAAAGACCTCCGCTGCTATTGTCAGCTATGGCGAACGTATCAGCACCCGTATTGTGTCAACCCTGATAAAAGGGTCGGAGTGGTTTGACAGCCGCGAGTTCATTAAGACCGAGGTAAAGCAGGGCCGTAAGCGTCTGGCTACAGAAGTCACCAATAAGCTGGTAAAGCAGAACTGGAAGAGGATTCCCCCAATAAGTGTTGTGGGCGGCTTTATCAGTACCGATGCCGAGAGCGGAGAGATTACCAATCTGGGCAGAGGCGGTAGTGACTATACTGCCAGTATCATAGCAGCAGCCTTAGGTGCCAGTGTGCTGGAAATCTGGACCGATGTGGATGGCTTTATGACAGCTGACCCACGCGTTATCAGTGCTGCCTACGTGATTCCTGAACTGAGTTACGTGGAGGCTATGGAGCTCTGTAACTTTGGTGCCAAGGTGGTTTATCCGCCTACCATCTATCCTGTCTGCATTAAGAACATCCCCATCCTTATCAAGAATACCTTCAACCCTGATGCTCCCGGCTCCATCATAAAAGATGTGGTGAAGGACGACAAGCGAAGCATCAAGGGTATCAGCAGTATCAAGGGAACTACGCTGATTACTGTGTCCGGCCTTTCCATGGTGGGCGTGATTGGCGTGAACCGCAGAATCTTTACCTGTCTGGCAGATCACGGTATTAGCGTGTTCATGGTCAGCCAGGCAAGTTCCGAGAACAATACCAGTATCGGTGTGCAGGATGTAGATGCCGATGAGGCTTGCCGCGTGCTGAACCTGGAGTTCCAGAAAGAGATAGAAGACGGTGCCATGTTCCCCATGATAGCCGAGAAAGGCCTGGCTACCGTTGCCGTTGTGGGTGAGAACATGAAGCACACTCCAGGTATTGCCGGTAAGTTGTTCGGTACCCTGGGACGTAGCGGTATCAGCGTTATTGCCTGTGCTCAGGGTGCCAGCGAGACCAACATCTCGTTCGTTATCAACCAGAACTATCTGCGCAAGGCTCTGAATGTAATCCACGACTCCTTTTTTCTGAGCGAGTATCAGGTGCTGAATATCTTTATCTGCGGTGTGGGAACCGTGGGCGGCAGCCTGATAGAGCAGATTCACCAACAGCAGGAGAAGCTGAAGCGCGAACTCCGACTGAAACTGAATGTGGTGGGAATAGCCAGCGGACATAATGCTATGTTCCGCAGGGAGGGGCTGGAATTGGATAATTTCCGCGAGCGTCTCCTTCAGGCTGAACCCAGCAATATCCAGCGCCTGCATGACGAGGTGATTGGTATGAATATCTTTAACAGCGTATTTGTTGACTGTACTGCCAGCGAAGAGGTGGCAGGACTGTATAAGGATTTCCTTACGCATAACATCAATGTGGTGGCTGCCAACAAGATAGCTGCCAGCAGTGATTATGCCAATTACAGCGATCTGAAGCATATTGCCCAGAAGCGTGGCGTTAAGTTCCTCTTTGAGGCTAATGTGGGAGCAGGGCTGCCTATTATACGTACCATTAACGACCTCTGTAACTCAGGCGACAAGATACTGCGTATAGAGGCTGTGCTGAGCGGTACGCTTAACTTTATCTTCAATACCATCAGCAAGGATGTCCCCTTCAGCAAGACGGTAGAGATAGCAAAGGCCCAAGGGTATAGCGAGCCCGACCCACGTGTGGATCTAAGTGGGAAGGATGTGGTCCGCAAACTGGTTATTCTGGCACGTGAGGCCGGTTACGAGATAAATCAGGAAGACGTGGAGACAAAACTGTTTATTCCTGAGCGTTTCTTTGAGGGTTCAATAGAAGATTTCTGGAAAAATCTTCCTTCGCTGGATGCCGACTTCGAAGCCCGTCGTGCAGTCTTGGAGAAAGAGAATAAAGTATGGCGTTTTGTTGCCAAGTTCGAGAACGGAAAGGCCAGTGTGTCACTCGGAGAGTTTAGTCGTGACCATTCCTTCTATGTACTCGAGGGTTCCAATAACATTGTGCTTCTTACTACGGAGCGATACAACGAATACCCCATGCTTATTCAGGGATATGGCGCAGGAGCCAGTGTTACGGCAGCAGGTGTCTTTGCTGACATTATGAGTCTGGCATAATTATCCTATCCATTATCCATATCTCATGAAGCATCTTATTATATTAGGCGATGGTATGGCCGATTGGGCTGTACCCCAACTGGGTGATAAAACCCTCTTGGAATATGCTGCTACGCCCCACATGGACTGGTTGGCGCAGCATGGTAGGAATGGCTGCCTGAAGACCATCCCCGATGGTTTCCATCCTGGAAGCGAAGTTGCCAATAGCAGCATTCTGGGTTACGACCAGCATCTTGTTTATGAAGGACGAGGACCCTTGGAGGCTGCCAGCATAGGTGTGGAACTGGAGCCGGGCGATTTGGCCATGCGCTGCAATCTGGTCTGTCTGGAAGGCGATTTGCTGAAGAATCATTCCTGTGGTAGATTGGAAACCGAGGAGGGCGATGTTCTTATCCGTTTCCTGCAAGAAAAGTTAGGCAACGAACGCATACATTTCTACACTGGCGTCCAGTACCGTCATCTTCTGGTAATAAAGGGCGGTGACAAACATCTGGATTGCACCCCTCCGCATGATATCCCCCTGAAACCTTGGAGAAATAGCCTCCCCCTTGCCTCCTCCGAAGGAGAGGGAAGTGAGACTGCAGCTTTGCTCTGTGATTTAATCTACAAGAGCCAGGAGCTGCTCAGGAATCATCCGCTTAATATAGAACGTCAGCAACGGGGTATGGATCCTGCCAATTGCATTTGGCCCTGGGGTGGGGGGTACAGACCTCAGATGGTGCCATTGACCGTCACCTATCCGCAAATCAAAAGGGGATCTGTTATTACAGCGGTGGACCTGATTCGCGGAATCGGCAAGTATGCCGGTTTGCGTGTGATAGATGTGGAGGGTGCTACAGGTCTTTGGGATACCAATTACGAGGGGAAGGCCCAGGCTGCTATTCAGGCCTTGCGTGAGGGAGACGATTTCGTTTACGTTCATGTAGAGGCCAGCGATGAGGCTGGACATGACGGTAATCTGGAGCTTAAACTTAAGACTATAGAGAATCTGGACAACCGTCTGGTGCGTCCCATCCTTGAGGCTGTTCCTACCATCGGTGAAGAGGTTGCCATTGCCCTTTTGCCTGACCATCCAACGCCCATCGCCCTCCGTACCCATACTAATGAGCCTGTTCCCTTCTGCATTTACTATCCGGGCATAGAACCTGATGGCGTGCAGACTTTCAGTGAGGTGGCAGCCAAGCAAGGTTTCTATGGTTGTCTTGAAGGAAACCAGTTTATCCAGACTTTCATGAAATAAAGGTTATAGGTTATTGGTTATTGAAATGGAACTGCGGAAATTCTCATTTGAATCTTTGGATGTTTACCAAAAGTGTAGGTCGCTTGTTACTGATATCTACCGTATACAACATAGCTTTCCACAGGAGGAACGCTATGGCCTAGGAGATCAGTTGCGTCGTGCTTCCACTTCCATAACTGCTAACATTGCAGAAGGAAGTGGTAGACAGTCGGTGAAAGAGAAGATTCATTTTGTAGAAATATCCTATGGTTCATTGATGGAAGTATTCTGTGAGCTACAGACGGCTACAGATTTAGGCTATATTACTGAGTCTAGATTTGATGAACTTCGCCCTCAATTTACCGACATTGCCAAAATGCTTTCTGGCTTACGATCTTCACTTATAAAGAATCTCAATAACCCATAACCCATAACCAATAAACATTAAAAAAATGAAATACTATAGCACAAACGGAAAAGCGCCCCTTGCAACGCTACAGAAAGCTGTTGTAAAGGGATTGGCAGAAGACAAGGGCCTGTATATGCCCCAAAGTATTAAACCCCTTCCGCAGTCGTTCTTCGGAAAGATTCAGGATCTCTCGTTTCAAGAGATTGCCTATCAGGTAGCCGACTGTTTCTTTGGTGAGGATGTAGAGGCAGAGGCACTGCGCAAGATTGTTTACGATACACTCTCCTTTGATGTGCCATTAGTGGAAGTTTCCTCACCCAAAGGGGGAGGTCAGGAGGAGGCCATCTTCAGCCTGGAACTGTTTCATGGTCCTACTTTGGCCTTTAAGGATGTGGGTGCCCGCTTCATGGCCAGATTGTTGCAGTACTTCATTAAGGACCTTAAGGACTCTAAGGACCTTAAGGAAGTTAATGTCCTTGTTGCCACCAGTGGAGATACAGGCTCTGCCGTTGCCAACGGATTCTTGGGTGTAGAAGGCATTCACGTGTACGTTTTGTACCCCAAGGGTAAGGTCAGCCCCATACAGGAGTGCCAGTTTACCACTTTGGGACAGAATATCACCGCCATTGAGGTAGATGGTGTATTCGACGACTGTCAGGCACTTGTCAAGAGTGCCTTTATGGATAAGGAACTGAATGAGCACATGCAACTTACCTCGGCCAACAGCATTAATGTGGCTCGTTTCCTGCCTCAGAGTTTCTATTACTTCTATGCATACGCGCAGTTAAAGAAACTCGGCCTTGCTGATAACGTGGTTTGTTGTGTTCCCAGCGGCAACTTCGGCAACATCTGTTCGGCCCTCTTTGGTAAGCGAATGGGATTACCTATCAACAGGTTCATTGCTGCCAATAACGAGAACGATGTATTTTTCTATTACCTACAGACTGGGTCGTACTTCCCTAAGAGAAGTGTGCAAACCATTGCCAATGCTATGGATGTGGGTGACCCCAGCAACTTTGCACGTATTTACGACTTGTATGGCAGAAGTCATGAAGCCATTTGTGCGGATATCTCAGGTGCAAGCTATACCGATGAACAGATTGCGCATACCATGCGTGAATGCCTTGCCGAAACGGGTTATCAGCTTGACCCTCACGGAGCTTGCGGATATCGTGCTTTGCAAGAGGGATTGCGTGAGGGAGAGATTGGCTTCTTCCTCGAGACTGCCCATCCTGCCAAGTTCAAGCAGGTGGTAGATGAAATCTGTGGTACTGAAATAGAAATTCCTGCCCGCTTGCAAGCCTTTATGAAGGGTGAGAAGCAGAGTGTTTCGATGAGTAAGGAGTTTGCTGATTTCAAGAAATTACTGCTTGAGCAGTAAAAAGCCCCCTCCTGCTCCCCCTTTGGGGGAGTGTTATATCGGTTAGGGGGGGGGGATCACTCCCCCAAAGGGGGGGCAGGGAGGGGGCTGGCTTTTACCACAACCACGTTATTGCCCCTAACCTGGAACTTTACTTCCCAATCTGCAAACTCCAAGGCGTAGATACGCTCAGGGTCCTGTTGGTAGTGCGGTCGGGGGTCGGCAGCCAGTACACCGCGTAAGGCTTCCAATTTTTCGGAGTCAAACAAACAAGCTATATCAGATGGAATCTCTACCCCAAGAGGTTCCATCTTTTTGTTCTGCTCCTCGGCAAATCCGCCTCGGGCATCAGGATGTGAATCAGTAAAGGGCAGGTAAGGCTTTATGTCCAGTATGGGCGTACCATCCATCAGGTCGGCTCCCTCCACCTCTATTACCGGTCCCTCGGGAGTGTGCAACTCTATTCTTGTGATGCGTACCGATGAAAGACCGATATTGTTGGGGCGGAACGGACTCCTTGTTGCCCAAACTCCCATACGCTGGTTGCCGCCCAAACGGGGCGGACGTACCGTAGGACTCCAGCCTTCACCATCCCTGTGTGCTTCCGAGAAGTCCCACAGCAACCAGATGTGCGAGAAACCTTCCAGTCCGCGTAGTGCCTCCACATTACGGTATTCGGGTTCAAACACTATGCGACCCTTCAGGCCTTTTACCAGCCCGCTCTGACGGGGAACGCCGAATTTGGTCTTGAAATCAGTATGAATCTTAGCAACAATCTTCATTCTTTTAGAAATCTAATCAGGTACAAAATGCCCGCTGTAGTTAGTCCGAAGGGGAACGCCATCCAGATGCCCCACAGGCCTCCGTGCATGGTAAAGCCGAACAGATAGCCCAACGGCAGCGATACTATGAAGTAGGCAATAAAGGCAATCCAGACCAGAGGCTTTACATCCTCCATACCACGCAAGGCATTACAATAGGTACATTGCAGGGCATCTCCAAACTGGTAGATACACAGCGGAATTATTACGGCAGCCACTAGAGCAGTCACCTCTGTACTGTCAGAGAACCACAGGCCTATCTCATTTCTGAGTAGGAAGATGGGAACCGCCGTCAGCAAGCCCAAGATCCAGTTCAGATGCAAGCCGGCAAAGGCCACATGGCGTGTTTCTGGCAGCTTGCCAGCGCCTCTGAAGTAGCTCACCTGAACAGCTACAGCTGCGCTCATTCCATAATAGAGCATATAGCAGAGTTGGGCTACGGTAAGCATTATCTGGTGGGCGGCCATAGCTGTTGTGCCCAGCCAACCCACATAGAATGCGCTCAGACTAAAACTGGCCGTCTCCATGCCCATCTGCAGCATAATGGGGAATCCCAGGCGGAACATCTGTCTGAGGTCGTCCTTGCTCACATGAGCCTTCCAGAAATCCTGGCTGTATGGCTTGTATCTGTCAGTAAGATGGAAGATGCATGCAAAAGCAGCCCACATGGCAAATCTGCTTAGCAGTGTAGCCATTCCGGCACCCGCCAGCCCCATCTTAGGGAAGGGACCAATGCCGTATATCAGCAGCCAGTTGCCCAGCACGTTTAGCACGTTGCTGCCCAGAAGAATCCACATGGGCATGCGGGTATCCTGAATACCGTCCGAGAATTGCTTGAAGGCATTAAATGCCATCATGGGCAGGAAACTTAATATGTGCAGGAACAAGTATGGACGCATCAGTGGTAACAAGTGTTCAGGCAGTCCTAGATGATGCAGGTTCAGGTACAGCACTCCTAGTACAGCCATCATAACAATAGCCAGAATGTTGTTGGCTACCAGACTGTTCTTTAGCTTCTGCGCAATGCTGTCTGTTTCTCCCTTTCCCAACAGCGCCCCCACTACGGGAGTCAGGCCGTAGGAAAAGCCCAAGGCCGATATTGCCACCAGTCCGATAGTGGCATTCACAAAGCCTGCGGCAGCCAGTTCACCTGTACCGTAGTGGCCTATCATCAGTGTATCCATAAAACCCATTATGATAGTACCGATTTGGCCTATCATAATGGGTATTCCCAGTCTTAGCAGAGTGGGGTAGTGTATGATGTATCTTTTCAGCATCCGTTTGTTTTAGCCCACAGCATTGCGGAATGTCAGATGGTCATCCTTCACATCCACCTCTATGGGTACGTTCTGTTGCAATGTGCCTCCCAGCATGGCCTTGCTCAGGTCGTTCAGCAGTAATCGCTGTATGGCACGCTTTACAGGACGGGCACCGAAGTCGGGGTCGTACCCCTCCCTTGCCAGCAGTTCTATGGCAGGCTCCGTAACCTTCAACCTTACGTTGTTCTGCTCCAGCATCTTGGATATGCCGTTTATCTGCAGACGAACCACCTGCTTAATCTCACCCTGCGTCAGCGGATGGAAGACTATCGTCTCATCTATACGGTTCAGGAACTCGGGCCTGATGGTCTGGCGTAGTAGCTGCAGCACCTCTTGTTTGGTCTCCTCCAGTTTCTCCGTAGGAGCGTTGGCAAAGAGTTGGCTGCCCAGGTTGCTGGTCATGATAATAATGGTATTCTTAAAGTTCACCGTTCTGCCCTTAGAGTCCGTCAGACGTCCGTCATCCAGTACCTGCAAGAGGGTATTGAAGACATCCGGGTGAGCCTTCTCTATCTCATCAAAGAGCACCACCTGATAGGGTTTCCTTCTGACGGCTTCCGTCAGCTGTCCGCCCTCATCGTAACCAACATATCCTGGAGGGGCACCAATCAGACGCGTCACGCTGAACTTCTCCTGATATTCACTCATATCTATACGCGTCATCATGCTCTCATCATCGAACAGGAACTCTGCCAACGCCTTTGCCAACTCGGTCTTACCAACACCAGTGGTACCCAGGAACAGGAACGAACCAATAGGACGCTTAGGATCCTGCAAGCCAGCACGACTACGACGCACCGCATCGGCTATGGCTGTTATCGCTTCATCCTGACCAATTACACGCTTGTGCAACTCATCCTCCAAGTGCAACAGCTTCTCACGCTCACTCTGCATCATCTTGCTCACAGGGATACCCGTCCAGCGAGCTACCACCTCAGCGATATCCTCGTCATCCACTTCCTCCTTAATCATCGCCTTATCGCCCTGCAACTCGTGCAGTTTGCGCTGTGTATCCTCAATCTCCTGGTTCAAGTATTGCAACTTGTCATAGCGAATCTCAGCCACCTTGCCATAGTCGCCTTCGCGCTCAGCACGTTCCGCCTCGAACTTCAGGTTCTCGATTTCCACCTTGTTCTGCTGAATCTTATTGACCAGCGTCTTCTCATTCTGCCACTTGGCCTTGTACTGACCTTCCTGCTCCTTCAACTCAGCCAGCTCCTTGCCAATCTGCTCCAACTTAGGCTCATCGTTCTCACGCTTGATAGCCTCTCGCTCAATCTCCAACTGTTTGATTTTGCGGGTGATTTCATCCAGCTCCTCAGGCACGGAGTCAATCTCCATACGCAATTTGGCAGCAGCCTCGTCCATCAGGTCGATGGCCTTATCAGGCAAGAAACGGTCGGTAATATAACGATTACTCAACTCTACGGCAGCAATGATGGCATCGTCCTTGATACGCACATGATGGTGGTTCTCATAGCGCTCCTTCAATCCCCTTAATATAGATATGGTGTCGAGAGTGCTTGGCTCATCCACCATCACCACCTGGAAGCGTCGTTCCAATGCCTTATCCTTCTCGAAATATTTCTGGTATTCGTCGAGGGTAGTGGCACCAATGCTACGCAACTCACCACGAGCCAATGCAGGCTTCAGGATGTTGGCAGCATCCATAGCGCCTTCGCTCTTACCAGCGCCTACCAGTGTGTGTATCTCATCGATAAACAAGATGATGTTTCCATCTGATTTGGTGACCTCATTGATGACGGCTTTCAGTCGTTCCTCAAACTCACCTTTATATTTGGCACCAGCAATCAGGGCACCCATATCAAGCGAATAAACCTGCTTGTTTTTCAGGTTCTCAGGTACATCGCCTCGCAAGATACGATGTGCCAAACCCTCTACGATGGCGGTCTTACCAGTACCAGGTTCACCAATCAGGATAGGGTTATTCTTCGTGCGTCGGCTCAGGATCTGCAGCACACGACGAATCTCGTCGTCACGTCCGATCACAGGATCGAGCTTGCCGCTTCGAGCTGCCTCGTTCAGGTTGATGGCATATTTGTCAAGTGCCTGATAGGTATCTTCAGACGATTGCGAGTTCACCTTGCCACCTTGACGCAATTCGTTGATGGCACTTGCCAACTCCTTCTCCGTCATGCCGAAATCCTTCAAGATAGTTGATGCCGAACTGTTCACCTTGAGCAAAGCCATCAGGATGGGCTCGATAGATACGAATTCGTCACCCAGCTTCTTCGATATATCCTCAGCCTGCTGCAACACAGTGTTTGCTTCACGGCTCAGGTAGGGTTCACCTCCCTGCACCCTGGGCAGCTTACCGATTTCCTGGTCAAGTCGCATGGAAACCTGCTGTTCGCTCATACCCAGTTTCTGGAAGATGAACTTCACAATATTCTCACCGGTCTGCATCACACCCTTGAGCAGATGCAGTGGTTCTATGGTCTGCTGCCCTTGGCGTTCCACCAAGTTTACAGCCTCTTGCACAGCCTCCTGTGCCTTGATTGTATAATTCTTGAAATTCATAATCTTTAATCTCCTTTCTTTTGTTTTTTGTTGTGTTTGACTATTCGTAAACCATTGGCACAAATTATTTGCCAGCTGCCATGCTCAGCCAAATTGACTGAATTTGAAAAATAATCCAGCCATTATGACGTAATTAGGGAAAAAAGCCATACCTTTACGGCGGATTTTTAACTAATACATGATAGGAATATGGAAGAGGATACCTTACCAAAAAATGCCATAGTGATTGACGTTGACTTTATCAACAAGTACTTGCCGGAGTTGAAGCGTCATATTAGTACCTATATGAAG
>JAFXZY010000026.1 GCA_017541025.1 Bacteroidaceae bacterium | reverse complement strand
CCGGTCTTATATGAGATACATTAAACCAATAATTAAAGTAGAAGAGGCTGAAGTTGTCAGCATGCTGGCAGAAAGCCTTCCAATCGATGGTGGCACCACAGTTGATGGTGGTGAAGCATTGACCAAGGAAAGTTCTTGGGAGATTTGGTCCGACGATAAGGAATAACCTTTAGTTTTAGAGTATAGAAGAAGGGCTGGTGTTTGCACCAGCCCTTTATGTTTTTACTTAATGGAACGTCAATTTTATTGCCTTTACTTCAACGTCTCAATAGCAAATTTCATGCGCTTTAGCGTTTCCTCTTTTCCTAAGAAAGCAGCTAATTCATACATATCTGGTCCTTGTCCGGCACCTACCAGACAGATACGCCAGGCATTCCAGGGGCGCAGACCGGATGTTTCGGTCCATGGGTCAACAACAGCCTTCATGCCTTCTACGCTGAAGTCCTGAATGTCAGACAACACTTCACAGAACTGTTGCATCTCAGCCGCAGTATTTTCTGCCCAGTTCTTACGGATAAACTTATCCTCTCGGTCGAAACTGTCTGGTGCTACGAAGAAGAATCGCGTAAGGGGCCACAGGTCCGACGGGAAGCTGATATTACGTTTCCGCTTGTTGCCTTGTCCGTCAACATACTCTATTACCTTCAGTTTCATCATACGTACCACTGCTGCTTCTTGCTCTGTAGTAGCGTTGATACCTTCAGCTTTCAGAATCTTATCAAAGGCAGGAGCCCATGCTTCATCGGGTTGTTGGATAAGATATTGATGGTTGAACCAAGCAGCTTTCACATAGTCAAACTTGGCGCCGTTCTTCGAGCACTTGCTCAGGTCGAAGAGTTTCACCATCTCATCCAGTGTCATCAGTTCCTGGTCGTTGCCGGGATTCCATCCTAAGAGTGCCAGAAAATTGACAACAGCCTGGGGCAGATAACCCTTTTCGCGGTAACCGCTGGATACCTCACCCGTCTTGGGGTCGTGCCATTCAAGAGGAAACACAGGGAATCCTAACTTGTCACCGTCGCGTTTGCTAAGTTTGCCGTTTCCTATAGGTTTAAGTAATAATGGTAGGTGGGCAAAACGGGGCATGGTATCTGCCCAACCGAATGCTTCATACAATAGTACGTGCAGTGGAGCACTGGGTAACCACTCCTCGCCACGGATAACATGGGTAACCTCCATCAGGTGGTCGTCCACAATATTAGCCAGATGGTAGGTGGGCAGTTCGTCGGCACTCTTGTATAGCACTTTGTCATCCAGTATGCTACTGTTAATGCGAACCTCACCGCGGATTAAGTCATCTACCAGAACATCTCTGCCAGGTTCAATCAGGAAGCGGACTACATACTGCTTTCCTTCAGCTATGAGTTTGTCAACTTCCTCTTTCGTCATTGTCAGCGAATTGCGCATCTGCATACGTGTGCTGGCATCATACTGGAAGTTTTCAATTTCAGCACGCTTGGCTTCCAGTTCCTCCGGTGTATCAAAGGCAATGTAAGCCTTCCCGTTATCCAAGAGTTGCTGAACATACTTTTTGTAGATGTCCCTGCGCTCGCTCTGACGGTATGGACCATGAGAGCCGCCAAAGCTGACACCTTCATCAAACTTGATACCTAACCACTGGAAACTTTCAATAATATATTCCTCAGCTCCAGGTACAAAGCGTCCGCTGTCTGTATCCTCAATACGGAAAATCAAATCACCTCCATGCTGACGTGCAAAAAGGTAATTGTACAAAGCGGTCCTGACACCACCAATATGGAGCGGACCGGTAGGACTTGGGGCAAATCTTACCCTTACTTTTCTATCTTGCATAAGCTAATGTTGTCAAAATTCGTGCAAAAGTAAACATTTTTTTTCTAACAAAAGAGTTTTTTTTGTATTTTCGCACTCAGAAAGAGAAAAAGAACAATGAGCCGTTACAATAGAAAGAGGAAAATCAGCAACAAAGTGTACCTGTATAGGATTGCAGGGCTTGTTGTAATGATAGCTATTCTGACTGTCTTTCTGCCCAAGGGTGGTTACAGCAAATACGAATATAGGGTGGGGGAACCATGGGATGATGCGCAGGTGATAGCACAAGACAGTTTCCCCGTGTACAAGAGTGAAGCTCAGCTAAACCGTGAGAAAGACAGCTTACGTAATTACTACGAGCCTTATTATGAGCAGAACCATGCTATTCTTGAAAAGCAGTCTGATTGCCTGAAAGAGGCATTTAAGGGCTTGTCGGCAGATGGTGTACCAACATATTATCTGCCCCATCTGCTGGAGAAGCTTCGTCACTTGTATTCGCAGGGAATTATGGATACTCAGGACTATGATATCCTGAAAAAAGAAAACACACGTCAGGTTTGGCTTTTTGAGAATAACGAGTCACAACCCCGTTATATTAAACAGTTGTTTACCCAGAAGTCGGCTTATGAATATATGATGGCAGAGGAAGACAGTCTGCGTTACAATCATAGTCGTTTGATGCGCTGTGGTTTGGAAAGGTTTATCCAGCCCAATTTGACATATGATGCGGAGAAGTCGCTCCAGCAGCGCCAGGAGGTTGATGCCCAATTGGTACCCTACATAGGTCAGGTACTTGTTGGGCAGAAAGTGGTGGACCATGGTCAGATTGTTGATGAGTACACGTATTGTGTCCTTCAGTCTATGGAGCATTTCCAGAAGAACCGATCGTTAAGCAATACCGAGAAGGTGTTGCAGGTGGCGGGACAGGTCACTTATATAGCTATCATGATGATCCTGCTCCTGTTCTATTTTGAACAGTTCCGAAGCGATTATCTGAACAGTCCACGGTATATTCTGCTGGTGGTGAGCCAGTGTATCATATTTCCGCTGGTAACGTACGCCTTGATGTCACATAGCCTGATGAGTGTTTACGTTGTTCCCTATTGTATATTGCCTATTCTTATCCGTGTATTCATGGATAGCCGAACAGCATTTATTACACATATTATTTCCATACTATTGTGTGCTGTTTCTCTCCATCATCCATACGAATTTATCGTAACCCAACTGGTGGCAGGTCTGGTAGCTA
The DNA here is from genome assembly GCA_017541025.1 of Bacteroidaceae bacterium. Classification (GTDB taxonomy): domain Bacteria; phylum Bacteroidota; class Bacteroidia; order Bacteroidales; family Bacteroidaceae; genus Physcousia. The sequence continues at coordinate 27,146 of JAFXZY010000026.1, read as the reverse complement.
TTTATAGCCTGCGACAACTTTCACAACGCAGCGAGTTGGTTCGTGCTGCCGCCTTGGTAACTGTGGTGTCTTTGATTACCTATTTCTGTATCGAGCTGCTACATGGTAGTCCATATAGCTCTAACGGATTTGACAGATGGACATATATCTATATTTTGATAGCGGGTGTTCTGTCCCTTCTTTCATATACGCTTCTCATGCCTATAGAGCGTATCTTTGGTTTTACGTCTAACGTTACATTGGTAGAACTTTCCAATATCAACAACACCATTCTTCGCCGACTGTCCGAGGAGGCACCCGGAACATTCCAGCACAGCATGCAGGTGGCCAATTTGGCAGCCGAGGTGGCCAATAGCATAGGTGGGAAGAGCCAGTTAGTCAGAACCGGTGCCCTATATCATGATATAGGAAAGTTGGAGAACCCCGTCTTTTTCACTGAAAATCAGGCGGGTACGAATCCTCATGACAATCTTCCTTACGAACAGAGTGCTCAGATTATTATCCAACATGTAAGGAACGGCTTACGTCTGGCCGATAAATATCGGCTCCCCTCTGTTATTAAGGAGTTCATCTCTACTCATCACGGACGGAGTCTGGCTAAATACTTCTACGTTTCCTACAAGAATGATTATCCCGACAAGGAAATAGATAAACGACTATTTACCTATCCTGGCCCCAATCCCACCACATTGGAGCAGGCCATTCTTATGATGGCAGACTCTGTTGAAGCAGCCTCTCGTAGCCTGCCGGAATATACAGAGGAAAGCCTGAATAGTATGGTCGATAGGATTGTTGATAATCAGGTAGCCTCAGGCTATTTTGCTGAGTGCCCGATCTCTTTTTTAGAGATTGCTGACGCGAAGGAGGTTTTCAAGACCAAATTGCGCACGATGTATCATACTCGCATCCAATATCCTGAACTTACAGGTAAGTGATGTTATTGCTAAAAATGGTTAGGAATTTGCAGAAATGAATATAAATTCATTATCTTTGCAGTGTTAATCAAAAACAAAAGATTATGAAGACTAAGATATTTGCGTTTCTGCTGACGGTATGGTTATTGGGCGCCTTCTCCTTGACGGCGAAGGGTCTGGATGTTGGTGATTTGCAAGGCAAGGATTATGTAGAAGACATCCTTAACAAAGGTGGGCTGGTACGTATTGCCAACCGTCGTACAGCCAATGCAAACCTAACCGATGACGGGACCAAGACTCTTGGTGCCCGATACAGTGTGAATAATCTGCAGCAGGTATGGATTTTGCAAAAGAATAACAAGAGTTATACCTTGCGTAACGGCAGTACAGGCCGTTTTCTTTCGTCCACGGATAATTACCGTTCACCCAGTACAACGGCCAAGATGCTGTACATCCAGTATAGTCCCAACAATACCGGAAATTCCTCTTACGTCAACATTTCGGAAAAGAGTGACTTTAGCGGCACTTCCTGTCTGAATCTGAACGGTGATGGTGTCACCTTGTATAAATGGAGTTACCAGGGTGATCCTGGCTCAGATTGGACGATATCTGCAGTAGATAACTTTACAATGGAGGAGGTGCTGGAAGGATTGTTGGAAAAAAGTCCTTTTAAGACTCCTGAGGTTGGCAAGTACTATCGTATCCGCAACATGGGTTATGATACCTATATGAATGAGGACTTTGGTAACAATACCATCAGTTGCGAGGCAAAAAGCGAGGACAAGCTTTCTCAATATTGGACGCTGGTTTCTGCTCCGTCGGGTAAGTATCATTTGCAGAACCTCTGTTCCCAGCGTTACATTGTCCGCCAGAACGGTGCATTCAGCAAACAATACAAGACAGAGACGGGCAAGCCTACTGTAGGATTTTCGCTTACGCGTAACGGTGATGAGACGAACCTGCTGTATTACATAGTGGATAATGGTAACGTTGCCCTGCATTGTGATGCACAAAGTGCGGTGGTGGGTTGGTATACCGACAATATCCCTGGCAGCACATGGGGCTTTGAGGAAGTGGAACTTACCGATGAGTTTATAGAGAATGGTCGTAGTGGTCTGAATGCCTATAATGAGCTTAAATCCAAGTCGACAGCTTATAAGTCTGCCCTTAACAGACTCTTCAAGGATGGCGCCTGCACAGAGCTTACCGATGAGATACAGGCTCTTTCAGATGAAGCGCTGGCAGAGAATACTGACTTCCAGTTGTTGAATGCCGACATGAAGGCCATGATTCTGAAGGTAAAGAACAACACTTGGGAAACCTGTACAGGCAGTAATGGGTATAGTCGTGACTTTGAGAAGTTTTTCCGGGTTCGCGACGACTATCAGGTTTACAGCCACTACCAGAAGATGGCGGACAATGCATATTGTGGAATGAGTAATCCTTTCGGCAAACTTTCCGGGCCTACTGGAATCTGTGGCAATGCAGGAGATATCATCTATCTTTACGTTGATAAGGAACCTAATTCCAGCTGTACCTTACAGGTCGAAGTCATTGCCGACAGCGACAGTCCCGGTGACTATCAGACAGGTATCACAACGGATTTGCACAAGGGCCTCAATGCAATTATATTGAGTAATAAGAGTACCATATACATTTTCTACCAGCTGAATGCCCCGGAGAAATCTCTCGCCAACTATCCCGACATGAAGATTCATATCGAAGGTGGTCAGGTGCAGGGCTACTGGGATGCTACACGTGGCATGACAAATGACGACTGGCTCCTTCTGCGTGAAAAGATGCTCAACAAGAGCAACATCCTGAATCTGAAGTCCAAACGACTGGTCTTTGTCATGAATAACAGTCTGGTAAAGAAAGCCATCAGTGCCGATAATAATATGGAAGGTCTGCTACGCGTCTGGAACACCATGTTACAAAATGAGGAGGACTTGATGGGCTTCCAGAAAAAAGTCGAGGGTAAGTTCAACAATATCTGGAACTGCTTCTCTATCAACCACAGCTACATGTATGCCACCACATACGGGACCTATTACGAGAATAGTACGCTTTCCACCGTCATGAGCTATAAGGCACTGACGGAAACGGGTGGAGGTGCACTCTGGGGACCCAGTCATGAAATGGGGCACAACCATCAGGCATGCATCAATGGCGTGGGTAGCACAGAAACCAGCAACAATCTGTTCTCTAACGTAAACGTTTATCTGCATGGTGTGAGCACCAGTCGTGGTGATGCTGCCGAGACTTGTTTCAGCGACTTTGCTGCCGACAAGTCGTGGCTACAGCGTGGCACATGGGCTCAGGCCAGATTTTACTATCAACTGTACCTATACTATCATGCTACAGGTCGTAATACTGACTTCTATCCCAAACTTTTTACGCTGCTGCGACAGAACCCCATTAATAAGGGCTCATGGGATGATTCCTTGGAAGCTGATAGCGATGGTGACGGAACCATTGATGTTAAGGGCGGCTACAAGAGCTATGGCAAGAACGACTACCTGCATATAGCCAAGAAGATGTGCGATGCTGCGGGTGAGGACCTGAGCGAGTTCTTCGAGGCGTATGGCATGTTTATTCCTGTAAAGGATTTGTTTGTTGGCGACTATTCCAACTATTGGGTAACCACTACGCAGGCAGATATCAATGCTGCCAAGAAATACATGCAACGTTATCCCAAGGCAGGAAATATCATCTTCATTGAGGACCGTATCAAACAATCGCCCTCAGTGCCTGATGGCCCGCTGGAAGGGAAGCCAAAGAGTAAGTACCGTGTTCCTATCAGTGATGAGGACTGCAATCAGATAGGCCAGCATGGCGATGTAGGGCAATATACCGATTATGTAGACGATTATGTTACCAACGGATATTATTTCACCACTTCCACCAGTTCCGGGAAAACCACTTTCAGGATTACAGGTACGGGAGCCGTGGGCTTTAAGCTTTATGATGGCAATGGAAAGTTGGTATACCTGAGCAACAAGAAGACCTTCACTGTTCCTTCTTCCGTTCAGCAGAAGATAAAGGATGGTTATCGTCTTTATGCAGCCGAGGGTAACGGATATGATGTACTGATATCTTATGGGCCTTCCTCGTATCGAGGCGAGATGATTGCTTACTATGCAGGCAACCCCACGCCCCACACCTTATATTATTATGGAACGGGTACAGCTGGTAAGAGCGATATTGCTACGCTGCCACCTAACTCTCTTGCTTACATAAATCCTGATCAGGACGAGAAGAAACAACCCACAGAAGAATTGCTGCAGAAGGCTAATGTGGTAAGTGCTGAGGGCGAAGCACAGAAGATTGAGATAGATGGCGACAAGCCTTTCTTTATCCCCACGGAGTTCACAGCCCAACAGGTAGTCTTCACCAAGGAGGGTACCGGTTATCAGGCACTTAAATTACCGTTCGACGTTATAGAAGATGCAAAAACCATTCCTGCAGGTGAACCTGTGATGAAAGAGGGTAAAGTAGAGATTAATGCAAGCAGTGTAGCAATAAAAGCTGACACCTACGATGTAACAGAGAACGGCTATATCCTTACTTCAGATGGTAACTCAGTCATTTATGCTGAAAACATCTCGCCCTTCACATACGTATGGGATGAGCCGAATGGCATTAATGACGTCAACGGGAACGTTAACGGGGACGGGAACAAAGGTGAGGATGCTATTTATGACCTCTCTGGGCGCAAGGTTAATATTCAATATTCAATTTTCAGTTCTCAATTAAAACGGAAGGGCATTTACATCGTAAATGGTAAAAAGATAATTATAAAATAATGGCAAAAGAAAAACCTAACAAGAGTAAAAAGGATGTTGCAAAGGGTGCATCAACACCCCCAGTAGCAGAAAAGAAGAAAAGACCTGTGCGCCTGCCGGTGTTGCTGCTCTTCTGTGTGGCAATACTGTTATGGTCGGCATGGTATTACGGAAGTGTCTTTCATTTGAGTCGTGAATACAGTTTCTGGGTAGCTGATACCCGTCAGTTGGATTTCATACTCTCTTGTTCCTTTGGCAGTATGCGCTATGTAGGAAGAGCCTTGCTCATGACCTATAAATATCCTTGGCTGGGCGGAGTCCTGATGGCACTTCTGCTTACGGTGGGCACGTGGTTGGTTGGTTACTGTTGGCGTCTGAAAGCTAAATGGCGTGCCATTCAGTATCTGCCTGCATTGGCCTATATGGGCACTGTCACGTATCTGGGACTTGATATCTTCTTTGAGGCAGAAACAGGTTATATCTTCGGAATCCCTTTCCTGACGGTGTTGGTTCTTGCCATCTGTGGCATTATAATCAGGAGTTTCAGTCGGAAGAAGGTACATGCCCTCTTTGCTATTCCTGCCGACGAGACGCAGCGCGACAATCTTCTTCAGTTGGTTGTCTGCATTGTAGGCTTTGCTGCCATAATAGGTTTTAACGAGTGGAAACGTCCTTATGTACGTGTTATCACCCAGTTAGCTTCTATGGAGCAGGAGCAGGATTGGGAAGGAATACAGAAAGTAGCCCGTGCCCATGCATATCAGAGCAACCGTCCTATGGCATGTATGTATGCTATAGCCCTTGTCCATACCGATCAGGTTGGCTACCGCATGTATGATATCCGTTTGGATTACGACTCACTATATATACACGGAATGGACGGCACTCATAACAATGCCAGCAACATGTATATTCCTGAGGGAAGTTACCATGGAGGTTTCTCTGAATCCTGTATGCATTCTTGTATGGAGCAGATGGTGATGGAAGGCCCCAAGCTTCGTCTGATGAAACTATACATCAAGAGTGCCCTGATGCGTGGTGAGTGGGAACTCTGTCGTAAGTATCTCCGTATTCTCAGTGATGTTCCTTTTGAAGGTGGTTTTTGCAGGAAATACGGAGCTATGGTAGGAAATGATTCTTTAGTGAATGCCGACCCGGAGATAGCGAAGATCAGGCTTACCGAACCGCTTCATGACAGTTTCGAAAGTATGTATCAGGCGCCTTTGTTCATGGGTTACAACTTATCTCTGGTAGAAGGGCGTAGTGTGAATGCCTTGTACAACTCGCTTTGCGTCTGTCTCTATACCAAGCTAATGCCTGCCTTCATGTCTCGTCTGGAGCCTATTATGGGTTCCACACCTCCAGACATTATTGCCGATGGTATTCTGTTGTCTTCTACCAAGAATCCTGGCCTGGAGAACCGCTTTACGGGTCTTAATATGCGTGTACCGCGTATTCAAAATTTTATGCAACAAATACAGCCCTACATGAGTGACCGTCCTGGAAACGCATATGAGCTGTTTGGCAAATATAAGGGTTACTATCCATACTATTACTTCTTTGGAAACCTAAAGGCCACCAAGAAGGGATATACAGGAGAGACCACCTCTAATTCTGGAGTAAACTAGCCCCCTCCCGGCCTCCCCGAGGGGAGGGGAATAGGGGTTTGAGGATAAAGCTTAATGTTTAAAGTTTAGAGACAGTTTAAAAGTATAAAGTTAAAAGGTTATGGGAACCAGAAGGCTGATAATGGTTAGGGGTTCCCGTTCCCGTTAACGTTTAGAGTTGAAAACAATGAAGCGTTCACTATACATTATTATTTTAGGCGGCTTGACATTTCTGTTAGCTGCCTGCGGAAAACCTGCTGCTCAGGTGCCGACACAGTATTCACAGTTAGAAGAGCAGGTTAATATTTACCCCGACTATACTGATGTCGTGGTTCCTCCCAATATCGCTCCCCTCAATTTTATCGTGCGTGATTCCTTAGCCGACACTTTTGTGGCACAACTGCAGGGAAAGGGTGTGGAACTCCTGGCAGCAGCAGGCAAGGATGGCGTGGTGCAGATGGATATGGCAGAGTGGAAGAACCTGCTTGCCGTAAGCAAAGGTACAGACATAACGGTTACCGTATTTGCAAAAAGGGGTGAGAAATGGTATTCTTTCAAACCCTATACACTGACAGTGGCGGAAGAACCGGTAGATGCGTTCCTAAGCTACCGACTTATCGAACCGGGTTACGAGTTATACCGTCAGCTGGGTATTTACCAGCGTAACCTCACAAATTGGGATGTTCATACCATCTACGAGAACAATCGCGAGTTCGACAATAAAGCCAATCATTGTATCAACTGTCATAACTATCGCCTCAATAGTTCTGCAGATATGATGTTTCATGTCAGAGCCAACTATGGTGGTACTGTCATCGTGCAGAATGGTAAAGCACATAAAGTACAGTTGAAGGATAGCACCATCATCACGGCGGGTGTCTATCCCTCATGGCATCCTACGGAAAATCTGATAGCATTCTCTACCAACAAGACGGGACAGGCTTTCCATGTTTATCACGATGAGAAAATCGAAGTGATGGATGAGTCCAGCGATCTTCTGTTATATGATGTGACTAAGAACGAGGTCTGCCATATTCTGCGTACGCCAGATGATTTGGAGACATTCCCCTGTTGGGCACCAGACGGCAAGAGGCTTTATTTCTGTAAAGCCAACATCGCTCCATTGCTGCGCCCCGATTTTCCAGACAGCACACGGACCCAGCAGCTGATGATTAAGTATGACAGCATCTGTTACAATATGATGTCCGTCAGTTTCGACCCCAAGACCCGTCAGTTTGGCGAACCTCAGGTAGAGGTTGAAGTCGCCTCGGCGGGTAAGAGTATTAGCGTACCCAGGGTAAGTCCCGATGGTAGATACGTGCTATACACATTGGGCGACTATGGCCAGTTCCACATTTGGCACAAGAGTGCCGACCTTTGGGTTAAGGATCTTCAGACAGACAGTTGCTATGCACTTAGTGAGGCCAACAGTCCGGATACAGAGAGTTTTCATTCCTGGAGCAGTAATGGGCGCTGGATGGTCTTTGCCAGTCGTAGGATGGACGGTAATTACTCAAGAGCCTTCTTGGCTTATTTCGATAAGAACGGACGGGCCCACAAAGCTTTCGTCATTCCTCAGGAAGACCCGGAGTTGAACATCCTCCTGCTCAAAAGCTTCAATGTACCTGAGTTGACCAGGGACTCTGTCACTATCTCCACTGCTGATATTGCCAAGTGTATATATGAGACTGAAGCCGAGAATGCCAAATACATTCCCAACGATGCTACCTTCCGTCATCAGAAACCCAAGGCAGATGGCGTAACGGGAGCAAGTCCCAAGAGAAAATAAACATTATTAACAATCATAGACCCGCAGCCCTGTTATGTCTATTCCTTATGGGAGTTTGGAGAGGGCTTTCAACAACATGAGATTAATTATCAATCCTGACTATGCCTCACTTTCTAAGTGGGCAGCAAACTATGTTGCAGCAAAAATCAATGCGGCCAACCCCACACCTGAGAAACCCTTCAAGTTGGGTTGCCCTACGGGTTCCTCGCCTCTGGGCTTATATAAGGAGCTTATAGCCTTGAACAAGGCCGGTAAGGTTTCTTTCCAGAACGTAGTTACCTTCAATATGGACGAGTATGTCAACTTGCCCGAGGAACATCCCGAATCCTATCACAGCTTCATGTGGACCAATTTCTTCTCCCATATCGACATCAAGAAGGAGAATGTACATATCCTGAATGGCAATACACCCGATCTGGATGCTGAGTGCGCAGCTTACGAGCAGGCTATCAAGGATGCAGGTGGCATTGACCTCTTCATGGGCGGAATCGGGCCTGACGGTCATATCGCTTTCAATGAGCCGGGTTCATCACTTTCTTCACGTACACGTGTTAAGACCCTGACTACCGATACCATTATAGCTAACTGCCGATTCTTCGATTATGATGTCAATAAGGTGCCTAAGACAGCACTTACTGTCGGTGTGGGCACAGTTATGGATGCCAAGGAAGTTCTGATTGTGGTAAACGGTCATAACAAGGCACGCGCTCTCCAGCACGGAGTAGAAGAAGGTGTCAGTCAGATGTGGACCATCTCAGCCCTCCAGCTACATCCCCATGCCATCATCGTTTGCGACGAGGCTGCCTGCGGCGAACTGAAGGTTGATACCTACAAGTACTTCAAGGACATTGAGAAGGACAATTTGTAACTAAACAGATATTCGAGAATCAGTTAGTAGCCTGTATACGGGTACGTATGCAGGCTACATTTCTTAGTAACCATCTAAACTTCTTAACCTAAATGAAATCAGCAACATTCTCGCTATTATTGGTCGCTCTCGGCTTCTTATCTGTCAACGCTCAACAAAGATTGAATGTAATGCTCAGCGACAAGACGGTACAGAACTTCCCCCTTTCGGAAGTAGACCAGATCGCCTTCGATAACCAATCATCTGTATTGGTCCAAACGGGAGATGCTTCCTCAATAACTACAACGGGGGCAAGTGTTTCTGCCAGAATAACTTCCGAAGACCCTACACCTGAAGATTTCTCATATGGTATTCTCTTTGGGACAACCAGGCATCCACAACAGCAGGTTCCTGCATCAGGAGCATTACAGGACGGCGTATATTCTGTCAGCCTGACCAACTTGACACCTGCTACCACATATTATTACAGACCATATGCTATTCAAAACGGTATCATATATTACGGCGATGTTTCTTTTTTTCAAACAGTTGAAGAGAAAGTCAATACCGATGGCGTCGCTTTTCTCAGTCAGTATGCCACTCCCGACGATATCCTTCAGAATGGCGATGACGATGAAGCTTCTGCCTGGTTATGGTTCCATCAGGAATATCCCCAGGGTCCCTTCCTCTATGCTGGCAATATTCATGCTGCCAGTGACCTGCTTCCTTATCGTGTGCTTTTCTATATCCGCGACTTAGATGCCGGCAGCGAAAATGATGCATGGACACAACCCTCCAGCATTCAGCAAGCCACACCTTATATAAAAGAATGGTACCGCAACGGCGGCAATATGGTGCTGTGGCAGCATGCTGTTACATTTATTACTGATTTGGGCCGTATGGACCGTGATATGATGCGTAATTGCGATCATCGCATTACCATTGGCAAAGGTTCTTGGAACCAGGGACAGTGGTATATGGCCGTTCAGTTAAATCCAGCCAGCCGTTTCATCAAGGATTTCTCAAAGCATCCTCTTTATAACGGTCTGGAAATCCGTTCGACTGGCCGCTCCAAGTTCATTACTGTCAAGGGGCCAGCTTGGACAGAAGACCACAATTGTGTTTTCCATAATCTTCCGGCTCAACTAACCGGACTTGGTAATCAGGATCCCCGTTGTTACGAAGTACTGACAGACACCTACGGCATCTATCCCCTTGCGGTATGGGATTCGCAAATCGACTGGATTTCGCAGCTCAACGTATGGGAAGCACGTCAGGGTAATACAGACTTTAAGGGAACTATACTTTGTGTTGGTAACGGAGGGCTGGAGTTTTCTTATAAGAATGCCGATGGAACACCAGACAAAAGTTCTTTCCCTCGTAACAGCCCCTTCCAGTCTAATGTCCTCAAGATAGCTGCGAATGCTATCGGATATTTAGCCTCCGGAAATCTCTACGATTGGTCTGAGACCACAACCGCCTCTTCTTCTGACTACCGCGAGAAGATGCGCCCTCAGATTCATTTCACACCTGCCAAGAATTGGATTAACGATCCCAACGGTATGGTTTATGCTGATGGCATATGGCATCTTTATTATCAATATAACCCTTCCGGCCCCGATTGGGGTAATATATCCTGGGGACATGCTACTTCCTCAGACCTCTTCCATTGGAAGGAACAGCCTGTAGCACTGGAACCGGACAATCTGGGATTTGTCTATTCAGGCTCGGCAGTCGTCGATTCTTCTAACACGGCAGGATTCGGAGAGAATGCTATTATAGCCATGTATACTTCACACGGTGACCACGAACAACAATGTATTGCTTATAGTACGGACGGCGGTATGACATTCACCAAGTATGAGAAGAATCCGGTCATCAAGAATACGACCCATGGTGATTTCCGTGATCCTAAGGTCGTATGGGACGATACGTCTAATGCGTGGTATTGCATTCTGGCCTTGGGTGGAGAACATTCTGCACAGATATATCGCTCCTACAACCTTAAGACGTGGACGCTGCGCTCCACCTTTACTGCGCCAGCCTATGCACCTGCCTGTAATCGCGGCATCTGGGAGTGTGCCGACCTTTTCCCCATCCAGTATAAGGGCGAGCGCAAGTGGGTGTTAACTGTCAATGTCAGCGATGGCGGCCCTGTCGTGGGTTCGGGCACCATGTATTTTGTGGGTAACTTTAGTTCTGGGCGTTTTACCCCCGACCGTTATAGCTATCCTCTTTGGGAAGATCATGGTATGGACGATTATGCCAGTGTCATCTGGAGCAATACCGGAGACAGAAGGGTTTGTATAGGCTGGATGAATAATCAGGCTTATGGAGGTTATCCCGTTTCACCATGGCGATGCTGTATGACGTTACCCAGAGAGATGGTACTCGAAGAATATAACGGGCAACCTCTTCTCAAGACCACTATTGTTAAGGAAATCGAAGGTATCGCCGAACCTTGGCAGACTTTGTCTGCTGCCAACTCATTTATTGAGAAACCCTCCGGTGAATTGCCCGATGCCTATCAACTGAATGTGACTGTTGATATGACCGCAGATGCAGACCTCATACTTGCTAATGCTATAGGACAGGAGTATGGCATTCATATCGATGCCCAGCACCGCGAGATAATCATCAATAGAGGGACAAAAAGCGGGAACACAGATTTCAATGCCAATTTTGCTATCCCCACTATGCGTTCTTCACTCTATTCCGACAAGGAGAAGATAACGCTCTGCGTTTTTGTTGACCAGTCGAATGTCGAGGTAACCACCGAAGACGGTTCTGTTATAATGTCCACGCTTGTCTTCCCTGATACCATATACAACCGCGTCTCCCTGTCAGGAAGTACAGAAGAGGGTAAGGTAAGACTTCTCAGAAGCGTATGGAGATAACTAAACATAATTTCCCTTAAGATTTTTGATTTTAATCAATAAAGATAAGGGAAAAGAGTCGATTCCATTTGAAGATGTTGCAGAGTTACGCAATTAGCCGTACCTTTGCAACGTTTTCATGGTATTAGGTTTAAGGTTAATAATGCAATAAAAGGATTGGTTGTCGGGATGACAACCTTCTTTTTATGTCTCTATAATATCTTCCGGTTTCTCAATGAATTGCTCTGCGCCATGTTCAAGCAGGAATTCCTTGTCACGGAATCCCCACAAAACACATATACTGGGAACGCCGGCATTCTTTGCCGTTTGGATGTCCACATCGCTGTCGCCGATGTAAACTGTCGCATTGGCATCTACGCCCAGTTGTTTTAGTGCTTTGTGTACCATATCAGGTGCTGGCTTTTTACGTATGCCGGCAGCCTCGTTCTCGCCTATTGCCACTTCTATCTCTGGAAAGAAGTGTGCCACCAGTTCTTGTGTGGCAGCCATCATCTTGTTGCTCACCACAGCCATCTTACAACCGCGTCTTTTCAGTTCTTGCAACACCTCGGGAATGCCCTTGTAGGGTTTGGTGGCATCCAGGGAATGCTCCATATAGTAGGCACGGAAGTCTGCAAAAACTTTATCCAGTACCGCAGGCGCTGTCCCTTCGGGCACTGCGCGTTCAATAAGTTTCCGTACGCCATTTCCTACAAATCTTCTGATATCATCTATGGAGTGCTCCTCCATCCCATTCTTGCGCAACGCATAGTTCACGGCTGCTGCCAGATCCTGTAATGTGTCCAGTAGCGTTCCGTCCAAATCAAAAATATAAGCTGTTTTCTTCATATCCGTGAAAATCTTGAATGACGTATTTATCCCTCGTCCAGCACCCATTCGAATTTCTTTTCCCAACGCCAGATGGTGACACGGGCCATATCGGTCATGTTCATGATCTGTCGTTTAGACAGACCTATTCTTAGCAGGTACATTACTTGCATTTCCTTTTCGCTGAGTCGTTCGGGCTGTTTTAAGATTGTTTCGTGGAATGTCGGGTACAGTTCATCTACAGCCTGATAGAGTTGTTTCCATTCGGCCATAGTCATTTCCTTTTTACCCTTGGATGCTTCCCGAACCGCCTTGATGACATCTTCGGCAGATGCCTCAAATTCCGACTGGTGCAAAAGTTTGATGAAGGTTTTGTTTTGTTCCTTTCTCTCTTCAAGCTGTTTCTCTGTTTTCTTCAGAGCTTCGTCATATTCTAATAGCTCTTGGTGTGCAGTTTGATATTTTTGCTTAACGTCATCCAGTTCATTAGATTTCTCCTTCAGTGATTCTCTTGACACCACCAGTTCATCTTCCTTCTTTTTTATCTCCTTGCGGAGTTGTTCACCATCGTTAGAAACCCGTTGTAATGCCGATGAAAGTGCCGCAACTTCTTTCTGGTGCTTTTGTTTTCTTTTAAAATTAATGATGTATGCCATACTTACTATCAGTGATGCAGCCAGGAATGATATGATGGTGATGTTCTTGTAATGTTCACTTTTCTCTTTCAGTTCTCGTTCTTTTTTCTGATCCAAATGATACTGATAGATATTGTTGACCGTTGCTGCCAGTTCCTGACGTTTTCCAAAGTCCAGTGAATCGCTCAGTTGCATATACACCTCGGCATATCGTCTGGCATTCTCAGCATCCCCGATTTGACTATACATACTGAATAATAGCTTTGCTGCATCATACTTACTATATATATCACCTCCCTCGTCTATCATTCGTTTGCAATATATGGCAGCCGAGTCTATCTGACCTAATGATTTGTAATATTCAGCAAAAGCCACGCAGGAGTAACCTGGTGTTCCTTCCAATGGATTATCTTTTATTAGTGCAAGGCATTCTTTTGCCTTCGACATCTGTTTTAGTTCAGAATAGTTGTTAGTTAAAATTGTGAGCAGTTCCTGATGTTCAGATACGGTATTTGTTTGAATGACATATACATAAGCAGAATCATAGAATGCTTCTGCCTCTTTTGTTTTATCCATTGCTTGGCATGAGGTTCCGAGGTGAGAGAAAGGAGTAGTTGGGTCTATCTTCATTTTCTTGCAAAGTTCAAGTTCTTTGACGGCAGCTTTGAATGCCTCATTGTAATTCTGAACCTTGTATTGCAGATAGTTAATATTGGAGTATGAGTTGCATAACATGACAGAATCGAATCCTGCTTTGTTTTTTTCTGCGTATTCGGTAGCCTTGAAGAAATGTTCCAGTGCTCGTGGCGCATCTTGTAAATCGCGGTAGACGCTGCCTGCATAGTGGTGTACCTCTTGTTTTTCGGCAGTCGTTCCATTCTCCTCAAAATACGTCACCAGTTTCTTAATCATAATATCAGAACTGGGCATAATATATGCCTTGTCGTTCAACCTGATTCTTAACAGATCGTACTTATTGCGTATATATACATTTTTGTCCCTCACCTCAACCTCTAACGAGTCGAGCATTTTCAGGGCTGCAGTAGGATTTTTATCTCCAATTGCCTTGATTTGTTCCATTTTCCTCAGAGAATCATCCTTGGCACACGATGCCAGGAAGATGACCGTGGAAGCAAAAATGAGCAGAAAAACATGCTTTTTCATACATCTAATACCATAAAACTGCCACAAAGATATATAAAAATAATGAAAACAAAGTGTTTCATTGCAAAAAAATAGTGTTTCATGGTGTTTCACATGTGATTTTTTTATTTCTGGAAGAGAAATATTTTTCAGATGACATAACTCACTGAATATTTGACTGATATAACTATAAAAAAATAATGAAACAAATTTTAACATATTTGAGAAACACAATGAAACATTAAAAATTTTTCTGTTTGACGGATTGCTCGTAATTTTGCACTCGTCAAACAACCACTAAAACTCAAATAATATGAAAACGACCTTTAAGTTATTCGTGATTCTGTTTGTTCTTGCTGCATTGCAAGCAACTCCTGTGTGTGCAGATGATAATGGTACACCTCTGTGCCTTACTCTGAAAAGCGGTCCCAAAACGAACAATAATGTTGGCCCCAGAAGAGCACCTGCCAGACCTACTCCATTGTATATGGATCTATTCCTGAACATGGAAGACCGCACCCTTGATTTGTACAATCCTGCAGGCAATACCATTACCTATTATATATTCAATGAGGATGATGATGAGATGTGTAGCGGAACAATCAGTTTTGCACAACAGGATGAAGCTTCTGTTTCTCTTGCATCTTTTCCTGATGGTATATATTACCTGGAGATAGTTGTCAACGGTACAACTTACGAGTGTGAATTCGGACTCGAATAGTAGATTATTATAAACAGAATAAGAATCAAGTATCATACAGGCTTGGTTATGTATTCGCTTATTTGTTACACTTAATTTTTTTCCTCACTTATACTTAGTTTTTTATTATTTCCTGGGAAGTCTGCATATAGTAATTGACGTGATGTCAACAACTCGTCAGGCTTCCCTGGGTGGGGGAGTTTATATTTTGAAGTTATGAAAAGATTATTTGCATACATTATAGCTATAATGCTATTTCCGCAGATTATTTCTGCAGTTATTCTTGTGTCAAAACCGGTCAGGAGTTTCTCTGTGTCGCAAACATATATTGCTCCCACTAAGGAGTTCAAGAACAGGAGCTACTTCGCACCAAAGTTATGGTTGTCTCACCATTGTAAGAATCAGAATGTAGACTGGAATACCGACCGGTTATCTCGTTCTAAGAGACTCCGCTCCCATGATATGCTTAACATATACATTTGCCAATATAAGTCGCTGCCCGCCGGGAAGAAAACCTCTGGCAAACTGGTGCAAGGCTCTGAACGCAGGTTGAGTCAAGTATTACGTTAGCCCTTTGTAACTCATTACATATAGAAGTTGTTTAAGGTAGTATGATTTTTTCGCCTGCCATTCTTCTTCCAGCGAGAGAATGGCAGGTTATTTTTTACAGGTAAGTGAAGCCCCTACTCTACTTCCATTTCTACGTAACCGACAAAACAGGCGTTTTTCCCTTGATGGTCCACAATGACCTGATGACCCTTTTTGTCGTTCACATAATGGGGTTCTGTAAAATAAGTATGTGAATGCCCCCCCAGAAGTATATCGATGCCTGAAATATGGGCGATGAAATCTTTGTCCTGCTCGTGAGCATCACCCCATCCTAAATGACTGAGGCAAACCACTACATCACACTTTTCGTGGTGGCGCAGTTTGTCTATGATAGGTTGGGCTGCAACGGCAGGTGAGGTAAATTTCATGCCCTCGTAGTTCTTGCTTACAATTAATCCCTTGGGTTGGGGGCAGACACCAAATACACCAATCTTTTTCCCACCCCGTTCTATCACAATGTAGGGTTTTACCAACCCTTCACAAGGGGTTCCGGTGAAGTCGTAATTACAGCATACGATGGGAAACTCAGCCATGCGGAAAAGGCGGGCCATATTTTCCAGCCCGTAATCGAACTCATGGTTCCCGATTGTTACGGCATCGTAATGCATCAGATTCATAAGTCTCACTTCCACTTCGCCCTTGAACAGGTTATAGTAAACGCTTCCCTGCGAGAAGTCACCGCAGTCGAAGGTCAGCATACCGTCCGGGGCCTGTTCCCTTAACTGGTTAAACAGGGAGATACGTCGTACATACCCACCCTTGTTGGCAAATGAAGCAACTGTGAAATTGGGGGAAAGCGGTTCTATACATGAGTGTGTATCGCTGGTGTGAACGACAAGGAACTTTTTCGGCTGAGCCAAAAGAGTTATCGGAAGGAGCAGGAATATTATAAGCAATATTCGTTTCATAATTATTATCTATTTTAGTTGACGAGTTTAAGGGCTCAATAATAGTTATCGTTATCGTTAACGTTATCGTTGATTAACTCTTCACTCTTCACTTCCCCCCTCCTTAGAGGGAGGGGTTGGGGGTGGGTCTATTATTCACTTATGACAATTCTCCCTTCCATCTTACTTTCGATGATACGATGTTTGATTACGCTCTCCATGAGTACCTCGCGGGTTTTGAGGCCAATGTCATGACGTTTCTTTGCCTTCTTCAGAGCAAACATCTTGTCGTTTCCCTCTGCCAGATAATCCAGTGTCGCAACGGTATAAGTGCGTTTGCGTGAAATTTCCTCGCCATTAATGGTGGCACTGATAAGCTTCCGGTCTTTGCTGATAACCATTCTTACACTGCTACTTACACCCTCGCCTCCTACAGCAGCAATGTTTCGCATAAGTTCCAGCATGTGCTTGCCTTTCATCTTCAGGACTACAAGTTCGTTCTCGAAGGGAGAGATAAGAATGATGTCCCCACACGTAACTACGCCCTCAGGCATATTGTTGCGCAGACCGCCTATGTTCACCAATCCCATATCGGCAGCAGGTAACCCTGTGGCTGTGCTACCCTCCACCAATACGTCTGCAGCCCAGTTGCTGAGAAGGCTTTCGGGCCTTTTGGGAGTCATGGCTACGCGGCTCATACCCAAGACGGGAGACATCACACTGTCAACACTGACCTTGTAAGGCGCAATGATATCCAGAGCCTGAGCATTGGGATTGGCATCCAGGGCACTCGTTACCTCAATACGTTTCCAATTATTGAAGCGTACCTTATTTTGTTGTGCATGCAAACAGGCCGTTACAACAGCAAGGGAGCACAGTATAAGAAGTTTTCTAGTCATAAATCGGTATTTTTCGGCTTCAAAAATACAAAATAAGTGAGAAACAACAAATTTTTCACCTTTTCATTTTTCACTTTTCACTTATTTTTATACCTTTGCGCCCGCTTTCCCATAGGTCGCTGGCAGGAGAAGTGTGGCCTGTTATGCCTATCGGTGATCGACAAACAATTTTTAAACATAAAGCAAAATGGCTGATTTAATTAAAATTGCTGAAGAAGCATTTGCTACTGGTAAGAGCCATCCTTCATTCAAGGCAGGTGACACCGTAACTGTAGCATACAAAATTGTCGAGGGTAACAAGGAGCGTGTTCAGCTCTATCGTGGTGTAGTGATTAAGATCTCTGGTCACGGTGAGAAGAAGCGTTTCACTGTTCGTAAGATGTCTGGTACCGTTGGTGTTGAGCGTATCTTCCCCATCGAGTCTCCCGCCATCGACAGCATTACCGTTAACAAGGTTGGTAAGGTACGTCGTGCTAAGTTGTACTACCTCCGTAACCTCACCGGTAAGAAGGCACGTATCGCTGAAAAGCGTGTTGCCGCTAAGGAAGCAGAATAAGAGACTTCCCTCTAAAAACATGAATCAAGAGAGCATCAGGAAACTTTTCCTGGTGCTTTTCTTGTATATAAACAAAAAACCCTATACCTTTGTGGTCGCAATCTTATTAACACATAAACTAATAACACAATGAAACGAATCCTTACAGCACTGGTATTTACTTGTACCGTTTCTCTCCATTCCTATGCGCAGGATATTTTTTTGGAGAATGCAAAATTCCACGTGGGCGATGATGCTTCCTGGTCAGGCGTAAGCGTTGATGAGAGCTCATGGCGTAACATCACTAACACCGCAACCTGGACCTCACAAGGTGTAAAATGTGAGAATGGTTATGGTTGGTACCGCTATCATGTAAACATTCCCAAGAGTATGTTGGACAAGTCCGACCTGAAGGAATCCGTGGATTTCAAGATGGGTAAGATTGACGATGCCGACGAGGTATATCTGAATGGTAAACTCATAGGAAAGACAGGTCGTTTCCCCTCTGACGCTAAAGGCTATCTGGGCCAGTGGAACACACCGCGTTTGTATAGCGTAAAGGTGAACAGCGGACTTATCAAGTGGGATGCTGACAATGTGATAGCTGTTAGGGTTTACAATGCAGGTGACCCGGGCGGTATGTTCTCAGGTCCTGTATGCGTACGCGTACCTAATACTATTGATAACCTGAGCATCAGCATTAAGGAAAACCCCTCTCCCGTGAGCAAGGAGAACGTCATTTGTACCCTCAATAGCAGAATGTCTGCAACCAAGAGTGGTGTGTTCTCTGTTCAGGTGCAGGATCCCGAAACAGGCAAGGTGCTGACGGAGAAGACGCAGAAGGTTTCTGTAAATGAAAAGAAGAGCGGTGTTGTCAGCCTGCCTTACGACAATCATCAGATGGTTCGCATCATAGCAACCTTCACCGAGAGCAAGACTGGTCTGAGCACCACTACTCAGTATATCCCCAAGTACATTCTTACTCCTGCAGCTCCTGCTGAGCCTCGTTTCAATACCACTCCCCTCTATGGTGTTCGTCCCGGTTCTCCCATCCATTTCCGCTTTGGTGTAAGCGGCGAGAAGCCCATGAAGTTCTCTTCCGACGATCTGCCCAATGGTCTTGCCATCAATCCCGACAACGGCGCTTTGAGTGGTAAACTAGACAGACCCGGTTCTTACACCTTTACGGTAAAGGCCAAGAATGCCAAGGGTGAGCAGACACAGAAGTTCACCATTCGTTGTGGCAGCAAGATTGCCCTCACTCCTCCTATGGGCTGGAACAGCTGGAACTGCTGGGGTCTGAGTGTTACACAGGATAAGGTAATCAGTAGCTCTAAGGCTCTTATTGAGAAAGGTCTGGCCGACTACGGTTATTGCTATATGAACATCGATGACGGTTGGGAGGCTCCCAAGCGTAATGCCGATGGTACCATTGCTGTTAACGAGAAGTTCCCCAGCATGAAGGAACTGGGCGACTGGCTGCACAGCGAGGGTCTGAAGTTCGGTATCTATTCTTCACCCGGTGACCTGACCTGTGGCGGTTACTTGGGTTCTATCGACCATGAGTTGCAGGATGCCGAGAGTTACAACAGTTGGGGTATCGACTACCTTAAGTACGACTGGTGCGGTTATGGACGTAAGCACAGAACAGAACCCGACAACCAGACGGTTGCCAGCTACGTTCGTCCTTACCTGTTGATGGAGCGTTGCCTGCGTCAGCAGCCTCGCGACATCTTCTACAGCCTTTGCCAGTATGGTATGGCCGAGGTTTGGAAGTGGGGACATGCTGTGGATGCCAACTCTTGGCGTACAACAGGTGATATCACTGATACATGGGAGAGCCTTTATGACATTGGTTTCGGTCAGCAGCCCGACCTCTATCCATACGCACAGCCCGGTCATTGGAATGACCCCGATATGCTGATTGTCGGTAAGGTAGGTTGGAGTAACAACCTGCGCGACAGTCGTCTTACCCCCGATGAGCAGTACACCCACATCAGTCTCTGGACCCTTCTTGCCAGCAATATGCTGATTGGTTGTGATATCGCCCAGATGGATGAGTTTACCGTATCTCTGCTCTGTAATCACGAGGTAAATGCTGTTAACCAGGATATCTTGGGTAAGCAGGCACAGCGTGTAGTGCTGGATGGAAGCATTCAGATTTGGTGCCGTCCTTTGAGCGATGGTTCATACGCCGTAGGTATCTTTAATGTCGGTCAGTCAGATGCCCGCGTCGACTTCAGGAAGTATTTCAAGGAGATGGATATCAGCTCTCTCCAAAGCGTTCGCGACCTCTGGCGTCAGAAGGATTTGAGCACTACGGATGTCAATTACTTCATCCCCACTCATGGTGTGAAGTATCTGAAGATAAGAAAGTAGGAGCCTTACCAGCCTCTCCCCTAACTTTTCTAAAAGGGTTCCCGTTAACGTTCCCCTCTCCTCGGAGTGGGGTCAGGGGAGAGGCCAAAATAAAATTTTTTGATGATTTAGTTTCCAGTTTCGCCAAAAAGTTATACCTTTGCGCCGTCTTAACCAAGAATGCGCCTGTGGTGGAATTGGTAGACACGCTAGACTTAGGATCTAGTGCCGTGAGGCGTGTAAGTTCGAGTCTTATCAGGCGTACAATAATAGAGGCCGTCGGGAAAACCGACGGCCTCTTTATATTCTTAAATTACGTTGGCTTAATAAAGCACCTTCTTGCCATTTATAATATAGATACCCTTCTTTAATTGAGCATTGAGCATTGAACGTTGAGAATTAACTTTTCTTCCAGAGAGGTCATAAATGGTTTCTTCGCCTTTGTGAAGGTTATCGTTGACGTTAGCGTTAAGGTTTGCAACCCCCGTCATCAGTTCTCCGGAGAGGCACTTGTCCAAGAGCACCTTCATCCAGTGGCCGCCAACAACCGAACGTCCTATGAAGGCCACACTGTTACCGCTATCGGTGAAGTACCAGTCGGACAGAGGCACACGTGACTTGGTCTCGTTGGCATATTTGTACAGGCGGTCCATGTGGGTGGTGAACTGTGCCTGAGTGCCCAGACAAGCTGTCCATGATATCCAATCGGACTTGGTATAGATAGAACGGTTGTCAAGAGGTAGTCCGTATGTTTTAACCTGACCGTTGTAATAAACCATCTCCTGTTTATACACAGCGTCGGGGAATAGCTTTGTCTGCCATACCTTATCCCATACCATATTATATTTCTGACTCCAGGTTCCTGACCTGTCGAAGGCCAGTTTGTAGTGGTTACCGTCCTTGGCCAGTTTTACCCATTCAGCAGCCATTTCCTGCGCCTTGCCGAAGTAGTAATTATAACTGTCGATATCTCCCTTCTGCTTGCACATCAGTGCAAATCCGGTTACACCCATGATGGCTTTCAGAGAGAGGTTGGCATTGTGTGCCAGATGACCGGCAAAGTCATCGGTACAGAGCTGGTTCTCGGGGTCGAGACCGTTTTCTACCAGATAGTCTGTCCATGTCTTCAGCGTCTTCCAGTACTTGTTGGCCCATGTCATATCATTGTCGATAAGGGTGATGGCAGCAGCCAGAACCACGATATTGCCGGATTCCTCGATGGGCATGTTCCCTGCAAAGCCGCCGTTGGCATCCGGAAATCGGATGGAATATACCTGATTGTTGGCATGAGGATAGGTTCCCAGGTCATGGGCAGCAAAGTTGAAGCCCCATCGGTTGCTCTCGCAATAGTCCAGGATAGATGTACACATACCCTTCATCAGGTCTGTATTATATATAAGGAATAAGGGAGCCGAGGGATAGGTCAGGTCAACGGTATTCACACATCCGTTGGAGTTGTTCTCTTTAGAGAAGAAGAGCAGGTTCCCCTTGTTGTCCTGGAAAATCTTATGTGCCGCAATAACATGGCGATAGCAGCCGGAAAGCAGCTCGGCATATTTGGCATTACCGGCAACCAGGCCATCATCGTAAATCTGCTTGTCCTGTGCCTGACAGTCGGTCATAATCTGGTCGTAGCGGTCGTGCAGCTCCTTAAAGGCCGTAAAGATGGTTTTACCGTTGCGGGCCCAGTAGCCTTTGTAGTCAACGTCCATGTAACGCATATCCTTCACCTCGTCGTAACCGATCATCATATAGGAATTGCCCTGTAGGACCTTGCCCAGGTCGCAGCTGAAGGCCAGCAGGGGCATGTCGGCATCTTCTGTACTGGCAATGGTGGTAGAGGGAGCTTCCGGCAATTTGCCGGTGGTAGCAAAGGTTTCAGATACTTCCTGACGGTCACCGATGGTGATGGTTCCGTTAATCTCCGGGATGTACAGATAGCCCCAGTCGATGCAGATCATATCCCCCGCCTTGCCCAGTACCTTCTGGGTTTTGGCACCCGATTTGATGTAGCGAACGCCATCTGTCTCAGTGATGGATGATACGGTGGCCTGCATATTGTTGTTCACGGTAAGCTCTGGAGTGGTGGCAAAGAAGAACTGTACATCATGCTCCTCTCCGTCATTGGATGTTACCTGGTAGGAGATGAAGTTGATGGGCGTTGACATTAGGTCGATATCCTTCATCAGCATAGGAGCCGTAAAGACAACATCCAGCGTTACTGGTCCGCATGTGAATTTGTAATACGTATTGGTAGCCAGCACATGACAGTTGGTCTGCACAGCAATCTGCTCACCCGCAGTGCTGTAGTACAGGCCTATGTCTGCCAAGGCTCCGCCAGTGGTGTTATGAACGTGATAGGCAATGATATTCTCTCCTTCATGCAGCACAGCCTTGTCTGCATCTGTGAGCTGATAGTCCACGTTCTTTACCCAAGTCTCGCCTGTGGAGAAAAGCTTGCGTCCGTTGATATAGCCCTCACAAACATCGTCGTGTGAATAGATAACATGCAGGTCGCGCTGCAGATCCTCGGCTGTGAGAGTGACACGGCGGCGGATGTAAATATCTGAACCAGTGGCAGTCCATGGGGTGTTCACGTATGGTTCGCCGTCAGAACCGAAGGCTCCCTGCTGATCATTCCATGTGGAACCGGTATCATCATAGTCTTCCTTGGTCCATGTGGTTCCAGATAAGGTGGCATTACGTACACGGGCATCCCAGGGGCCCTGATCGGCCATAGGAGCGATGGCCTTCATGCCGGAATGGAATCCTAATGCATTGCGGAAGAGTCCCACATCGGCCAAAGCACCGCCGCGCGTATTGATAACGTGGAAAGCGATGACGTTATCGCCTGCCACCAGGGCATCGCGTGAGGCACCCTGCAGGTGAACTTTCACGTTCTGCTTCCAGGTTTCGCCGTTCGTAGCCTCTGCCAGCTTTACGCCATTGATATAAAGCTCGAAATTATCGTCGTGAGAGTATATAATCCACAGGTCGCTTTTCAGGTCTTCTTCTGTTAGCGTAACATGCCTGCGGATATAATACTGGGATAAATCATTCCAGTCTGTGTAAACTCCATCATATTCGTTCTTGGAACCAAATGCACCGTAGCCATTGGTCCATCCGCTTTCACTGGCATCTTTCTCGTACCAGTTGGAGGCAGCGTTTGAACGTTTGATTTTTGCTGTCCAACGTCCCTTGTTGCCCATGGGAGCGATGGCCTCCAGCAGCACATCCTTCTGTGTTCCCATGAAACGGTAGTTCGTGCCGTCAACGCGCAGGATACCGTCCATCGCCTTAACAGCTCCGGTCCAATGCCGGGTGGTTCCGCCTGTAAGTTTGTTGTACGGCGACCAGAAAGAAATATAGGGGTCGTTGGAAATCAGGGGTACTGACGGCAGACGCAACTTGGTCTGCTGATAGGGGGTGAAGTAATCTGTTTGAGCCTGGATGGCAACAGAAATCAGCAGTACCATCAGAAAGGTTAATGTCTTGTTCATTAGCTAATATTTTATGTATATTGTTAGTTTCGCGGTGCGAAATTACAGATTTTTGAGCTAAATCCAAAATATCCCCGGTCTTAATGCAAGCTATATTATTAATTTTGAAGGAAAAATGTCGGTTTGCAATTAAAATAAGGCGTAAAAATTTGGTTATTGAATATTATTTTTGCAATTTTGCATGGCAAATAGTGGAAATTATTAACGTGAACAGCAAATATTAATTTAAACAAACAAGATTATGAAGAAAATCTTACTTTTTTTCATTGGATTGGTGCTGGCAACCATTACGAATGCCGCCCCCATTGAGGCTACGCCGGTGGATAACATCGCGACGTACAAAGGAAGTGATCCTTACGTCTATGACCAGACGGCAAGGAAATTCTATGCTTTTAATAATCAAGGTGTTTATGAGGAATATGGCCTTATTACTAAGGTCAACTCCCTGAAAGTTGCTGGCGGCGGTGTTACAGAGATTGAGTACATTGCCACCACGGATGCCACGGGCAAGCCTTATATCAATACGGGATATGTACATACGGCAGAAACCCGTATTTTAATGGAGTGCGATATTGATGGCAGCAATACAGCCAATTATCAGGCTCCTTTCGGTTCCCGTTCAAACTATGGGGCCGACATGTTTGTTTTCTTCTGGCGCTTTGGCGGACAGAATACCGGTTGTTTCGCCCGCAATGCCGAGGTAACGGGATCAACTGAAATTCCCACGGGAGAAAAGATCCTGGTCAATGCCAGTGGCCTGACTTTGGATGTGTTCAAAGACGGTGAGACAGAGCCCTGTGCAACCATTACTGGTGAAGGTGACTCCAAGGGTGGTACTACCCCTATGTACATCTTCGATCTCTGTCACACGAATCATCCCGACAACTCAGCAACTTTCATGAAGCTATATACCTTCAAGATTTTCGAGGGTGAGTTGTTGAAGATGGACCTTGTTCCCGTTGTGGACAGCGAGGGAAAAGGTGGTTTGAAAGATAAAATCACGGGTAAGGTTTTCAATTCAGCTAATGATGCCAACTTCGAGCTCAGCCCCGACGGTCAGGCCATTGCCGAAGAAGCCGGTACCACAGTTTATCCAGGCAAGCTTGTTGTCAATACAAAGGACAACCACGAATATAAGTGGAATGGTACAGCATGGGAAGACCTTGGCGTCGTAATTTCTCAGCCCATCGATATGACAGCATACAAGGATCTGAACAACTGGACTACCAACAATGATCATAAGAATGTATTCGAAGGTAAGATTACCTATGATGAAGCTGCAGGAACCTGCCACCTGGATAACTATGTAGGTACAGGCGGTTGGGAACCTCTTTATTATAAGTTAGAGGGTCTGGAGGCTGGTGCTACCTATACCGTGTCATTCAACTTCAGTTGCGAGCAGTGGAAATCATGGAACGAGGGTTCATACGCTTTCCTGCCTTTCTATGTCCGTAACACTGATGCTTTTGACCATGCTTCTGCTCCCAACAATCCGGGTGGTGAAATCCTGGCTATGACCCGTTTGCCAAAGGCACAGACAACGAACCAGCCTTATTCATTCGAGTTTACAGCCGACAAGGACTGGGATGTACTGAATATCCAGTTCGGTGTGTGTGACGACGGTGAGCACAATCCTCCCTACTACTTCTATTTCGACCAGCTCACGATTGAGAAGGCTGTCTTCCCTGTTGCGTACGAGGAAATCATTTGGACAGACACCGAGAAATATACACCGCTGGCATACATCGAAAGCACATCTGCTGCCCGCGAGAATGTATTTGAATTCCCCTATAAGCCAACTACCGACACAAAGGTGAACGTTAAGTTCCAGACTGAGGTGGAAGGCGGTTGGCGTGCTGTCTTCAGTGCACGTAACGTATATGCCGGAACAGGTATGTCACTCTACATCAATGGTAATGACAATGCACACATTGGCTACTTCACGGGTAATACAACAGGTAACGGCGATAACCGTGCTCCATTTGAAATTGGCAAGGAATATGAGGCTGAGTGTACGGTTGATAACCTGAAGCTTAACGATGTGGACTATCCTACCGGTGAGACTGCCTGCAACGCAACAAGCCGTAACTTCAGCATCTTCGCCAACCCTGAGTGGGACAACGCTTTCCATGGCCGTATCTGGTACTTCAGGCTTTCAGAGGGTGAAGAGGAAATCTGCAACTATGTTCCTGCCATGCGTCACGATGGCGTATTCGGGTTCTATGATACCGTAAAGGGCGACTTCGTGCTGCCAAAGAAGGGCTATGACGGATACACCTTCCAGTTGGACGAGAATATGTCTTACGTTTGCTATCTCCCCGAAGCTCGTACCGTATCTGTCGGTGCTGCGGCAAAATACCTGCCCACCATCCAGAATCTGGATGATGTTAATTTGACATGGAAGTCAGCCGACGAGAGCATTGCTACTGTTGCTGAGGACGGAACCGTTACAGGTATTGCTTTAGGTAAGGTTCAGATTACCTGTACCACCGATGCCGACGGCGGTTGGGAAGCTTCCTATACGTTGGAGGTTACCCAGAAGACATCAGACTCTTACCAGTTTGCTGAGGGTTCTCTGTATGGCACCTACGTAGCTCCATTCGATATAGCTAAGCTTCACTCTAAGGTTCAGGCATTTACCGTAGAGGTAGTGGATGGCGGATTTGCCAAGTTGAACGAGGTGAGCGCTATTCCTAAGGGCGAGGCTGTAGTTCTCAAGGACAATGGTACCGGACATAAATATACACTTAACAGGTCGGAGGAGGCAGTTCCTGCTATCGCTGACAACGACTTGCAGCCTGCCAACGAAGAGATTACAGCCAACGGAGGTCAGTTCATTCTGGCTAAGTTGGACGGCAAGGTTGGCTTTGCTAAGGCTGCTCCCGGCACCATTATTCCTGCCGGCAAGGGTTACTTGGTATTCTTGACTGCTGTTAAGGCCTTCTATCCCTTCGATGAGGAAGGTGAGACTGGCATTGAGAACGTTAACGCTAACCTTAACCTTAACGAAGGCGCTATCTACAACATAGCTGGTCAGCGTGTGAACAAGGCTCAGAAGGGCATCTACATTATTAATGGTAAGAAGGTGCTGAAATAAAGAGCCCCTCTCCAACCCCTAACCCCTCCTCCCCCAAATGGGAGGCGGGGAAAGTTGGAGAATAATTGTACAATAATGCTAACATAAACTGTCATACCCCTGTTTACAGTTCCCTCCCATTTGGGGGAGGGTTAGGG
>JAFXZY010000025.1 GCA_017541025.1 Bacteroidaceae bacterium | reverse complement strand
TTGTTTGTTAAGGAGCGCCTAAGCATCCCTATGGGTAAGGTGCTGCTGGGATTTAAGCAAGGCTGTAATAAAGCCTACAGGCAACTGTACCCTGCCGTGCAGTCTGTTGCTGTACTACAGCAACCAACAGTACAGCAACCAGCAGGACAGCAACCAGCATACCATGATGACCGCACGCACGGGCTTCTCTTTGCCCGCGGTTTCAATGACAAGCTGCTGTTACACGACGGGCAGCTGCAGCGCTGGCTGCAATACCTGTATGATAATCCCCGCCGTCTGCTCATGAAGCGTGAACACCCCCAGTACCTCTGTGTCAGGCAGGGGGTGGACATCTGTGGCCGCCCGTGTTCTGCCGTAGGCAATATGGAGCTGTTAAATGCCCCCAGTAGGATGCGCGTGCGCATATCCCGCAGCATAACACCCGAACTGCTGGAACAAGAGAAGGCACGCCTGCTCTCTGCTGCCCGCAATGGAGCCGTTCTGGTGTCCGCTGCCATCAGTCCCGGTGAGAAGCAGGTAATGCGTGCTGCCTTCGATGAAGGGCTGCCCCTTATCATTCTCTTGGAGAATGGCCTTCATCCCCTACAGAAGCCCAGCGGCGAGCGCTTCCTTGCCTGCGCCCAGGGTCGGCTGCTTCTGCTCTCACCCTTCCCTCATCATAACGAGCGCATCCTCATCACCCGTAGCGTATGCGAAACCCTGAACGGCCTCGCCTGGGACATCTGCGAGGGGAGGTAAAAATTAAAGTATTCTCGTTGTAGAGTCTATAGCATTGCGGCGTTTTAGTTAAAATGCCTGTTGTCTTCTGTCTTTCAATTGGAACGATATTGCTGTTATTAATCTAATGGATGCTCTCATATCGCAATTAACATGATTCTAATTTATGTCGAAAATAGTTATAGTTGGAATATCTAGGTCAGGATCGCTAAGGCCGTAAAGGTATGTTGGAAAGACTTTTAATTTAATGTTATAATTGTGATCTTGTAAAACTTTTGTAATTAATCCTGAAATACTAAAAACATTCTCTGATGCACAGTTCGTGCGTATGAGATTACCCGCCTTGTCATATACATCAAAGACTGTACGAAGTATTAGGCCGTTACTGTTTCGGGCAGCTTCAGGTAATACAAAGCTTTTTCCAATGGACTGCAGTGATGTGGAGAGAATGAAGGGGGTATCATGGTCTATGATATTGCAGTCGAAAATAGTTTCTTCACAGTTGCCGTCATTGTAATTCCACTCTATGCTACTGACGGGATCTGAGCCATTGTCGTTTGCTGTCATCGTAACGGTTGCCTTACACGTAGAATATTGTTTGGACTTCAACGACACGCGATTCAATTTTATTGTGCGTAGGGCATCATATTCTTCATCCATACATATTTGTAAATCTATGGATGTATAGAGATGGTCAAATAGCATATAAATGTAATTGCCTTCTTCCACGTCATTACCAGTGAAACCAAAAGCTCCTTGCTGCAAATTTTCCATTGTAGAGAAGGAGCCACAGGCCTGCTTAACGCCTGTTGCGATACATACATCTGTGGATGTTATAGTCCTCAACCCCGATAGTGTCATTATGCAACCATTGGTATAGTTCAAATTAGGTGTAATGGTTGCACCAATTGTACCTTCTTGGGGCATGAAACCGTAAATCTGGTAATTCCTATCGTTTCTGATATTAACGTGTGTACTCCACTCGTCATAGGATTTGATAAAGTTGCCCTCTTCTATAATACTGTCTTCGGTGATAAAGAACCCTATCTCAGGTGCCTCCAGCGGATTGTATGCAGTATAGCCAGAGGGAATGCCTATACGGCGGCTCGACGTCTGCATGGACTGTTTGCCTTGAAAATCCTTCACGAAAGGCTGAAGCTGCAATTTCACCTTGTTATTGTCCTGATGTATTTGCACAAAAGAAATGGAATCAACATCATCAACATCTACGGTTGTAACGGTCCCATTAGATTTGTAAATCGTCATCAGTGTCTTTATCTCTTGTGGCAAAACGGTCTGCAAGCCAACTATCATCAGAAGCAGTGCTGTAAGAAAACTCTTTTTATTCATGGTTTTGTCATTTAATTGATATCTCTTCAATATCTGCATCCTACCGTATAAAACAACAAAAGGGCAGACTCTCGCCACACGCTCTCAGGCTCACCACAAGCCGAATATACTTTAGGTTCAAGTCCGCGCCAAGTAAGGCACGTACCCAATGTATATTCTTTTGCTCGTAATCTATTTCGAGGTGGTGATTCGAGAGCGATTGAGCAAATAATAAGATGCTTTCCTTACGGATTGCAGGGCAAAGGTAAGAAGATGTTGTGATATTGCAAAGAGATTGGTTGAAAAATTTTATGATGGCATTAAAATCATCTTTTTTTGCAGTATTTCATTTACCCGTAGCGGGCGGGGCGTTTAAAAGAAGTAAGCGGCACGCTTAGAGGAAGCGGGCCGGGGCAGTGGCACGGTGGCGCGGAGAAAACAAGGAAAGTAGGAAAATAACTTGTGGACAGGAAAGAATACGAGATGCTGACGGGGGGGGATGGTAATATATACTTATATAATGTAATTATTTAATTAATAATATATATGATAATTATATATTGTTCTTTATCTCGCGACTGACAGATTTACTAATCATTCCTGTCCATAAGTTACTTTCCCACTTTCAGTATATAAATTTTTCCTTTTGAAAAAAATCAATAACCCTTAAACATAATTGTTCCTTAATTACGTTAATCCTTAACTCCGTAATTCCTCAGTTCCCTTTTTCGCAAGAAAATCAGCCATTTTCTTTGTGCGAATAGAATTAAATCGTATTTTTGCAAAGTGGTTAAGTAGAAATGTCACTTAGTGATTTATTTAAATATATGATTGCCTATGAGCTAAATATACTATAGTTTAGACATAAAGACAAATAGCGTCCGCTTAGATCTTGTCATCTGAAATTCGGCAAAAATTTAAGAACAAGCGAGAGTAAAAGCAGGGATGCTCACGTAATGCGTGGGCTTTTACTCGTTAAAGCTTGTAAGGTGTTTGCCGATACCTCAGATGACGTAGACGAAGTAATGAGTCCACGTTTTTTGTATTTGTTCAAAGAAACCATTATACTACAATAATATGAATAAGATTTTTTTCATGGCAATCTTTGCCGCAAGTTTTCTATCCATAAATGCGCAAGACATCTTGGTGCGCAAGGGCGGTGAAATGGAAAATGTAAAAGTACTTGAAGTAACTCCGACCGAGGTGAAGTACAGAAAGAGCAATAACGAGGATGGTCCAATCTTCACCGAGAAGCGCTCAAAGCTTTACTCTGTAAAGTATAAAAACGGTGAGGTACAGACGTTCAATGGCAAGCCAGAGCAGATGGAGACGAACTCTTACTATTCTGAATTTGGTAAAGTGAAGAAGTTCACAAATGAGTTAGATCTCTATGTCGGAACTGGATGGGGCATTGGCTATCAGCTTAGAAGAGAGTTTAATCAGTATGTTGGCTGGAATATTATCGGCATATCTTATTTGTCTGATTTCGCCAATCCAAAAGAATGTGGTCTTGTGAGCGTTAAGTTGTTGGGTGTTCGTGGCAATACTCCTTCCTATAAATGGTTTAGGGGTTATGCAGATTTGAGTCTTGGCTACTCGTTTGAATATGATCATTATGATGGGATATATTACTCTTCTACAAATTTATACCATCATTTTGGTATACATTTAAATGCGGGTGTTCAGGTACATAAGAATTTTGCTTTCGGTTGTCATTTTAGTTATTATACACCAGAGCCTATAAGGTATATTGGTGCAAGTTTATCTTATCTTTTTTAGTCATATATAGGACGAAAGTAATACGATAAACCGTGACGGCAAATAATCGTAGAACGAAAAAAAACTTTCTGAAGTATGTAGTCCGAAGTTAAGGAGTTAAGCCGATAGTTATATACATGTTATCAAAGTTCATAAGTAATGGCTTAACTATTGTCTGATGGACGAGCGGAGCGATAACTCCTTTCCACAAAGGCCTAAACTTCCGAGACTTCAATTATAATAATTATTATGCACCTTATACGGTGTTGATGTCGTCTTTCCCACTTTCTTACTTAATTTGGCACATTTAAAAGTGACATCGTGTCAGTATTTAATAGTAATTAAGATTTGGCACGAATTTTGTTATAAAAGTAAAAAAACGAATATAACAAACAAGTCACCAAGGGGAAATTTGCCATTTATTCTTACCAATTAAAAGAGACAATGACTCGTAACTACAATTTGCCAATCTCCGAGTCTGTTTCTCATCTGCTGCCAGAGGAACGATTTGAACTGCTATTCGGCATAGAGCGGGGAGCTGAAGTTATAGTACAGAGAATCAAAAAAAATCTTGTTGCAGACAAATATCCATGCCAGGTAATATGCCATGATTCACAAGTTATACTATTACGTTTAGTAAACGATAAGGATGTCGATATTTGGGAAGAAACGGAATCCACTTCGAATCCTATATCAAAGATTAGAAAAACCAAAAAACCAACAAAGCCCTACTGCTATGTTGTTATTGATACTAGGCCTGGTTCTCATATCATTGCAATTGAAACAGGAACTGCTGCATGGAGGAATACTTCTATTATAAAAGAATTACTTCAAGAAAGCCTGAACAATTTGCTTAATATAAACGACTATGGTTTAGAGGTCACTATTCTTTCTAAAATGTTGCCATCCAATTTTTGGGACTATGTTGAGAAAAAAAGAAGGAAGGATAAAGTATATATAAAAAGTATGACTTTTTCTTTCACGAACCATAAGCGTCGGCCAGATATTGACATAAAAACAGCTCTATCCTCAGAGTGGAAACACTTTGAGAGTTTTATGGGCTGGATTGATAGTTTGGGAGGTGACAAAGGGGAAATTAAAATTGTTCCACCGAAAAATGAAGCATTAATGAAACGTAAAATGGCAGACATAAAACACATGGTTGAAATCTGTGCAAACTCTAATTATGCTTTAAGTGTTACTTTTTCAGATGATGTTACTTATAAATGTAACCAAGAACTGAAAGCGGAATTTCCCATGGATGATAAAACAAGGGATGACTTTGACAACGGTCAATATGACCTCTTTTTATATTTTAATATACTGGCGTGGCTTAACGATGTTAAACATAAAACAGAAGAATACAATGATATTGAAGAGGTTAAAAGGAAACCTGGCAGAGAAGCTAAGAAGCAAGTTTCATAATCATCCGCTGCTATTAACATGTCAAAGTGTCTTCCACCACTTTATGGCAGAGATGAATCAGTTTGACTATACCTCTGAGGATTTGTTTGTTGAAGCGGCCGATGTAATTGATACAATTTTCGAGGAACCAGAGTATGCAACGAAATATATTGAAGAATTGTGGGATAATGTTAAGATAAAACTAAAAAAAAATGTAAGTATTACTCCTCCTCAAGATGACCTTAATATAGTGTGTGCTGTGCTCTTTTATGTTGTCGCAACTACCTTTAGATTACATTGGCAGAAGTACTATAACACAGAAATCGTTAATATGCTTGAAGGAATTGTCAGAAAGAAAGGCCAATTCAAGGATGTAAATGAGCAAAGAGAAGTAATAGACAATCTTTGCATCCATACTGAATCATTAGAAACATGGATTAATGAATATGAGGATAGCGAAGAATGGCTTTCGGATGAGATTGAGACGTGCCTTGCATCCTTTCAAAATAAACCACAGGAGAAAATCAGTGGAGTACTTGACACGGAACTGGCACGAGAGATATTTGCCAAGTGTATAAAAAAAGGATGGATGTACGAAACAGAAAGCGGATATCAATGGGAGGGTATTCCTAATTGCAGAGGAAAAATAGCTCAACTTGCCTACATTTGCGGCAAGATATATGGTTTCAAGTATAGCGAAAGGGAAGGAAAGAATATAGGAAAAGAATTTCCTGATGCTGAACTCTGCAAACTCTTTAATAGAGAGAGCATTGGTAAGCAACTCGTTCAAGTATATCAAGCAACTAATAAACAGAAGTGGCGGACTGTGATAGACCAACTATTTGAGTAAAAGGCACCATTTGGGTGTCTTTTTTTTATGTATATTTTATCTAGATATATTATACATAACCTATTTCCAGGCATTTCGTACTTTTGCACCGAGAAGTTAGGCTTCGAGGTGCTATTTGTATTTGTGCCTGTCTGGAAGTAGACCTTCCCACACCATACTGGTTACGTGTGGTATTTTATTGTTCAATCCATTATAAATATGTATAAGAAAATGGATAAACAAAAAACATTAGAGCCCAAGCCTCGCAAAGTGCGTGGCACGGCAACTTATCTGGGCGACGAATTTTCATTCAGGCCCACAGAGCAGGGAGAGCCTACTCAACTTAACGTGAGAAGCTGTAAGGGCGGCAAGACGTTCGAAACCACTTCCGAGACCAAACCCCTGAAGGTGGCACATCTTACATGTCCGGCTAATGCCGCCGACCCTTATTCGGAGTACATCAGCCAGCTTGAACGCTTGGGCATTAAGCCCCAGACGGAGCAGAAGATGCCTGAGAAGCAACGGTTAGTCAGTGAAGGCGGTATGGAGGTTTACCTTAATAATATAGAAGGTATACTTACCTTTCAAGGTACCATCGACCTGAACAAAAGCCTTAACTGGCAGAGCGAGGTGATGCGCCAATTACAGACCATCATGCGCACGTTACCCGCTGAGAAGAAATTCACTCAACTAATTGCTAAACTTAAGAAAGGAGGACAGAAACAATGAAACTCGTATATCAGACTAACATTGACCAGCCCACTCAGGAATTGACTGAACAGGTGCTGAGAGAGATTACAGACATCGTAACAACCAACACACTCATAGCCAACTACCGTAAGCTGAAAAGCCAGATGGCTGAAGCTGAGGCGAAGGAGATGGTGGAGGAGTTTGTCCAGAAGGTGCTGGAAGAGCAGGACTACAAGGACTGGCTCTCACAGGAACTAAAAAAGGATGAGCACAGGAGTAAGAAAAGGGTTCCTGAGGATAACCTGAAGCGTGTGAAGCTCTACATCAGCTCGATGAAGAGCGGACTGCCAGCCGTTATCCCAACCGCCACATTTACGGAGAGTACGGACAGATGGGGACGTAAAGGGCTATGGCGTGTACAGGACCACGGCTATCTGACGGGCTTCGGTGTACTGGATGCTGACCACGTACCGAACCCCGAAGAGGTTATCAGGGAGTGGCTACAACGTGAGGATTTTCAGGAACTGGGTATTGTGTGGATTTTCATCACGCCAAGCGGCGAGGGCATAAAAGTCGTCTTTAAGGCTCGCGAGGACTGGGGCAATCTGGCAGACAACTACTACACGTTAGCAGAGAAACTGGGTGTGCTGGATTATGCCGACTCTCAATGTAAGAACTCTGATCATACTCACTTCATTCCACGTCTGTGTGACATCCGTTTCATCGACTGGCAGGAACTCTTTGAATACGAGAACCCTGAGTATGAAAAGAAATTCGGAGAGGCTTATAGAAACGGACACTCGGAACCCACACAACCCAAGTGGCAGGAACTGGAACGCCAGCGTAAGGCTTCCAGAAAAGGAACCACAGAAGCTGCGAAGCCATCAACCGTTACATCTCAGTCTGCCTCTTCGACTTCTCAGCCTACAGAACTCACAGAACGACAAAAAGCAATTGTGAAGGCATTGAACGAATATTACGGTAAGAGCCTTGGCGAGGGTCAGAAACATCCCACTTTCTGCCAACAGACTTCGCACTGGCTGTGCTGGCTTGCGGATAACAACCCACAGACTGCCATTGCTATGGCTTATCAGCTGGATTACGTGAAGGACTGGGAACCTCTGCCAAACGAGATTGAGGATTTGATAAACTCTGCTGCTAACAAGAAGATTCTGAAATGTACTCCTAAGGAACTGAGGGACCTGCTTGCAAAAGCTGGCATAGAGGCTGGCGTTACAGCTGGCAAAACTTCTGGAGCGGACGAGGAGGACTTGCCCTTTGCTGAATGGACGGAGCAGATTCGCGGTCTGTTTGATGTCTATCCCTGTGTGCGTGAAATATGTGAACAGCATCCCGAGCGCCTTTGGCCATTCCTCTTGTTTGCTGGTGGTGCTATGTTGGGAACCTGTGCTACGCTTACTTGGTACTACTTTTACGATAACCCCAATAAGCCGCGTCGCCTCAATTACAACGTGCTTGGCATTGGCGACCCAGCTTCAGGCAAGGGGGCGCTGGAATGGTTGGCCTCTCTGCTGACAGAGCCTTTGGAGGTTTCTGACCAGTTGGCTAACGATGCCATGAACGATTGGAAGGAAGCACAACTCTCTAAGGGTGCCAACAAGGATAAGGCGGCAAAGCCTAAGGGTATCATCCGCCTGCATGGAGCAAGAACATCCAACAATGTCTTCATCAACGACATGGTAAATGCCTGGACAGAAGTAAACGGCGAACGTATGCAAATGCACATGCTTACCATAGATACAGAAGCCCTGAATAGCATTAAGATGCAGAAGGGTGGTTCGTGGATAGACCGTCAGGTGCTGGAGATTAAATCGTGGAGCAACGAGAAGGATTCGCAGCAATATGCTAATCTGGATTCTGTAATGGGCTTTTTTAAGGTCTATTGGAATCAGGTCAGGACTTGCACACCTCCAGCCTTGAAAATGCTTGCCAACGACCGCACCTTCGGAACGGGCTGGCCCACACGCGTGATTGCTATACCTGTGCCGGGAACTGGCTTTAAAATGCTGGAACTCCGACGCCAGAGCAAGAAGGCACTGGAAACGGAGGAGACGCTGCGCCAATGGGCATACCGCATGGACAAACGTAGGGGTGAGCTGCCGCTATGGCCCTTGGTGGAACATGCATGGCACTGGGCTGACAACCGTATGAGTATTGCCGACTTCAACAACGACAAGGCGGATGAGCTGCTCCTGAAGAGATGTCCTGCCAATGCGCTGGCTATTGTTGCACCCTTCGTGGATATGAGGCATTGGGAGGAACGCGAGAAGAACGGTACGTACGAACCTGATGATACGGACAAGGCTCTGCTGGATTTAGTACTTGACATTGTGTACCGCACGCAGCATCATTACTTTGGCGAGCTGGCACATAACTACTTCGACGAGCAGACGAAGGAGGCAACTAACTTCCGCCGTAGGACGGGCAAGTTCTCGCGTTGTTTTGCACAGCTGCCCGAGAGTTTCACAACAGAGGATTTCACGCGGGTTTTCGGCTATGCTAACCAGAATTCGGCCAACAAGACGCTTAACCGTCTGTTAGACGACAAGGCTATAAGACGCACCAAACGCGGTGAGTACGTAAAGCGTGTCCAGAGCATTGACTGAGTTGTAGTAGGAAAGTCAGAAAGTAACTTGTGGACAGGAATAATTCTTCTGACAACAAAGGGGTGTGCCAATTCTGACACGCCCCCCGTTGATGATATTTTGTTAAGTGGGTTATGAGTTCATGCTTACAAGGAATTCTTCGTTTGTCTTTGTGTGCTCCAATCTTGACTTCACCTCGTTCATAGCCTCTATGGCATTCATATCGCTGAGGAACTTGCGCAGAATCCACATACGGTCGAGGGTCATCTTATCCTGCAACAAGTCGTCTCTACGTGTGCTGCTGGCAACGATGTTAACAGCAGGGAAGATACGTTTGTTGCTAAGCATACGGTCAAGTTGTAACTCCATGTTACCTGTTCCCTTGAACTCTTCGAAGATAACTTCGTCCATCTTACTGCCAGTATCAGTAAGGGCTGTGGCAATGATGGTAAGGCTACCGCCATGTTCTATGTTACGGGCCGCTCCGAAGAAGCGCTTGGGCTTATGTAGGGCATTGGCATCGACACCACCACTGAGCACCTTACCACTGGCTGGTGATACAGTATTGTATGCACGTGCCAGACGTGTGATAGAATCCAGGAAGATAACGACATCGTGTCCGCACTCTACCATTCTCTTGGCTTTCTCCAATACGATTCCTGCTATTTTTACGTGACGTTCTGCCGGCTCATCAAATGTACTGGCAATAACTTCAGCCTTAACGGTGCGAGCCATATCCGTAACTTCCTCGGGGCGTTCGTCGATAAGTAGCATTATCAGGTAAGCCTCGGGGTGATTGGCAGCAATGGCGTTGGCAATATCCTTCATCAGGATAGTTTTACCGGTCTTTGGCTGAGCCACAATCAGGGCACGCTGTCCCTTGCCGATGGGGGCGAAGAGGTCAACCACACGTGCCGACATAGTATCGTTCACACCATTGCAAAGTTGGAACTTCTCGTCTGGGAAAAGAGGGGTCAGGTTCTCGAACGGACTACGATCCCTCACTGCATCGGGGTTACATCCGTTGATGGTGGCAACCTTCATGAGAGGGAAGTATTTCTCGTTCTCGCGTGGAGGTCTTACGGGACCTTCTATTACATCACCTGTTTTCAGTCCGTATTGACGGATAATCTGTGAACTGACATATATGTCGTCAGGACTGCTCAGGTAATTGTAGTCGCTGCTGCGCAGGAAGCCGAAGCCTTCATTCATTACTTCCAGTACTCCCTCGCCGCGAATGTTTTCGCCAAAGTCGTATTTCTCTTCTTCCTTCTGGCGATTGACTTTGTCCAGTTCTGGTAAATCGTCGATAACACGTGCTCCAAAATCTGTGCGACTGGGAGTGGTGGTGCTTGTGGCAACCATCTCCACTTGCTCCTCTAATTTGGGAATATCCTGCAGGATAATGAAGTCTTCTCCAGTGCTAAAGAATTTCTGTATCTTTTCTTCGCTAATCTCTTGGGTTTCAGTGTTTTGTTCTTTGTTCTTTGTGGGCTCTTTTGTAGCCTCCATCGCTGGTTTCTGGTTAGCCTCCGGCTGATTTATTTCTTCTTGCAGATTAGCCATTTGTGCTATAGCCTCAGCCTTAGCTTCGCCGATTCTTTTTCTTTTCTTTTTGGCTGGAGCCTCTTCTGTAGGAGTGGGTGTACTCTCCTCATTTTGTACTGTCGGTTCCTGTGGTGCGGCTACTTTTTCTTCGGTTTTTTCTGCCTCCTTTTTGGTGGTTTTCTTTTTTGTCGTCTTCTTTTCTGTGGTGGCCGTTTCGGACTTCTTTTCCTTCTTTGTGGAAGCCTTTTCCTTTTCTTCCTTTTTGGTTGCGGGCTTTTCTGTTTTTTCTGCCTTCTTGGTGGCACGTTTCTTCTTTTCTGGTGCCTCAATAGGCTGAACAGATTCAGCATCGATGATGTTATAGATTAGTTCTGTTTGGTCGCTGATAACCTTCACGCCCAATGATTTGGCAAGTGCTGCCAATTCATCAGAACTCATTTTTTCTAGTTCGTTCTTTTTGTGCATAGTTTTTTATGCTTTATAATTTAATAAAATAATAAGGTGTTGGATAATTAAGATACGTGCTCAGATAGAGCTGTGTTTCAAAATTCACTGCAAAGTTATGGCAAATCCTTTTATCTTCCAAATATTCCGACTGAAATTATTTCAATAATCCATTGTTTTTACATACTTTTGCAGAAAATTTAACATGGTTTCATATTTACAGGTTCAGAATCTTACACGCAGGGTAGGAGACCGTACGTTGTTTCAGGATTTGTCTTTCAGTATTGCAGAGAGGCAAAAGGTGGGGCTTATTGCACAGAACGGAACGGGCAAAAGTACGCTGCTAAACATATTGGCTGGAAAAGACTCGGCTGATGAGGGCGATGTGGTGTATCACAATGGTCTTAGGGTAGGGTATCTCGAACAGTCGCCAAACTATCCTATGGATATGACTGTGCTGGAGGCTTGTTTCTGGCATGGTAACGAGACAACTAATCTTATCCGTGAGTATGAACATTGTATGGCAACTCCTGGTAATCCGGGTTTGCAGGAGATTTTAGACAGGATGGACCATCAGAAGGCATGGGATTATGAAAACCTCAGCAAGACCATTCTCTCTAAACTATCCATCACGGAATTCCATAAACCGCTGCGCCAACTTTCAGGAGGCCAACTTAAGCGTGTGGCTTTGGCTAACGTACTTATTATGGAACCTGACTTCCTGATTCTTGATGAGCCTACCAACCACTTGGATATCCAGATGATAGAATGGCTGGAAGGGTATCTTCGCCGCAGTAACATTACGCTTTTAATGGTTACGCACGACAGGTATTTCCTTGATAATATCTGCTCCTTGATTTTGGAACTTGACGACGAAACCATCTACACATATCGTGGCAATTACAGTTATTACCTGGAAAAGCGTCAGGAACGCATAGATGTGGCCCGCTCGGAAATTACACGGGCCAACAATCTCTATCGCACGGAACTGGATTGGATGCGACGTCAGCCGCAGGCGCGTGGTCATAAGGCCCGTTATCGTGAGGAGGCTTTTTACGATTTGGAGAAAGTGGCCAAAAGACGTATCGAAGAGCAGCAGGTTCGCCTGGAGATGAAGAGTGCTTATATAGGCAGTAAGATTTTCGAGGCTGAGTATGTGAGCAAGAAGTTCCCTCTAAAGGATTCTACCTCTTCTGCTACGGAGAAGGTTATCCTGAAGGATTTCTATTATAATTTCTCTCGCTACGAGAAGATGGGCATCGTAGGTGGCAACGGCACCGGCAAGACTACCTTCATCAAGATGCTTCTGGGTGAGGTGAAACCGGATTCGGGAAGGTTTGTCATCGGTGAAACAGTTAAGTTTGGCTACTACAGTCAGGACGGCATGCAGTTTGACGAACAGATGAAGGTTATCGATGCAGTACGCAAGATAGCGGATTATGTGGATTTAGGCGGAGGACGTCACCTTACGGCTATGCAGTTCCTGCAGCATTTTATGTTTACGCCCCTTCAGCAACAAAACTACATCTATAAGCTTTCCGGTGGAGAGAAACGCCGACTTCATCTTTGCACCGTCCTCATGCAAAGTCCCAATTTCCTGGTGTTGGATGAGCCGACCAACGATTTGGATATCATAACCCTTCAGATTCTGGAACAATACCTGCAGGACTTTCACGGTTGTGTTATTGTCGTCAGTCACGACCGATATTTCATGGACAAGGTTGTGGATCATCTTCTTGTCTTTAATGGTGACGGTGATATCAAGGATTTCCCCGGTAACTACTCCCAGTATCGTGAGTGGGAAAAGCTGGAGGAACGTAAGCCAGAGAAGGGTTTAAGCAGTTCAAAAGGTTCAAGCAGTTTAAGTGACGCTGATGTCCAGAAGACGAAGCCAAGGGGGGAACAGAAACGTAAACTCACCTTCAAGGAAAAGCAGGAATTCGCACAGTTGGAACGGGACATAGAACGTTTGGAGGCAGAAAAGGCTCAGATAGAGTCTGCTCTTAGCAGTGGCACCATCAGTGTTGAACAGATTACAGAGATGAGCAAACGCCTTCCCCGCCTCACAGAGGAACTGGATGAGAAATCCATGCGATGGCTGGAACTTAGCGAATGGATTTAATTGGGGTGGGGCAACTAAAACAGAATTTGTATTAGTATGAAAAAGATTGTAAAAAAGGTTGTGAAGGCAATTCTATGCATATTGCTCATTCTTGTTTTTGCTTTTATTTCATTGTTTATATGGGACCGGGTTGGCTTTTGGTGGCGAGAAATCACCTTTAAGCCCAAGCCGGAACTAACAGTCATAGGAAAGCCATTCATCGACTTCGAGGCCGAGTTGCCTGATAGCACTGTGCATCGTTTCTCCGAATATGCGGGCAAGGGGCAGTATGTCCTGCTCGACTTCTGGGCATCGTGGTGCGGCCCCTGCATACGCTCTTTCCCTATGCTGAAGGAATTCCATGATAAGTATCACGAGAAGGGGCTACTCATCATAGGCATCTCAGCAGACAGGAATCCTGCTGCCTGGCATTATGCACTTGGGCAGCACGCGTGTCCTTGGCCCATGTTGCACGAAACGATAGAGTCACAGCAAAATCACACCTCGGCATCTGACCTGTATTCCATAAGTGGTTTCCCGACGTTTGTCCTGCTTGATCCCGATGGCAAAGTCATCTTCTCCCCTTATGAGGAGCACGGATATACGGAAGACGAGCGGAAGCAACTGATTGAGAAACTTGCGGAAATATTTGAAGAATAAAAACCAACTTGCATAAACAGGAGTCTTACTCCATAATCTTGCAGAAGAATCCCAGCTTATATAATTTGAATAGGAACAAAGAGGGGTTGTTTCCTAACAGATTTTTCTTTAACCGATGATTGCTTATATTAAAGAGCCAAGTGGCAAAACCTTTTAGGTGACATTTCTTTATGAACAGCGCAATGGCGGATATATTGATTCGCCGTTGTATTTTTTCATCCAACCTTGAAAGTGTGAACAGGGATGTTTTGATTTTGCGGAGATAAGCAGGCGTTGGCTCCAATCCTGTATGTATGAGTTTGTTGTCGATGTGCAGGACGGGAATCTTACGATCTTTAAGTGCTAAGCCGAACAGCGTATCTTCATGCCCGTAGTCGCATATCTCATTGCAGAAACGGATCTGCATGAACAAATCCCGCAATATCATAAAGTTAAAGGTAGAGAACTGCGCATAAGGTTTCCTTTTTCTAAGCTTGAGAGGTTTTTTCCGTTCAGCAAGTACCTCGTACTTATACCGGAGGGTTTTGTCAGGTGAAGGGCAGCTTTCATAATTACCTGTGCCGCCGCAAATAACCTGCCTGCCATCTGTCTCTTTAAGGTAATTGGCTATAAAATCCTTGCTCTTTACCTGTGCATCACTATCAATGAAAAGAATCCATTCGCCCTGAGCCATTTCTGCAAGCAAATTGCGTATTTTAGCACGACCCAGATTCATTTTAGCCTGCCAATATCTGCATTGCGGTAACTTTGCTATAACGGCATTCTGTTCGCGGATGGTTGCAGCAGTACTGCCATCATCTGCCACTATGATTTCTGCATCTTGCGGAAGTTGTTCCAAGAGATCACGCACCAATTGGGTGCAGTCTTGGTTATAGGTCGGAATAAGAATTGATAGTTTCATGTGGCAAAGATACAAATAAAAGATAAAAGATAAAGGATAAAAGTGAAAAATGAATTTAAATTTTGCATTTCACTCACTTATTTGTACTTTTGCAGTTGTTATGGCACCATTAGCAGAAAGAATGCGTCCCCTCTCGCTCGATGATTATGTTGGGCAACAACATCTGGTTGGTCCGGGTGCTGTGCTTCGTCGTATGATTGAGGGTGGGCGATTGAGCAGTTTTATCTTGTGGGGCCCTCCTGGAGTAGGGAAGACTACTTTAGCTACCATCATAGCTCATCAGTTACAGACACCTTTCTATACGCTCAGCGCCGTAACCAGTGGAGTAAAAGATGTACGTGATGTTATCGAAAAGGCCAAGGGAAACAGATTCTTCAATACGGCAACGCCCATTCTTTTTATAGATGAGATTCACAGGTTCAGCAAGTCGCAGCAAGACTCTTTGCTGGGAGCTGTGGAGCAGGGTGTGGTAACCCTGATAGGCGCTACTACAGAGAATCCGTCTTTCGAGGTGATAAGACCTCTTTTGAGCCGTTGTCAGGTTTATACCCTAAAGCCTTTGGAGCAGGATGATTTGATGGCTTTAGTCAAGCGGGTCACCGAACAGGATGCCATCCTGAAGCAAAAACCTTTCGAGTTACAGGAAACATCTGCCCTCATGCGATATAGCGGTGGTGATGCCCGTAAGTTGCTGAATATCCTGGAACTGCTTTATGAAGGAGCAGAGAAGGAGGATAAGGTCTTGGTAACTGACCGGATTGTGGCAGAACGTCTGCAGCAGAATCCTTTGGCATACGATAAGGATGGCGAAATGCACTATGATATCATTTCGGCTTTCATAAAGAGTATCAGGGGTAGCGATCCCGATGCTGCCATTTATTGGTTGGCCAGGATGATAGAAGGTGGCGAAGATCCTGCCTTCATAGCCCGCAGATTGGTGATTAGTGCCAGCGAAGATATCGGACTTGCCAATCCCAATGCCCTCCTTCTTGCCAATGCGGCCTTTGATGCCGTTATGAAGATTGGTTGGCCTGAGGGGCGGATTCCGTTGGCTGAGGCAACCATTTATCTGGCAACAAGCCCCAAGAGTAATTCTGCTTATATGGCCATCAACGATGCTTTGCAGAAGGTAGAGCAGACGGGTAACCAACCTGTTCCTTTGCATTTGCGTAATGCTCCTACCAAACTGATGCAACAGTTGGGCTATAGCGATGGCTATAAATATGCTCACGATTATGAGGGTCATTTTGTAGAACAGCAATTCCTGCCAGATGACTTACAAGACCTGCGTCTATGGCATGCCCAGCAGAATCCATCCGAAGATAAACTGTTACAGCGTATGATTCAGTGCTGGGGGGAGAGGTATAAGAGTTGAGAGTCAGCCTCACCCCTAACCCCTCCCCCTGAGGGAGGGGGACCAACAATTGATTAAATAAATGGGTAAGTGGTAAATGGGTAAGTGGTAAATGGGTAAGTGGTAAATGGTA
The DNA here is from genome assembly GCA_017541025.1 of Bacteroidaceae bacterium. GTDB lineage: Bacteria > Bacteroidota > Bacteroidia > Bacteroidales > Bacteroidaceae > Physcousia. Next base: position 5,423 of record JAFXZY010000025.1, on the reverse strand, counting down.
AATGGGTAAATGATTAAATGGTAAATAATATTATATTATGGTAAAGAAAATACTTCTATTGGGTTCCGGTGAATTGGGAAAGGAATTCGTGATTGCCTGCAAGCGTAAGGGACAATACGTAGTAGCTTGTGACAAGTATGATAATGCTCCTGCTATGCAAGTTGCAGATGAGCGTAGGGTGTTCAGTATGCTGGATGGTGATGCTCTCCAGAAAGTAGTGGAGGAAGTGAAACCGGACATTATTGTTCCGGAGATTGAGGCCATCCGTACAGAAAAACTCTATGAGTTTGAGAAAGCGGGTATTCATGTAGTTCCCAGTGCAAAAGCTGTGAACTATACAATGAACCGTAAAGCTATACGCGAGTTAGCTCATACCGAGTTGGGGCTGAAGACGGCGAATTATCTGTATGCCAGCACATTTGAAGAATTAAAGGAGGCAGCAAATAAGATCGGCTTCCCCTGTATCATTAAGCCCCTGATGAGTAGTAGCGGTCATGGGCAGAGCAAGGTTGATGATGCAAGCGAATTGGAAAAAGCATGGGAGAATGCCTGCGGTGGCAGTCGTGGCGATATCATGGAGGTTATAGTGGAGCAGTTTATTCCTTTCGACTATGAGATAACCCTCCTGACAGTAACCCAGAAGAATGGTCCTACACTTTTCTGTGCTCCCGTTGGTCATGTACAGAAAGGCGGTGATTATCGCGAGAGTTTCCAGCCTCGTGCCATGAAGCCAGAACACTTAAAAGCTGCACAGCAGATGGCTGATAAGGTGACAGCAGCCCTGACGGGAGCTGGTATCTGGGGCGTTGAGTTCTTCGTGAGCGAGAAGGAAGGTGTTATCTTTAGCGAACTGAGTCCTCGTCCACACGATACAGGAATGGTTACTTTGGCAGGAACTCAGAACCTGAGCGAGTTCGAGTTGCATTGTCGCGCTGTCCTGGGATTGCCCATTCCGGAGATTACACAGGAACGTCAGGGAGCGTCGGCTGTAATTCTTTCACCTGTAGATACCAATGCTCCTCAGTATGATGGCATGGAAGATGTTTGTGCGGCTCAGCGTACTTATCTGCGCATCTTCGGTAAGCCGGAGGCACATGTAGGACGAAGAATGGGTGTAGTCGTTTGTTGGGATGATCTTTCAGCCTCTCAGGATGCTTTGCGTGACAAGTGCAAGGCTCTGGCTGCTAAGGTAACGGTTCGCTAAAGTCGGGCGTTAAAAGCCGATACAATATGCTGTAGTTCCTCATCCGAAAGGGTGGGGAACTTTTCTTTCATCAATTCTTTAAAGACAGTTACAGCCTTTGTCTTCATTTGCTGACGTCCCATTTTAATACCGCTGGCTATTGGCGTAGAGGGGAGCAGGGCTCTGTTGAAATTTCCGTCGCTCATAGATTCTGCTATAATTTCCATTGCAAAGATAATACATATTCTTTGAAAAGTCCAAATAAATTTTTCCTTTCCTTTACTTATCGTAATATAACGTGAGTTCGACAAATATAATTGTCTATATTTTAGGCTGAAAGCCGAGGTTTTTTCTTCTAGTTAGGTTGAAATCTCGAAAGAGATTGATGGGGTGTCTGGGTGCTTTTATCTGGATGCTAGCATACAAGGAAAAACAGAGAATAAAGTTTACTGTTTACGGTTTACAGTTTACGGTTTACCGTTGAGAGGTTATCGGTTATGTGGTTCCCTCTTACATCATACATCTTACATCATACATCTTTAGGGTTTTGGGGGTTTTGGGGGTTTTTGTAAAAAATCTGTGAGATCTGTGAGATTTCTTGCTGCTTGCCGCATAGGAGATTTATACAAATAATTGCACTTTTTAATAGGAAAAGTGCTTCGAATGCGAAAAAATGTTTATCTTTGCACTCGAGATATGAAGCTGGTTGTACACCCGACTCTTTAAGCGGGCTCAGTACTTTTACCATAAAAAACTACTATTATGAAAATACTTTTTCAATGGTCGATGACCGCAGCCTTGATTTGCGGCGCAAGTGTATTCACGGCATGTTCGAGCAATGACGACAACCCCATCAAACCTGACGAACCTGCTGCTGAGGCGGTGCACCTCACTCAGCAATATAGCGTCAGCACCCTCGCCAACGGCGACACCATGGCGATCTCCATCATGGACTATATCTGGGAGGACGGCCTGCTGCGCACTACTCACAGCTACCTTAACATGCCCACCTATCACAGCGTCTCTGAAAGTGACAATTTCTACGTCTATGACGACGACGGCAACTGCATCGAGGAGCACTACGTTTCCGACAACCGACACCATGACTATTACCTCACCTACGAGGGCGGCCTCATGACCAGTGGCATCGAGATGTCCAACGACGAAATCGTCGGGAAGGTCACCATCACTGGCCACACCGCTGACGGACAAATCCAGGCCATCACCTCGGAGAGATTGCTAACTGGCACCATCAGCAATTACGAGATTACCTGGGAGAACGGCGACATGACCGCTTACACAGTGTACGTCAACAGGCCCGGAGAGGAAGAGGAGATCCAGAACGTCACCATCGGATACGACGACTATCCCAACATCAGTACCGGCATGCCCTTGGCCAGTGACGTCTTCGACCCGCAGATGATTGCCAGCACAGCCTCGGTACACAACTGGGACATCGGCGAGGAGAGATTCTACGCCAACGGCCGCGTGGTTAAGGCTATTAAAAAGAACACCGCCCTGACCGGTGTCATCTATTACACCTACAGCGACGGCACCACCGGAAAGGAATAGCTGGAAAAATGCTGAAGACGGAATAACGATCTAAAATTACAAACAACAGGACTAAAAAAATCCCTGTAACTAACTATATTTCAATGATGGCAAAGAACGATTAGCGATTATTAGTGGACAGCAATGATAAGATAACATGAACAGGTTCTTTCAATGGATGATGGCCGCCATCCTGATTTGCGGCACAATGGTATTCACGGCGTGTTCAATGGAAGACAATCCCGCAGGCGGGACTGTCGCATCGGGTATTGCCATGATTGTGAAGAACGGACAGATTGACTACTGGCGCCAGATAGAGACGGCGTTCCGCGACGCCTGTCAGGAGAAGAACCTCGAGGCCTACTACTATGCCACGACGGCAGAGAATGCCTACGAGGAGCAGTTGGCTGCCGTGGAAGAACTGCGCCAGTTCGACGGCAAGAAGCTGAAGGGCATCATCTTTTCGCCCAGCTACGGACTGAACGGCGAGAGTGCCGAGGCCGAGGTGGCCGCTCTGGCCCAGGAGCGCGGCATACCCGTCATCATCCTCGACTCGCCCGTCGGTGCCACGAGTCCGCTGGCCTCATGCCCCTACTTCGGCACCGACAACACCGCTGCCGGTCAGGCGATGGCTGAGAAGGTGACAGCCGACAAGGTGGCTGTCTTCGCCACGACCAACAGTCCCGGCATAGAGCGTGCCGAGGCTTTCAAGGCGCTGAAGCCCAATGCCGTCGTCTATCAAGTCGGCGACAAGTGCAACGACGAGGTGCAGGCCGTGCTGGATGAGTACGACACCTTTGTCTTCTTCAACGGCAACTGCCTCGTCGATGCCATCCCCATGCTCACCGAAGCCAGCAAGCAGGTCTATACGTTCGACATCTACGGTGAATTCCTTGACGAGCTGATTGATTACAGCCCCATGCTCAAAGGCATCATGGCGCAGAACACGTTCGAGATGGCCCGCAAGGCCGTAAATGCTGTCATCACCAATGCCAAGCAGGGTGAGATGATACCCACTTTCTACATGACGCAGAGTAATCTGTACGACCCCATCGTGCAGCCCTTCCTCAAGTTCTACTACCAGGAGAGTTTCGAATTCTGCGACGGTCTTTACTATCTGTTGGACTATAGTGACAATACGGCGGCAGTTTTTGAGCCCGTAAACTATGGTAGATATACGGGCGACATCGTCGTGCCTGACACCGTGGAGATGGACGGTATCAAGTTTGCCGTGACCACCATCGACGATGGGGCATTCTCGCGTGCAAGGCTCACCTCGCTGAAACTCCCGAAGACGCTGAAGAAGATAGGCGACTGGGCCTTCCAACAAACCAGTGGGCTGAAGACCTTCAACATCCCGGAGACCGTGACCTCCATCGGCGAGAGTGTCTTCAGGGAATTACCCGACCTGACACGCATTCACATTCCTGCCAGCGTCGAAGTGATGGAAGATCACGCCATTGGTGGGTGCCCACTACTGGAAAGCATCACCATAGACGAGGGCAACACGCACTACGGCATCTATGACGGCGTGCTGATGGACAAGGCCCAGACACGTCTCATCGTGTATCCCGCCAAGTTGCCCGGCACCACATACACCGTACCGGCCACTGTGAAAACCCTCGACAAACTGGCCTTCCGAGAAGTCACAAACCTGAAGTCGGTGACGATTCCAGCCGCTGTGTCTAATCTCGTGTATGATATGTTTGAATATTCCTACTCACTGGAAGAAATCAACATCGACCACGCGAATACCAACTATTGCTCGGAGGATGGCGTGGTCTATAACGCTAAGAAGGACAGCCTCATCGTCTATCCCGACGGCAAGCCCGACAAGAGTTACACCCCGAACGCAGCAACCAAAGTAATCGAAAAATACGCATTCGCCAATGCATCCCAGTTAGAGAAAGTGACCGTCCCCGAGGGTGTCACCACGATCAGCAATGCTGCATTTTTCCAATGCTACTCGCTGAAAGAAGTCAGTTTTCCTGAATCCGTCACATTGGTGGGATCTTCTCTTTTCGCCTATTGCGAGAAACTGGAGTCGGTAATCCTACCCCCGCATATCACTAAGATTCAGATGGCTACGTTCTTCGACTGCAAGGCACTCCGCAGCATTACCATTCCTGCAGAGGTCACTTTCATCGACTTAGCGGCCTTCTTGGGGTGTAACAGCTTGAAGGAAGTCACCTGCTTGGCCACAACACCGCCGAAAGCAGACTCTACCGCTTTCCTGACGGTAATAACAAAAATGATAAACCTCTACGTACCCGACGAGTCTGTGGAGCTGTACAAAGCAGACCCCGTCTGGATGGGCTTCAACGTACAGCCCCTGGCAGGTACAGGAATTTCAATAAGTGAAGAGTGAAGAATTTGCTACCGCCCCAGGGTGGTACTCGCTCGACGGTCGACGCCTCGGCGGCCGCTCGACCGAAGGACGCTTGCAAGGCAAGAAGCCCGCACAGAGCGGCATCTATGTCAACGGAGAACGTAAAGTAGTGATTAAGTGATGGAGAAGATTATGGAAAGAAGATTATTTCAATGGCTACGGGCTGCGATGCTCGTTTGCGCCACGGTCTGGGTGGTGTCGTGTTCCAACGACGACAATGCGGTCATAGAGCCGGCGGACGGACCGGGGGCGGCGTACAGGGCCGTGTTGCGAGGGCTCGACTGGGGGCCGGACACGACG
>JAFXZY010000024.1 GCA_017541025.1 Bacteroidaceae bacterium | reverse complement strand
ACTGGCTGACCATCTGCGGTACATCACGGATAACGACCCTAAGCTGATAGAGCAGATTCTGCGTGAGACGCCTTTTGTGAAGCAGATTATAGAGGAGCGTAACGAGGATGTATGTGCTACCGTGAAGAGTGCCCAGGGCTACGAGTTCCTGAAGGGAGTACCCCGGAGGATGCAGCAGGCGCTGGCAAGTGCAGGAGCACTTGCAGTTGAAAGTTCAAAGTTGAAAGTTGAAAGTTCTGCTCTCAACTCAAAGGAGGACGTTTACGACGTTCTTCCTCTGGAACGGTGGGCTGAGGAACTGCAGGAGATGGCGGCGTATTACCCTTGCATGAAGGAACTGTTCATGAATGTGCATCCTCATAAGTTGCCAGCGGTGTGGTTTGCGAGTGCGGCATTGTTCGGCACGCTGATGACGAGGGCTTTCTACCACTTCTGGTACGAGCCGGAGCTGGTGCGCAGGCTGAACTACTGCATCTTCATCATCGGTGACCCGGGAGCAGGCAAGAACATTGTGGAGAAATTCTACAAGAAGATTGCAGACCCGATGATTCAGTCGGATAAGTGTCTGATTGATGCGGTGAACCGATACAAGGAGGGGCGCACAGAGCGTACCACATCAACAAAAGCCCAGAAGGATGAGGCATTGAAGCGCCCTGTGGTGGGCATCAGAGTGCACCCTGCAAGAACGGCAACCGGAGAATTTATCCGCCACATGAATGCGGCTATCGAGACGGTTGAGGGGCAGCCTCTGAACCTGCACATGTTCTCGTTTGATGCGGAGCTGGACAACGTGACGAAACAGAACAAGGGCGGTGACTGGAAGGACCGCGAGATTATGGAACTGAAGGCGTTCCACAACGAGGAGGAAGGTCAGATGTATGCCAATCAGGAGAGCTACACAGGTATGTTCAATATCTACTGGAACTTCATCTATACCGGCACGCCGTATGCCCTGCACCGCAAGGTGAACCAAAGGAATTTTGGTACTGGTATGAGCACCCGACTGGCGGTGATTCCGCTGCCTGACAGGGGATTGGCTAAGCGAAACCAAGTGGTAGATCCCAATGCCAACGAGACGCTGAAGACGTGGGCCTATCGGTTGGATAAGGTGGAGGGAGAAATCCCCATAGAACCGCTGAACGATGAAACCTACGAATGGCAGTCAAACCGCCTGGAGATAGCGGAGTTTAACGGCGATAAGGCAGACCGCACGCTGCTGAAGCGTATTCCGTACTACGGCATCGGTATCTCCTTGCCCTTTATCCTGATGCGTCATTGGGAGGAGTGGCAGGAGAAGAAGACGCTGACGATGGACGACAGGGATAAGCGGCTGTGCCGGTTGGCTATGGAGATTCAGTACAAATGCCAGCAGTTCTTCTTCGGCGAAATGGCGTACAACTACTTTGCCGACCAGAACAAGGAGTTTGTGCAGCGACGCCGCACCACCCGCTATGATGAGTGTTTCCGCAAGTTGCCCGACGAGTTCAAGACGCAGCAGTTCAAGGACTGCTTCAACACAAACGACTCGGCAACATCGCGTGCTCTGAAGCGCCTGAAAGCCGATGGACTCATAGAGAAACTGAGCTATGGCGCCTATCGGAAATTGGTACAAGAGCTGCCGTAAACAAGTTGCTGGGTTCAGGTTTCAGGGTTCTGGCCCTGAAACTTGAATCTACCTAACTTTTGCACTTTTGCAGTTTTGCAAACTTGACTTTAAGGTTTTCCGATAACCGATAACAGATAACAGTTTAGAGTTTAGAGTTGAGAGTCAGTTTAAGAGTTTAATAGTTTAAGAGTTTAAGAAGTTTAAAAAGTTTAATAGTTTAAGAGTTTAAAAATATGAGTAATGAAGTAAAATTGCCTAGAGGAATTAGAAATAATAATCCGTTGAATATCAGATTAAGTAAAGACAAGTGGCAAGGACAAATAAACGGGAAAGGGAACATCGACGGAAACAGCTCCCTCTCCTCGGAGAGGGCGGGGGGAGAGGCTGTGTTTTGTCAGTTCTCATCTATGGAATATGGGTGGCGAGCGGCCTTTGTGATTCTCTGCCGAACGTACTACGGGAAGTACAAGCTACGGACCATCAGGGACATTGTGTCGCGATGGGCTCCCGCCAAGGAGAACAATACGGAGGCATATATCCGTCACGTCTCGGACTACACGGGAATAGGACCCGACAGGGACTTGGGTGACCCGCAGACGCATCCCACCCAATGGCTGCTGTTAGGCTACGCTATGGCAGTAGTGGAGAACGGGAAAGCGCTCCCGGCGGTGGCGATGTTGAAGGGATTTGCTCTGGCCACTGGAAAATGAGAATTGGTTTACGGTTTACCGTTTACTGTGGTTCTTCGTCAATTTAGTTGAAATGTGGAGAATTAAAGAAAACCGCCAAAACCCTTTCATTTAACTTTTAAGTTCGATGGCCAGAAGTTTTTAGCCACAATGCGCAGTTTTTTTTAGTGGAGCGAAGCGAAACGGTGTTTTTCCTCGGAAGTTGTCTTACGTTGCGTAACAATGTGTGGGGATGTCATGGCTTGTGCGGGAAGACACTGTCTCCCCTATGATGAGCCGCCGATATCCGATGATGATGGGTACCGGCGGCTCTTTTACTGTATTTTCTTGATTTATGTCAACAAATAGCATTATACACAACACAAAATGCAAGTAAAATTTGTCTAATACTTGCAAAATGTAATACCTTTACACCGAAATCATTGCAATGTGACACAATAGGACGCTTGTTTAAATGTATTAAGGTATGAAGAAGATTGAAGCAATTATCCGAAAGACAAAGTTTGAGGATGTAAAGGAAGCATTGCTCAACTCGGACATCGACTGGTTTGAGTATCATGACGTACACGGAATCGGTCAGAGCCGACAGGAACGCATCTACCGTGGCGTGCAGTATTCGACTGACGTCATCGAGCGTGTAGCAATAACCATCGTCTGCCGCGACCAGCTCTTGGAGCCTACCATCAAGGTTATCACAGAAACGGCACACACAGGCGAAGTCGGCGACGGGCGCATCTTCGTGAGCGAAATGATTGACACATGGAGCATCCGAACCGGCGAGCACGGCGATACGGTTTTGAGGGATAAGAAATAGGAAGCCCCCTCCCAACCTCCCCCTTTGGGTGAGGAGATGTATAAGGAATAACAAACAAAAGACCCGTGCCCCTGTAATGGTCTTCCCCCTAAAGGGGGGATAAGAGGGGGGCTATATTATGGATACTTTATCATTATCATTAGATACTGTTTGGATGTTATTGGCCGCTATGCTGGTATTTTTCATGCAGCCAGGGTTTGCGCTGTGTGAGGCAGGTTTCACGCGCAGCAAGAACACCGCCAACATCCTGTTCAAGAACTTTGTTGATTTTATGTTCGGCTCGCTGCTGTTCTGGCTGGTAGGCTTTGGCCTTATGTTCGGAAGCGACACGCTGGGCGGTTTTATCGGTTTACCCAACTGGGGCGACCTGAGTTTTTATAGTGGCGAGTTACCCGTAGAGGGCTTTCTGATTTTCGAAACCGTATTCTGCGCTACAGCTGCTACGATTGTAAGTGGTGCGATGGCCGAAAGAACCAAGTTCTCGATGTACGTTATTTACAGCGCTATCATCTCGCTGCTAATCTACCCCATCGAGGGCCACTGGACTTGGGGTGGCGGATGGCTTTGCAACGATGCTGCCGACGGATTTATGATGCAGACCTTTGGCGCTGTGTTCCACGACTTTGCCGGATCTGCCATCGTACATAGCGTGGGCGGCGTTCTGGCACTGATTGGTGCTATCGCACTGGGTCCCCGTCGCGGAAAATACGGAAAGGACGGTAAGAGCCGCGCTATCCCCGGCCATTCTCTGACACTGGCCGCACTGGGTGTATTCATCCTGTGGATGGGATGGTTCGGATTCAACCCCGGATCTCAGTTGGCAGCCTCTGGTGCCGTTAACCGCACAGCTATCTGCCATGTATTCCTGACAACCAACCTGGCTGCTGCAGCCGGCGGCGTTGCCACCATGTTCCTAACTTGGTTGAAATACAAGAAACCTTCATTCTCACTGACCCTGAATGGTGTGTTGGCCGGCCTTGTCGGTATCACAGCCGGTTGCGACCTGGTTTCACCCGTAGGTGCCGTGATTATTGGTTTTATCTGTGGTACCGTTTTGGTATTCTCTATCGAGTTTATCGATCATGTGCTGCACATCGACGACCCGGTAGGCGCAAGCTCTGTTCATGGTGTATGCGGAATCCTGGGCACATTGCTTACAGGTTTGCTTTCTACCAGCAACGGTGCTCTGTATGGCCACGGATGGGGTTTCTTCGGAGCTGAGTGCTTTGGCGTTCTGATGATTGACCTCTGGGCTGCCGCCTGCGGTATTATCCTGTTCTTCACCATCAAGAAGATTCACGGATTGCGTGTTCCTGCTCGCATCGAGGACGAGGGTCTGGATGTTTATGAGCACGGAGAAACTTGCTACAACTAAAAAAGCCCCCTCTGACTCCCCCCTTTGGGGGAGGAAGGGGTTCGGAATTCGCTAACCGCTAACCCCCAAATTATTTATCATTTAAGTTTCTGAAGTTATAAGATGAAGTTAAATAGGGAGTTATGCGCTACGCGCAGGAAGTTAAGCCAACGAGTTGGCTGGACGATAGAGTTGGATGCTGTCTGCCTATATGGTATTGTCCTTTTATAACTTTCTATTTAACTTCCATTTTTACTTCCTATTATACTTCTTATATTTCAGTTAATCATTTAAAAAAAAAATCTTATGAAAGCTATATCTAAAGTAGGCTCTATTGCCATAGGACTAGTGACCATATTATCCGTATCAACACCCATTTCCGCTCAGGATACTACTCCCCTCCCGGAAAGTGAGGGGCTGAAGCTGGGCCCAGTAACAGCAACCATTGGCATAGACTTCGTCAACCAATACATTTGGCGTGGTCAGGATTTGGGAAACGTAAGCCTGCAACCTACCCTTGGCGTTGAATGGAAGGGGCTTAGCCTCGCCGCCTGGGGAAGTGTAGGATTCACGCGCGCCGAGGACACCAAGGAACTGGATCTCACCCTCAGCTATAGTACAAAGGGCTTTACGGTCGGTCTGACGGACTATTGGTTTGGCAGAGGCAGCTACTTCCAGTACAAAAGCGGAAAGACCACCCATATCTGGGAAGGATTCATCGGCTACGACTTTGGATTTCTTTCCGCCACATGGTACACCAACTTTGCGGGCGACGATGGCCTGAACAACAGCCTGAATCGTGCTTACAGCAGCTACTTCGAACTGAAAGCCCCCTTCCGTCTGGCCAAGCTCGAATGGGAAGGTTCCGTCGGCATTTCCCCCTGGGCCACCACCACTTATGGCAACGGCTGTTTTGCCTGCACCAATGTGGGGTTAAAGGCCACTAAGAATTTCCTGATTAAGCTGAAGTATCATCTGCCCGTTTTCGTTGGCCTGAATGCCAACCCTGACAATGGAAAACTTTACATGCTTTGCGGACTGGGATTCCATTTGTAGACAAGATGAATGAACAACAGAAAAGAGGATGTGCCGATAAAGGCACATCCTCTTTTCTGTTTATGCAATTCCTACTTTATCGAATTTATCAACTCCAGCACTTGTTCCTTTAATGAATCAATGTTGCTGATAAAGGTAGGGAGGTATTCTTTAAGTGGCTGCAGTTTCTCTAAGATGAGAAGAAAGAAGCCTACGATAAGACCCCATTTGATACAACCCAAGACAGCTCCTAAGAGGTGATTGATGAATCCGGCTACAGGAATTTTGTCTAACACCTTGGTGAGCAAGGAAGCCAACAAACATAAGACGAAGGGAGTTCCTATAGTGATAAAGATAAAGTCCCACATGTTACACCCTACGGTCTTAAAGTAGATGTAAGCAATGCCAAGGCCTATCAGAAAGCCACCAGCCGAAATCAGTTCCTCGAAAAGACCGTTTATCCAGCCTCTTATCAGACCATACAGAAGAGCACCGACGCAAGCTACCTCTATCCAAATCATAGCTTAGCCTTTATCTCTATCTCCTGGAAGGTCTCTAAGATATCACCCTCGCGAAGGTCGTTGTAGTTCACCAGAGAGATACCACACTCGAAGTTGGTGGTTACCTCCTTAACATCATCTTTGAATCGTTTCAGCGCAAGGATGGAACCGGTATGGATTACAATACCGTCACGGATAACGCGAGCCTTGTTGGTGCGGTTCACCTTACCTTCTATTACGTAAGCTCCGGCTACCACACCCACCTTGCTGATATGATATACCTGACGAACCTCTACCTGAGCGGTTACCTCTTCCTTGATTTCAGGACTGAGCATACCCTCCATAGCATCGGTTACCTCCTCGATGGCATCGTAGATGACGCTGTACAGACGGATGTCTACACCCATCTGCTCGGCCAGCTTACGGGCAGCAGCACTGGGACGTACCTGGAAACCTACAATGAAACAGTTCTCGGCAGCAGCTGCCATATTGACATCGCTCTCGCTGATCTGACCCACAGCCTTGTAGATTACGTTCACCTGAATCTTCTCGGTTGAAAGCTTGATGAGTGAGTCGCTCAAAGCCTCGATAGAACCATCCACGTCGCCCTTGACAATAAGGTTGAGTTCCTTGAAGTCGCCCAAGGCAATACGACGACCCAGCTCGGTGAGGTCGAAACGCTTCATGGTACGCAAGCCCTGCTCACGTGCCAACTGCTCACGCTTGGTGGCAATCTCGCGTGCCTCTTGGTCGGTATCCATCACATGGAAGGTATCACCGGCCTGAGGAGCACCGTTCAAGCCGAGGATGGTAGCTGCCTGAGCAGGACCAATCTTCTCGACACGACGACCGCGCTCGTCCAACATAGCCTTCACACGGCCATAGTTGGTACCAGCCAATACGATATCGCCCACATGCAGGGTTCCGTTACTGAGGAGCACAGTAGCTACATAGCCACGGCCCTTATCCAAACTGGATTCTATGATACTACCTGTTGCCTTACGGTTGGGGTTGGCTTTGAGGTCGAGCATCTCTGCTTCGAGGAGCACCTTCTCCAAAAGTTCCTCGACACCGATACCCTTCTTGGCACTAATGTCCTGACTCTGGTACTTACCGCCCCAATCCTCGACGAGGAAGTTCATGTTAGCCAATCCTTCCTTAATTTTATCAGGATTAGCACCGGGCTTATCTATCTTGTTGATAGCAAATACAATAGGTACATTAGCGGCTGTAGCATGGGCAATAGCCTCCTTGGTCTGAGGCATGATGTCATCGTCGGCAGCCACAATGATGATGGCAATATCCGTTACCTGAGCACCACGGGCACGCATAGCGGTAAACGCCTCGTGACCTGGTGTATCCAGGAAGGTCACATGACGGCCATCGGGCAGCGTTACGTTATAGGCACCGATGTGCTGGGTAATACCACCTGCCTCACCGGCAATAACATTGGTCTTACGGATATAGTCGAGCAGAGAGGTCTTACCGTGGTCAACATGACCCATGACGGTAACGATGGGAGCGCGTGGAACCAAATCTTCCTCGGCATCCTCCACTTCGTTTACTGCCTCGCTAACCTCAGCACTTACGTACTCAGTAGTAAAGCCGAATTCCTCAGCTACCAGATTGATGGTTTCCGCATCCATACGCTGGTTGATGCTGACCATGATACCAATCTGCATACAGGTACCGATAACCTGTGTAACGGGCACGTTCATCATGGTAGCCAACTCGTTGGCTGTAACGAACTCCGTAAGCTTCAGAACCTTGCTTTCTGCTGCTTCGTTCTCCAGCTGTTCCTCCATTCCCTGACGGATGGCATCGCGCTTTTCACGACGGTACTTGGCGCCCTTACCCATCTTGTTGTTCTTGTTGGTAAGGCGGGCCAGTGTCTCACGTACCTGCTTTGCTACCTCTTCTTCGCTTACCTCGGGCTGCAGGAAGGCTTGTTGCTTCTGCTTATTCTTTTTCTTGCCACCACCATTCTGCTGCCCCTGGTTGTTATTGTTCTTGTTCTTCTGGAAGTTCTGAGGCTGATTGGCCACATCGTTGACATCCACACGCTCCTTACTGGTGCGCAGACGCTTCTTGCGCTCGCCCTGAGCCTGCTGCTGCTGTTGCTGCTGCTGGGCACGCTTCTCATCGCGTTCACGACGCTTCTCTTCCTTGCTTTTCTTTTTAGGACGAGTGCTCTGGTTCAGGCTGTCAAGGTCGATTTTTCCCTTAACGGTCAGACCGGGACCGGGCTGTGGAGCAGGAGCCAGACGGAAAACGCCGTTCTCCTCTATGCCAATCTCCTTTTTCTCCTTCTTCTTGGGAGTAGGCTTCTCTTCTTCTGCCTCGGGTTCTTCAGAACTTCCCGGTTCTTCCGGCGTTTCCTGAGTTTCAGGTTCTTCCTGAGATTCTGCAGTTTCCAGATTTTCTGGAGATGCAGGAACCTCTTGAACTTCTTGAACCTCTTGAACTTCTTGAACCTCTTGAACTTCTTGAACTTCTTGAACCTCTTGAACTTCTTGAACCTCTTGAACTTCTTGAACCTCTTGAGTAACCTCTTCACGCTTAGGCTGAGGCTTCTTGCCTTCCAAGTCAATTTGTCCCAGAATCTTGGGACCCTGAATACGAGGTTTCTCCTCCACATACTCCTCTACAACGGGAGCGGTCTTCTTCCGCTCTTTGCTCTGTCCCTGACGCTGTTGAATAAGCACCTTAGCCTCAGTACGCAGGCTCTTATCAGTACTGAATTCCTGCTGCAAGAGGTTAAACTGCTCATCGGAAATCTTATAGTTGGGGTTGGCCTCAACTTCTGAGAAGCCCTTCTTTTGCAGGAACTCAACGGCCGTCTGAAGACCTATATTGAATTCTTTAGTTACCTTATTTAATCTTACGCTCATTCGTTTATGTTTTTGAGTTTGTAAGTTTTCTTTTTGGTTATCGTTATCGTTAACGTAACGTTATTATTCAAACTCTGCCGCAAGGATATTAAGCACTTCGTCAATGGTCTCTTCCTCGAGGTCGGTACGCTGGATGAGCGTTTCACGACTCTCTGCCAAAACGTCGCGTGCAGTAGAGTAGCCTATTTTCTTGAACTCTTCAATAATCCAAGGCTCAATATCATCTGTAAACTCATCCAGGCTTACATCGTCATCGTCAGCACTGTCAAGTTCGCGGAACACATCGATGGTGTAACCTGTGAGCATACTTGCCAACTTAATGTTAAGTCCGCCCTTACCGATAGCCAGTGAAACCTGATCTGGATCCAGGTAAACCTCAGCCTTGTGTTCTTCCTCATTAAGGACAACACTGTTCACACGGGCAGGCCCCAAAGCACGAATGATAAGAATCTGTGTGTTGGCTGACCATGTGACTACATCGATGTTCTCACCGTGCAGTTCACGAACGATGCCGTGCACACGACTACCCTTCACACCAACGCATGCTCCTACGGGGTCGATACGGTCATCGTAGCTCTCAACGGCAATCTTGGCACGCTCACCAGGAATACGGGCTACCTTATGGATGGTGATAAGACCGTCCTGAATCTCAGGCACCTCAGCCTCCAGCATACGCTGTACAAACATTGGGTCTGTTCGGCTCAAGATGATGCGGGGATTGCCGTTGGGATTCTCCACGCGTGAGATAACGGCACGTGCATTCTCGCCCTTACGGAAGAAGTCGCTGGGAATCTGCTCTGAACGGGGCAGCAATAGCTCGTTGCCCTCATCATCCAGAAGGAGGGTCTCTTTCTTCCAACTCTGATAAACTTCAGCGGTGATAACCTCACCTACGCGGTCCTTGTACTGATTGTACAGAGAATCGTGCTCAAGCTCCAGAATACGGCTGGCCAGCGTCTGACGTAGGGTAAGGATAGCACGACGGCCAAAGTCGGAGAACTTAACCAACTGGCTCACTTCCTCACCTACCTCATAGTCATCCTCTACCTGTCGGGCCTCAGAAAGGCTGATCTCCAGGTTTGAATCCTTCACCTCACCATCAGGAACAACGGTACGGTTGCGGTAAATCTCAAAGTCGCCCTTATCAGGGTTTACAATAATGTCATAATTCTCGTCGCTGCCGTAGGTCTTGATGATGACACTACGGAAGCATTCCTCCAACACGCTCATAAGCGTGGCGCGGTCAATGTTCTTAGTCTCTTTGAACTCTGCAAAGGACTCAATCAGGTTTACTGATTCTGATTTCTTTGTTGTTGCCATTTATATTTTATTTTATCTTTATCAAGTATTTGGTATAGGCTACCTCGTCGAAAGCAAAGCGGATGGTAACCTCCTTATTAACCGGACGCTTCTTACCCTCCTCTTTTACCTTCTGCATCTCGCCCAGCTCAAAGCCTTCCTTATCTACAGACAACAAGGTTCCACGATGTTTCTTCCCGTCCTTGGTCTGTGTCTCTACCTGCTTGCCGATGTGAATCTCGTATTGGTGGAGAATCTTAAAGGGCTGTCCCAGTCCGGCACTGCCAACCTCCAGTTCGTAGTCTTCCTCTTCACGACTTACGCGAGCCTCAATGAAGCGGCTCAAGTCGGCGCAGTCTTCAATCCATACACCATCTGCATGGTCTATCTCTACTACGATTCTGTCGTCAGCACTGATGTTGATGTCTACCAGAAAATAGTCTTTTCCCTGCAGCCATTCTTCTACGGCCTGTTGTACTGTTGCTTTGTTAATCATGAACCTTTAGTTGTTTTTTGGTAAAGTGTATATAACGAAATGTGAGGAACTCTCGAGCCCCTCACATTCATCTTTTCGCCGGCAAAGGTACAATTAAAAGTGAAAAGTGAAAAATGAAAAGTGAAAAATTTTACTTTTTCTGCCTTTTTTTGTACTTATTCCCCTGAAAATTATCACTTTAGGCACCAAAAGCAGAATAGTGCCACTACCATAATGACTATAATAGCCATTGCCATAACTCCAAACATGAAGTTTCTGTTGGCTTTGCGGATGTCTCTTCTTCTCATTTTCCCAGTATTTTATTCATCTCGTCGGCATTGGAGAATAGGGCCTTGGCACGCTCTATGCAGGGGTCGTCCGACAACTGCTGCTTAATGCCTCCCCGTTCAAAGTAATAACGGTGTGCCAATTCGTCGGCGATATAGGTTTCTATCTCCTTGCGGAAACGAAGCAAATCGGTAGAGAGATTGGGCGAAAACTTAGCCTGAAGGGCCTCAAACTCTTGCTCGGCTTGCTCCAGATAACCTTCGCGTTTGGCTACATCGCGCAAGACCTTAAGCACTTCCTCGCTACGGCGGTTGTACTTGAAGCCCGATTCGGTGATATACTGCACAAACTGATTGTACTCCTCATCTGTTAGCTTTATCTCACCTGCAGGAGCTATCTGTTCGTGCTTGCTGCAATAGTCTGTACCCCAGTCAAGGAACTCATCGCTGCTCACCAAATCGTAAATAAGGGTAGGCAGGCTATCAGGTTTTACCTCCACATCAGGTTTGATGCCGCCTCCGTCACGTACCTCCCGACCTCCAACTGTATGGAATACGTTGGTCAGGCTGTCAGGTATTGTTCCGGCTGAACCGTCGGCATTCAGATGGCGATAATCGTATGCCTGAATGCAACGCCCCGAAGGGATGTAATACCTACCCGTTGTTATCTTCAGGTGGCCATCGTACGGCACATCGCGCACCATCTGCACCAAACCTTTTCCGTAGGAACGTATTCCCATCACTACAGCCCGATCCATATCCTGCAGACTGCCGGCAACTATTTCGCTGGCAGAAGCAGAAATGCCATCTATCAGCACCACCAGGGGCATCAGCGTATCAACGGGCTCGTAGGCCGTAAGGTAATCGCGGTTGGTGTACTTCATCTTACCCTTGGTAGAAACAACTTTCCGGCCCTTGGGAACAAAGAGATTAACAATATCAACCGCTTCGTTAACAGAACCGCCCGGGTTGCCTCTGAGGTCGAGAATCAACTTGTCGGCTCCCTGCTGCTTGAGTTCGGTAAGTACTCGGCGAACCTCCTTGTAATCTCCATCCGTAAAACCTGTCAGGCAGATATAGCCTATACCATTATTTATAATACCATAATAGGGGATATCTGGCGTTTGTATGGTCTGACGGGTAATGTGCAAGGTCTTTTCTTCGCCTCCACGACGTATCACCAACTCGAAGGTGGTTCCTGGCTCACCTCTGAGCAAACCAGTTACCTTGTTGGTTCCCCAGCCTTTTACATCCTTACCATCTATGCGCATAATCAGGTCGCCTGCCTTCAGTCCGGCATGGTGGCTGGGTGAATTCTCGAAAGGCTCGGTAATAACGGCACGCTCCTCCTTCTTGTGGTAACGTATGCCACTTCCTATTCCGGCATATTTGCCTGTGGTCATCTGTCGCAACTCCTCATCTTCCTGCGGATAGTAATTGGTAAAGGGGTCCACATGGCTGAGCAGCGAACGGATACCCCATCCTATAACGGTATCGGCATCCAGCGTATCCACGTAGAAGATGTCCAACTGCTTGTATATGTCGTTCAGAATCTCCAAGTTACGACTAATGGCAGCATTATGTCCCGACTGCTTCTGTGCATCGGCTCCCCAAACGCATAAAAACGCTAGTGAAAGCGTATAAATCAGTCTCTTCATATTCTATTTCACAGATATTGAGGGTGCAAAGTTACGAAAATATCCTATACTATGGAAATTAGCATGGGAAATTTTCATTTTGGTTATCGTTATCGTTATCGTTAACGTTATCGTTTTTGTTATCGTTATCGTTATCGTAGACTTATCTTTAATTCCACCGGAGCCGCCATGCGAGGGTCTTGCATCTGTTGAAGGGTCTTGCGGAAAGTATCTGCACTAGGTTTAATACGATCATTGAATAGGGGCTTGCCCTGATATACAACCTTTACCTTACCCTTGAGCTGGATTAGTTCGGAGGACAAGCGAAGGGTGAGGCAGGTATAGTCACAACGGAGAATCTCTATGCTATTACCCTTTACCAGAAGTTCTACCCGCTTGCCACGTTCCATCTCGGTCTCAGGAACACTTACCCAGTAGAAGTGCGGCTTCAGTATCGACTCCTGTTGCCACACCAGCTTCTTGGGCCACGGGTTTCTGCGGTACTGTGCCATCCAGGGAACAGCAGCACGGTCTTCACGGTCCATCCAATGCTCCTTATCAGCCAGAATATGCGTCTCGTGGATGTATCCCTCTGGGTCATGGGCTTGCAGGGAATCCATCTCAACGCCTCGTTTGGCTACCTCTGTGTTACGGTTGTAGGCTGCATCTTTGCCGCCTACCCAGATGGTAAACGGGAGGTTGCGCACATTCACCAGACTTACATCGCCCGGATGCCCCGCCATCATGGAAGCTGCTGCCCAGTGGTCAGCCATTCGTGGTGCCAGTCGCCAAATACCATCTCCTCCTGCCGAGTAACCAAGGATGTACACCTTGTCAGGATTCACATTATAATGGCTGACCATAGCCCGTATGAGTTGCAGGTACATGCTGTCTATGGGTTCCTGAAACCACATGTCCCACGCATCCCAGGGGGCTCTGGGTGCCACATACACACCCTCCTCGGGGGTATAGAGGAACTTCTGGTTCTGCCACTGACCATCGTTCACCTGCTTGGGCGCACCGCCACCACCGTGAAGGGAAATCCACATACTACGACCGTCTGTCGGTTCCTTGCCGTAGATAGTCCAGAAAAGAGGCATTCTGTTTTCGCCCTGGACGATAATCTTGCCATCGATTACGGCATCAGTAGCCTTGCGGACAGAGTCGCGCCACTGCTGAATAACTTCATCGTACTGTGCCATACAGCCCAGCGATGCAGTCAGGAAAAGAGATAAAACCAACCTTCTCATATCTTCTGTTTTTATGTAATTCACATCTTATTCGGGTGCGAAGGTACGATTAAGTGAGCGAAATACCAAATTTTATTTGAGTATTTCCAAACGAAAATTCAACCCAAGTGTCACCTTTACTTTATCCAGATAATCTTCATGATTTATTCCCTATCTCCACGTAATGTGAATTTACGTGTATAATGCGGTGAGTTAACTCATGACATGTATCGAGTTAATTCATGACATGTATCGAGTTAAGTCCCTGTTTTTACCCCCATTTTT
>JAFXZY010000023.1 GCA_017541025.1 Bacteroidaceae bacterium | reverse complement strand
TTAGCAAGAAGCAGGTACTCCAGCAAGAAGTTTGACGCACGTCAGATCAATAAGGAACAACTTGACAGCATCCTTACCGAGTATCAGCTTTGCTTGAACTTCTTCAACTCAGAAGATGCTGGCAAGGTTTTGGCTCGTGGCAGCAAAGACAAAGGAGACATAAGCCGTTCTGGTTATTTGGATGAAGCGATAAAATTAGGGTTAACAATTTGAAAATGAAAATACAGACGATGAATAAACCTGTTATCGTTAAAGCCTGTCTTGAAGATTTGCAGGAGATTCTGCAACTTCAATATCTTGCCTATCAGAGCGAAGCTGCACTGTTTGGCAGCAATGACATTCCACCTTTGAAGCAAACAATAGACGAGGTTATTGAAGAATATCATAAAGGGGTAATTCTGAAGCTTGTGGCAGACAACAAGATTATTGGCTCCATACGTGCATGGCAAACTGAAGGTACTGTTCAAGTGGGCAAACTGATGGTTCACCCTGATTATAGGCATTGCGGTTATGGGACAAAACTGTTAAATGAGATAGAATCGTATTTTCCCCAAAAACGTTTTGTCTTATTCACAAGTACACGAAGTATCAACAATCTAAGGATGTACCAAAGAATGGGCTATAAGGAATTTGAACGTAAAAGCATAACAGCTGAGTTAGAATTTGTTTTTTTGGAAAAGATAATCTGAACTCTTAAAATAAAGTAGCATGAACATAGAAGACTATCGCGAGTACTGCCTGTCATTGGGCGAAGACATAGAGGAGAAACTGCCTTTCCAGAAGTTCAAAAACGGAGAAGGAGTATTGGTGTTCTACGTCATGGGACACATGTTCTCGTTCTTCGACTGCAATGATTTCTCGGTCATTTCACTGAAGTGCCAGCCAGAGCGCATCGAAGACCTGAAGGCAGAATATGAGTACATCGGCAATCCATATAACGAATCACCCAAACACTGGATAGGCATCAACCCCTTGACTGCCCCTGATGACCTGTTAAAGGAACTGACCCGAAACTCATACGAGATTGTAAAGGTCAAGTATGCGAAAAAGCGAGGGCAGAAACAAACTCGTTTGGATTATGCCGAGGGTCAAATATACGAAAACAAAGAAGAAGTAATTCCAAAACCACTAAAAATATGAAAGCATTATTTATCAACGGAAGTCCGCGAAAGAACGGCAATACGGTACAACTGCTGAAGCGTGCCATGGACGGTGCCAGAGAGACTGGTGCCGAGGTGGAACTGGTTAATCTTTATGACCGTAGTCTGAACTACAAGGGCTGTATGTCGTGTTTCGCCTGCAAGATCAAGGGAGGCAGGAAAGGAGTCTGCTCTTTCAAGGACGACCTGCAGCCCATACTCCAGAAGGCTGTCGAGGCCGATGTGCTGGTGTGCGGTTCGCCCAACTATTGCGGCTACCCCTCAGCAGCCCTTCGTGCTTTTATGGAGCGAATGGAGTTTCCTGCCGTCAACTACTCTGACTACTCCAAGCCCGTCGTACTGAAGCGCATCTGTTCGGCTACCATCTATACGATGAACTGCCCTAACGAAGAGGTGTATCGTCAGATGAACTATCACGTACTTATGGACACTGCTGCCAATCAACTCGGCGTGTTTGGTCCCACGGAGATACTATGCTCCTACGACACCTATCAGTTCTCGAACTATGACCGCTACGATGCTGCCACGTTCAGCGAGGCTCACAAGGCAGAGGTGCGCGCCACGCAGTTTCCTATGGACCTCGAAAAGGCCTACGAGTTAGGAAAGCGACTGGTTGGCAAGTGTGTGGCAAACATGACGAAAGAGGAATGAACAGACAGATCGCCTTTTGTGGGCTTGATTCGGAAGTGAATCTCAAGTGACTGAAACAATGGACATAAGAATAGAAAAACCAAAAGATTATCGTGAGGTGGAGAACCTTACGCGCGAGGCATTTTGGAATGTGTATCGCCCAGGGTGCACAGAACATTTCGTGCTCAATCGTTATAGAACGAGCCCTGACTTTATTCCTGAACTCGACTTGGTGATGGAGGAGGAAGGTAAGATTATCGGCCATGTGATGTTCTCCAAGGCTGAGATCATTCTTGATGATGGTAGCCACTTCCCTTCATGGACATTCGGCCCCATCAGCATCCATCCCGACTACAAGCGCAAAGGCTATGGGCTCAAGTTGCTGAAGTATGCCTTGGAGAAGGCCAAGGAAATGGGCATTGGCTTGTTACAGATGGAAGGTAACATAGAGTTCTATAGTCATGCAGGCTTCGACTTGGCCAGCAAAATGAAGATTCACTATCACGCAGAACCGAGAGATTCTGAAGTGCCGTATTTCCTTGCCCAGGAGTTGATTCCTGGCTATTGGGGAGATCGTGAGGGAACCTATTGCCCGCCAAAGGGTTATTTCGTGGCTGACGAGCAACCGGAGGCATTTGAAGCTTATGAAGCTACCTTCCCACAAAAAGAGAAAATCCTGCAACCAGGACAACTTCCTCAGTTCTGCCAAAGCTGCGGAATGCCTCTCACGAAGAAAGAAAACTGCGGCACTAACGCTGATGGCAGTACAAACTTCGACTACTGTCAGTACTGCTATCATGACGGTCGGTTCTTACAGAACTGTACGATGGATGAGATGATTGAGCATTGTTCGCAGTTCGTAGATGAGGTGAACAAGCAGATGCCCAAGCCGTTGACCAAAGATGAATACAAGCAGATGATGCACGGTTTCTTCCCGATGCTGAAACGATGGAGAAAGTGAACCTTTCCCCCTAGGCATTGAGGTAGGAGTTGAAAAACGGAACACGTACTACATGAAACTGACATATATCTACCATAGCGGGTTTGTGCTTGAAACGGAGCAGTCTATCCTGGTCTTTGATTACTGGATGGATCCAAGCGGCGTGATGGATAGTGTGCTGCGGAGCGAGAAACCCATGTATGTCTTCTCCTGCCACTTCCATGAAGACCACTTTGCGAAGGAAATCTATTTCCCAAAACGTCATTGCTTTTATCGGAGAATTCAAAATAAATCCTAAAAAAAGAAAAAGCCTCCAGGAAAATTGATTGTATATTGAGACTTTTTCTTTATATTTGCAGAAAACATCCTATAAACCAACTAATAAACGAAACGATTATGAAAATTATGGCAATCCGCATGTTTGACGGTGGTTTCATGAACCAGCCGTTTGCCTTCGGTGGTGAAGCAGGCAAAGAGAATTTCGACGAACAGATTATCTACCGCAGCAGTCTTCAGAACTTCCTCATCGACACAGGTAGCGAGGTAATCCTTATCGACACAGGATTCAAAGCCAGTTTTCCAGTCCCTGCCAAAAAGTTGGGCGCCCCACTCTACATGGGCGAGAAGGTGGCTAACTACATGGACGCTTTTGCAGCCACTGGTTACAAGCCAGAGCAGGTGACGAAGATTCTCATCACCCACAAGCATCCCGACCACAGCGACTGCATCAGCGAATTCCCGAATGCAAAAATCTATATAGGTCCGGAGGATGCCGATGCCATGAAGCTGGAGGGTGACAACGTCATCCGTGCTCAATATGGTGAGTCGTACATGAACTTCCCACATGCCCAAAAGATAGCCGATGGCATCTGGTTTATCGAAGCAAAGGGGCACACCAAAGGCAATAGCATCATCATTGCTGAGAGCGACGGACTGTTCTATATGTTCCACGGCGACGTGACTTATTGCGATGCCGCTTTGAAGGCAAACAAACTGAGCATTGTATTCGAGGACAAGGCTGCTGCCCGCCAGACACTCGACCGCGTGCGCCAGTTCATCAAGGACAATCCTACAGTATATCTCTCCACCCACTGTCCCGAGGGTTACGAGAATCTGGAGATGAAACGTGTGATGACGTTATAAAGACAATGAATAAAAATAACATGTACAGTTTAAAATACAAAGTAACGACAAGCGCCTGTGACAGCGAGGGACGGCTGAAACTCTTTTCCGCCCTACAGATGATGCAAGACTGCTCTGAGATGTGGATTGACTCAGAGCCTGGAGTGAAGCAGTACTTTACAGAGCAGAACATGGCACAGCTGTTAGCAACACGCCAGGTGGAAATAGTCAGGGTGCCGGAATACAAGGAGGAACTGACGGTGACTACCTCCGTCTATGGCATGAAGCCTATGTTCGGATTCCGCAATACCTTTATTTATGATGCCCAGGGCAAGCCTTGCTATAAGACATGGAGCATGGGAGCATTCGTCGATAAGGCGGCTGGCAAACTGAAACGTGTAGATGATGCAACCATACAATCCATGAAACTGGAGCCTCAGTTGGAAATGAACTATAAGGACCGACGCATCATTCTGCCTAAAGATGGCGGTGAGATTATTGAACCAATCAAGGTGCTCCGTGCCGACATCGACTACAACAAGCACATGAACAATGCCAACTATGTCCGCATGGCAATGGAACTGTTGCCGGAGGATTTCGTCGTAGCTGGTCTTCGGGTAGAATACCGGATGGCTGCAAAACTTGGCGACATGCTCATCCCTACCATCTACAGACACGACAACGTGATTATTATCTCTCTGTCTATAGGCGAAGAAGTAAGTGCAATTATTGAATTCTGTTAATATATATCATATGAAAGCATTATTATTAAACGGCAGTGCCAACAAGAATGGCAACACTTTTACTGCATTATCGATTACCCTGAACGCGAAGAGTGGCAAGGCATGAACTTTATCAGATAAATCAGAAAACAATATGAAAAAGGTAATTGTTATTTCTACGAGCCTCAGAAGGGGTTCAAACAGCGACATGCTTGCTGATCAGTTTATTGAAGGAGCAAAGGCTGCCGGAAACGATGTTGAGAAGATTTCTCTTGTTGGTAAGAACATTCAGTTCTGTAAGGGCTGTATGGGTTGTCAAAAGTTAGGCCGCTGTGTCATTAACGACGATGTGAACGACATCATGGACAAGGTGTTGAAGGCTGATGTAGTATGCTGGGCAACACCTATCTACTATTACGAGATGAGCGGTCAGATGAAGACCCTCATAGACCGCATGAATGCGATGTATCCCATGGACTATCAGTTCCGTGATGTCTATATGCTGTCAACAGCAGCGGAAGATGAGGAGGATACTTCGACGAGAGCAGAAGCCGGCCTGAAGGGTTGGACAGACTGCTATCCCAAGAGCCGTCTGGCAGGCACACTTTTCTGCGGAGGCGTGAATGATGCTCGCGAGATAGAAGGAAACCCCAAACTGCAAGATGCATTTGAATTAGGAAAGAAGATATGAAAAAAACTATATTAGCCGCAATACTGCTGGGCACGATACTGGCAGGCTGCACAAACAGTAACAAACAAAGTACTAATAACGATATGGACGAGAAGTTGGAATTGACACAGGAGTGGGACAAGGTGTTCCCGCTGAGTGAGAAGGTGAGCCACAAGAAGGTGACGTTTAAGACACAGTATGGACTGACACTTGCCGCTGACCTTTATACTCCGAAAGAAGTTAGAGAAGTTAAAGAAGTTAAAGGAGTAAAAAAACTTCCGGCTATCGCTGTCTCTGGTCCTTTCGGAGCCGTAAAAGAGCAATGCAGCGGACTCTATGCCATGAAGATGGCAGAGAGTGGTTTCGTGGCACTGGCCTTTGACCCTTCTTATACGGGTGAGAGCAGTGGTGAACCGCGTCGCACGGCTTCACCCGACATCAACACTGAGGACTTCATGGCTGCCGTCGATTTTCTGTCGAAGCAGGACAATGTGGATGCCGAGAAGATTGGAATCATCGGCATCTGCGGTTGGGGAGGCATAGCGCTGAATGCTGCCGCTGCCGATACACGCATCAAAGCTACGGTAGCATCTACAATGTATGATATGACTCGCGTAAGCGGTAACGACTACAACGATGCTTTCGACGTAGAAGAGGCACGTCATAAGAACCGCGAGAACCTCTCGAAGCAGCGTCTCGCCGACCCCAATGCCATGGCTGGCGGTGTGCTGGACACTGTACCTCCACAGGCACCAAACTTCGTTCACGACTACTATGATTACTACAAAACGCCACGTGGTTATCACAAGCGCTCGGGCAACTCTAACGACGGCTGGCGCGTTATCGGTACACAGGCATACGCTAACAGCCGCTTCCTCTATTACATCAACGAAATACGCTCTGCTGTTCTCGTGATGCACGGTGCCGATGCCCACTCGCGCTATTTTGGTGAGGCTGCCTATCACTATATGGTGGATGGTAAGGCAGAGGGCTACAAGTTTGTTGGCGAGCCCAATCCCAACCCCGAGAACAAGCAACTGTTCATTATTCCTGACGCGACCCACTGCGACCTTTATGACGGTGGTTATGAGGAAAAAGCCGGCAAGGGTCAGCCCAAGAACATGATTCCCTGGGACACCTTAGCTGAGTTCTTCGCAAAGAACCTAAAATAACAATAAATGAACAAAGTCGAACGGGAAGTACGGCGTAGGCTGCTGATGGCCAACAAGGTCTATCGCACCATGGGATTTCTGACGCGCTACATGGACCGCTACTATCTGGATGCGCTTATTGGCATCATCCCCGGCTGGGGTGATGCCATAGCGCTACTCTGCGTCGTGCCGTTCGTCTATTTCTCGTTGTGTGTACTCAGGAGTATTCCGCTCACACTGGCAGTACTGAACAATGCCCTCCGCGACATGCTGATGGGCATGATACCTTTCTTTGTCGGCGATGTTATAGACTTCTTCTATCGCGCCAACGTCCAAAACATGCAGATGATTCAGGGCTTCGTAGATGGAGACGAATTCGTCATCAGGCAGGTGAACCGACGGGCCTGGCAATCAGCCATTGTCCTGATTGTCCTCATTCTGCTCATCGTCCTGATGATATGGGCACTCATCACTTTCGGCAGTTACCTGTACTCTCTTGCAGCCTCTCTCTTCTAAGACAAACTTACTGAAGTTTCTGAAGTTGTCAGAGTTAACTATCGGCTTAACTTCTTAACTTCTTAACTTCTTAACATCAGTTACTTTATCTTATAGGCAGCAAAGTATTCGCCGTGACGAAGGTAAAGGATGCCTTTATCAATAGCCATGTGCGACCAGTACGGACCACTACCCTTCGCTACGCGGAACTTGCTTACAACATCGAACTTCTCAGGCGTTGGATTTACCATGCCGACAAATCCGCGACGCTCGTCGTAGATGAACAGCTTATTGTCGGCTGCGATGATGGAACCCTTGCCGGCTCCCTCCGACCATTTCTCCTCATAATCGGTCTTACCAGTCTCCCAATCGAGGCAGCACCAGGCACCATCGTTGTTGTTAATCCAGTTGGAACCATAGATCTTTCCATTTACCAGGACGTAGCCTCCGTGGTGTGTGTCAAGGGTCTCAGTGCGCCAGGTTACTTCTACACTCTTAAGGTCGTCGGCCAACTTAAGTTGGAAACCATTGATGTCATAGCCGTGACAGAAGAAAATCTTACCATCCTTGTAGAGGGCAGAGTTGGGCGCGATATTATCCCAGCGACTTTCCTTGCCTGAGTATTTGGGTCCCCAGTTGTCGAAGGTCCACATAATCTCACCATTGTCAGGATTAACGCCAATGACATTCTTAGATGTAGATCCAATAATCTGTCGCTTACCCTTATACTCAATCAAAATGGGAGATACATAGGCCGATTTCTCATTAAGAGGACGTGTCTTCCAGATTTCCTCTCCGGTGTTGCGATTGAGTGCTACCATTGTTGTCTGGTCACCGCATGGGGTGTAGATTACTTTATCGTCGTAAACCAACGGACACTCTGAAGTACCCCAGTTGCCAGTCTTACGTTCGTACTTTGTGCCGCCGTCTACTTTCCACAGGATGGCGCCATCAGCAGCATTGAGGCACACGATTTCGCCCATACCGCTGATGACATAGACCTTACCGTCCATAATAGCGGGTGTGGTACGTGTGTCCGGATAAGACTGCTTCCAAGGCTGACCGTAGGAAACTGTGTAAAGCTTTTCTCCCTTCAGATTGTAGCAGTTCAGTACTTCCTGGGTTTCATCCTCGTTCATACCTGTAAGATAAATCTTATCGCCTACCACCACCGGTGACGAATAGCCCTTGCCGGCATCGCTGGTTTCGAAAACCAACTTGGGTCCTTCGGCGGGCCATTCCTTCAGGAGTCCCTTATCGGGATAGAAACCATTGTGTTGAGGACCACGCCAACCGTAGGGCGTAACCTGTGCAAAAGCTCCCGTGTATATGCATACACCGAGGAGTACAGTAAAAAACTTCTTCATACGTGTTTTGTTTTTAATTGGTGAATAATATTATTTTTTGATGTTATAGGCAATAAGTGCAGTTCCGTGTCGTACGTACAGAACTCCGTCGAAAATAG
Organism: Bacteroidaceae bacterium; assembly: GCA_017541025.1. Taxonomy (GTDB): domain Bacteria; phylum Bacteroidota; class Bacteroidia; order Bacteroidales; family Bacteroidaceae; genus Physcousia. Next base: position 32,976 of record JAFXZY010000023.1, on the reverse strand, counting down.
TCGGATGAGAAAAGAAGGCACCCGATCCGTCGGTAATACGGAATTCGCTTACCACATCGAGTTTCTCGGGATTGATACGGGCAAGCCCCATGGTACCGCGTCGTTCGTCGAACATATAGAACATATCATCGGCCATGATGAGGGAGCCGCGCCCTTTTCCGCCGCCCCAAGGCTGGTGGTAGAGGACGTTACCCGTCTCTATGTCTAGGGCAGCCCATTTATGCTTGTCGCCTGTGCTTCCATATACCACTCCGCCAATCTCTACCATTCCTCCCATGTAGAAGTCGATTTCCTTATTCTTCCAAAGAAATGTGGCTGAAGAGAGGTCATCGGCCATCCGGTACATTGTACAACCATGACCGTCGCCCAGGCTAACCAGCAGCTTTCCCTTGTAGAAAACAGGGCTGTTAATCATGGCATTCAGCCATTTCTTAGCTTCCGGCGCGGGTATCCACTGGCTGTCGTTCCAAACCATTTTTCCTGTTTGGGGATCTACACCAAAAATATGTTCCTCTGTTCCACCTATGATCTGACGGTGTCCTTTCCATTCTATGATACTTGGAGGGCAATAGGTGGCTTTGTCTCCGAAGCCTTTGGTCTCCCAAATCACCTCGCCTGTGAGTTTATCAAAGGCCGCCATACAGATTTCCTTACCACTGGTTGTTACAATAATCTTACCGCCATCGATTAAGGGATGCTCGCAGATGCCCTGGTCGTTGGGCGAGAGTCCATATTTTTTCCAGTAGTTAACGGACCATAGAATCTTGCCGTCTTCGCGATTGAGACAGACCAGTTCGCCCGTATTGCTTGCCATATAAAGACGGTTGTCGTCGATTATGGGAGTAGAACGGGTTTCCCGATAAGACTTCGTCCATGCATTTCCATAGATGACTTGCCAGGCCTTTGTTCCGTCCAGTTTGTAGCAGGTCAGCTGTTCATTCTGCTCGTCCTCGGTAAGACCTGCAGTATAGATAAATCCGTCGCATACCAATGCACTGGAGTTACCCTTTCCAGCATCATCTGCCACCCACAGTTTCTCGGGGCCTTCGGCAGGCCATTGTTTCAGGAGATTTTTCTCGTTGGGAAAGATTCCGCAATGGTTCGCACCCCTGAAAGTAACCTTCCGGGCTTGTAGCTCGGGGAAAGCGAAAAAGGAAAAAGCGATAAGTGTAAAAAGAGTACGTTTCATATTATTCAGGATTGTTAATGGATTGATTAATCATAATTTTAATACCGTAATATAATAACAGGCAGATAGCAGCCAGAACGACAAGGGCCAGCAGCAGCGTATTGAGGCCGGCTCCTCTGACATTTGCACTGATACTGATGACCGAACCTGTGGCACCGGCAAGAACAGCATATAGGGGGACAAGGAGGTTCTCCCGCAACATCAGTTGTCTTATCAGGCGACCGGAGAAGCCCATGGCATGGTATTGCCGGATGGTATCGGCCTGGGCTGTAAGATTCTTACGAACGATTATCATAAGGCTGAAGATACCCAGCAACAGGCCCAATCCGCCTAAGGTCAGGAATATGATGAGATAGGTCTCTGTTACCTCGAAGAACATTCGGATGCGTTCCTCTGTGGTCTGGATAGTAAGACCGTATTCACTCATGGCTATTGAAAGCAACTCTGCCGCCTCGTCAGGACGGGAAGACTTCATGAGCAGCACTTCCATACCTACTTCCTTAGGCCACAGCTGCAGGAAATCTTCGACCGGCATGATTGCATTCCCATGGGAAATACCTGTAGGATAAGTACCGGCTATCACCACAGGCACCGTCTCGCCCCTGTCGTTCTGGTAAAAGAGTGTGTCGCCCACAGATTTCTTGAGGCTCCACAGGAGGGCTTCCTCATCGATATAAATTGAGAGCCTCTCCCCCAGCCCCTCTCCGAGAGAGAGGGGAGACTGTTGACTGTTAAGGCCAAAGGATGCCATCTCCTTAAGGTCAACCCCTAACACTGTGGGCGTGCTGACCTGATTGAGATTCAAGCAACTGGCCTCGTCCTGCGTGTGACGAAGGAAACTGAGGAAAACCGTGCTGTCCGGCAGGGACTGGAGCGAAAGCTTTTTCCGTACTTCGGGATTATTCAGGTTGTAATGTATGGGCACTCGGCTATCCACATAGTATTGATACCCTCCCGAGGCCTGGTCAGCATGACTGAAATCAGGGCGGTTCAGTCCGACAGCAAATACGGCGAATACGCCCAAGGCAAGCGTCCAATATGCCAGAAGATGCTGACGCGAGAAGGCGCGGATGGATAATCGTGTCAGGAGGTGACGAGAGAACAGAGGGGTGTTTTGAATCTTTTGGAGAGAGTTGCGGAGGAACAAGCCCCATGTCAGAATCCACAACAGGCCGCAGATGACGAAAAGCGCAATACTATGAAGGCTGACGAAATTGAATACTATCAACCCGAGGGTTAGGAGGAAAATGAAGAATGAAGAATAAAGTGGCAATTTGCTACCGCTTCCAGAACCATTAACCCCGAACCGTAAGTGTGCTCTTCCATCTTCCATCTTACATCTTACATCAGACATCTTGAACCCTGAACCATTAACCCTTAACCGTATCACACGCCACAGGACAAAAGTACAGACGAGCAATCCCACCAGCCAACCGGCAAGAAGTGTCAGTGGCCGTATGTGCAACGAGAAGCCTTCTGTATGGGTAGCTCCACTCCACACATTACCCAACAGCCATAGCGTTAAGCCGGAATAAACTAAGCCGGCAATTACACCTAAGGGGGATGCAAGGAATATGATACCGAAAACCTCGCGGAAGAGCATACGTTTGATTCTCCTGTCCCCGAAACCCAACTGACGATATAACTGGAGTTCTCCGCTACGTAGATTGAACATCTCTACCAACGGGTTCTTCATCAGCAGAACAGAAGAAAGAATAATGAAGAAACCCAACGAGAGGAACAGTCCGGCAAAATCCACTCCGCCTGTAGCTCCCTGCAGCCCTTGGGCACGAGGGTGAACCAGCTGCACCTCGGCATCGCCGGGCAACAGGCTGACATCGGGACGGGACGTGAAACGCATGGCTGTAGCACAACCGAAAGCATTACTCCAGTCACCGGCTACAGCCTCGTACGAAACAAGAGCCTTCGGAGTCTGCCGGTAGGCATACCAATAGTCCTCGTCTTCCTTCTCTATCCTATTCATGTCGATGGGAAGGTCGCTATCCCAGTCAGTGCATTTTTCCACATGGGTCAGACCGGGGAAATCGGCTACAAGCAGACTGTCGTTCCTGAAAGAGGCGAGTGGGACGATCCGTTTTACCACGAAAGTCTGTTCCCTGGTATCGAGGTTTTTCAGGTTCTCTGTAATGAAATAACTCATGCTTACCGAGTCACCCTCAAGGACATGAAGCCGCTTGGCGGCATAATCGGACAGAATCATCTCCTGTCCGTCGAGTGGTTCTCCCTGCCATTCGCTAACCGCAGTCACAAAGGGATAGTTGATAGTTGATAGTTGAGAGTTGAGAGTTGAGATCTCGTTCACCAAATAAGCGAAATAGGTCTGTACATATTTCCCCTTCCCTCGGGAGGGATAGGGAGGGGTCAGTTTGTCCACAACAGTATGGGGAAGGAATACTCTGTCGTACGTAAGCGAGGAGTCCGTAATGTGTATGCCCGACAGTTCAGGATTCCAGACAGCAGCAAACTGTCCGTCACTTATCATATCATCGGAGAGAACCAAGTTTATTTTACCCTCCAGTTCCATCGTCTCAGCTAAATGCCGACGGTTCACGAAGACATTCAGCGGCAGGGTCTGCTCGTTCCGTAGTAGCATATTGCCGCCATCTTCCACACTCTTCACTCCCACCACATGCAGGCGCATCTGGGTGGCATAGCTTTTCGTAACAAAAAGACTTCCCGACGGTACCATATTATGGGAAGGGAGATGGAGGATTAGTTGAGAGTTTAGAGATGAGAGTTTAGAGCCGAGAGGTTCGTTCACCAGAGCCTCGCCTGCCTGAAGCGTATCGGCATCTGTGCCCCACACATAGACAGGAAGCAGTTTCTCGCCAACCGACACATATCCGTTCATCAGCAGATAGCCCCGGGCATGATTCAGCAAAGGTTGGTCTAACAGCGCCTCGTCCATGAATCCCGTTCCGCTGGTGATAACGGTCTCGGTCTTTCCCAACCGTTCACCTACACGCTGTACCAATGTGCCCCGTACAGAGTCGCCCAACAAAAGACTACCAGTCAGCACAGCTATCATCAGGATGACAGCTAAGACGACGAGGCGATAGAAACGTCGGTAGTACTTCTGGCTATGTGATGTCATGTAAGGAGAGTTTAGAGTTGAGAGTTGAGAGTTTTCCATTCTCTAACCGGTAAGTCTTGCGGGCAGCCTTTGCCACCTCGGCAGAGTGGGTAACCATGATGACGGTAGTATGCAGTTGGGTATTCACCTGTTGGAAAAGAGAAACAACAGTCTGCGCATTTGCAGCATCCAGCTGTCCCGTCGGTTCGTCAGCCAACAGGATGGAAGGCTGGTTTATCAGGGCACGGCAAATGGCCACGCGCGTCTGTTCTCCACCCGAAAGCTGGGTAACAGGACTCTCCTTCAGCGGAAGGATTCCCATGAAATCCAGCAAATCCCGTGCCCGTTGCTGTTCCTCTTCCGTAGAGGCTGTCTTTGTGGCAAGGGTCGGAAGCAGGATATTCTGCCATACCGTGAACTGAGGCAGCAGACGGTGGTCCTGATATACAAAGCCTATCTCCTTATTGCGTAAACGGCAGAGGCGTTCTGTCCATTCACGGCCCCCCTCTGTCTCCCCCCGAAGGAGGGAGGAATCAGGGCAGGGCTCATCTTTAATCAGATACCGTCCCTCGTCGGGCTCTATCAGTGTACCGAGGATATTCAGCAGCGTGGTCTTTCCTGCCCCCGACTCTCCGGTGACGGCAACGAAATCGCCCTCTTCCACTTGCAACGTGAGCCCGTCCAGAACGGTCAGCGAGCGCTGCCCGTCGGCAAATCGTTTGGTAATATTCTCCAGTTCTATTATCATCATTTCTTTATTTAAAGCACAGTAATGTTCCTCTGGCAGTTAACACGAAAAAGTAATCCCGGATGACGGCAGGCGAGGCCACGATGGGTTCGCCCGTCTCGTAATGCCACAGTTCCGTTCCATCCCTTGCACCGAGTATGGACACATGCCCGTCCTTGGTACAGACAAGCACTCTGTCCTTAGCCACCAGCGGCGAGCATTCGCCCGTCACTCCGCGCAGCATCTTCTTCCATCGCACCTGACCGGAAGAGCGCCCGATGCAACAGATGTGGCGGTCGCCGGAAAGGATAAAGACATCGGTACGGGTCAGTGTGGGCATAGACACCACTCCACCGTCCTGCTCCGCGTTGTCCCCGGTTGCTGCAACCAGTTTCCGCAGGTTTGATATCTTGCCGCCATCCAGCTTCATTTCATACACGTTTCCGTTGTAGTCGCAGGCACACGCCACACCGTCCAGAATGGCTGGCGAGGCAGGAACGTAGCTGTCCAGCGCCACCGAGTCCGTTACCGTTCCGGTAGCGATGTCCACCACGCGCACCCACTTGTCGCACCCGCCGAACATCATGTAGCCCTGCCACACAGCCGCAGTACCGTTGATGTAATAGCCCGTCTCGAACTGGCCCGTCTTACGGCCCGACTTGCTGTCCAGCGTGTACATGCTGCCGTCGTAGCTGCCCACCAGCAACTGGCCGTCCACCAGATTGGGCGAGCCCGAAATCTGCCCCAGCGTCTCGAACTCCCACACCACCTGCTGCTTATTGATATCGTAGGCATTCACATAACCGTCTGTTCTGCCCGCATACAACATAGAATCACCCGCAACGAACGACGCCTCTATTGTGGTCTGGAAATCATAGACCGAAGCAGAATCACCCTCCATCGAGAATCTCCGCAGACAACCCTTGCGGTCGAGGGTATAGACCCACCCGTTATACACAACAGGTGCCGCAACCGTTCGCGTCCTGGTCTCTACGCTCCATAGCAGTTGAGGGGCGTCCGGCAAAGCACAACCGGTATAGCCGCACAGCGAAGGGGAACCACGGTAGATGGTCCAGTCTCTATCCTGAGCACCTGTCAGGTATTCATTTATCTGTGTGCAACTGGCGCAAAAAAAGAGCACCAGTGGGACATAAGTCAGCAATCTTTTCATCAACGTTCTTTTTGTTTTCTTCGGGTATTACCACCTGCATTTTAAAACCACGGTTCCGGAAGGTGAACCCGTTGGGGGTATTATAGACACAGAGGCCGCAACGGATGCACTTGGCAGGTTCGTAGTACAAGTGCCCCTGCACATGAATCTGCACTACTGGCTCGGGAGACGGCAGAGGACCGAAACGGTTCCACTTTGCCTTCATCCTCACATACAAATCCCTGAGCTTGCACTTCTCCTTCCCCTCGCACGTACCGCAACGGGCCTTATGATCGCTCAGCAGCAACTCCACTCCCATGCGACGCAAGGACAGCACATCTTCCGATTCCGTATCTATGCGCATTCCCTCCGTGGGATAGGTAGCACACGAGGGTATCATCTGGTCTGTATCCTCGTTGCGCACCATGCATACCATACACGATGCCTCGTGCTTGCTTTGGGAGTCATAACACAGCGAGGGGATATCGCAACCCAACCGGCGCAGTTCCTCCAAGAGCACACGCTGTCCGCTCACCTCCACTTCTTGTCCGTTTACTATTATCTTCATCACTTCTTCACTTTGACTATTGCACTGAAATCACACTCTCCTATGCACAATCCGCACTGCGTACACTTTTCCGTATCGATGACATGCTTTTCGTAAGGCGTGTATTTAATGGCACCGGACGGGCACACACGCGAACATTTCGTGCATCCGACACAGTCGTCCGTAATCGTCAGTTTCACCATATCCTTGCACGACCCCGTCCGGCAGATACCCTGTACGTGCTCCTCGTATTCGTGCCGGAAATAGCGTAGCGTGGAAAGCACCGGATTAGGAGCAGTCTTGCCCAATCCGCACAGGGCTGTCCGTTTTATGCTCAGCGCCAATTCCTCCAGTTGGCCGATGTCTTCCATCTTAGCCTTACCTGTGGCAAGCCGGTCCAATATGTCCAGCATACGTCGGATTCCGATGCGGCAGAAAGTGCATTTTCCGCACGACTCGGCACAGGTGAAGGCGGTAAAGTAACGTGCCACATCCACCATGCAACTGCTTTCGCCCAACACCACCAGTCCGCCGGAACCCATAATGGCGCCCATCTGGTTCAAGGCATCGAAATCCACCTCAACGTCACACAGTTCTGCAGGAATGCATCCTCCCGACGGGCCGCCTATTTGTATAGCCTTCAGGGCCTCCCCGCCTTCTACTCCACCGCCTATCTTATCCACAATCTGACGCAGCGTTGTACCCATCGGCACTTCGATAAGTCCACCGTGATTCACCTTTCCTGCCAAGGCAAACACCTTGGTACCGTGGCTGCCCTCTGTACCTACTTTGGCATATTCGTCGGCCCCGTGATGCACGATATAGGGTATCTGGCTCAGCGTCTCCACATTGTTTATAAGCGTCGGACGGCCGTCCAAGCCCTTCTGTGCCGGATAGGGCGGACGAAGATGCGGGAATCCGCGTTTGCCCTCCATCGAGGCGATGAGCGCCGTTTCTTCTCCGCACACAAAAGCTCCCGCTCCTTCGAACACACGGATATCGAAAGCGAAGCCGGTACCGAACAGCTTTGTTCCCAACAGCCCCTTGCGGCGACACATATCTAGTGCCTTGCGGATTCGGATAACAGCCTGAGGGTACTCTGCCCGGATATAGAAGACACCTTCGCGGGCTCCTACAGCATATCCTGCTATTACCATACCCTCTATCACGCGCAGCGGATAAGACTCCAGCAGAATGCGGTCCATAAAAGCACCCGGGTCACCCTCGTCGCCATTGCAAATCACGATGGGCAGCCCTCTCAACTCTGAACTCTCCCCTCTCAACTCTAAACTCTCAACTCTCAACTCCTGTTCGGCTACCAACTGCCACTTTCTGCCGGTAAGGAATCCGCCGCCGCCCCTGCCGCGGATGCCGCTCCTCAGCACCTCGTCTCTTACCTGCCGGGGAGACATGCCTGTTACGGCTTTCTTCAGTGCCTCAAAGCCCCCCATAGAAAGATACTCATCAAGGTCGAGGGGGGTCAGGCGTCCGAAGCCTTCAGTCGAGATACGTAACTGTCCGTCCAGAAACGTGTTTATACTCTGCGTACGTTCCTTCTCAGGGATGAAAAGAATGTTGTCCCAGGTCTGATCCGAATGGAACACGTCAATCTGATTCAGGATGGAATTACGCAGGCGACGCAAACGGTGGAAACGGCCAGCCGGCCGGAAGTGGTGAAGCAGAATCTCCTTCACCTCGTCGGGCTGAACATTAGGATACCGCACAATGTTTCCGTCGGGGGTTGCCACATCTATAAGGGGAACCTGGTTGCATGTTCCCACACAAGAGACCGGTTTGATTCTCACATGAATGCCCAAATCCCTGCAAGCCTCCACCACGGCTGCATACACCTCGGCTGTTCCGCTGGCCTGACAACAGTTCTCCATGCCAAGACGCACCTCTCCCTGAGGGCTGAGCTGGGTGTCGGTATCCGAAGGTTGGGCCTCCTCCGATAACATTGACTCGAATTCATCCAGCACCTCGCGAACCCTGCCGGGCAATACATGACCGAAAATCTTCTGGTCGATCTGCACCACAGGTGCCAGTGCACAACATCCCAGACAAGCCACCTTCTCGACAGAGTATTTACCGTCCGAGGTAGTGATATCGTCGCCCTCCAGATGCAACTCACGCCGAAAAGCATCGTACACATTGCCTGCCCCCTTCACATGACAAGCCGTTCCGATACATACCTTTATAATATGCTTGCCGTATGGAATCATCCGCAACTGTGAATAGAAGGATGCCACGCTGACGAGTTGCGCACGGTCTATGTCTGTACGCTCGTACAGCCGGTCCATAGCGTCAGACGGCAAGTAATTGAACTCTTGCTGTATAGCCTGCAGAAGGGGGATAATCTGGTCCCGTTTCGTGCCAATCCTATCGATAATGGCATCCGTCTTCCGGCTGATCACCTCTTTTGTATCATTCATAATTCACCATTTAACATTCATCGTCCCCGCAAGGAGGGATTATTGGATACTCATTCCTTCTTAACGCAATAAAGCGACTTGTCCGTCCTGACTATCATCATGCCATCCGTAAAAGCCGGAGTGGCAAATGTCTTCTCGCCGGTCTCGAACGATGTTATCAGATCGAAGGTACTGGCAGAGAAGATATACGCCTTACCGCTGTTGCTGAACAGATACACTTTTCCGTCCACTATAACAGGGGAAGAATAGAAGGGCGTGGTAAGGTCGTGTTCCTTCTTCACCTCACCGGTTTTGGCATCATAGGCACACACCATTCCATAACTTGTGGCACAGAACACCAGGTTATTTGTGGCAGCCAGACTGGAACACTCGGGCAGATAGTCGCCGGCCTCCCATAATGTTTCTCCCGTGGCACCGTCTATGGCAATACACGTAGCATACTCGCTGGCTCCGTAAACGATGCCGTCGGCACTTGCAGGACTCGAACCTACTTCTCCGCTCATGCACTCTACCCGCCACAACTGGTTACCGTTAGACAATTCGTAGGCTGCTATGGCAGGATTACCCATCACCACCAAAGCCGGCTTTCCGCCCAACGTAGCAATGATGGGCGAACTCCATGCTATCCTGTCCTTGGCTCCCTTGCTCCATATCGTATTGCCCGTCTTGGCACTGAGAGCCATAACCTGAGCATTCGTGTTATTCTGATACTGGATGATGAGCATACTGCCGTACATCAGCAGAGAAGAGGCATATCCGTAATGGTTGTCGGGCAGACCCAAATTCTTTGCCCACAACCGCTTCCCGTCCATATCGGCACATATCACATCACCTGTAGCAAAGATGGCACACACCTGTTCGCCGTTAGTTGCCACGGTACTGGCAGCCAGTCCGGTATCGGCATTCACACTGGGCATCGAACTGGGCGAACCGGCTATACCGTCGGCCTTCACAGTCCAACGCAGCTCGCCCGTCCACACATCATAACAATAAAGTTCCCGAGCCCCTTCATCGGCTCCCGTGATGAAGACATTCCTGCCGGTGATGACCGGTGAGTTATACCCATGCTTCGGGATGGTTGATTGCCAGAGGATATTCTTCTTGTTCTTCAGATTCCAAGACGTGGCAATGCCTCTTGCCTGGGATTTCCCACTGGAGTTGTTACCCCTGAATGCCTTCGACGAAACCTTCAGCTCCGGCATCTCCTCCACCCCGGTACTGTCTGCATCCGCCGCTACGCTGTCTGCCTTCACCTCTGTACTGTCGATTCTCACCTCCACACTATCCCTGTCAGCCGTCGGCTCCTCCTTAGGTATGTCAGCCAATGTCTCCTCATCCGCAGACGGCTTCGGACCGAGATGCTGAAAAACAACCAGTCCCACGCCGGCAATCAGTGCTACAACAGCTGCCCAGGAAAGATAGCTGCGTGCCCTGCTTTTTATCAGCCATTCATCGATGGGATCGAAATCCTTCCCGGGCAGATTCTTTGCCTCCTTGTAATAGAGGTTTAAGCACGTAAACAAGACAGCCGCTATGCCAAGCAACAAATAGATACCCATTTTAAGCTGTCCCTCCTTCACGAAATAGGCTTTACGGGAAAGAAGGTCCAAAGCCCGTATCTGTTCCTGTAACGATTCGTTCCCGCTGTTTGTCTCGTTCAGCTCCTTCAGGGTTTCCATTACCCCCGTCTCTAAGGGCGAAACCTGCCTCATCTGATAATAGCTTATACTCAGCATGGCAGTCAGCGTTAACAGGAAGACTGCCGTAACAAAGGCAATATTACGATATAGTTTTCTCATTTTTCAGGGGTTTTGAGGTTTTGGGGACAATAATTAAAACACTTACCGCACATAGTACAGCGAGCCATCGAAATTTCATAGGTCTTACGGCCGCGCTTCAACGAAAGTTTCATCAGCTTGAAACCTATTACAAATCCAATCAATGCACCTGCCAGATGGGAATAAAAAACATAGTCGCTACGCACAGCATCCACCTTTTCCTTCAGTTCGGCCATATCGCCGCCCATAGCATGAAAGGTCTCCACCTCCAATGGTTCTTCCAACTCAGGATTGGCTTCTTGCCGGAGGAGCAGTTCGTAGAGATATACATCCTTATGGGCAAGGCTCAATGCATCACTCTGGCTCCCCACAAGCTTTGCTCCCACAAAGGTCAGGACCGGTAACAATAAAGAAAGTACGATAACACGTCTTACACCTTTCCGCCGCTCTTCCTTAGTCCTATTGCTTTGTGGAGCACGAATGGCATCTACAGGGCAAGAAACACCGCAAAGTGCACAGTTGACACACCCCTTACCGGTAATCTCCAGTTTCTTCCAGGACAAGGCACTGAACACACTGAGCAAGGCACCATACGGGCATATGAACTGACAGAAAGGCCGCCCGACAAAGACTGACATCACCAGCAGCACGAAACCAAACGACATCACACCAATATCGCCTCCAAAACGGAAAATCCCGATGAACGGATCTAAACGACAGATAAGGAACTGACTGCGTGTAGCTGCGTAAAGTATAGTGAAAGCCAAGTATATCCATGGAATAATGGATAAAGTGACAGAGACAGAACGGGAGAGACGGAAGTTCTTGACATTAATTAACTCCTGCAATGCACCTAACGGACAGACTCCCGAGCAGAACACACGGCCAAAGAGCAAAGCAAATATGATGGGAAGAAGAAATACCAGCAGTACATACAAGGGTAAGTGATATCCGCCATCTACGGCTGCAATTATTACATTCTGTATGGAGCCGACACTACATACACAACCGCTACGAAAGAAACCAAAATACAAAACGGAAACCAATGACATGGAGAAGATGACAGCACGACTCCGTTTCCTGTATGCAGCCCACACGACAAGTCCCATCATGCCAACCAGCAACACAACATCAAGGACATTCCAGAACGACTCATTGGGGAGTCCGTGAACAATGTCCGGATATTCGTATCCTGATGTGAAGTCAGGTTTGGGAAATCGGGCGACAGCCAGGGATTTCACACTTATCAATGATGTGAGGACAAATAATAATTTACGCATGATCTTTCATTTTATATGCTTGGTCGTATGATACACGTTCTATGGCATTTGAAGGACACACCCGGGCAATCGCACATTCATTACATTGCTGGCACTTTTCCTGGTCTATCTGCAAAAACAATGAACCATTGCCAAAAGAAGTACAACCCTTTACACATTTTCCGCACCCCGTACAAAGGGACTCATCAATAGTATATTCAAAATAGGGTTCCTCCACAAATTCACGTCGAATTGCTCCTGTGGGACACATCATATTCTCTGCGGCAGTATCCAGTTCCTTCACCCCGGGACGATAATAGCCTCCACACAGGTCGCAGTATCCGCAAACTCTGTTGGCATGGAAGCATTTGACGGCAGAGACCGTCAGAACGCAGTCAGTCTCGCAACGTCCGCACTGTGTGCATTTGTAGGGGTCGATCTGCCAGAACAGATCTCCTTTCCTGCCATTTGCCTTTGTCAGGAGAAATCCTCCGGATGCCAATGTTAAACCTCCGGCCAGGAAAGAACTGCATGTACGCAGGAAATTCCTGCGTTCCATCGGGCTTTTAATCTTTTTATCCATTTTCCTTTAACCGTTAACTATGATACTTTTAAGGGACAATCGGCATTGCATTGCCCGCACTCTGTTTGTTCACCGAATCGCTTGTCGTATTGGAAAACTGATACTTTATCTCCACCGGCCACGATGAGTTTGCCCTTCAACATACGAACGTAGTAGGCCTGATGTCCGCCTCCCAATGCTTTGCTGTCCAAGAGCACACTGCGGAACTTTCCGTCCTTTCGGTAGCAACTGATACGTGGTATGCCTTTTTCCGAGGTTATCAGTTCGCCATTATTCGAGGAGGTAAGGAATACAGGATTACAACAACCACTGAAAGCACCTGCCTCGGTTCCTGATTTGCCGAAGGAGGTTATGAACTCGCCAGCTGTCGTATAACTCTCTACCTGATGACGCCCCGGATTGGAGCAATAGACGGTTCCGCCTGCATAGGTAATGCCGAAACAGTAACTTGGAACGACGAAACCCTTGGGGCTTTGAATAAAACGTGCCAGGGTTCCGTCAGGATTGTACTTGCAGATGTTCTTGTTGGCAGCATCGGTTACGAAAACACCTTCAGGACAAACTGCAAACGAACAATAATCGGAGTTTTCACTGCAAGCATCCCATTTCCGTATGATGTCTCCCTGACGATTATACACTTCGATACGGGTAGGAAAGAGTGCATAGATGAGGCCTTCGTGAACGGTAAGGTCACGAAGGTCGCTGGGCGTGGGGAAGCTGGTCTGCAGCTCACCACTTATCCCATAGACCGAGATATTGTTAGGTGTGCTGATATATAAGCTTCCATCACTTACATCCATTGCACAGATATCACCAGGTACCTGAAAACCTATTACGCGACGATAAGGGGAAACAAAATCTTCGTCTTCCTTTAACAGAACAGTGCCCCTGACCCGTTTGGAATCATAGAAAAGCTTCTCGGGACGCTTGAACATCTTCCACATTCCTCGGCCCGTAATGAAGAGTATCACTCCTCCTATGGTCAGCGAACCGGATAATTTCAGAAAACTACGTTTGTCCATATATCTAATTTTATATTCCTTATTTTGCTACCTTAATGCATTTTATTGTCTTTGCATCCCTCACTATCAGCATCCCGTCTGCGTATGCCATAGGTCCCCATGCATCTACGCCCTCGTCTATTATTTTCTGCTTTCGAAGCAGTTTCATCGATTTGGCATTCAGCTGATATGCATACAGTTCCCCGTCTTCTTTAAGAGCAAAAAGACGGTCCCCGATAACTAAGTAAGGCCCCAACCCGAAGCGCTCATCGGCAGCTGACGTCCAGATGGGATGGTGTATGTCGGTAGGGGAATACATGGCCAGACGCTCACGCATGCCGCCTCCGTCTTTGGGCAGAATGGTTATAAGTGTACCCTGATAGTTGATGGGTGTCTGTTGTTCGCTGGACATTCCTTCGCTTGCCTTATAGTTATCTTTTATAACGGCGTGCCAGGAAGTTCCCTGCTTATTTACCTGAAGCAATGCTCCACCTGCCCCATATCCTGCCACAAGGAATACTTGGTTCTGCGATATCTGAAGGGGAGAAGGAGCTACTACCGAAGGTTGCCACTCCTGGGCACTCCATAACAGACGGCCTTGGGTGCCGGCCTCGGCAGAAACGCCACACACGCCTCCGACACCGATATATACGAAAGTGGGTACCCCGTCCAGGGTCATGGGAATGACGGAGGAGTGGGACATCTTAAATTGTACCGAGTTGGGGGTTGCCCACAGTGTCTGACCTGTTTTCACATCGAGTCCCAACATTAGCGTGTCTTTACCTGCCGGAGCCAAGACGAGCATATCCTTGTATATGAGCGGACACTGCCCTGTGTACCAGAACGGGATTTCTGTACCGAAACGCTTTTTCATATCAATACTCCAACGCATCTGGCCGGTTATTTTATCGCAGCACATTACATGACCTTCCGGTCCTATGGTAACTACCAGTTCTCCTGTTACAGCCGGAATGGTACGGGAGAACCCGTGGTTTCGTTTCATGGGTACACGATACCAGCGACGCCATAACTGTTTGCCCGTTTGAAGATCCAGGCAGCGCAAAGCATCGGAACTCAGTTGTTCGTCATAATCGAGCACATACACACGACCTTCAGAGATAACGGGAGCAGCATGCCCTTCGCCAGTCTCTACCGACCACATCTCCTGAAAATCTCCCTCAAGCCATTTCGCGGTTGGTGACAAAGTAGCCTGGTTGTCAAAACGGGCACCACGAAAACAAGGCCATTCCCCTTTGAGAGTGGAGAGTGGAGAGAGGAGAGAGGAGTCTTGCATGAAGAATTCACCTATCAGCACATCATCCACCTTACGGCCATGCCCTGCAGGACGATGGTCGGCTCCTGGCTGCGACTCGGTGAAATGGCTACTGGGGTCGTAAAAGTGCCAGAAGATAAGCAGACACAGGTAGAAGGCGGTGACACCTATTGTAATCCATGTAATCTTTTTGTCGTTCATGCGGTCGTTCCTTTTAATGCGTTCAACAGGAATAATACGTTATAGAGTTCCTCGGAGTACCAGAGTCGCGAGAAATACAGTCCGATGGGTTCGCGTTCGTAGAGAGTACCGGCCTTAAAGCGCTGGTAGAGATAGTCCCAACCCCGTTGTCTGGGTTCTTCGTAAAGGTGGGGAAAATGTTTCAGGGCAGCAAGGGCACGACAGGTATAGGTGACCTTGGATGGCACACCTTTGTTTCCGCCCCACCCTCCGTCTTCGTTCTGGGAAATGAGGAGAAAGTTGATTTGAGAGGCGGCCAGCTCTGTGGCAACGGGGTGATGGGCAGACATCAGATAGTCGATAGCTGTAGCAGTTCCGTACACGGGGGCTTTCTCGTCCTCAGCATCCTGGTCGCCAAACCACAGGGGTACCCATCCGTTACTTTCCTCTGCACTCTTTCCCATCCATGTGAGCATACGGTCGAGACTCTTCTGCACGTCTGATTTTAGCTTGCCATCGAGAGAGGGCAGCCAAAGTCCCATGGCGAGGATAGCATGTGCAGTGATGTCTGGGGAGCTCCGGTCAAAAGGAAGTCTGCCCCATCCCCTGCAGAAGGTTGGCATTCCACCATCGTTGTTTTGTAGTTGCATCAACCATTTCAGACCATTCCGGACCTCGTCGCAGGGTGTTCCATGGCTTAGATGGTGAAGCGCCACCAGGGCTCCGCTGGTATCATCCCCATCGGGCACGGAGCCACTAAGGTCGCTCCATCCCCAACCGCCTGGCTGGGCAGCAGTGAAGGGATGAATCGTCGTTGTAGCATTTCTCCTGATGAGCAAAGAGAGTTCCTCGAAAGGGGATGTGCCGGGCGGCAGGACTTTTGCGGCGAGGCTGGTGAGCCAACCGGACAGATTGGTGTCGATGGGCCACGAACCGTCGTCCCTGATAGTATCTGTGAGGAATTTCGCACAACGCTGAGTCACCTCATGTTCGCGGAAAGAAGATTCTGCCAGACACATACTCACAAAAGCCGTTAGGGGAGCTGCTTCAAGGAACCCGCCATCGGCAGGTTGCATACGGAGCAAGACTTGCATGGCCTTGGGAACAAAGAGCCGGCGGATAGGTGATAAGAGTCCGCCCTTCTTTTGCATCTGACAAACACCTATGGCAATGAGGGCAGGAATGGCATAACTTACAACGGGAAGGTTGAGATATCGGAACAGGCGCTGTGGCAAAGTGGCCAGTTCGAATGGGAAGGGTGGGATTTTCTTCCAGTCCGTGACCACTCCGGCCAGTGCACACATCATAAGAATGGGGACAGAGAACGTCAGGTCGCGCCCGTAGTAACGGAGCACACCCTGTGTGAGTGCCTCCTCGCTGGCGCCTCCCAAATGTCTGCTGAGGTATTGGCGGGTCTCGGATGGAGCCTGCCCGACAGCATAGAGCGATACGTAGGTAAGCAGCGTGGCCGTTGTGTTGGACGGACTTTCCACACTGTCGCCCCACGACCCATCGGCCTTCATGGTCTGATGCAACCATCTCACGCCTGCCTGGATGTGTGCAGCATATCTGTCTGAGTCGATGCACTGAAGGGCAAACACACTGACAGCTGTAGAGATGGCACTGCTCGAAAGCGAGCCTCTCCACATACCGTCTTGGGAACGACTCTTCATGAGTCGGTTCAGAGCATCGGTCTGCATTTCCTTCAGTTCTTCACTCTTCATTTTTCATTCTTCATTTATACTTCCTAATGCAAGTAATCCGTAAAAAACGTACTCCACATCGCTATAGTCATCAAGCAAAGTGGGGGCAAAACCGCCGGACTCCAACCAGTGGGCCTGGACGAACGGCATGGCATCCCGGACAGTTGCACCTAAGAGGCGCAGTGTGAACAATGCTACAGCGGTACTGAGCAGATCTGGTATAGGAGCCTCCTCACTGGCACGGAAACCTCCACTCTCGTCTTGCCGCTGCTGGAGCCATTTCACATACGTTTCATCCGACGGGATGCCCGTCTGGTGTTGCATAGCCAGGACACAACAGACGGCATTGGTGGTGGAATCAGAAAGCGAAGTGGGCAGCGTGCAGAAGGACTTATCTGCAAGCGGTGTAAGCGCTGTACCGAACTTCATTTCCTTCTCCAGGAATGCGAAGAAACGCCCATATACGGTGTCTTGCTTCCTGCTCTCGGGCACAGAGAGGTGAATCCCTGTAGCAGGGAGTCTGAAGGGAGAGAATACGGCTTCGAGCACATGACCGAACTGCCCGTAGTAAGCATCCTCGCACCCTCCGGCATTCATGTAACCGTGAGCCGTTTTCTGCGAAGCCACGAATGCCCGCATGGCTCTTTGTGCATCAGGAGTCATGCTTTTCCATCCTCTTCGCAAGGACTTATATACCTTATATAATAATGGCGTCTTCATCCCAGTATCTTTTCTGTTACCTGATAGAGAAGGCGTTTCAGTTCCAGTTCGTCCAACTCGGAAAGGGCATCGAGGGCCTGCTGATGGTATTTGTCAACCAGTTGCTGCAACTGGGTTTTCACTTGTTCGTCGGTCCATGTCGGATGTTCGGTTCTCAGCGCCAGCACAGCCGATGGGTGGCATGCCAGCTCGTTGTCCTGGACAAAGTCCTCCAAATCGTCCTTCAGCTGATAGCCGATACCCAAAGCCTCGGAATAGGTTTTCAGCATGGGACGGAGATGGGTGAAGCCCTTTGCACAACTCAGGCCGAGCATCAGGGACACTTCGAAGGCTGGCACCGTCTTGTTACGGGAGATGTTCAGGACAAAATCCATCGTAACGGGCCGCTTGTCCCACATCAGTTCCTCGCCTTGCCCGCTGCATAACTTGGCATGGGCATCGGCTATAAGACGGATAAGTTCCGTATTGCCCGTCTCTGCCAGAATATGGTAGCCCTGCCCCAGCAGAGCGTCGCCGGCATTGATGGCAAAGGCGTCTCCGTACAGGGCATTGACGGTGGGCTGTCCGTAACGCGTATCATCGTGGTCCTCGACATCATCGTGGATAAGCGAGGCTTTGTGAAAACATTCCACGGCTACGGCTGCACGGTGCACATCTATGGGCATATCTGTTCTGCCCGTAAGTGCCTGCCATACTGCAGAAAGGAGGAAGGGACGCCAGCGTTTTCCCTCGCCACTCATCCAATCGAGACAGACCTGCCCGGTTCGGTCTTCCGTAATGTGCATAATCTGTTCCAACTCGGAACGGGCGAACCATCGGCTCACCTGATCGTGAATGGCATCATGGTCCAGCAGCTGGGGACCGGCCTCTTCGCTCAGCATGGCAAAGAGTTCCTCCACATAGTCTGTATCTACGTGGGTATCACGACAGCCCGAATCGTTCAGGGCAATGGCCAGTCCCGGCACCGCATGACGGACGAGCAGAGGGAAGGCCTTTTCCAGCGAGTCGAGACAGCTTACACCGATAACAGCATCAATCACTCTGCTCTCGATGAGTTCGATGACCTGCGTGAATCCTTCTGCTACAATGCTAAGACCGCCCAGCTGTTCCACCTTATCCTGCAAACGGGGTATGGGGCAACGGCCACAATGGTGACAGAGCAATCCGTACTCGTCGAATTCGGCCTGACACTCTCCGTACCGGCTGAGGCATTTAGGCAACATCAGCAGGCGACGCTCGCGGGGTATGCCTGCCACAATAGGTAGCCAAAGCTGATTGTGAATCTCGACCATCAGCCAAGGACGCATTTCGCTGCAGTCCGGATGGTCGCTGATAAACGCACCAGCCAACTGCTCCAGCTGTTTCAGCGAAACAGGGGGACACAGGTGCTGCGTCTGTACAAAAGCTTTCAGGGCATTGCGTAAATGCATCCGTTGCTCCAACGTTGGTGGTATGTGTCTATCCGTATGCTCCAAATCCGAAGAAGTAATTTCTTTTCAGCCATCGGTAGGGTCGGCTTTGCTCGGGTATGAGGTCCGGCTCCATATCGTGACTGGGTATGTTATACATGTTCTGGTATTCTTTCATTGCTGTGCCGCGCGTGGTGGTCTCCTGCAAGGGGTATTCCTGCAAAAGCTGAACCATGCGCTCGGGATTGTCCATAACGATGCAGCCGCGGGTTGTACGGGCCACTTGCCGGCGCATACCGGAAAGGAACCGCGAATGGGCATACAGCTCGGTCATATTGCTGGCATCTTCGTTCAGGAAATCTGTGGCCAGTTGGATTACCGGACAGAACTCCAGCGCTCCCGACGGGGAGATATGATGACTCATACCGGTGGCGCCCGGACACATGGCCCTGCCTTTTTCGTCCCAATATACATCTATAAGCACCAGAGGGGCATCCATACGCTCGCTTACCAGGAACTGACGGAGTCCGCGGATCTGCTCCTGACTCAAAGCCTGCTCGGGATGAGCATCGGCACCGACCGGACGGTATATGTAGTACCAAAGGTAGGCAGCACCCTCGCGTGCCACACGTTCGATGTGCTGACGGCTCACTAGTTCGTCGTAGTTGTTGCGGCAGATACTGGCAGCCGCTCCGAAGATGAGCCCGGCCTTCCGGCAGGCTCGGACGCCACGAAGGGTACGCTGATAGACATCGTTCGCCTGACGCCGCCTGTCGCTCTCTGCCTCCAGTCCTTCTATACTGATAAGCGGAGTTACATTACCTGCTTTGCGTAGCTCCATGGCTACCTCGTCGGTCAGCAGCGTACCATTGGTAAAGAGCTGGAAATAACAGTCGTGGTGCCGCCGGAAGATACCGAGGAGCCCCTTATACATCAAAGGCTCTCCGCCCAATATTCCGAAGAATCGGGACCCATGACGTTTACTCTCGAGGATAATGCCGTCTAACTGCTCTATGGTAAGACTCTTTCGTCCGCCCTTGCTGACCCAACAGCCGCTGCATGCCAGGTTGCACGTCTCGGTGACGGAAATCATGTTAAAGGCCGGGAAGAAAGGTTCACCCCGTTTCTGGCGCTGCTTAAAGCGGTGCATATTCCACAGATTGGGCCAGCAGAAATTCCTGATGAACTTCCACTGCAGGCGGACGGGGGTCTGTCGGAACACACGCCAACCGGTTTTCAGTAACGAGGTATATGCTGTTATCATTTGTCGGAGAGTCGTTTTATCGTTATAGGTTTCTGTATTCTGGCTGCCAGATGCTCGCGAAGGGCCTGCGCATACAGCGTCTTTGTATCCAGCTGGATTGCTCTCTCCTGCCTCTCCTCCCCTCCGTTTATCGGGCTGCGGTCGTACTTGGGAAAGATGATGGCAGTGGCGGGACAGGTGCGGGCACAAGCAGGACAGTTGTTCTTGCAATGCTGGGGATGAACCACCCGAATGCGGTCTTCCACCATCTCGTAAACGCCAAAGGGGCAGAATTCCAGACACTTGCCACATTCGGCACACATATCCTTATCAAGAACAGGATACCAGGCATCTTCGCCCAACCGCTGCGGCATATCTTCCATCTTGCGCAACCATTCATCAACATCTTCGGCAGTGAGCGGGGCCGACTGGACACCTAAGTCTTTCAGCACATCGTCTGCCGACCGGCTGCGCAGGTTCAGGCTTTCTGTATGTTCTTCGCCGGCAAAGGCCATCAGACACTTTACGGCTCTGGGATGACAGGCGACAATAGTGGTGGAGGCTATCTCGTGTACAGCTTCCGCTTTCGTCTCGCACAACTCGCAAAGGTCGCTCACCAGCGTCACCTCCATCCCGGCATTCTGTGCCGTAGCTGCCACTTTAGCTATAGCAGAGCGGTCGATGAAACTCCGCGAGGAACAGGCACATATAGTTATTTTCAAATTCATAATTATCAATTATCAATGCTCAATGCTCAATTTTCAATTTTCAATTATTCAATTCCCCTCGGGGGAGGTCATCCAGTTCTTGAATTCCGAAGCCTTGTTTTTACTCACGAAGAGAGGTTCCGGCAACTCAATCGGCATTTTCAGCAGCAGACGATTGTCGAACCAGACAATAATCTCCTTCACACAATCACGTGCCACGATGTATTGCTTGTTGGCACGGAAGAACCGCGAGGGGTCAAGCCCCACTATGATAGAGTCCAAGGAACGGTTGTAGAGCATCATCTGTCCGGACTTCAGGTAAATCTGAGTCTTACGGTCGGTACTGTAGATACATGCCACCTCGTCCAGCGCCACAGGTACAAGCCGGTCCTTCACGGGTACGAGGAAGGAAGAGGTACGCTCTGTGCCGCCTTCAGGCTTCATCTTCAACATACGCTGAAGGTATTCCATCACATCGCTATGAGTCCAGCGCTTGAACTTGTCCAAAGCACGTACCAGTTCAGACATCTTGATAGGCTTAAGCAGATAGTCAACACTGTTTACCGAGAATGCATCCAGCGCATACTGGTCGTAAGCAGTGGTGAACACAATGGGGACGGTGACCTCCATCTCCTGAAAGAGCGTGAAAGCTGAGCCGTCGCTCAGGTGGATATCCATAAAGATGAGGTCCGGAGCAGGATTGCTGCTTAGCCACCTGACCGTTTGCTGAACACTCTCCAGCACCTGCAGGACGTCGATTCCCGGGTCGATCTCTTGCAGCATGGCAATGAGATTCTCGCTGGCTGCTGTTTCGTCTTCTATAATCAATACTTTCATACTATCCTAACGGCAAAAAAACAACAAATTCCCTGTCCGTCTTCTCTACCCTGATCTGCCGGTTCATCAGCAAGGCAAAACGCTTTTCCAGGTTACACAGACCGGTTCCGTGGGTATCGGGCTTGTATTGTTTGGGATAGAGGGGGTTTATTACCATCAGTTCCCTCTCTTTGTTCATCACAATATCTATCCTCATCTTGTGTTCGCTGTCTATCATGTTATGCACCGTAACATTCTCTATTAACGGAAGGAGGGCAAGTACGGGAACCGACAGGTTCAGGCAGTCATCGGGTACATCAATGTGAACGTCCAACTTACCGGCATACCGCACTTCCATAATTTCGCAGAAAGAACGGGCAAAGGCCAGTTCCTCCTCCAGCGGTACAAGGCCCTTTCGTTCACTCTGAAGGATATAACGGAAGATGTCGCTCAGATGGTCGATGTAGCAGATGGTGAGCCGCTCGTCTTTTTTCCTGACCAGGCTGCTGATTCCACTCAGGGAATTAAAGAAGAAGTGCGGATTAATCTGGTTTGTCAGCGCGGTACACCTGCTCTGAAGACTCTCTATCTTCAGTTGCTGCAACTCCTCCTCTTTCTTCTGGTGGATAAGGCTCAGATAGCTGGTGTAACCCAATAGCATACCCATCATGCCTATTACGAAGAACTGGAACGTAAGGATGATTGGCTTTCCGTCAAATCCCGAACAGATAAGAGCTGTGATTCCCTTGTAGATTCCATAGGCAACAATGATAAATGCCAGGTTAGGCAGTATGCGGCTTTTTAGCTGGGCGCTTTTCAGATAGTGCCGGTTAAAAAAAAGCGAGCACACAGAAAGGACCCAAAACAGGAAAAAGCGAATCAGCGTACTGTCGATGTAGCATCCGCGCTGGTCTGCGGGCACACAACTCCATTCCCAGCTTATGAAAAGAAGGTTGGGATAACTGGCAAAAACGGTGCATACCAAACTGGCCAACAGTATTTTATGAATCGATTTGTCGATTTTCATGGAATAAAATCCTAAATCACGTTTTTATGGCACAAAGATATAAGTAAATCTCGAAATAGTCTTCATTTTACCCTTAAAAACGCAAAAACAGCTCCTAATGCCGATTTCAGGAGCTGTTTCTTATGTTCTGCCTAAACAAAGTTTTCTTTAATCTGCCATCCTGTATGTAGGGTTGGGGCGTCCGGGCTGAAGGTAACGCCAGGCCAGCACTTCATCCGTGTACTGACCGTCAATAGCCTCGAGAAGCACATCGCGAATCAACTCGTCCAGATGTTCCGGTGTCGTCTCCACACGGGCGTTGATAATCAGTTTCAGATTATCACCCCTGCCTGCAGAACCACGCAACTGCAAAGTCGATACATCACCCGTGATATTACCCACAGCATACTGTTCGCCGTTCTCGGCAATAACCTTGATGTGCCCTACCCTTAGCTTCTCCTTTTTCAGCATCCGGCAGATACCTGTCATGATATCCTTTAGCAACGAATCCCAATACGCATTCTGCCCTGTAAGTGCAATGGTACCGTTCAACCATCCCAATACGGCCTCACCATGTGCGTATTTGTCGTAGTTGATGTCAAGAATCTTCTTACCCTCACCCTGACGGTTGGCCACTTCCTTGAACCACTCTCTGATACCTGTCCCGTTCATCGTACTGGCTGCCATCACCTTCGTGTGGTGGAAACATGCCTGGGTATCCCTTATCAGTTTCTCCAGTTCCTCTTCGCTCAAAAGATCTGTCTTGGTAATAAGTATCACCTCGCTCTCTTCCAACTGCTTACGGTAAATGTATGCCGCATCTTCGTGCAGACCGCCGTCACCACCATATAGGATAGACTTCAGCCTGGTTGGGTCGCTCAGCACAGTTAATGGCGAAACTATTACCTCTGTATTGTAATATTTCTTTAGTGGCCGTACGATGGTAGCCGTCAGGTCGGCACAACTGCCTACAGGCTCTGCCAGGATAACATCGGCCTCCACATCTTTCCGCAACGACCTGATGGCCTCCACAAAGCCATTGAAGTTGCAGCAGAAGCAACTGCCTGCCACCTCGGCCACATGCGGTGTAGCCTGTTTCAGCAGACGGCTGTCAACAAGTTCCGGAGCCTGATCGTTGGTAATAAGTCCTACACGTTTTCCCTGCGCTATCAGGCGCTGGGCCACATCCCAAATCAAGGTAGTCTTACCTGCTCCGAGGAAACCACCACAAAGAATAAGTCTTGTCTGATTCATATTTCGTTTCATTTCAAGTTTCAGGATTCACGTTTCAAGTGAACCGGTTCCAATACATATTTAAAGAAAAAGGCAGCCAGGCTGGCACCGATAACAGGTGCAAGGGCATACACCCAGAACCACCCTCCTGCCTCGTCGGGCAAGGCAGCGTCTCCCCATCCGGCCAGATAGGCTACGAGCCGGGGGCCCATATCACGCGCAGGGTTCAGACCCGCCTGTGTCAGCGGAGCTATGAAGAAGATAATACTGCTCACCGTCAGTCCGATAAATACTGGCTGCAGGTCGGAACTGGGACGCCCCACATTACAATCCTCCGTCAGGGCAAAGATAAACAACACGAGCAGAAAAGTTCCAAAACCCTCAGCACACATGGCCAGGGGAAGGGAAACCACAGAGACAGTAGCGTCTCCCGGGTTGGGATAGAACTCGCCGAACATACGAGCCGTATCAACCGATGCCGCTGTGCCGCGAACAATATCATGAATAGCTTCATAGTGGGAGATGGAGGTCGAGAAGAGACCATATAGTACCCCTCCGGCCAACAGGGCACCTGCCAACTGGGCAACAATATAAAGAGGAAGCTTCCGGACTTTCAAACGACCGGCCAACGCCATTGCCACAGACACAGCAGGATTCAGATGGGCGCAACAGATGTTGCGGGTCAGGTAAATGGCCAGCGTCACACCTAAGCCCCACACCAGGCCAATCTGAAAAATACTGTTGTATTCACCAAAAAGGACAGCCACAGCCACACTGCAGCATCCGAAAAGCGTAAGAACAAATGTTCCCGTTAACTCACCGACAAAGTCTTTCATAATGCATAAAGGTTGATTCTCAGAAATTATTTTCTGCAAAGATAAGCAACTTATCCTTAACCTTGCACATCATTCTCTGTCATCACGAAAAACCTTGTTTAATCACGAAAAAACGCAGGACCCGTTCACCGCTTCACCTTCAGCCGGCTCTGGGCCTTTACCGTCCCGGGAGAGCCGAAGGCGGGCCAGAGGTCCTTTCCCATGCTGATATGCTGCAGGATGGCCTTGCGCCCCTCCTTGTACCGGTTCAGATAGTAGGCATGGCACAGGTAATAACGCTCGCCCGAGGGAGTAGTAACCAGCGTGCCGTGACCGCAACTCTGAATATCCTTGCTGTTGCCCGTCAGGATGGGATTGCCCGGGAACTTCTCCCAGGGCCCCGTAAACTTCTCGCTTCGGGCAACAGATACGGCATAGTCGCTCTGCGGAGTGCAGCAGTCGCGGATGGAATACAGCATATAGTAATACTTACCCTCACGGAAGATACACTGACCCTCCATTCCCTGACGCTCATCGTCGCGCAGCAACATAAAGGGAGCGCCCTCCAAATGCATACCGTCCGAGGTTAGCCGTTGGGCCAGAATCTCTATGGGACGGTTGCTGGGGTCCAGGCCGTAAGCCTTCCAGGTGATATAGAGCTGACCGTCATCATCAAAGACAAAGGCATCTATGGCCTCGTTGGTAGTGCGGACAAAGGGCCCATGATCCACAAAACCGCCTTCCGGTCCCTCGGCAGAAGCCAAACCGATACAGGACGTACCGTCGCTCTTCTGACGGGCTGTATAGTAACACATCACCTTGTTACCGATAACAAAGAACTCCGGAGCCCAGAAAGCGCCTTTTGTCCACTCAGGCCATTGGTCGAAGACATAGCCCGTCTTCTGCCAGGTCTTCAGGTCCTTGGACTGATAGCGGGCATAGGCCTGCGGGTTATTTCCCGAAGTAGCTGCAGCATAATAAGTATCCCCCACCCTGATTACCGTAGGGTCCGGTGCATCGGCATCGATAACAGGATTAGTAACTGTGAGGGAAGTTGTACATGCTGTCAGGAACAGGGACAGGAGAGTTGAGAGTTTAGAGTTGAACATTGAGAATTGAAAGTTGAAAGTTGAAAATTGAAAATTTCGGTTAGCGGTTAGCGGTTAGCGAACTTTATCAAATTGAAAATTGAAAGTTGAAAATTAAACATTGAAAATTGAGGTTGTTAGGGGTTAGAGGATAACTGGCGGGGCGTATGTCCGGTCAGTTTGGTAAATGCACGACGGAATGTGGAGATGGAGGCGAAGCCACTTGCCATGGCGATATAATCCAACGTATATTCGGGATGTTCTTTTAGCAAGGGAAGACTGACACGCTCGATGCGCAACTGGTTGACGTAGTCGTAGAAGGTCTGTCGGCGTACCTGACTCAGATAGTTGCTGATGTACGTGCGGTTAGTATTGAGTGCCAAAGCCAGGTCGGCAAGTGTCAGATCCTTGTTCAGATAGAGGCGCTGCTCTTCCATCACCTCCTCCAGTGTTCCCTCGGCAATAGGAGGTACCTCCTTCTTTCTTACAGGCTTCCTCTCCTCTTCTCTTTCTGTTATGATAGGACAGAAATCCCAGCTGTAGTGCAGCACCATCAGCCACAGCAGGACGGCAGATACATAGTAGAGAATATCGCCCACTACTGTGGCATAGAGCGAGGTAAAGAGCCATGCCAGCTGACTGATGACAGCGAAGACGAAGACGGGCTTCAGCCATGCCACATCGATGCTGTCGATATTGGAAAAGTTCTCAC
This sequence comes from Bacteroidaceae bacterium, assembly GCA_017541025.1. Taxonomy (GTDB): domain Bacteria; phylum Bacteroidota; class Bacteroidia; order Bacteroidales; family Bacteroidaceae; genus Physcousia. The sequence goes on along the minus strand of JAFXZY010000023.1, from coordinate 6,311 downwards.
GCACATAGCGGATGCGCCGACGCACCTTTACCCATCCGATGATGACAATGGTCCAGGCATAGAACCAGAGGAACACCGACTCGGCATAGATGATTTCCTGAACAGGCCACAACAAATATAATAAGGTAAAGACGGCAAAGGGTACCGACAGCATGCCGAGACGTCTGACTGTTGTCCATTCGGGCCATACGGCCTCGAAGACAAAGACGGTATAGGTGAGTGCCGACCAGGCATCAATGATGAAAATCCAGTTAAGCACCTTTGTGGTGTACATCCCGGGAAAGGTGATAACGATATCCTTTAGGCACCATAGAGCCCAGACGGCCATAATCCATCCCAGCACATGCTGGAAGCGTGTACGTTGTTTACGCCAGAACAGGATATGCAGGGAGAAGCCGGCAAAGAAGGCCGTCGAGAGGCCTATCATAAATGCCGATATGTTCATATAGTCTTCCATCTCTGCAAAAGTACGTATTTCCCGTCAAAGCACCAACATTTCTTCTGTCTTTTTATTTCACCGCCTGTCCCTGTGGTGTATAGATAACCTTTCTAATGGTTCCATCACTCATGCGGATGATGTTCAGACCCTTCTGTGGGGCTGACAGCTTTCTGCCCTTTAGGTCGAAGACTTCTCCCTTGCCGCTATAGAGGGTTGGAGTGAGGCTGTCTATTATATCTTTTGCTTTGCCATAGATAGTGATGTCTTTAGCAGGCATTGTTTCCGGCACATCTTCCCAGATAGTGTAATCCTCCAAACCAGATATAACAGGTGGAATAACCTTTGCACCATATTCCAATGTCTCCGTTGTGTATATCTCACCATCAAGCACATAGGTTATCGTATAGCTGTTGATAGTAAAAGAGCCTTTAACAACAACATCCTTCGCTGGCATGGATCTTGGAAGTCCATCCCAACCACTGAAGGTATAGCCTTCTTTCTCTGGTGCTTCCAGAGGCGTGATGCTTTCCCTGTACTTGACAGTGAAGCTTCTGTACTCTTCCCCATCTACCATATAGGTTAGAGTGTAGGAGTCAGGTTCGGTGACGGTCAGCTTGCCGACAACATACTTCATTTCGTAGTTCTGTGCTTCCGCTCCGCTCACCACGATATCATACACTCCAGGTTCACTGTCTTCATTCGCCTCACAGCTCAATACGGGTTGCTTCTTCAGCACCTCCGCTGTTTCATTATTGACGAAGCCCTCGTAAGAGACAGCGAATTCAGGCATCGGGTCATACTGCTTCTTGGTATAGCTGCCGGCGGTAATGGTCATAATAGCTTTCTCTATGGTAACATTAATCGGACCGGCTACGGGAAGGCTGTTATGACTGTCATCAGCCACCACTTTATAATATATGGTATAGTCTCCTGCATTGGTTGCAGTGGGCAAGGCTGTTGAGAACTCACCATCAGCACCGAGCGCATATTGTAGCTCACCGCCTTCAGCAATACCAGTCGTGATAAGTACCTGCGGTTCACCTGTATAGACGAGGTCGGCGATGGCGGCAGGAGCGCCGGTCAGTACGGCATCCTCCTTGAAGTCGGGATGGAACTGACGCAGGAAGGGATAGCCGTCGTTAATGGTGCTGCTGATACCCCAGACGGTCTCGAAGTCCCAGCCCTCGTAGGTGGCCTTCGTCTTCATCTCGGCGGTGGTCTTTGCTGTACCTGTGCCGTTTTCCACAACGACCAGTTCTTTGTCGTAATAACTGCCTTTGACAGTCATAGATGAACTCCGTGATGAAAGCCCTCTGTAAGAATTGCCGCCGCTATAGCAGTTGGTGATGGTGCCACGCGGTTCGTACGAACCAATCAGACCGTAGCCAGTCATGTAAGATGCGCTTGAGAGGCTTGCCTCCATATCCACTCGTGCATAGCAATCGGATAGAGAGATAGAGGTGTCTCCCCAGTAATCACCTATGCCTATAAGACCTCCTATGTTTTTGCACATATTTTGGTAGAGGCCATCTTCGATAATACGTCCGACGGCATAACATTGTTCGAAAGAAGACCCAAAGGCATAGCCGGCCAAGAGGCCAACTGCATCCATGCGTTGGCCGATGTAATGCTCAACGTCGTCATATTTTTTTCCATTGATTACCGAGGCCTCGATGCCGAGGTTCTTGATAACTGCTTTCTCGCCAAGTTCGCTGAAAAGTCCCCAATAGTATCGCTGTGGGTCATAAACCTTCACGGCGCTCATCTCAATATACATGCCGCTGATGGTGTGTCCCTGTCCGTCAAAAGTTCCCTGGAATGAAGTACGTGATTGAGAACCCAACCAATCAATCACGCCAATAGGCCTCCAAGGCTCTGCATAACCATCATGTCCCCAATGCTGCCAGTCGGTAATGTCGTTGAGCACGAGGTCGTTGTCCAAAATGACGGTGCAGCCCTCCAGCGTGCGTGGGGCAACCAGTAGCGTAGGTTCATAATTTTGAAAGTCAGGGTGTTCCTTATCGAAGTTGCTCCAATCCCACTTTCCATTCACCACCTGTGCCAATCCGCGCAGCTGGGCGATAGTCTTGATATGATATTCCTTGGTAAACTTGTTATTGAACGGGGTTACATCCACGTCGTCGCTGTGGTCCTCAATCCATTTTGCATAGAGTGTAAGACTTCCTGTGAGTGTTGTATTCTCCCAGTCGAAGAACTTGGTAAGTGCCTCGTCCTCATACCATCCTGCAAAGTAGTAGCCCTTGCGCGTAGGACGTCTGGGCGCACTGACCTTGCTGCCTTCTTCCAAGGATTTACCTATCACCTCCGTGCCACCATTGCTTACAAAGGTAATTGTAACAGACGGCTGATAGTCTGCTGATGATGACACTTGGGAATACTGTCCCTCCTGCCACTGCCAGTAGTTCAGCTGCAGGTCTTCGCTGTGCGTAGCGTTCCAGCGGCTGACAGCATCGTTCAGCACGTTTGCACATTCCTTCGACTGTAGCCATGCCGTTGTTTTTGAATCAAAGCTGAACTCATCAGTATTATCATAGTGCATAACGTCGTCATTGCAGAACACATTCTCGTTATATTGACCGCCAGACATTGCTGAGGCTCTATAACCCGTCCAGTCTTTAGCCCAGGGAACATCGCCCGTGAAAATGCAGTTGATAAATGTCTCACCTAAAGTTCCGCCTGTATAAGCAAATGAACTGGTATAGTCCTGCGGACCGGCGACACGAGCAGAAGAGGTGCAGTTAAGAATTAAGGCACCCTTATCCAAATAACCGGCTATGCCGCCGAAATATCCGTAATTCGTTCCTTGATACTCTACGTCGCCAGAAGTCCGGCACTGGATGAAGTGATTATCTGCCCCGCCTTTGCCGGCAATCAAGCCACAGCCGCTGGCACGGACATAAGCACCTGTAACGCCCAAATTTCTGAACGTACATCCATCTGCGATGATACCAAAGAGCCCTTGCGCTTTCAAGGAATTGTCAATGTACATATTTTGAACCTCGTGGAAGTCGCCATCGTAGTTGCCACTAAACGGATAGTCGACGTCCACCACCATCTCATCACCAAAATGGTGAGTGCCTCCAATGGGTTGCCACTCCGTAGGCATTTCCTGCCCCCAGTTCTCCATCGGAAGGTTCAAGGCTATGTCTGCTGTCTGCTTCAGATACTGATGCTTAAAGTTGTAGCCATGATCCACATACCATCCTATATTAGCTAGTTGCTCCTTATTGTTTACAAGGTACGGATTAGCCTGTGTTCCATCGCCGCCTCCAACGTAGTCAGTCAGGTTGGCAGCCTTCACCCCTGTTGTCCGTGGAACGTCACCGGAACGATACTCCCATGTGCTGGTTCCACACAGGGCAGCCATCCTGTTCAGGTCGTCAACAAATGCCTGGCTCTTCATGTAACTGAGTGTCTTTTCTGTCCCCAGATAGGCAACCGAATGGCCTACGCCGGTTGTCGTAAAGGCATCTTTGTTCCAATAGCAACCTATCTCACGGGAATGTACGAACCCATTTGCTTCATCTTCCCAACTGTGGTTGAACTGTTCTGTAAACGGAGCGCAAGCATAACGGTCGGCATCGGGCAAGACAAAAGTGCTTGCTGCAAAACAGTTGATGCAGTCACCCGGCAGAGCCTCGTGCCGGAAATAACTACCATTTTCCTGAAGGAACAACGACATATAGGTCCTTGCACCATCATCGGTATCGGCAAGGCTCATTTGGCTGGTGGTATAGCATGATTCGATGAGTCCGTAATTCCAGATGCCAAAGCCTCCTAACATTCCGCCATTATTGCTCTGCAGGCTGCCTGTGGCATAACATTCACGGATGATGCCTTGGTGAGACACTCGCCCATCTTCAATAGCGTACATATTGGAAAAAACGAATCCGCCTGCGTAACGTCCCCTGTATGCAGCCGCCCCTACATTACCTTGGATCTTTCCGTATAGTGCCTGTATATCCACACTTGCTGAACATCGTTCGATGAGTCCGAGATTGGTATGCACAAATCCGCCAATGTCACCCGATGTAGAGTAAGCCTTTCCGCTTACGGAACAGTCACGTATGACACCTGTCTCTTGATTGGTGTGGACAAAGCCGCCTATACGTCCTTGCGTCAGTTCTACGTTTGCGCTACAATGCTCTATCAGTCCTTCATTTTCCCCTGTGAAGGCTCCCATGCTAGCCGACAAACTATACAACTGCCCCTGTACGTTGCAGTTGCTGATAGTACTGCCTTGTTTAACATTACAGGCAAGTAAGGCAACATAACCTATACCTGCGATTTGCGCATTGTTAATAGTCAGGTTCTTGACGCTTCCTCCAGCGATGTTTCCAAAAAGAGCCTTATTATACGATGAGAAATCAACATCGGTCAGTTCATCGACATACGGATCAAAGTTCTCTCCTCCCCAGTCGTCAACCGGTACATAGTATAAGTTGTAGATGGTATGGTCATCACCGTCAAAATGACCGCAAAACAAAGCCTCCTGACGTTCAGGACTTATAATTTCGCCGCTTTCTGGGTCAATGGAATAATTGCCGCAGAACACGTCACCGATAGGTGTCCATTGCTTCCTGTTTTCCCCTTCTTGTGAGAGGTCCGTCAGATAAATGTCTTGTGTCAGTTTGATATACTTGCCGGCAAAATCCTCGCCGTCCTCATTCACACGTGCAGCCAAACCCGCCAGTTGCTCGGGCGTACTGATGAGATAGGGACTTGCCTCAGTACCGTCACCGGGCAGGTTCTTGTCGGCCGTGCCGTCCCAATAGGTTTGTGCCTGTGCAGTCAAAGTGCAGATAATCAGCAGAAGTAGAAAGACTTTCTTCATTTGGATCATTATTAAAGTATTATCGTGATTGGTTTATTTTCTGATAATTATTATATATCAGTTTCTAATAGAAAAACTTCATCGGACTACAGCCCAACTCATTACAAATTTACAAACTCTTTTCGTAAAAAAGTCCTTCACAGGCATTCTGAGGGCAAAATTTTACGCATTGACACTCAAAATTGTTTGAATGAACGAAACAACAACAAAAAACAGCCTGAATTCATGGCTATACAATAATAATGTATATCTTTGTAGCGAAAACCTTACTACAACTAAAAAAAACAAGGACACCTATGAATACATCAGAAGAAGATCGCATAGAACTCGAAGCACGCGGCATACCAAGAACAAAAGTCCATTGGCCTGATGACTTGGACCGCCATGAAAGTATTATCATGAATCTCCCCTCCGACTTAGATCTGGCATTACGCGAGATGAAGCACGGCGAAGTCATCACCTTAGAGGAATTCAAGAAGGAATTCAAGGAATGGCGCGAGCGCATCATCCGAATGAGTGGTTTCAACATGGTCTTTACCAGACATTTTGAGTCGCAGCTCAACACCGTCCTTAATTATCACAAGGAGCAGCGTGGCGGGAGTATCGGATTCAGCAGCGCCATATTCGAATATTTGTGCTGGGACCTCCGCGACCTCCCCAAGTCACCCCGAAAGAACAGCTATCCGACAATTCGTCCAGAGATACGGTATTTAATGGTCATGGACATCAACGTCGTTTTCCATTACGACAAAGACCTCATTACCGTCCTTTCCATCTGCACGTGATGAATAGTCTAAAATAACTGGCCAAACATTTGGAGGATTCAGGCAAAAGACATACTTTTGCCCTAGAAAATCATAATTCAACCACAGTTTTTTAATAACCCTAAAATCCGCAACTATCATCCAATACACGATTAAGGGTAGATTTATGAGTCGTTAGTAGCAGCTTTCAGTAAAAAGCAACAGCACAACATCAATATGTAGCCACCATCCCCTTACCCCACGATGCGACTTG